>NZ_CAJMZK010000024.1:0-127188 GCF_905220265.1 Paraburkholderia sp. J67
TCGTCGATACTGCCGCGACGGCTCGCGGACTTACGCCTAAGTGAGGGTTCCGGATCGGACCGTAAAACGTTTCAAGTCGTGCCATCAGGCAATGCCGCAGCGCGGCTGCCTCAATAAAATCTTCCAAATGCATTTCATTCGTCATGCAATCGCCCTTCCATTCAGGCAGATAAGCATTCGACTGAAAGCATCGGATAACAACGGCCTCAAACCGATCGAGCCTACTGACGCTTCCTGAAGAGAACCTTAGCTCGCTTCGAATGAAAGCGCATCACTGCCTCACGTCGAGGATTGAATCATTACAACGCGTTACGGCATATCGCCGCGATGATTCATCGCGCCGTCAACACGCTAGTGTCGGCGATGAATATGACAAACAAGGACGCGCAAGCTATCTGGCATCGAGCGATGCGTCGCTTACCACCCCGGCCCCTTGTCCTGGCAGGCCAGCAGGCATCCCAGGGCCGAAATGGTCCCCGCCACGCCAATGCCCGTACCCAACGCGATATTTTCAAGCGTCGTCGAACACCCCTGAAGCCCCATCGCGAGAGCCAGCGCGAGGCCCAACACCGAGCGATTCAACGCGCGCCGAAATGCAGAGCTTTCTTTTGACATGTTCCGATCTCCGTCCCGATACGATCTGTTACCTGTTAGCAGGTCGAGAGCATAGCGATCAGACGGGGATATGATGCCGGGAGCTACAGGCCGCAAATGGATATCCTTACAAGCTATTTCACGCGGCGTGTTTTATTGTTTTTGAATGAGAAAAGTTGTTATTTAGAATCGGGCGGAACAGGCCCGATCCTTGATACATCGACATCCGTACCCGCATACGGAATGCCGCGAAACTACATTACCAGCTATCAAGGCTTTCTCGCCGTCAACCAGGCGATGCGCGAGGCGCCAGGTTGTTTCCCACTTTCAAACATTGCACGCATGCGCACTTCCAGATAATCACGCTCCTCGCGCGTGAATCGGGTTTGAAGGATGGTTTCGAGGTCAGGCGAAAGCGGATGAGGCGCCATGCGAAGAAAGGTCTCCCACGGGACGCAGTCTGCGGTTTTCACGTCGATATGCAATTCGAGGTGGATATCGGTAAATCCCGCGTCGATCGCAAAGCGAACCAGATCGCGTTCGCCGTAATTCGTGATCGGCAGCGCCCGGACTTGTTCCTCGGTATCGGGAAACTGAGCCGCGCGGCAGCGTAGCAACAGCGGAAAAAACGGATCGCTGTTGTCGATCGAACCGGAATCGATCAGTTGCCTGAGCATGCAGACCTCAAGTGCTTCGTCGCGCAGGATCGGCTCGGCGATCGCAAAGCGGCCGCCCGGCTTCAGCACGCGGAACACTTCGCGCATGGCAGCAGGCTTATCGTCCACATAGGCGAGGACCGCGCGCATGGTCAGCGCGTCGGCGGCGTTGTCGGCGATACCGTCCAGTCTTTGCGCAGCGCAGTGCAAATACGTGCATTGCCCGCTCACGCCGCTAGCCTGCGCCCTTGCTTGCGCGTGCTGAAGCAGGCGGGCGGACACATCGGTCATGATCACGCGGATAGACGCGCCGATCCGCTCGATCGCTCGCAGGCCCACAAGGCCATCGCCGGTCCCGACATCCACGAGCGTCATGCCAGCGCGCAGGCCCGCGAAATCCAGCACGCGGTCGGCGTAGCGGGTTATCTCGACACCGACCTCGCGCTCGCAGTGGCCATCCGCTCCGTGGCGTTGCTCGAGAATCCATCTCGACCAGTTGTCGTGACTGGCATCGCTTGTGGGCTGCAGCAAAATGAGGGCTCCGAATCAGTATGGGCGCCGCGATGCTACAAGCCCGCACCTGAAGAAGACCTTAAAGCAGGGTATGCATGGACTGTCTTCAATCGAACCTCAAACGAAAGCCTCCGGCAAGTTCGCCATCGAGCGCAATACAGTCGTTTCGATGACGGCTATTTTTCCGCCGTTTTCCATCGCTTACGAAATTCACCCGCGACCCCGCCATTCGTAACGCGCGATGACGAAAACCGGCGCTTGTAACGCGCCAAAACCTTTCAATTACCCAACGTTTCGAAATTAGCGCGCGATTTGGTTAGACTGCAAGTCTTAGCCTTCGCAGCCTGGCGCGCGCCGGGTTCGGGCGGCGGCTGCACACAACAACCAAAGAGAATTCGTATGCGAACCGACGACAACCGGCACGGTGCCACGCTGGCCCGTTTGCCGCGTGCCCCCCACGGCCCCAGCCGGTGTGCCGATGCGCGCACCGCCCAACGCTCTGGCAAGCCTGGCCTCGTCGGCCGCATCGGGAGACCCGCATGAGCGACACGCCCAATCGCCCCGCCCCCGCTTCCCCCACGCCTCCCGCTGCGCCACCGCGCAAGCATCGCGGACGCTGGATCGTGCTCGTACTGATCCTGCTGGCGCTGATCGCCCTCGTGGTCGTCCACGTGCTGCGGGGCAAAAAACCCGCGCGCGGTGCGGCCCCTCAGGTGGTGACGGTGGCGCCGGCCACGCTGGGCTCGATGCCGGTCACGCTCGACGCGCTCGGCACCGTCACGCCGACCGCCACCGTTACCGTGCTGCCGCAATTGAGCGGCTATCTCACCGAAGTGGGCTATCGCGAAGGCCAGGACGTCGTCAAAGGCCAGTTCCTCGCCCAGATCGATCCGCGCCAGTACGAAATCAGCAAGGAGCAGGCCGAAGCGCAGCTCGCCAAGGACCGCGCCTCGCTCGCCCAGGCGCGCGCCGACCTCGATCGTTACACGCAGCTCAACGAGAAGAAGTCGATCGCCGAACAAACGTATTCCGACCAGAAGTTCCTCGTCGCCCAGGACGAGGCGGCCGTGAAGTCCGACCTCGCCACCATCAAGCAATACGAGCTCGATCTGATCTACTGCCACATCACCGCGCCGGTGTCGGGCCGCGTGGGCCTGCGACTGGTCGACCCGGGCAATTACGTAACGGCGTCCAGTTCCACGGGTATCGCCGTCATCACGACGATGAAGCCCACCACCGTGCAGTTCACGGTGCCGCAGAACTCGCTGTCTAGCGTGTTGCAGCGCGTCAACGCGGGGGCGAAGTTGCCGATCACCATCTTCAACAGCGAGAACACCAAACAACTGGCGACGGGCACGCTCTACGCCATCAGCAACCAGATGGCGACAGCCACCGGCACGGTCACGCTGCGCGCGAGCGTCCCCAACGACGACGAAGCCCTGTTCCCCAACGAGTTCGTCAACGTGCGCCTGCTCGTCGACACGATGCAGAACTCGGTGCTCGTGCCCACACCCGCCGTGCAATCGGGCGCGCCGGGCGACTACGTGTACCTCGTCAACGCCAACAACACCGTCTCGGTCCATAAGGTCACGCTCGGCCCGAGCGACGGCCAGCATACCGTCATCACGGCCGGGCTCACCGCCGGGCAGCAAGTGGTGACCGACGGTCTGGACCGCCTCAACGACGGCACGAAAATCCAGCCCTCGACCGGCAAACCCGGCTCGGCGCATGGCGCGAGCGCGGCGCGCATGGGCAACGCCTCGCACGCGCATGCGAACGCCGCTGCGTCGACTGGTTCGGCTGCATCGGCCACGCCTGCGGCTTCGGGCGCCTCCGCGGCCGAGACGGCCGACGCCGCCTCCCAGGCCTCCTGACCTGCCGTTTCCGCGCCGATGAATATTTCGCGTCTTTTCATTCTGCGGCCCGTCGCGACATCGTTGCTGATGATCGCGATGGTGCTGATCGGCCTCGTGGCGATGAAGTTCCTGCCGGTCTCGTCGCTGCCCGCAGTCGATTACCCGACCATCCAGGTCCAGACCTTCTATCCGGGCGCGAGCCCGAGCGTCATGGCCACCACCGTGACGGCGCCGCTCGAAGTGCAGCTCGGCGAGATTCCGGGTCTGCAACAGATGATCTCCTATAGCTCCGAGGGCGCCTCGGTCATCACGCTGCAATTCGATCTCTCGCTGAATCTGGACGTGGCCGAGCAGAACGTGCAGCAGGCCATCAACGCCGCCAACAGCTACCTGCCGAGCGGTCTGCCTGCGCCGCCGACCTACGCCAAGGTCAACCCGGCCGACCAGCCGATCCTCACGCTCGCGATCACATCGAATTCGATGTCGCTCACGCAGTTGCAGGACGCGGCCAACAACCGCCTCGCCACCAAGATTTCCGAAGTGCCGGGCGTGGGTCTCGTGAGCACGGCGGGCGGCAATGTGCCGGCCGTGCGCGTGGAAGCCGATCCGCAAAAGCTCGCCGCCTATGGCCTGAATCTCGACGATCTGCGCACGCTGCTGGCCAACGTCAACGTGAGCGCGCCGAAGGGCAATTTCGACGGCCCCGAGCTTGACTACACGATCAACTCCAACGATCAGATTTCCGATCCCAAGGACTACGAAGATACGGTCATCGCCTATCAGAACGGCTCGCCGGTCTTCATGCGCGACGTCGCGCGCGTCTCCACGGCGGCGCAGGATGTCGAGCGCGGCGCGTGGTACAACAAGCAGCCCGCGATCGTGCTCAACGTGCAGCGCCAGCCCGGCGCGAACGTGATCGCCACGGTCAACCAGATCATGCGCCAGTTGCCGCAGCTCGAAGCCACGCTGCCGGCCGGCATGAAGGTGACGGTGGTCTCGAACAGCGTGGGCGTGATCCAGGCCTCCGTGCATGACGCCGCATTCGAACTCGTGCTCGCCGTCGCGCTGGTGGTGGCAGTGATCTTCGTGTTCCTGCGCAACCTGCCTGCCACCATCATCCCGAGCATCTCGGTGCCGGTCTCGCTGATCGGCACGCTCGCCGTGATGTACGAGCTGGGCTACTCGATCGACAATCTCTCGCTGATGGCCTTGATCATCGCCACGGGCTTCGTGGTGGACGACTCCATCGTGATGATCGAGAACGTCGTGCGCTATCTGGAGGAAGGCGAAAAGCCCTTGCAGGCAGCGCTAAAAGGCGCGGGGCAGATCGGCTTCACGATTCTGTCGCTGACGATTTCGCTGATTGCCGTGCTGATTCCCCTGCTCTTCATGGGCGGCGTAATCGGCCGTCTGTTCAGCGAATTCGCCGTCACGCTCGCGGTCACGATCGTGCTGTCCGCCGTGGTCTCGCTGACCGTCGTGCCGATGATGTGCGCGCGTATCCTGCGCGCCCAGGCCGAACGCCATCCGAGCCGTTTCGAACGCATCAGCGAAGGTCTGTTCGACAAGACGCTCAACGCCTACGAACGCGGCCTGCGCTGGGTGCTCGATCACCAGGTGCTCACGCTCATCGTGTTCGTGGTGACCGTCGCGCTCACGGGCCTGTTGTACGTCGTGATCCCCAAGGGCCTCTTCCCCGTGCAGGACGTAGGCGTGATCCAGGCGATCAGCGTGGCCGACAACTCGGTCTCGTACCAGGCGATGGTGCGCCGCCAGTCGGCATTGGCCGAGGAAATCCTCAAAGATCCCGATGTGGTGTCGCTCACCTCGTACGTGGGCATCGACGGCATCAACAACACGCTCAACAACGGCCGCTTCCTGATCAACCTGAAGCCGCACGACGACCGCTCCGGCAGCGCCGAGGAAATCGCGCGGCGCATCCAGCAGTCGGTGGCGAAGGTGGCGGGCATTCGTCTGTATCTACAGCCCGAACAGGATCTGACGCTCGACACCACGGTCTCGCCCAACCAGTACAACTTCGTGCTGCGCGGCCCGAACCAGCAGGCGTTCAATCAGTACGTGCCCGCGCTCATCGACAAGATGAAGCAGATTCCGTCGATCACCGACGTCACGAGCGATCTGAACACCGACGGCCTGTCCGTCGATGTCCAGGTGAACCGCCAGCTCGCGGCGCGCTACGGCATCACGGCGGCGACCATCGACAACGCGCTCTACGACGCCCTGGGCCAGCGCATCGTCTCGACCATCTTCCAGCAGTCGGACCAGTACCGCGTGATCCTGGTCGCGAAGCCGGAGTCGCTGCCCACGGTCGATTCGATCGGCGACATCTATCTGCCAAGCCAGACCGCAACCTCGGGCCAGGTGCCGCTCAAAGGCATCGCGACGATCCGCATCACGCGCTCGCCGCTGACGATCAGCCACCTTGCGCAGTTCCCGTCGGTCACGATCTCGTTCAATCTCGCCGATGGCGCATCGCTCTCCGCCGCCGTGCGCGACGTGCGCAAGGCCGAAGCCGCCGTCAACCTGCCGCCTTCGATCACCTCGTCGTTCCAGGGCGCGGCGCAGGCCTTCGAGGACTCGCTCTCCTCCGAGGTCTATCTGCTGATTGCCGCGCTGGTAGCCGTCTATATCGTGCTGGGCGTGCTCTACGAGAGCTACGTGCATCCGGTGACGATTCTCTCGACGCTGCCCTCGGCGGGGATTGGCGCGCTGCTCGCGCTGATGATCGCGGGCAAGGACCTGGACGTGATCGGCATCATCGGCATCGTGCTGCTGATCGGCATCGTCAAAAAGAACGCCATCATGATGGTGGACTTCGCGCTCGAGGCCGAACGCGTGCACGGCAAGCCGCCGCGCGAGGCGATCTTCGAAGCTTCCCTGCTACGCTTCCGCCCGATCCTGATGACCACACTCGCGGCCATGCTCGGCGCGCTGCCGATGCTGCTCGGCACCGGCACGGGTTCGGAACTGCGCCGCCCGCTCGGCCTCGCGATCATTGGCGGCCTCACGGTTTCGCAGTTGCTCACGCTCTTCACGACGCCCGTGATTTATCTGTACTTCGACCGCCTGGCGATCCGCTTCGGCCGCAAGAACAAGCCTGAAGACGATGGCGATGCCGATGCGAGCGGCACGGGCCCGACCAACGGCGGCGATGAGCCGCGCAACCCCGCGCCCGAGGGCACGCCGTGAATCTCTCGGCGCTCTTCATCCGCCGCCCGGTCGCCACTTCGCTGCTGGCGATCGCGATCCTGCTGGCTGGCGCGCTGGCGTTCTTCCGGCTGCCGGTTGCGCCGCTGCCCAACATCGCCTATCCGGTGATCGTGGTGCAGGCCAACATGGCGGGCGCGAGCCCGGACACGATGGCCTCCACCGTGGCCGAACCACTGGAGCGACGCCTGGGCACCATCGCCGACGTGAGCCAGCTCACCTCGATCAACAACGTGGGAACCTCGACGATCGTGATCGTGTTCGGCCTCAATCGCGACATCAACGGCGCCGCGCGCGACGTGGAAGCCGCGATCCAGGCCGCGCGCGCCGACCTGCCCACCACGCTGCGCAGCAACCCCACGTACCGCCAGTACAACCCCGCGAGCGCGCCGATCATGGTGCTCGCGCTCACCTCGGACACGCTCACCAAGGCGCAGCTCTACGACTCCGCCGATTCCGTGATCATGCAGCAGCTCTCGCAGGTGGACGGCGTGGGCCAGATCACGCTGGGCGGCGGCGCGCTGCCCTCCGTGCGCGTGGAGCTGGAGCCGGGCAAGCTCAATAGCTACGGCATCGGCATGGAGGACGTGCGCGCGGCCATCGGCGCAGCCAATGCCGACAGCGCCAAAGGCCATCTCGACCAGGGCGACCAGCGCTTCGTGGTGACCTCGAACGACCAGATCAGCAGCGCCGCGCCCTATCGCGACGTGGTGATCGCCTATCGCGACGGCGCGCCGGTTTATCTGCGCGACGTGGGCACGGTGCGCGACTCCAACGAAAACATCCGCAACGCCGGTCTCTACAACGGCAAGTCGGCCGTGCTCGTGATCGTCTATCCGATGCCCGGCAGCAACGTCGTGAAGACCGTGCAGCAGATCCAGGCGCGCCTGCCCAATATCGAGGCCGCCCTGCCCGCCACCATCAAGGTGAACGTGGCCGTCGACCGCTCGGAGTCGGTGCGCGCTTCGGTGGCCGATACGGAGCGCACGCTCTTTATCGCCGTGCTGCTCGTGATCGGCGTGGTGTTCGTGTTCCTGCTCTCGCCGCGCGCCACGCTGATTCCGGCCGTGGCGCTGCCGCTCTCGATCGTCGGCACTTTCGGGCCGATGTACCTGCTCGGCTACAGCATCGACAATCTCTCGCTGATGGCGCTCACCATCGGCACCGGCTTCGTGGTGGACGACGCCGTGGTGGTGCTCGAAAACATCGTGCGGCATATGGAAGCCGGGCTCGATCCCAAGGAAGCCGCATTGCGCGGCGCGGGCGAAGTGGGCTTCACGGTGCTGTCGATGAGCCTGTCGCTGATCGCCGTGTTCCTGCCGATCCTGCTGATGCCGGGCATCGTCGGCCTGCTGTTCCACGAGTTCGCGATGACGCTCTCGATCGCCATCGTGATCTCGCTGATCGTCTCGCTCACGGTCACGCCCACGATGTGCGCCTATGTGCTCAAGCGCGAACGTGAACAGCACCAGCCTTCACGCGTGGCCGCGTGGATCGATGCGCAGTTCGAGCGCTTCAAGCAGTTCTATTCGCGCACGCTCGACGCCGTGCTCGATCATGCGCTGCTGGTGATCGGGCTGCTGGTCGCGCTGCTGGTCGCCAACGTGTTCCTTGCGCGCCTGCTGCCCGGCACCTTCTTCCCCGAGCAGGACACGGGCATCCTGATCGGCCAGATCATCGCCGACCAGAGCATCTCGTTTACGGCGATGGAGAAAAAGCTCGCGCAGTTGCAGGACATCGTGCAGAAAGACCCGGCCGTGGCTTCGGTGGCGGGCTTCACGGGCGGACGCGCACTCAACACCGCTAACGTCTTTATCGAATTGAAGCCGCTCGCGCAGCGCAAGCTGTCCGCCACGGAGGTCGTGAACCGTCTGCGGCCGAAGCTCAACGCGGTGTCGGGCGCGCGTCTTTTCCTGGTGCCGCAACAGGACCTGCAGATCGGCGGGCGACAGTCAGCGGCCGAGTATCAGTACACGCTCACCAGCGACGACGCCGACGCGCTATTCGAATGGACACCTAAGCTTGTCGATGCGCTGAACAAGTATCACGGCACGCTCACCGACGTGAACTCGGACTTGCAGCAAAACGGCCTGCAAGCCTATGTGACGGTGAACCGCGCGACCGCCAAACGCTATGGCTTCGACCCGAACCAGGTCGACAGCGTGCTGTACGACGCCTTTGGCCAGCGCACGGTATCGACCATCTACAACCCCATCAACCAGTACTTCGTGGTGATGGAAGTGGCGCCGCAATACTGGCAGTATCCGCAGTCGTTCAGCCGTATCTGGATGAGCACGGCGGCGGGCAATGCGAGCGGTTCGGCGTCCACGCAGATGTCGAGCAGCACGGTCTCGGGGGTCACCGCCTACACGGCGGAAAGCACCTCCTCCACGAGCTCGAGCAACACCAACTCGCGCAACGCGAACGCGGTGGCCAACCAGCAGAACAACTCGATCTCCAACAGCAAGGGCGGCAGTTCGAGCGGTAGCGCGGACAGTACCGCCGCCGAAACCATGGTGCCGGTCGACGCATTGATGACCTGGACCACGGGCCACACGGCCACCCAGGTCAATCACCAGAGCGGCGAAGTGGCGGGCACGATCTCGTTCAACCTGCCCCAGGGCGGCTCGCTCTCGGAGGCGAGCAAGATCATCGAGCAGGCGCAGCTCGACATCGGCATGCCCGCCTCGATCCACGGCGCCTTCGCAGGCGCGGCGCAAGCCTACGCGCAATCGATGGGCACGGTGCCGCTCCTGATTCTGGCGGCGCTGGTCGTGGTGTATATCGTGCTGGGCGTACTCTACGAGAACACCATCCACCCGCTGACGATTCTCTCGACGTTGCCTTCGGCGGGCATCGGCGCGATTCTTGCGATGCTGATCTTCGGCACGCCGTTTTCGGTGATCGCGATGATCGGCATCATCCTGCTGATCGGTATCGTCAAGAAGAACGGCATCATGATGGTGGACGTCGCGATCCAGTTGCAGCGCAACGAAGGCCGCAACGCGCGCGATGCGATCCACGAAGCCGCCGTGGTGCGGCTGCGCCCGATCATGATGACGACGTTTGCCGCGGTGCTGGGCGCCGTGCCGCTCGCGATCGGCATTGGCCAGGGCGCGTCGCTGCGTCAGCCGCTGGGCGTGACCGTGATGGGTGGCCTGCTCCTGAGCCAGGTCTTTACGCTGTACACCACGCCCGTGATTTATCTGTTCCTCGACCGCCTGCGCGCGCGCCTCGCACGCTGGGCTGCACGCCTGCCCTGGAACCGCCAGGCCGATGAGAGCGCATCATGAAGACGATTCACCCGTTCGAACCCGCCAATGCCATGAAAGCCCGTCCCGCGCTGCGTCCTGTGCGCCTGCTGCCGCTCGGCCTCGCCTTGTTGCTGGGCGGCTGCATGGTCGGTCCCGACTATCACCGCCCGCAGGTGGCCGTGCCCACACAATGGAAGGAGCTGCCCGGCTGGACCCAGGCCGATCCGTCCGCGGCCGCCGGCCCCAAAGGGGACTGGTGGACTGCCTTCCAGGACCCGTTGCTCGACGAGCTCGAACCGCTTGTTCCGGTCGCCAACCAGACCGTCGCGCAAAGCTACGCGAACTATCAGGAAGCGCTGGCTGAAGTGCGCGTGGCGCGCGCAAGCCTGTTTCCGACGGTGGGCCTGACCGGGTCCGCCACGCGCGAGCGCTCCGCCACCGGCACGATCAGCAGCGTGAGCAGCGTCTCGAACAGCAGCGGCGCGCGCATCGTCAACGCGGGCACGCTCGAAGCGAACGTGAGCTGGACGATCGACTTCTGGGGGCAAGTGCGCCGCCAGATCGAAGAGCAGTCGGCTACGGCGCAAGCGAGCGAAGCCACGCTCGCGAATGCCCAGTTGTCCGAACAGATTGCGCTCGCCAATGACGTGATCGATCTACGCGTGACCGATGCCGATATCGACCTGCTCACGCAAACCGTCGAGGCGTACAAGAACTCGCTGCGCGTGGTGAGCAACCAGGACACGGCGGGCACCGTCGCGCCGTCCGACCTCATCACGGCGCGCACGCAACTGGAGAACGCGCAGGCAAGCCTGATCGCGCTGGGCGTCGCGCGCGCGCAGTACGAACACGCGATCGCCGTGCTGGTTGGGCGCAACCCCGAGGACATGACGATTCCGCACAATGGCAAGTTGCCGATCCTGCCGACGATTCCGGCCGGCGTGCCCTCGACCATCCTGCAACGTCGGCCCGACATCGCCACGGCGGAACGCCAGATGGCCTCCGCGAACGCGGCGATTGGCGTGGCCGTTTCCGCTTACTACCCGACGATCTCGCTCTCGGCGCTCGATGGTTTCACCCAGGCGCCGCTCGCGGGGCTGCTGCATATCAGTAACTATGTGTGGTCGCTCGGCGCGAGCGCCACCGAGACGATCTTCGACGGCGGCGAGCGCAGCGCCGAAGTTGCGGCGGCGCGCGCGACTTACGATGCGTCGGTGGCGAACTATCGCGGCACCGTGCTGAGCGCGTTCCAGAGCGTGGAGAACGATCTTTCGGGTCTGCGCATTCTGGCGCAGCAAAGCGACGCGCTGGATGCGGCCGTGCGCGATTCGATTCGCGGCGCGCAGATCGCGCAGAACGAGTACGAGGCCGGCACAGTTGATTACACGACGGTCGCCACTGCGCAGGCCACTCAGTTGAGTACGCAACAAAGTGCGCTGACGGTGCAGCAATCGCGGTTGCTGGATGCGGCGGCGTTGATCGGCGATCTGGGTGGCGGGTGGACCGGCGTGCTGCACGATGCGAGTCATCCGCAGAAGGTAAGTGTTGATCCGGGGGGCAATGCGGGTGCTAACGCGAACACTAACACCAACCCGGCCGTGACTACGCCGTGAGTCGTGTTCTGGCATCTTTCCGATCAGTGCAGCGTGCTCGTGTCAGGCGCTGGCTTCGAGGGCGACGCCCGGATCGGATCGGGTATCTCCAGCGCGGTCAGCCGTGGTACGTCCACAGTGGGATCGGCCAGCACGACCAGGTTACTCACGTACACCACACAATTCGGCACAGGTCCCACCAGCCTGCGCATCAGTGTTGCCGGTACGATGGCCACCGTAGGTTTACAACCATGCTGCTTCTCAAACGCCAGAAGCATGGGGCCAAGCTCTCGCCACAACTCTTCGAGTACGTCAATGTTCATCGGTTACGGCTCCTTCTTCATGTTTCGCACCAGTTGATCGACATACAGTTCCGGCTCGAACCGCATGCCCACAACCGGCTCGTCGTTGGGCGACTCACCCAGCCAAGAGGTCCAGCCGAGTTGCTGGTTGTCCCCCAGTTCCACGGGCGTCGCCTGATTCGGCTTGATCCGTAGTTCCAGCTCCCACCCGAACTCCAGCCCCAGATACGCCCGCACCATCGCCACGAGTCGCAACAGGTCCTCGCCACGCGGTGTAAAGCGGTGGTACGTATCGATGTCGAGCGGCCCGAGAATCAGGCACAGGCGTTGTGTCATGCAGGGTACGTATTCGCCCAGCATCGCCCCGCCACCCAGGGTCATATGTTCTTCACCCGAGCGGCATTGAAGTTCCGGTGGCAGTTCGACCCAGTACATCCGGGGTTCTTCCATTTCCACGGGCACGTCAAAATGATGGCCGATCCACTGGCACAGCCCGGAAGAATTGCGGCGCTCGTTTAACAGGAGAGGGGACGCAGCCAGGCGCGCGTGCGCGGGCAGTGCCACGGTGCGGTCCCGCCGTGGCGACACGCCAGTCATGCAGCCGAACATGAACGAAAAATGGTCACGATCCGGACGGTCAAGACTCACCACGGCCTGCGCGTTCGCCCAGGCGCGGAACAGGATCGTCAACGAACGGTGATGGAAGATATCAAGAAAACTGGACAGCGTGGTATCGCCGCGTAACTCTTCACGCTCACGCGCAATCTCCGTGATGTGGATGGGCAGCGGGCCATTCGGGCCAAGCATTCCCTGACTGTAGATCCGCATGTGCACTTTGCCGTCCTTGACCGAGGCTTCAGCAACCTCGCTGGGCGCGAAAATCAGGGTGGGCTTCTGGCCGACGCGAAATGTTTCGTTCTGCGGACGCAGCGCCGTGCCAACGAGATCGATGGCAGGATTGGCGTTGAGGCGGCGCAGGAGTGAGAAGAATCCATGATTCCACGGCTTGTCCACCAGATCATCAATCAGTTGTACCGACATTCCAATATTGCGTGCTGCACGTTCCACAAACACACCTCGCAGAAAAGGGGCCGCGTACCCACGCGGCCCGCCTGGTCACGTGATGCTAGAGATCAGACTGCACCCGCACGTGGCGTGGTGGCCATGACGCGCGACGGGTACGCCGTGATCCTTGAATTTTTGATCGCCCTCTGTAATGACATTTGGGCTTGTGTCAGGATGCTGCGGACACGTCACCTGGTCACCAAGGCGAGCAACAGATATCCCTCGGAACTTCATCCACTGCGATCCAGTGATAACCTCACCGCCGTGATCTGTTGTATCACCAAGACGAATTACATCCTTCATTTACCGCCCTCACTCGTACTTTGTGAATTTACTGAACCTCGATTCGGCTGTGGGTCTATTTCGATGGAATCCAATACTTCTTCAATGGACCTAGCTTCGCTCAAATCACCACCAGAAATTTCGCGGTGTAGAATATCGAAAAATTTGGTTACTGTGTTTATTTTTAACACCACCGGCACATCCCCATCAGCGTTATGCCAAATAGCATTAAAACTATACGGCCCCATGCGCGCGCCTCCAAGATGAGGCATAACTGGCCCATCTATTCTGACACCCCAACCGACATCGGAAACAGAAAATGTTTTCTCTATAAATTTTTCAAAAAAAGGACGAGCATTTAAAATTGGAACAATATCTGATGAAAAACTTACAGAACCGTCCGCGATGCAATTAATCGCATAAAAAGACAATGAAAATACAGCAAAAAAAACAACAACCATCTTCCTCATATCTACCCCCCAATATACTTAACACGACGCTGAGTTCCGTTTATTTCCCCCTGAATCCAAGCCTGCTTTACTGCGTTTCCTGCTCCCAAGAAATTATCAACATGATGACCGACAATAGCACTGCCGCGATCATCAGCATACCTATCCCCAACACCATCTATTTGAACATGGGATCGCGGCGGTATAACATTCCGATCCACTGCAATTGAATGATTTTCCGTTACTGGACCAAAGGCACCAAGAACACTGTCCGAGTATGCGAAATTAACCTGAGAAGGGTTTTGAATGTAATCACGATTTCCATTGCTATTTAAAACCCATGTAGTATTCATAGAAACGAATCTAACATATCTTCCATTCAACGCCTTACCTGTACCCTGCATGATTACACCAGTGGCCTTGTAAAGAAAATTCCACCTATGCTGACTACTCAATCCATTGCCATTTGCCAACTGGCCACTAAAATCCTCTTCATTACAGACATGGTATCCGGTGATAAGAAATGTCCCTTCATACCATGCGTCTTTGAGGCTAATAGACAGATGCTCTGCGGTAATGTCAGAATTTTCAACCCAAAGATAAAGATCGCCCGAACTTCGACTCTCAAGCGTAATAATTGCAGTTCCATCAGCCCCACTCGATACAACATCAGGCAGTATTACGTCTCCTCCACGATTACTTTTAATCTTCACAGATTTACCTGAGACCGCACCACCATCCGCCACCTGCGTGAGCGTAATCTTTATTTTATATTGATAAAGTATTCTGCCATTCTGCACATGAGACGCAGAAGGAATTATAGGTAAATTATCACCAAACAGATTTAATTGAATATCCCATCTCAAGGCAATATCTGCCACGGGAACCACGACATTCGACGCTGGGTGCGGGTTGGAAACAGCCGAACCAACCGAAGTAGATAAAGGGGAAGCCTGGGCAGTAGGCGTACTGACCGGTGTTACTTCCGTATCACTCATGGAAATTAGCCTCAATGAATCAAATGAATCATAAGTTGTTCAGCACCGTGGGTAATCACGCGCATGGTCTTTCCTTCGGCGTCAGTGATGCCCTCAATTTCCTCTCCGGTTTCTTTTACGACCTTATATTTCATGTTAACCAGAGGTTTCCCGGTCGCCTTGTTGACGAGCGTAAATTGCTCATCATGCGGTTTTTTTGGCATCTCAAGGGGTTTGCTTTCAGGCCCCGGCGTATCAAAATCTGCACAATGAATCAAGCACTGACCATCGGTATGAATGAACGCACCACTCGCATTCAACGTCAGTTGCGTACCGCCAGCGTTCAGGGTGATCTCGTTCGGGGTCTTGATGTTGATCACGCCCTGCGCACTAACAATCTCGATCATCTTCTGTGCAAGCAGGCTCATGCCGTCCGTCTTGGACTGAAACAAGATTCTCCCGGCCGCCGCAATCATCGTGATACCCATGCGCTGTACAAAGACGCTAAATCGCTCCTGTACTGATGCAAGCAACGACTTACCCGCCGCGATGCCTACACTCAGCCCCGTCGTCAACGCAAGATGTTCGTTGCTGGCAATGTGTGTACTTTGTTCCGCAGTCAATGCCGTACTAGCGGCACTTGCCAGTACAAGTTGCGGTTCTGAAAGCTCCGGAAACTTGTTACTACTCGTTCTCGCCCCACCCTTGATGGCATTGTTCTGCGCCTTCAATGCTTCTGAGATTTCAGCCTGGTCTGTACCTGCCTGTTGAGCGTCCTGGTACTGTGCCTGCTGCAGCAGGCTTTCCTGTAGTTCACGAGCTGCCGTCAGACGCGCCACCGTCTCGCCCATGTCCTTCATCGGTGCCGTCGCTCCCTTGCGGGCTTCGGTCGTAATCAGCATGCCGGGTGCACGCATAACGGCGTTTGCGTCGGTGGCAATCTCGATGCCGACTCCCCGCGCCTGCGCGCGGCCGTAGTCCCCGTCGATGCGCACGTTGTAGCCCGCCACGAACCGCGAATTGGCATGGTCGCTCGTCACCTGCACCTGGAGTTGATCGGGTGTGTCATCCGTCATCACGGCGTTCGCACCTTTCATCGGGCCGCTCAGGTCCTGGCTACGCCAGCCCGCAAGCGCATGGTTCCGGTACAGGTCCCACGGCACCATGTTGTCATTCGTGGTGTGACTGCCGAGGATGAAGGGCCGGTCAGGGTCCATGTTGATGTAGCCAACATAGACGTGATCGCCCACGCGCGGAATCCACATGCCGCCATACCGCGTGCCCTGCCACACCTGCATGAGCGGAACCCAGCACGACGCATCCTCGTCACGCTTGCTCCACTGGTCCCAGCTGAACTTCACGCGCACGCGCCCCATCGCATCGGTCAGCACACCGCTGTGACGCTCGTAGCCCGTCACGATGGCCGTCTCCGCAAACGCGCGTGGTTTTTTCGCCTTCAGCGGGATGCGGTAGTAGTACGGCGACGGAATCGCCGTGAATTCGGTCCTGCAGGCATACTCCCGCTGCTGTTCCCCACCCTGCGTGACCGAAGCATTGTTCGTAAAGTCGATCTTTGTGCCCGTCACCACGTACTTGCGGTTGACCGGCCTGAACGGATGCTCGGTGATGATGATCTGGCGCCCCGTCGCAACCCCGCGCAGGTTCCCCTTCGCCGTGATGACAAGTGACTTGCTGCGATGCGCGTCGGCCCGCACGCGTGCAAGATGACTGCCCTCGAACTCGTGATCGTTGCGCTGGGCATTCAGCCCCATCTCGCCTTGCAGCGGTTGCGCGAAATCGGCCCACGTGTATTCCACCGCGTTGTCGTTCGCGGCGTCGCTGGGGCGGGACACCCTGGTCCCAAACTGGTCGTCATCGCCAATGGTGTAGTCGTAATCGACCACTTCCGCCGCACCCGTTGTCAGCTTGCGCGAATACTTCAGCTTGTGGATGTGCTCTTCGTCAATGCGCTGCCCGCCACGCTCCATGTAGCGCACCGTCTTGTAGGCCGGGTCCTGGCCGGGGTAAGCGTGGTTGTCGATCATCACCAGCGTGCCGCTCTCCCAGTAGAAGGAAAGCCCCCACTCCTGCCAGATGCGATTCAGAAATTCCCAGTCCGACTCCCAGAACTGCCGCTGGTAGTCCCGCTTCGGATAGCGCCGCTCGCCATCGCCCGCACCAATCACCTTGTCCCATCGAACCTGCATCGGGTACTTCTTCAGGATCGCCGAAGATATCTCGCAGACATCCATGTCCAGGAACTTCTGGCTGTTACGGTTCTGGGTCGCGAGCCAGAGCAGGCATCGCAGCCGGATGCGGTAGTACATCCGCCGGTCGTCCGCGCCCATGCATTCGAATCGCGAGATGACGCCAGTGATTTCACGCACTCCGGCTCCGACGTTTACCTCGCCGTCCGCCGACGTGCCGTTGCCTTCCATGGCAATGCACACTGTCAGCTTGCGGCCCACCATCTTGTTGACATCAACCAGCTTCTCCATGTCCTGGACATACAGTCCGTTCGCCTCGATGGTCCGCACGTCGATCTGGTAGTCAAAGAGACGGCCGAGCTTGTCCACCCCTTTGCAGCGCTGCACCTCAAAAATTTTCTTCCCGTAGTGTTCGGGAATCGCGTCGCTGACGACCTCCAGCACACGCGTCTGCGTATTCCATGTCATTCATGAACCTCCATCAGAATGCGGCCCGCGTACCGTTACCCGTCGGCCAGGTGAACACCGTTCCGCGCTGAAGGGTGCAGAACACAGTGCGGGTAAAGGAGAACTCCGAGACGTGGCGCGCAACATAGCGCTCCAGCACCAGTGCGAACGCGAAGGGCGACAGGCCATCGAGCCTCGATTCATCGAACGTGAGCGTCACCTCGATGCCACGCGTCAGATGCAGGTTCTGCACCCACAGGTGCATCGCATGAACTACCTTCACGCTCGCGCCCACCAGGCTCTCCAGGTAGCGCGCCATCAGTGGCTCGCCGGCGGCGAGATACGGGTGCAGCATGAGACGCAGCCCTTCACCGGGATTCGGCTCGTGCCAGGGGTCATCGAACACGGCCAGTTCCAGGTGAAGCTGGCGCAGGAGTGCCCACGCGGCCAAGCCGCGGTTGCCGAGCGCCAGCGGCGGCCGTGGCGCAGTTGGACCCCGCACGAGTCCTACGCCCTGCACCGCCTTGGCCCCCTTCACGTTCAGGTCGGTCAGGCCGTTGCGCGGCAGGACGCACGGCAGGTCCCCGTTGGTCAGCCAGGCGTCGAGCGCCAGCAAGGTCATGCCGCTGTTGTCCGGCTGTCGATCCGATCCGAACAGCACCATCCGGGTGTGCGTGCGCACGAACTCATGGTGGGTGTCGTAGCGGCGCTCGTTGTCCGCAGCCACTTCCAGTTCACGCCGCAGGGAAAAGTAATGGGGATCGGGGTGGGTGTCGTCTGGAATCGCCGCGTCGAACGGCTGGTAATCGACGGGGGGCGCATTCTCATCCACCTGTCCCTCTGCCCGGTCCACGGAATGCACCTCGAAATCCATGGTGTCGTCCAGCACAGGCCTGACAGGATGCTCACGCTTGTCAGGATCAATGGCAGTCCGCTCGGGTGTGAGGGGGAAAAGGTTGGTGATGGGCGAGCAGTACAAGGCCATATCCGACGCATCGATCTCCTGGTCGAGCATAGCAACCTCACGCGAGAGCAGCAGCACGATTTCCACCACGGTGCCCTCGATGTGTTTCAGACCCGCTGCCAGTCCCGTGATCGTGAAGAAGCCATAGCGCTGCGGGAGCATGAAGAACTCATGCACCAGCCGGTGCCCATGAAATCTTTCCGAGGTGGGCCGCAGCAGGCTGTGTTCCGGCTCCAGCCCCTCGTGCCGCACGGACATGGCGGGCCTGCCGGGAAAGCGCATGCCGTGGAGGTCCCCCTTCTCGAACTCGCCAGGCACGCCCAGGACGATGCCGATCACACTGGTATGGATCAGCTCGAAGAGTTGCGAGGCCAACGCCTCCTTGCCGCACAGGTAGAACGGCAGATCGTCCAGCCCCGTGAGCTGGCAAAACGCCGCGCCGTTCGTGGTCGCCAGGCGCAGGCGCAGCGCACCACGCACGCGTGATGCCTCCTGGCGTCCCTGGACATAGTGGTAGAGCGCCGGGATATCGGCGGGGATACCCGTGGGCTTCACGCGCTGGAGTTCCACCGGGAAAATCGTAACGGGCTGGGTCGTGAGGAATACACACGCCGACCGCCCGGCCTCGGGCGGTCCCATCGTCAACCGCGTGCCACGGGGCAGCACCCGCCCCTGAGGTATATGTCCCGCCTGGGGGTCGGGCCGAAAACGCGCCACGCCTGCCGAGGGCTGCGGCGCGGTGTAGTTGATATCCACACCGTCAAGCAGGCTCATTGGAATACACTGCGCAAACTGGTCGATATGCATCTGCGAGCCCGCGTTGACGAATGCTGCCGACTGGATCAGGCGCATCACGTAGGGGTCGGCCACTTCGCCCGCCTGCACTCCGAGCCGTGCAGCAATCTTCGGATATTCGATTCCGAATACCTTGAAAGACGCCATCATGTATGACAGTTCTTTCTGGTAATAGCCGAGAAATTCCGGGTTCATCATTACCCCCGTTAATATACTTAGTTATGCAGATTGAATTGGATGAATGACATGTCGACCGACGGTTGATTATGTGATGCAGCAACTGACCTGCCGCTCAAAGCCAAGGGGAAAGTTTGCGGTCGATCAGAAAAATGAATCGTGATCAGCGGCTGACGGCTATTCGAGCCAGTTTCTAGCGGCACGCCTCATCCCTGCCCCTGGGTATGCGTGATCACTGATGGTGCGCTCAGCCAGCCGGCCCAGCTCCCGCAGCCAATACTTCGCGAACATATCCCGTGGAGAAAATGGGCCTGTCGCGCATAGCATCCGCTCCGGTCCGAGAATCGGCTCGTGAGAAAGAAGCCCTACGAGTAATCGCGACTGCGGTCGACATCATCACGCAACAACTCCTGCGTGCTGGCCGACTTTGATATATCAGTGGTGAAACAGCATGACGGCTGCACCCCCGCCCCACGTTGTAAAGAAAAGTCAACTCCTCGCGGCGCCGTCAACGGCGGCGCTTGACGGCACGTTTATCAGCGCAGGCGCGCATTGCGTCGATCCGTCAAGCCAACACCGATCAAGAGGAATCACATGAAGAAGTCAGCCATCGCCGTTCTGGTCTCCCTGTCCGCGCTCGCGAGCATCGCCTCGGCGCAGGACGCCAATAGCGGCGTCCAGATGAGCCAGGACCCGGCACGCGCCGCACAGGTCGAAGCCCACGCACGTAACGTGCAGGCGCAACCGGCAAGCGTGCAATTCGACGAAGGTTCGGCCACGATGAAGTCTGCACCGGCTGTTCACAAGACCAGCCACCACTCGCACGGCGCGAAGCACTCGCATGGCAAGAAGTCGTACACCCACCACAAGCATCACGCCGCGAAGTAATCCAGGTGCATTGTGACGACGGGGGCCGCGCCCCCGTCAAGTCGCTGCGCAACAACATCGTTTCAGCGCAAGAATTAATCAGGATTGCAAACTACAATCCTTGCACCGAACCGCGACAGCAAACACGGTCGATTACACCGCACCGTTTTAAGGCGCTGGCGTTTTGGTCGGCAACGGCATGGCCGAAGCTGGCAGGCCGAACACCGCGTCGAAGATCAGATTGAAGATATACGCGTAGACGAGAAAGAACACCGTCAGCCCGATGTCCATGACGAAGGCCTGGCCGAGCGGCAGGCGCAGCGTGACGGCAATCATCGGCACGAGGAAGATCACCAGGCCACCTTCAAAACCGAGCGCATGCATGGCGCGCCGCAAAGGGCTGCGCCCACGCTTCGTCTGGCGCGCTTCCCAGCGTTCGAACAGCCAGTTGTAGAGCGCGTTCCACGCCACGGCGATAATCGACGAGAACACGGCCGCCGCTCCCGCGCGGTCCATGCCGCTGCCCGAGAGCGAGGCAAAGCTCGTACTGGTGATGAGGATCGCGAGTCCCTCGAACAGCGTGAGATAGACGATCCGGCGCTTGATGCCCTGCATACTCTGAACGCTCCTGCACGTCACGGGAAGCGACGATATTACACGAGCGCGCCGAACCGTCGTACGCCGCCCGCGCAGGCGGCGTACGCGCGGACGCTTAAGCGAGTTCCGTGAAGACCGCTTGCGTGGTCAGACGCGACTTCGGCAGCTTCGCATTGAAGTCGTCGTCGCTGCGGTAGCCGAGACCCACCACCACGATTGCCGTGAGGCCACGCTCGGCAAGACCCAGCTCTTCGTCGAGCACTTTGGCATCGAAACCTTCCATCGGGCAGGCGTCGATTTCAAGCGTCGACGCGCCGATCAGCAGCGTGCCCAGCGCCAGATACGCCTGCTTTTCCATCCACGCCGAAAGATCGTCGCGTTCGCGATGCAGGTTGACATAGAAGCCGCGCGTGTTCTGCTGGGTCGTCTTCGCTTCGGCGCTGGCGAAGCGGCCATCGGTCTCTTCCTGCGCCAGCACGGCGTTCAGATGCGCTTCGTCCATGTCCTTGCGCACGCACAGCACCATGACGTGCGAGGCGCGCGTGACCTTCGCTTCGTTATAGGCGTAACCCGGCTGCATCGACTTCGCGACGCGTGCGCGCGCGGCGTCGCTTTCGGCCACCACGAAGTGCCAGGGCTGCGAGTTCACCGACGACGGGCTGAAGCGGATCAGTTCCTTGAGTTCATCGATGACGGCTGCGGGAATCTTGCGGGCGGAATCGAAAGCCTTGGTGGCGTGGCGGGCCTTGGCGAAGCGGGTGAGATTCAACGACATACTCCTGATTTGGGCGGTAATCGGGTTGCAACCGCGGCTGTAACCCAGACGAGGCCGGTATCCTACCAGCCTGGGCCGCTTCGCGTGCGGGGCCGTAAAATGCGCCAGAAGGCGCGCCACTCGCCGCCGCCACGACACCGGAGTCCCCCACCATGCGCCAGACCCTTCATCATCTGCACGTCCACGCGCGCGCTCGCGGCCTTGTCGAATTCACCCAGCAAGTTCGCGCATTCGTGCGCGAAAGCGGCATCGACACTGGCCTGCTGACGCTATTCTGCCGCCATACCTCGGCATCGCTGCTGATTCAGGAGAACGCGGACTCCTCGGTGCGCCGCGACATCGAGCGCTATTTCGACGAACTCGCGCCCGAAGACCCGCAGCGCTACGAGCACGACACCGAAGGCCCCGACGATATGCCCGCGCATCTACGCACCGCCCTCACGCAGACGCAGTTGTCGATTCCCGTCGAGCGTGGCGCGCCGCTGCTCGGCACGTGGCAGGGCATTTATCTGTTCGAGCACCGCCGGCACGCGCAGGCGCGCGAAGTCGTGCTGCACCTCATCGGCGAATAGCGTCGCATCGGCTTGGCGCCTGCGAGCAAAGCCGCCGCTCAGGCGCTATGCTACGGCTTGCTCTTTTCCCTTCAACCGATCGACCGATCCTCCGAGGAATCATCATGAAACAGTCCGCCGGCTCCATGATCAGTTTCAACCGCCCCGACGGCAAATCGCTCCAGGGCTACCTGGCCACGCCTGAAAAGACCGAAGGCGCGCCCGCCATCGTCGTGATCCAGGAATGGTGGGGCTTGAACGACCAGATCCGTGGCGTGGCCGACCGCCTCGCGCAAGCTGGCTACTACGCGCTCGTGCCCGACCTCTTTCGCGGCAAGAGCACCGTCGAGGAAGAAGAAGCCCACCACCTGATGACGGGCCTCGATTTCGGGGACGCGGCTTCGCAAGACATTCGAGGCGCTGTCGACCATCTCCGCACGCTGACCGACCGTATCGGGGTGACCGGCTACTGCATGGGCGGCGCGCTCACGCTGCTGGCCGTCAACCAGATTCCTGACCTTTCGGGCGCGGTGGTGTGGTACGGCTTCCCTCCGCTCGAATATCTCGATGCGAGCAAGATCACCGTGCCGGTGCTCGGCCATTGGGGTACGCAGGATGCGTTCTTCAAGCTCGAAACCGTCGATGAGCTGGAAAAGAAGCTGAAGGATGGCGGCGTGAGTGTCGAGTTTCACCGCTACCTCGCCTACCATGCGTTCGCAAACGAAACGGCAGTCGGCCCGACGCGCATCGCGCACACGCAGTTCGACCCGGTCTGGTCGCAGCGTGCATGGGACCGCACGCTCACGTTCTGGGGCCGCACGCTCTGGAAGCAGGGCTAAGCGCCAGCGCTTGAGATAGACGTAAAAAACGCGGCGCACGCTGGAAGGCGTGCGCCGCGTTTGTTTGCAGACAACCGCTGTGTTAGTGCGAGCGCTCTGCCGCGCCATCCAGCAGCGCAATTTCACGCTCGCTTTGCAGCACCGCCTTGCGTTCACCCTCCGCGTCGATCGAACGCGCGAGGATCAGATACGCCACCGCCGACACCAGCAAACCAACGGCCCAGGCCACATCCACGCCGCCGATACGCGCAGCCAGCGGGCCGGTGTAAATGCCCGGCAGCACGAAGAACGGCACCGTCGAGGCGAAGCCCACCGCGTAGGCGATCAGTCCGCGCGCACCCCATGCACCGTAAAGACCGTTCGGCGTAAAGAGTTGCGTGATCGCATAGTGGCCGCGTCGCACGAAGAAGAAGTCGACGAGGTTCACCGAGGTCCAGGGCACCAGCAGATACAGCATGATCGTGAGCGCCGCGAACAGGATGTCGATGGCATTGCCCGAGAGCGCCAGCGAGATCACCACCCACACGAGACCCAGCACGAGCACCGTCACCACACGCACCGCCGACGTGGGCCGCACGGGCTTGAATGAGTCCACCGCCGTGACCACCGTGAGCATCGCGCTGTAGGCATTCAGGCCCATCGTCGCGACCATCGCGCCCACCGAGGCCAGCGAGATCAGCACGCCGAAACCGCGGAACATCGCGTTGCCCGCGTCGTAAAGCGCGACGAGGCCATCGGACGCACCCAGACGCGTCGCGAGCCACGCACCCAGCGCGATCAGCCAGATCGCCGATGCCGATGCGCCGATAAACACGGCCGCAATGATCGCGCGCGGCTTGGTGTCACGCGGCAGATAGCGCGAGTAATCCGACACATACGGCGCGTAAGTGATGTTGTAGCTCGCGCTCGCGGCGAACTGCGCAGCGAAGGCGACGAGCGAGAAACCGCCCACATGCGCGACGCTCGGCTTCACACCTGCTGCGCCGAACATGATCCACAGCGTGAGCAGCACGTAGAGCGGCAGGCTTGCCACCAGCAGCCACTTGAACACGCGATGCAGCCAGTCGTGCCCGTAGATGGCGAGCGCCAGTGCGATCAGCGCCGTCACGATGGTCACGAGTGTGGGCGACCAGCCGAAGATACCCTTCACGCCGCTCGCCATCAGCACGGTATCGACCACATTGAAGCCGATGAACGTAAACAGCGTGGCGATGAGGATCAGCACCACACCGCGATAGCCGAACTGCGCGCGCGACTGGATCATCTGCGGCAGGCCGAGGTGCGCGCCCTGCGAGGCGTGAAACGCCATGAACAGCGTGCCGAACAGAATGCCGAGCACGCCCGAGAGAATCGTGTAGCCGAGCGAGAGACCCATGCTCGGTCCCACGAAGCCAATGGCGATCGTGAAGAACTGGAAATTGCCGAGAAACCAGAACGGTCCCTGCCCGGCCACGCTGCCGTGGCGTTCGTGCGCGGGAACGTAATCGATCGAGCGGACCTCGATCTTGCGCCACTTGCCGGAGGCGGCGTTGCGGGCTTCGCCGCTTTCGGGCGCCGAAGCCGGCGCGGCGGCGGGCGGTGCCCAGCCATTGACGTTGTCGGTGCTCATCTGTCTCTTCCTGTCGACCGGAGCCCGGGCGTTCGCCCCGACTCAGGCCCCATGCGGGGTTACTGTTGGATTCCGTGTGAAGCGCAGTGCGTTACGGCCGTGCGTTACAACTGCTGCGGATGAGCCGCGCCAACGCGCGCCCGGATGACATGTTTGATTTCCTGGTAAGCGCGCACGCCCCAGGGCCCCAGTTCGCGGCCAAGGCCGCTTAGCTTGCGTCCGCCCCAACCGGTTTGCGGAAAGATCACCTGCGGTGCGTTGACCCAGACCGTGCCCGCTTCGCAGGCGTCCGAAACGCGCGCGGCACGCGCGGCGTCAGCGGTCACCACGGTGGCGACGAGTCCGTAGTCGCTGTCGTTGGCAAGCGCAATGGCTTCGTACTCCGTATCGAATGCGCGAACCAGTGCCACCGGGCCGAAGATTTCCTCGCGCCAGAGCACGTTGTCGGGCGCGACATTCGTGCAGACCGTCGGCGCCACGAAAAAGCCGGTTTCCTGCTGCGTTGCCGAAGCGCCACCGCAGTTCAGACGCGCGCCCTGCTCCTTGCCGCGCGCCAGCAGGTCGAGCACGCGCTTGCGCTGCGCCGCGCTGATCAGCGGCCCGACACGCACGTCGCCAACGCGCATGTCAGCTTCGTGCGGCGCACCCACCACGGCGCTGCGCGCCAACGCCACCAGCTTTTCCACGAACGCATCGTGCAAACCGCGCGCCACCAGCACACGCGACGTGGCCGAGCACATCTGCCCCGCGTTGAAGAACGCGCCGTTGAACGCGAGTTCGACCGCTTCGTCAAGATCGGCGTCGTCGAATACGATCAGCGCGGATTTGCCGCCCAGTTCGAGCGAGACGCGCTGCATGCGCTCGGCAGCGGCGCGCATGACCGCCTGGCCCGCCGCTGTGCTGCCGGTAAACGAAACCTTCGCGACGCCGCGATGCGAGGCCAGTTGAGCGCCCACGTCACGACCACCCACGACCAGATTCACCACGCCTGCGGGGACCTCGGCAGCGGTGACGATATCGACGAGCGCGCGCTCGGCCATCGGCGTCAATTCCGAAGGCTTGATGACCACCGTGCAGCCCGCCGCGAGTGCGGGTGCAAGCTTCCACGCCGCCGTCACGAGCGGGAAATTCCACGGCACGATCAGCGCGCAGACGCCCACGGCCTCGTGGCGAACATCGGCTTCGAAGGCGGCATCGGGCAAGGCGACCGGCGTGCTTTCAGCCACCTGGCCTTCGCTGCACAACTGCGCGTAATAACGGAAGGTGGTGGCGGCGTCGCTCACATCGAGTTCGGCTTCGAAACGCGGCTTGCCGTTGCAGCGCATCTGCAGATCGACCAGCGCGCGCGCATGGGCTTCGATGCCTTGCGCGATGCGCTCCAGTCGCTCGCCGCGTTGCGCGACGGGCGTGGTGCGCCAGGCGCGCAAGGCACGCGTGGCAGCGGCAACGGCTTCGTCGACATCAGCGGCCGAAGCGCTGGATACGCGCGCATACGGCTGCGCGCTGCACGGATCGACGAGTTCGAGCGGCGCGGCCTCACCCTGACGCCACGCGCCGTCGATAAAAACGCCCGGCTCGATCGCCAGCGTCACAGCGCAAGAAGCTTCGCGTTTCATGCGCACACCTCGCCTTCGTTCACTTCGTCATGCACCGCCACGCAGGCGTGCGGCGAGAGATGTTCGTGCACCGCGAGCCATTGATCGCCGCGCCGCGCGAACACGATGGTCTCGCGTTCGTCGAGCGTTTCGCTGCCCGCATGCGTCGCCACACGCGTGCGCACGTTGTGCACGAACAGCGCCACGTCGCCCATGCATTGCACGCTGCGCGCGCGCGACTCGCAGCCCAGCACGCGAAAGCCGTCTTCGCGCTCCCACTGACGCCACAGCGCCTCGTAGGCCGCGCGCGTCGGCAGCGGCTCGCTCACGTGATGGAAAATGAAGCTCGCGTCGGGCGCGAAGGCCGCGAAATAGGCGTCGCGCGCGTGACGCGCAAAAGCGTCGATCAGGGCGTCGGCAGCCGCCAGCACCTGCTTTTCAGTGTCGCGTTCGGTCTCGCTCATGAACACTCTCCGGGGAATCTCGTCTGGTTATGTCTTTTTATTTCGGATGGCGAATCGAATCGTTTCGATCCGCCAGCGCAGGCTCGCTCAGGCGCTCAGGCGCGATAGGCCACGCCCGGCAGCACGCACAGCATCTCGAAGGCGAGATTGGCGGCCAGCAGCGCGGTCGTGCCTTGCGGGTCGTAGGGCGGCGAGACTTCCACGAGATCCGCGCCGACCAGGTTCAGGCCACGCAGTCCGCGAATGATTTCGAGCCCCTGCGGAACGGTCAGGCCACCGATCTCCGGCGTGCCCGTGCCCGGTGCGAAAGCGGGGTCGAGACCGTCGATATCGAAGCTCAGATACACAGGGCCATCGCCCATCTGCTCGCGCACTTCCTTCATCAGCGTTTCGAGCGAGCGGTTCCAGCAGGCTTCGGCCTGCACCACGCGGAAGCCCTGATCGCGGCACCAGTCGAAGTCGTCGGCGTGATAGCCCGTGCCGCGCAGACCGATCTGCACCACACGATTGCAATCGAGCAGGCCCTCTTCCACGGCGCGGCGGAACGGCGTGCCGTGCGCGATCTTCTCGCCGTACATGGTGTCGTTGACGTCGGCGTGCGCGTCCACGTGGACCACACCCACCTTGCCGTACTTCTTGTGCATCGC
Organism: Paraburkholderia sp. J67; assembly: GCF_905220265.1. Classification (NCBI taxonomy): domain Bacteria; kingdom Pseudomonadati; phylum Pseudomonadota; class Betaproteobacteria; order Burkholderiales; family Burkholderiaceae; genus Paraburkholderia; species Paraburkholderia sp. J67. The sequence continues at coordinate 27,303 of NZ_CAJMZK010000024.1, forward strand.
GCGCAAAATCGGCAGCGCGATGGTGTGATCGCCGCCCAGCGTGACCGGCTTGCAGCCGCCCGCGATGATGCCGTCGTAGGCTGCTTCGATATCGGCGATGGCCTTGTGGATGTCGAAGGGATTGATCGCCACGTCGCCGATGTCGGCCACCTGGAGCGAATCGAACGGCGCGGCGCGCGTGGCCATGTTATAGGGTCGCAGCAGCACCGATTCGGCGCGGATCTGGCGCGGGCCGAGGCGCGCGCCGTTGCGGTTCGAGGTGCCCAGATCGAACGGCACGCCGACGAAACAAGCGTCGAGCCCCGCGCTGGTTTCGGCGATCGGCAGACGCATCATCGAGGCGATACCGCCAAAGCGCGGCATGGCGTTGCCGGACAGCGGCTGGTTCAGCGTGGTGTTGTGGGAGTCGTTCATATCCGTAAAAACCCTGTAAACATCGATCGGAGCAGTGGGTGCAAACCCAATGCTGGCAATGCTAGAGGGAAATATTTTTGGATAAAATGACGGGCTGATGATGTTTACATCTAGCCGCATCAATGTAAGAGGTGTCCCATGCTTGCCAACCTGACCGATTTCGACCTGCGGCTGATCCGCGTTTTCCTCGCCGTGGTCGACGCACGCGGGCTAACCGCCGCCCAGGCGGCGCTCAACGTGGGCCAGTCGACCATCAGCACGCAACTCTCATCGCTCGAAACGCGGGTGGGCTTCCGGCTCTGCGAGCGCGGGCGCGGCGGCTTCAGGCTCACCGCCAAGGGTGAGCGCTTCGCGATGTCGGCGCGCCGGCTGTTGGTTGCCGCCAACAGCTTCTGCGCCGAGGCCGCGAACATGGACCGTCAACTGGTTGGCGAACTGAATCTGGGCCTGATCGGCCACACGCCGTTCAGCCAGAACGCGCGCATTTCCGACGCCATCGCGCGCTTTCGCCAGCGCGACCAGGCCGTGCGCTTCAATATCCAGATCCGCTCGCCGGGGGAACTGGAGGAGCAGGTGCTCAACGGCAAGGTGGATATCGCCATCGGCTATTTCTGGCACCGCGTGCCAAGCCTCGATTACACCGCGCTCTTTATCGAGCGCCAGTACGCGTATTGCGGCGCGCGCCATCCGCTGTTCGCACGCGCGGGCGAGCCCGACGCCGTGGGCGCCGACGAAGCCGCCGCCTGCGAATGGGCATGGCGCAGCTATCCGCTGCCCGAGGCGCAGCATTCGACCCACGAGCGCAACGTCACCGCCATCGCCGACAACATGGAGGCCGTCGCGCTACTGATTCTCTCGGGGCATCACCTCGGCTATCTGCCGGTGCACTTCGCCAAGCCTTATGTCGAAAGCGGCTTGTTGCGCGCCGTGAATCCGGCGGCGCTGCGCTACGACGTGACGTTCCATATGGTCACGCGCCGCGCGCCGCATGCGGGCGATATCCAGCGTGCGTTCGTCGACGACCTGCGCGCCGTGCATCTGAACGAGATGGCACAGGACGCCGCGGTATAGCATCGCCGCGTCGCGCACGCAGCGATTGCCGTAGAATCGCTTCGGCCTCACCGACATTTCGCACTCCCCGCTATTGATCTTGCCGTTCATGCGCCTTCGCCACCGGAGCCATCATGACGCAACTGATTCAGCATCCGCTCGTCCTGTTCTTCATATTGATTATCTGCCTGCCGATCGCCGCCGCGCTCGGCGCGGTGGTGTTGCACAAGCGCGCGCCGCTTTCCGAGAAGGCGCGAGAGAACTACAACGTCGTGCAAGGCGCTACGCTCACGCTGCTGGCGCTGCTGATCGGCTTCACGCTCTCGATGGCGGTGAGCCGCTACGACCAGCGCAAGAACTATGAGGAAGAAGAAGCCAATGCGATCGGCACCGAGTATCTGCGTGCCGACCTGATCGGCGCGAACGCGGCAAAGACCAAGGCGCTGCTCGCGCGTTACCTCGAAGCGCGCATCGAGTACTACCAGACACGCGATCAAGCCACGCTCGATGCCAACAATCGCACCACCAGCGCGTTACAGGCGCAACTCTGGGACAGCGCGCGCGAAGCCGCGGCGGCGCAGCCGAATCCGGTCACGGCGCTGGCCGTCGCGGGCATGAACGACGTGCTCAACACGCAAGGCTATACGCAGGCCGCATGGATCAACCGCATCCCCGTGGCCGTGTGGGTGCTCATGATCGTCATCGCGTTCTTCAGCAACCTCATGCAGGGCTATGGCGCACGTGGCGACAGCGGGCGGCGCGTGCTGATGTTCGTGCTGCCCATTACGGTCTCGCTCTCGCTCACGCTGATCGCCGATATCGACAGCCCCCGCGCCGGGTTGATCCGCGTGGCGCCGCTGAATCTGTTGAGCCTGCAACAGTCGATACCAACACCCGGTTGAGTCATACGTGGGTCATTCGATATGGACTGAGGATTGGCAGCCACGCTAACATCGTGAGCCCGCACGCCCCTCTCGCTGCGCGCGGTGCATCCGTTAAACCAGGACTCACGATGAAACTCTACTTCTTCCCGGGCGCCTGCTCACTCGCCTCGCATATCGTCGCGCGCGAAGCCGGTCTCGCACTCGAACTCGACAAGGTCAATCTCGCGGACAAATCCACGGCCAGCGGCAAGGACTTCCGTACGATCAACGCGAAGGGTTCGGTGCCCGCGCTGGAAATCGATAACGGCGAACTCCTCACCGAAGGCCCGGCGATCATGCAGTATCTTGCCGACCAGAATCCCGAGCGCGGCCTCGCACCCGCCAACGGCACGCTCGCACGTTATCGCCTGCAAGAAATGCTCGGCTTCATCAGCACCGAAGTGCACAAGCGCTATTCGCCGCTGTTTGCCCCGAACACGCCCGATAGCGTGCGCGCCGACTCCATCGCCGCGTTGCAGCGTCAGTATGGCCTGCTCGACAAGCGGCTTGCCGAACACGCATGGCTCGTCGGCGATCACTTCACGGCGGCAGACGCCTATCTCTTCACGGTCAACAACTGGGCGGGCCACGTGGGCGTCGATCTTTCGCCGTTCCCCGCCGTGCTGGCGCTCCAGAAGCGCGTGTTCGACCGTCCTGCCGTGCAGGCCGCGATGGTTGAGGAAGGGCTGATCCCGCAGGGCTGAGTGAAGACGCAAACGAAGGCGGCAACGAGGGAGCAAGCAGCGAGGCTGCACAGTGCAGGACCACGGCCCGAGCGCCCTCGGCGAACTTGCGCCGTTTCCTCTACACTGTCCCGCCTGAGCGTTTCCCGCACCGCGCGCATGGCGCGCGCGGCGCGGGCCGCCCTCCTCATCCCGCCTCGTTACAGGACCGTCCATGAGCGATCTCAACGCCTTCCCCATTTCCGGCAAGTGGCCAGCGCTTCATCCCGAGCGCATCCAGCTTTATTCGCTGCCTACGCCCAACGGCGTGAAGGTCTCGATCATGCTCGAGGAAACCGGGCTCGCCTACGAGCCGCATCTGGTGCGTTTCGACACCAACGATCAGCTTTCGCCCGAGTTCCTCTCGCTCAATCCCAACAACAAGATTCCCGCCATCATCGACCCACAGGGCCCGGACGGCGAGCCGCTCGCGCTGTTCGAATCGGGCGCAATCCTGATCTGGCTGGCTGACAAGAGCGGCCAGTTGCTCGCGCGCGAGGGCCGCGAGCGCTACGAAACCATCCAGTGGGTGATGTTCCAGATGGGCGGCATCGGGCCGATGTTCGGCCAGGTGGGCTTCTTCCACAAGTTCGCCGGCAAGGAGTACGAGGACAAGCGCCCGCGCGATCGTTACATCGCCGAGTCGCGCCGCCTGCTGGGCGTGCTGGAACAGCGTCTCGCGGGCCGCGCGTGGCTGATGGGCGATCACTACACGATCGCCGATATCGCCACCTTCCCGTGGGTGCGCAATCTGGTGGGCTTCTACGAGGCGGGCGACCTGGTCGGCTACCAGGACTTCCCGAACGTGCAACGCGTGCTCGCGGCGTTCGTCGCGCGTCCGGCCGTCAAGCGCGGGCTGGAGATTCCGGCGCGTACGTGATGCCTGGCTGTTGCATGAAAGTCCGCGCGTGACGTCGATTCACTGCGCGGACTTCACGCGGGCCACGACCGCGTCCGAAACCTCGCCCGCCGCGCGCTCGACAGTCTTGCGTTGGTCGCCGCGCGCCAGCACGAACTTCGCGGCGGCGACATACGGATTGAGCGCGATGGCGGCCCCCGCGCCCGGCTTCGACGTGCTCGAGTGGCTCTCGATAACCTGGTACAGCGGCGCGGGCGCCTGCTTCGAGAGATCGTCGATAGCGACGGCCAGATCCACTTCGGTGGCGCCCGAGCCGAAGCCCACGATCGCGCGCCGCAAACGGTTGCCTTCATCGACATCGAGAAACACGCCGCGCACAAGCCAGCCCTGTGCGGGCGGCGTGGCGCCAACTGGCAGGCGGCGTGCGTCCAGACCGGCGTGTTGCAGATCGGCGACCAGCTTTTGCGCCATCTGCTCGACGATGTCGCTGGCGCGCTTATGCGGATCGTCGCGACGCAATAGCGGCCGGGGCAGCAAACCGCCTGCAAAACGGCGCGTGTTGTCGACTGGATTTTGATCGGCGGTGACGCTCGCATCGTCCAGTTCGAAATCGCTGACGTAGACGATGGGCGCGGTGCCGCCTGTCTGTGCGAACGCCGTTGAAGCCACAGCGCCCAGCACGACGGTCAGCAGCATCCTGATGCAAAGTCTTCGGCGGTCGATCATTGCGCGTCTCTCCTCGGTTGCGCGCCTATCATAGCGGCCCCACGCGGCGGCTCATGTTTGCGTGCCCTTCAATCGTCGAGCACGCCGAAGCGGCGCAGGTCGCGCTCCAGTGTCTCCACATCGACGAAACAGCACGCATGCAGCCCCGCCTCGCGCGCGCCCTGCACGTTGGTCTCGCTATCGTCGATAAAGAGCGTTTGCGGCGGCGTCGCGCCCAGTTGCTCGATGCAGCCGAGATACGCACGCGCCGCGGGCTTCACCGCGCCAAACGACGCCGACGCATGGACGCGCTCGCCAAAGAGCCGCGCGACGGGCGGATTCAACAGGTCGAGATGATCGGTGACGAGGCGGGAATTATTGGTCAGCACGGCAATGCGGCAGCGCTGCGCCGCGCGCGCGGCCAGCGCGATCGCCGCGTCGTTCGGCGTGATCGAGGCCTGGCGCGCCGCGAGCCAGATATCGCGGTCCATCGCGCAGCCAAGCAATTCGCCGAGCGCGCGCAGGTAGACGTCCGGTGCGAGTTCGCCTGCATCGGCGCGCGCTTCGAGGCCCGAATCCCAGATCGCTTCGCGCACGGCCTCCGGTGTGGTGCCGGTTAGCTCCGCCAGACGGGCCGCGCGCGCCGCACGGTCGTAATGGGAGAGCACGCCCTCCATGTCGAACAGGACCACGCCGATCGTCATCTGACACTCCCGTCGCATGCGCTCTTTGGGTTCAGCAATCGATGATACTGCGGCTCGATCCACACGTTGCAGCCAGGATTGCGCGCGGGATCGTGCCCCGAAAGCGTCAGACGATTCCGGTTACACTGAATGGATGAACCCATGCCAATACTGCGGAAAGATGCGCGACGAGTGGGATTGCCACGGTCAGGCCTGCCGCAACGCGATTGCGCGTGCGCTACAGCGTCAGCGTCGCGGCCTGCCGATGGTAGCCAACGTGATTCGCAACGAGATTCCCGCTCAGGCCAGCACGGGCGAAATCATCCATGTGCTGTCACGCCAGCGCTTGCGTGCGCGGCGCGGCAACGAGGAACGCCGCGAACTCAAGGCGCTCGAAAACGCCGATAAGGCAGGCGGTTCGGACAACGTCTGAATTTCATTGATCAGGAATACGAAGAACGCTCAGCGCTTGTGCCGGTAGTGAATTTGCGCGGGCACCTGTAGCGATTCGGGCGGCGTGTCGCCGTCGAGCAGAGAGAATACACAGCGCAGACTATGCGCGGCCAGTTGCGCGCTGTCCTGCACGATGGCGTCGATACGCAGCGGCAGACAGTCGAGCAGTTGATGATCGTCGAACGTCATCATGCGGCCCGGCGACTGCGCGAGCGCATGCGCTTCATTGACGAATTCCAGCACGCCTTCGAGCAAGGTGATCGAACCCGCGAACAGCGCCTCGGGATAGCGCCCGTGCGCTTCGAACCATGCCTTCATGAGCGAATAACCCGACTCGCGCTGATAGTCGCGCTGGAACACCCAGTCCGGCTGCTCGGTCATACCGTGGCCTTGCAGCGCAAGCCGATAACCCGCAAGACGATCGCGGCTTGCCGAGAGTTCAGGCTGACCGCCGAAATACACCACTTCGCGCGCGCCACGGGCTAGCGTCTCGCCCACCAATGTCGCAACGGTTTCGGTAGCGTCGGTCACCACATAGGGAATCGCGCTTGTTTCCACGCGACGATCGGCGAACACCAGCGGCAAACGTTTGACCCATTTTTCATAGCGCGGCGCGTCGGCGGTGCACGGCACCACCACCACGCCGTCCACCTGATGCGAGACCAGATGCGCGATGCCTTCGGTCTCGCGCACGGGGTCTTCGTCGCTCGTCACGATCACCAGCTGATAGCGGTACTGCTCGCGGCATTGCGTTTCCATCGCCTGCGCGAGCGCCGCGTGCGCCGAGTTGGTGAGATCGGGGATCACGAGGCCAATCGTGTTGCTGCGTCGCGAGCGCAGCGAGCGCGCCGACTGCGAGGGCGTGAAGTGATTCTCCCGCGCCACCTGCAAGACGCGTTCGACCGTCGCCGCCGAAATACGGTAACGCTCGGCATTGCCGTTGAGCACCATGCTGGCCGTGGTGCGCGAGACCTCCGCGAGGCGGGCAATGTCGTCGATGGTCAAACGCTCGAACTGGGACACGCGGGGCTTCCTGCTGGCTTGGGGGATTGGGGGATGATTCGGAACCGGCCTCGACGTACGTTGCGTCGAGGCGGCTGCAAGAGAGCGTACAACAGAATGGCGCGCCCCTGGTAAAACGGGGCGCGCTTTATGCACATCAGTGTTATTGCTGCTTGTAGAGATTCAGCGGCACAGGGATGAACTTGTCGACCGTCTGGCCGTCCGCGAGCTTCTTCGCGGTCTGCACGCCATACTGGCCGATCAGTTCGGGCTGTTGCTGCACGGTTGCCGCCATCTGGCCGCCCTTGACGGCGGCGATCGCGTCGTCGGTGGCGTCGAAGCCCACCACGGCCACGTTCTTCAGGCCCGCTGCCTGGAGCGCCTTGACCGCGCCCAGCGCCATTTCGTCGTTCTGCGCGAACACGCCCTGGATGTCCTTGTTGCTCTGGATGATGTTCTCCATCACCGAAAGCCCCTTGGCGCGGTCGAAGTCGGCCGGCTGCTTCGTGGCGATCTTCACGCCGCCTTTCGCGGCGATTTCGTCATCGAAACCTGCGCCGCGCTCGTTGGCCGCCGACGAACCCGGAATGCCTTGCAGTTCGACGATATTGCCCTTGCCGCCCAGCTTGTCGGCGAGGAAGTCGGCCGCCATCTTGCCGCCTGCCTTGTTGTCCGAGGCGATATGCGAGCTGACTTCTGCGCCGTTCACGCTGCGGTCGAGCGAGATCACCTTGATGCCCTTGCTGGTCGCTTCCTTGACCACGTTGGCCACCGCCGACGAATCGGTCGGATTGATCAGGATGACGTTGACCTTCTTCTCGATCAGGTCTTCCACGCTGGCCTGTTGCTTGGCCGGGTCGTTCTGCGCATCGACGGTGATGAGCGTGACGCCGTCTTTCTGCGCTTCATCTTCCGCGCCCTTCTTGAGCGACACGAAGAACGGGTTGTTCAGCGTCGAGATCGACAGGCCCACCGTGAGTGCGCCCGATGCGGGAGCGGCGGCCGATGCGCCGCTTGCGCCCGCGTCCGCGGCCGGCGTGCTGCCCGGACCTTCCTTCGAGCAGGCTGCGAGGCCCAGAGCGAGCGAACCGGCGACGAGCGCCGAGAACAGTTTGGACAGCGACGGCTGGAACGGCTTGTGCATAGTCTTCCTCCTCGTTTTGATGTATAGGGAGTGGATCGAAAATCTTCAGGATTGCTACCAATTTGATATCGACGCATCGCGCGAGCCGAACGCGCGATGCGGAAAATACGTTTAAAGCAGAGTTACGACGACTTCTTGTTGCCGCGGTCGATCAGCACGGCGAGCAGGATCACGCCGCCCTTGATGACCTGCTGATAGAACGACGACACGTCGAGCAGGTTCAGGCCGTTATTGAGCACGCCGATCAGCAGCGCGCCCACGAGCGTGCCGAAGATCCAGCCACGCCCGCCCGTGAGGCTCGTGCCGCCCAGCACCACGGCGGCGATCGCGTCGAGCTCGTAGCCCGTGCCCGCGGTCGGCTGCGCCGAGTTCAGGCGCGAGGTGAGCACCACACCGGCAAGCGCCGACATCACGCCGGAAATCGTGTAGACCCACAACTGGATGCGATCGACCTTCACGCCCGAGAGCTTGGCCGATTCGGCATTGCCGCCCGTCGCGTAGATATGGCGGCCGAACACGGTCTTGCGCAGCAGCACCCAGAACACGCCGAACATCACCAGCATCAGCACGACCGGAATCGGCACGAGGCGCGCGACATAACCGCCGCCGAGCAGCGAGAAGAAGTCGCTGCTGAAGCTGCTGATCGGGCTGCCGTTCGAGACGACGAGCGCGAGGCCGCGCAGCACCGTCATGGAGCCGAGCGTGGCGATGAACGGCGCAACCTTGCCCTTGCTGATGACGAGGCCATTGGCAAGGCCCATCACGCCGCCCGCGAGCAGGCCCGCGAACGTCGCCACCACCGCGTTCGTGCCGGAGCTGAGCAGCGTGGCGATGATGACGGAGGACAGCGCGAGCACCGAGCCCGCCGAGAGGTCGATGCCGCCCAGCAGGATCACGAGCGTCATGCCAAAGGCGATCAGCGCATTGATGGACGCCTGGCGCATCACGTTGAGCAGGTTGTCGAGCGTGAGAAAGTTCGGACTCACGATCGACAGCGCTACGGCGATGATCAGGAGCGCGATAAGCGGTCCGAGCTTTTGCAGCGTCGCCCGGCTGCTGGGGGTCATGGTGAGTTGCGACATGGAATGTCTCGCTGGTTGCCTGGAATGAGGTGTGAGCGCGCGCCGCGCTCAGGCCGCTGCCGCCGCTGCTGCCGATGCCTGACCGCCGGCTGCGGCCGTCATGATCTGTTCCTGGGTGGCCGTAGCCGCGTCGAAGAGGCCGTTCTGGCGGCCCTGATGCATCACGAGAATGCGGTCGCTCATCGCCAGCACCTCGGGCAGTTCGGACGACACCATCACGATCGCCACGCCCTGCTCTGCGAGCTGGTTGATGATCGTGTAGATCTCGGCCTTGCCGCCCACGTCCACGCCGCGCGTGGGTTCGTCGAGCAGCAGCACCTTGGGCGGTTTCGCGAGCCACTTGGCGAACACCACCTTCTGCTGGTTGCCGCCCGAGAGCGACTTCACGTCGAGTTCCGCATCGCGCGTACGCACGCGCAGTTGCTTGATGAGGCCGTCGACCGCCTCGCGTTCGGCCTTCTCGCTCACGAAGCCCAGCTTCGCGTAGCGGTCCAGATGCACGAGCGTGGCGTTCTCACGCACCGACATGCCGAGCACGAGCCCCTGGCGCTTGCGGTCTTCCGTGACGAAGCCGATGCCCGCGCCAATCGCGCTGGACGCATCGCGCACGTCGAGCGGCTGACCGTCGAGCGTGACGCTGCCTGCGGTCTTGCGATTCGCGCCGAACAGCGTGCGCAGGATCTCGCTGCGCCCCGCGCCCATCAGCCCTGCGATGCCGAGCACTTCGCCCGCGCGCACCTCGAAGCTGATGCCGGCGATATGGCCTTCGTCGGCGAGACCGTTCACGCGCATGCGCACGTCGCCTGGCGTGTGGCTACGCTTCGGAAAACGCTCGCCCAGTTCGCGCCCGACCATCAGCCGCACGATTTCGTCGAAATTCGTTTCGGCGATCTTGCGCTCGCCCACGAAGTGGCCGTCGCGCAGCACGCTGATCTTGTCGCAGATGCGGAAAATTTCTTCCATGCGATGCGACACGTAGACGATCGCCACGCCGCTCGCCTTGAGCGACGCCATGATCTCGAACAGCGTGTCGATCTCGCGATTGGTGAGCGCTGCCGTGGGCTCGTCCATCACGAGCACCTGCGCGTTCAGCGAGAGCGCCTTGGCAATCTCCACGAGCTGCTGCTGGCCGATCGAAAGATGACCGGCCTCGGTCTGCGGGTCGATGCGCTGCGCGCCGACCTTGTCGAGCCACTTGCGCGCTTCACGGCGCATGGCCGCGGTATCGACCATGCCGAAGCGATGCGGCTCGCGGCCCAGGAACAGATTCTCCATCACCGTCAATTGCGGGATGAGATTGAGTTCCTGGTGGATGATGGCAATGCCCGCGCGTTCGGCATCCACGGTGTTGCGGATCGTCGCCGCGCGCCCGTCGATGAGGATCTGGCCTGCGTCGGCCTGATACACGCCGCTGAGAATTTTCATCAGCGTCGATTTACCCGCGCCGTTCTCGCCCATCAGCGCGTGGATTTCCCCCGCGCCGATATGAAAATCGACGCCTTCGAGCACTCGCACCGGGCCGAACGCCTTGCCGATGCCCTGCATCATCACTTGCATCCTGGACCTCTCAGAAGATCACGCCCGAATGCAGGATCACATTCGCATAGGGGCTGCATTCGCCGGTGCGGATCACCACTTTTGCCTCGCGGCAGCGGCGCTTGAATTCTTCGTGCGGCACTTCTTCGATGACGATCTGCGCGGCGGCCATCTCGCGGCCCTTCGCGACCACGGCCGCGTTGTGCGTCTGCGCCTCACTCGCGAACACCGCGCGCTCGGCCTTGAAATCGGCGAGCACGCTGTCGAGCACGTCGAAGAAACCCGGCACGCCGAGCGAGAGCGACACGTCGATGCATTCCACGCCCGCCGGAATCGGCAGGCCGCAATCGGCGATCACGAGGCTGTCGGTGTGGCCCATGCCGGCCAGCACACGGGCGATGTCGCGGTTCAGATGTCCTTGCTTTTTCATTGCGCTTTCTTTTTGCTGCGTTCTTGCTGCCGGCTTACGACGGCTGGGCCTGCTGATTCAGAAACTGTTCGAGTTCGGCGAGCGTGGGCATGCCGCCCTGCGCGCCCGCGCGCGTCACGGAGAGCGCACCGGCCGCATTCGCGCGCCGCACGGCCTCGCCAATGCCGAGATGCCAGAACGCCGCCATCGCGCCATTGAAGGTATCGCCCGCGCCGGTCGAATCGACCGCCTCGACCGTAAAGCCGCCTTGATGCACGAGCGTGCCGTCGGCCTGCGTGTAGTACGCGCCGTCCTTGCCATGCGTCATTGCAATGCGGCCAGGCATGCGCGCGAGCACTTCGGCCCACCAGCCGGCAGGCGTCTGCAACGCGGTCGCAAGTTCGTGTTCGTTCGGCGTGAGGAGCGTCGTGAGCGAAACCAGTTCTTCGCTCAGCGCAACCGCAGGGGCAGGATTGAGGAAGAAGGGCTTGCCATGTTCGCGGGCGCGACGCGCGGCGTGCAGCACGGTGTCGAGCGGCACTTCGAGTTGCGCGAGAATCACGTCGGCCTGGGCGAACGCCTCGCTCGCGCGGTCGATGTCCTCGGGCGAGAGTTCGTTGTTCGCGCCCGGCACGACGATGATCGCGTTGTCGCCGCCCGAGAGCGTGATCGACGCAACGCCGGTCGCTTCCTGGCCCGTGCGGATATGGCCGATGTCGATGCCTTCACGCGCGAGCGTGGTCTTCATCTGCTCGCCGAACGCATCGTCGCCCACGCAGCCGATCATCGTGACCTGTGCGCCCAGACGCGCGGCGGCCACCGCCTGGTTCGCGCCCTTGCCGCCCGGGAAGGTCGCGAAACGCGTGCCGAACAGCGTCTCGCCGAGTCGCGGAAACGTATCGGTCGTGACGACCATATCCATGTTGATGCTGCCCACCACTACCACGCGCGCCATGGCACTCCTCTTCACCGCTTGCGGCCCGCTCGCTTACGAGCGTCGCAGACCGTGGATTTTTACCGTGCTAAAACGTACTCAGCTTGGGAGCGCATTTATACCAGAGTCCTCACGGACGGGAAATAGATCCCAGGGTATTACCCGATAAGTACGAAGAAAAAAGCGCGCTAGAAGCTGATCGTCGCGGTCACGCTGTCGCTGTAATTGCCAGGCTGAGGGGTGTTCTGCGCAGGCACGACGCCGTACATCGTGAAGGAGGCCGTATTACCGGAACCGGTTCCATAAACTGCACTCGTCCCGTTGGTCGTATCGCCCCACAAGGTCGTATGCGCTGCATCGGTGTAGATCTGATAGCCCACTGTGGCGCTGCCGCCTGACAGCACCATCGTGCGCGCATTCACCTGAGCGCTCGATCCGCCGTTCAGGCTGATCCTGAACGCGTCGCCATTCGTGCATTGCGCCGCAATCGTGCCGGTGGCCGTCAACGCGCTTTTAAGCACGCCTGCCGCCGGGAACACGATGTTGCTCGCGCTGATGTTGCAGTTGTTGGTGACGTTGGCCGTCGCCGTGAAGTTCAGTCCACCGCCGCTCGAAGTCAGCGACGAGCACCCAGGCGGGCCCAGAATGCCGAGCAGGTAATAGCCGTACATGAGCGAGCTGTCGCTCGCGCTGAAGGTATGCGAATAGGTCGTGTCCGCGTTGTTCACTGTGGGCACCGTGGGCTGGTTCGCCGCAATCTGCCCGTAGTACGGGATCGTCACCGAGGCGCTGGTGCCGAGCAAGGGCTGTTGAACGTTGACGGAGATCGGCGTGGTCCCCGCCGCTGTCGAACCCCACGAGATCGAATACGCCTGATCGCTGTAAAGGTCGTACTGCATCGTCGCCGTACCGCCCGACTGGGTCAGCAGACGCGGTTGCGCCGCGCTCAGATTCAGGCACACGAGCGCCGTTGGCGAAAGCGACACCACGGTCCAGTAGCAGGTCACGGTGATCGTGCCGGAGCCGTTCACGGCGGCGCGCGTGATCGGGCTGACCGTGCCGAAGTTCATCGCGGAGACGTTGGCCGTGCAGGTCTGCGCCTGGGCGCGGCCCGGCATGAACGTGGCCGCCACGCACAGCAGCACGCTGGCGAACAGCATCATGAGGCGATGTTGGGAACGGTTCATAGTTTTTCTCCGGAAACGGTCTGGCACGTGAGCGGGCCATAGGTTGGCAGCGAGCCGTTGGTGGGTCGCACATAACGGAAGCTGGCCGTGCAATGGATCGCGCCCGCGCGCGTAGTCGCCGTCACGCTCAAATGGTTATCGGCTTGCAGGTTTTCGATGAAGGTGAGGCCGTCGTAGCCGACGATCGTGTCCGTGCCGCTTTCCTCGTGGTGCACGCGCGTGCCCGGCGGCAGAAACGCGCCATCCGTGCCGCGCAGGATCACGGAAGCCGCGCGGTACTGCGTGATCCTGAAACTCGCGAGCACGCCTGATTGCGCCTGCGGCACTACGTTCGCACGCGTGCTGGCGATACGCTCCTCGGCGGGCAAGCCCATGCTGTCCACGCTGATGAGGTTGTTCTGATAGGCGTTGAGGTCGGGCACCAGCAGATGGCCGTGAGAATCCGTCGTGCCGATCACGCGGTTTTCATGGAGCACGGGCACGCCCGCGAGGCCATCCGTGGAGACGAGCGCGAAGCCGTCGTCGATGCGTCGCGCGGGCAGCGCCGCGCCGTCCATCACCACGAGCGCGCCGGTCAGGTCGAGCGAGCCGGCCATGCGTCCGTCGAGCGCCTGACCCAGCGCCGTCGCCTGGCCATAACGCCCCAGATATTGAAGCTGCGCCTGCTGGTAGTGCGCCGCATTGCTGCCGCCGTCCTGCACGGTCCAGCCCCAACCGCCGTCGTAGTCCGGCGCACGCGAGGCGTTGACGTTCCAGTTGCCCAGGCCGTTCTGGCGACCCGCGCTGGCATTGATCGAGGTCTTGTCGCCGAGCCCCATGCTCGCGCTCACGAACACGCCCGACGAGCTACGCGAAGAGAAATCGCGAAACGCCGACAGGCTCAGCGACACCAGGCTACGCAGACTAACCGTGTAGGATAGCGAACCAATATGCGAAGCCGCCACATCCGGATAGCGATAGCCGATATAACTGAGCGCCACCGTCTGGGCGCCCGGCAGCGGAACACTCAGCGTCGCCCGATCGGTGGCGAGCGGCACCGGCGAGCCATCGCGCGCGGCCAGATCGCCGTAATGGCGCGTCGCGCGCAGCGTGCTCAATTCGACCGAGAACCGCTGTGTGATCAACTGATAGCCCAACCCTACCTGCGCGCCCGTGAGATGGCCCGTCGATGCCGCGAGCGAACCGTTGATCACGCCGAACTGGCCGATGCGCACGAGCGCGCCCGCGCCCGCGTCATAAAGGCCGCCCGTGACCTCGGCATGCGCCTCCACCGTCAAGCGATCGCTGATGCCGCGCCGTAACGATGCGCTCGCGACCGGCTGCGGATCGTAGCTGAACGATTCGACGCCGTAGTCGCGGCGCAGAAAGCCCGCTTCGACGGAATAGCTCGACAGGCCGGCCGCGAGCAGGCGCGTGTCGATATAGAGCGGCACCGTGGTCGCGACGGCGCGCCCGAGCGGATCGCGCGTGATGACGGTTGCCTCGCCCGCGCCGGTGATGCCGGGCACGTTGCTGATGACGAATGGGCCGCCCGGCACCGAGCCTGAATACTGTTTGACGTTGTTCACGTAGAGATCGACCGAGGACGGCACCACGGCGGAACCCGATAGCGCGGGCACCGGAAACGTGACGAGATCGGGTCGCAGTGCGAAATTACTGCGCCACTGAAAACCGCCGATGCGCAGCGAACGGCTCCAGTCGAGCGACGACGAAATCGTGTCGCCCACCTGCGTGGTCGAAAGCGTGGCGGGATTCGAGGTCTGCCACGAGGTATCGAAACGCACGTAGTGGTGCATCGTGCGATAAAGATACGCGGTGCCCGTATTGCTGAACACGCCATGCGAGTCGAAGTAACGCTCCTCGGACCAGAGCGCGGACTGGGTGTCGCCTGCCTGCTCCACGTAGGCGTCGTAGTTGAAGACGAAGCCGCGCGAAGCGCTGGCTTGCGGCGCCTTTTCGAGCGCACGCGTGTCGAACACATAGGCCTTGCGCAACGCGTCGGGCGCTTCGATGGCGATCGACTGGGTCGTGGCGTCGTAGTGGTAGCGCAGGCCCGGCAAACTATCGAGTGCGATCTCGTTGCCAGGCGATTTTTCAGCTGTACCCATGGGCAGTTCCGGCACGCGCAAGCCGATGGTATCGAGATCGGCGGCAGACACATAAAGCCTTCCGTCGCGTTGACGGAAATGCGCGATCAGCGCCGTGTGATCGCCATTGAGCGTGACTTCGAGATACAGATCGCCCTGCGGCGGCAGCGCGTCCCGCTGCGGGTCGCCCGCCAGCGAGGCGTTGGGTTCGGCGGGCGGATTGAGCACGGTATTGGGCAGCACGGCGGGTGCGCGGCTCGATGGCGAATCCGGCGTGTCTGCGGCGTCCTGCGCGCGAGCGCACATTTGCGCGAAGAAGCAGAGTGCCGCGGCGAGCGCAATCGCCTTCAGTTCATGCGCCGTTCCACTGCTCGTGCGCCACGTCAATTGATTCGCAATCCTTTTCGCATGATGGCATCCAATCAATACTGCATCGCAAGCAGCGGACGGGGTGGCGATCCCACGACCCTGCGCGTGCGCTTAGTGACTCTGCACAGCCGCTTCGGTCTGCTGCGCGTTGATCGCCGCGCGAACCTTGAGCGGGCCGTTGAGATCGGCGGACACCGGCAGCGCGAGATGCCACTGGCGGATCGATCCGGCCAGCGCATAGCCGAGCAGCCCCTTGTTGACGGGTATCGCGTTGCCCGCGCCATCGACGATCTCGACCGCCGCGATCTGCGCGCGGCGGCCGCCCGTGTTCGCGACTTCGAGCGTCCAGCCCGCTTCGCCATGACGAACATGCCACGCGAGATTGGGTTGGCGAGTCGGGCCGCTGCCCGGGTCGATGAAGACCGGCACCGAGTAGCGCAGCCGGATCGCCACCCCGTTGGACGGCGTGGCATCGGGCTCGGGCAACTCGTCGATGAGGATGCGATAGCTCTGCTCGGCGTTGGTCGCGGCCGGCGTCGTGCGCACGAGACGCACGAGTTGTTCGGCACCCGCGCTGATCTGGATCAGCGGCGGGCTGGCGACCACGTCCTGGGTGGGCGTGAGCGCGTCCTCGCCGTCCGCCTGGCTCCAGCGATAGACGCGCACCTGGCCGTAGATCGGCTTGCTGCCCGAGTTGCGCAGCGTGAGGCCCGAAGCGTTGGCGTCCGCGGGCAGGTCGATCATCACGGGCGAGATTTGCAGCGTGGCGGCCTGCGCCGCGCCGAGGCACGCCGCCGTGAGCGCTGCCGCCAGCACGAGGTTCAAAAGACGATGGAGCGCGCGCATCTTGTTCTCCCCACCGGTTAGAAGTAGACCGTCGCGGTCACCGTCGTTTGATACGTGTCGGGCTTCGGCGTGGTCTGAACGGGGATCTGTCCGTAGACGGAAATCGTCTGCACGCTGCCCGTGCCGGTGCCCCCTATCGTGTTGGTGCCCTGCGTCGTGCCCCACACCGTCGTGTGTGCCGAGTCCTGATAGAGCTGGAACGCCACCGTGGTGGTGGTATTGCCGGTCGCGGTGCCCGCGAGCAGACGGTTCGTCACGGTCGAACCGCTCACCGTGCCGCCATCGAGGCCGACGTTGTACGGCGTGGTGTTGGTGCAATCGACGGCCACCGTGGTTTGCTGGTTGAGCGCCGTTGTGAGCACGCCATTGGTGCCGAAATTGAGCGCCGTGGCGGTGATCGTGCAGTTCGCCTGCAGCGTCAGCGAAACCGTGAAGGTCGATGTGGCGGTGCCGGTCGAATAGGTCGCGGCGTCGGCGAACGACGCCATCGGCCCGCAAACGAGCGCCGCGCTCAAGGCGCTTATCACGAGTTTCTGTTTCATTGCTTCGGCCCTCTCTCAGGCATCCGCGTCTTTTGGCGACGCGTCATGTTTTCATTTTCCCGGCTCTCATCGAGGAGAATCCACGAAACTCGTCCGGTTGATAATGCGTCAGTTCGGAATCGGAATGATTGCTCACGCATCTATTCAAGGTTTACGGCGTGCGAAAATTTTTCCTGAAGAAAAGCACACTCGGGCTTTAAATCAACCGGCATCGCTGGGTGGTCCGCACACCTTGATTTCGCTACCTTTTAGAGAATTCTAAGGAGAGTTTTCAGGTGCAGTCCGGCGATTAGACGTGATTTATGCGGGCACTTCGGCCAATCACCTCACAGTCCGTCAGACGGAAATGACCATGACGTATGCCATTCGGATTGCGAAATCTGTGTTTTGATTCGATATCCACAAGAGATATTCAAGACCAGAAAAAGTTACTGTCCGGGAAAGCCCTGCGGCATGCGGTTATCATATTTTGGCGTTTTAGCTTATTGCGCCCACGGCGCAAACGTATGCGATAAAAAGGAGTCCCTCATTGAACGAAATGAATATGCTGATTGCACTGGCTGGCGTGCTGTTTTTGAGCGTGGCGAGCCCGGGGCCGAATTTCGTGATCGTGACTTCCACGGCCGTCGCGTCGCGGCGTGCCGGCGTGATGACGGGCCTCGGCCTCGCGGCGGCGTCGGGCACCTGGGCGTTCGCCGCCATCGCCGGACTGAGCCTGCTCGTTGCGCAGGCTGCGTGGATTGCGCTCGCGTTGCGCATTGCGGGTGCGGTTTATCTGATCTGGCTCGGCCTGAAAATGATCGCGACCGCACGTCATCCCCTGCCCGCCGCAGCGGTTCATGCGCAATCGGGCTGGCAAGCCGCGAAGAAGGGCTACGTCGTCAGCATGACCAACCCGAAATCGATCGCGTTTTACGGCAGCATCTTCGCCTTGATGGTGCCCGCGCACGCGCCGGTGTGGTTCGAGGCGACGGTCGTGGCGATCGCCATCGGCATGTCGTGCGCGTGGTATTGCGCCATGGCGCTGCTCGCTTCGCATCCTGTGGTGCGCAGCGTGCTAGTGCGGCGCAAAGCGGTGCTCGACAGCGTAGCGGGCACGCTGTTGATGGGCCTGGGCGCACGCCTGCTGGTCGGGCGCTAGTGACCCGCGCGGCGCCACGCCTCTCGGCAAAAACCCTCAAAGTGGCCTAAACTGGCGCCCTCGCACGTCGCGGCGGCCTGTGCGCCGCCGCTCAACTTGGTTTTTCAGGTATTTCGCCCATGTTTTCGCTTTCCGACGCCCTGCCCGCCGACAAATCCGCCCTCTACGAGACGCTCGCCGCCCAGGCGCGCTCGCTGATCGAGGGGGAAACCGATGCGATCGCGAACGCCGCGAACTTTTCGTCGCTCGTGTTCAACTCGCTCGAAGGGCTCAACTGGGCCGGTTTCTACTTCTTCGACGGCACCGAACTCGTGGTCGGCCCGTTCCAGGGCAAGCCCGCCTGCGTGCGCATTCCGCTCGGCAAGGGCGTGTGCGGCACGGCCGCCCAGACGCGCGAAACCCAGGTCGTGCGCGACGTGCACGAATTCCCGGGCCATATCGCCTGCGATTCGGCCTCGCAATCGGAAATCGTCGTGCCGCTGGTCGCCGCCGACGGCTCGCTGATCGGCGTGTGGGACGTGGACAGCCCGCTGCTGGCGCGCTTCGACGCTGAAGACGCGAAGGGCATGGCCGAGCTGTGCCGCGTGTTCGTCGAATTCGGCTGGAACAAGGCTGCCGCGCGCTGAGCGCCGGCCAGGCCGCGCCCTCAGCGATAAAACGCCGAGGGCGCGACGCCAAAATGCCGCCGGAACATCGCGGCAAATGCGCTCTGGCTCGTGTAGCCGTGATCGAGCGCGACCGTCACAATCTTCTCGCCGTGCGCAAGGCGCTCCAGCGCCAGAAATAGCCGCGCATGCTGCCGCCAGCGCCCGAGCGTCATGCCGGTCTCGCGCTGGAACGTGCGGTGCAATGTGCGCTCGGCCATCCCCAGTTCGCCCGCCCAGTGCGCCACTTCATGCGGGGCGTCGGGCGCGGCCACGATCGCGTCGCACAGCCGCCGCAGGCGCGCGTCGGCGGGCCACGGCAGGTACAACGGCAGACGCGGAATCACCGCCAGTTGCGCCAGCAACAAACGCATCAGCAGGTCGTGACGGCTGTCCGGCGCATAGTCGAGCGGCACCTCCACGGCCGCGAGAATCAGCTCGCGCAGCAGCGGCGGGACGTCCACCACGCAACTGCCTTGCGGCAGGCCCTCGGCCGCGCCCGGTTCGACGAACACGGTGCGCATGTGCACGTTGCCGCTCATGCGCACCGTATGCTCCAGCCCGGCGTCGAGCCACACCGCCCGGGTGGGCGGCACGACCCAGCGGCCCGTCTGGGCCTCGATCAACATCACGCCCTCGCTCGCATAGAGCAGTTGCGCGCGCCGATGCCGATGCGCGGCGATAAACGCGCCATGCGGATAGTCGGCGGCCAGCGCCGCCACGGGCATGGGCGTGTCTTCGAACGGCAGGTGGACGTCGGCAGGCGGAGTGGCGATCATCGGTTGAGCCGTTTGAAGGTGGCAGTTTTGCGACATCTTTCGCCATTCTAGCGCGCGACTGGCACCCCTGTTCGCCAGCATCATCGGGGTTCTTTTGACCCTCATGAGTCCCTGCACGATGTCCACCGCTTCTTCCACCTCGGCGCGCCATGCGCTCTTTCCGCTCATCGCCATCCTGCTCTGGTCCGGCAACGTGATGGCGTCGCGGCTCTCCGCGCATACCATTGATCCTTACGCCATCACCTTCTGGCGCCTCGTGCTGGCCGTCGCACTGATGAGCCTGTTCGTGCCCGTCGCCGCCTGGCGCAATCGCGCCGCGATCCTGCCGCAATTGCCGAAACTCGCCTTTCTCGGCCTGCTCGCCATGGCGCTGTTCCAGTGCCTTTCCTATGCAGCGGCGAAGACCACCACGGCCACCAACATGTCGATCATGACCGCGCTCGTGCCCCTGCTGACGATGCTGCTTTCGGTCGCGCTGCTCGGCGAGCCGCCCACCGCAGGCATGGCCGGCGGCGGCGTGCTGTCGTTCGCGGGTCTGGTCTGGCTCATCACGGCGGGCCACCCCGCCGCGCTGCTCGCGGGCGGTGTGCACACGGGCGATCTGCTGATGCTGGTCGCAGCGCTCGCCTATGCGCTCTATGGGGTGCTGCTGCGGCGCTGGCACGTGGGGCTGCCGTCGTGGCAATCGACCTGGTGCCAGGCGATCGCGGCCCTGCTGTTTATGCTCGTGCCGCTCTCGCGCCTGCCGCTGGCCGAGGCGCTGCCAAATCGCGCGAGCCTGCCGCTGATCGCCTATGCGGGGTCGCTCGCCTCGGTCGTGCTGCCGTATTTCTGGATGCAGGGCGTGAAGCACCTCGGGCCAAACCGTTGCAGCATGTTCATGAATCTCTTGCCCGTATTCACGGCGGCGCTGGCCGTGGGCGTGTTCGGCGAGCAGCTGCATGCCTACCATCTGCTGGGCGGCGCCACGGCGCTCGCAGGCGTGCTGCTCGCCCAGACCTGGCGCGCGCCGCTCGGGTGGCGTCGCGCCACATCAGGCAGGATTACGAAGCATCGTTCGATTTGAGGAAATCGATAAAGGCCCGAAGCGGCGCGGGCACGTGACGCCGCCCCGGATAGTAGAGAAATGGCCCGGAAAACTCGGGCCACCAGTCAGACAGCAGCGGCACGAGCGCGCCGCTTTTGAAATGCGGTTCGAGCATGTCCTCGAAAAGCGCGACCACGCCCGCGCCGCGCACCGCCATTTCCAGCGCGAGATCGAGCGACCCAGCCGGCTTCACGACCAGTTGCCCCGGCGGATCGAGCCGCAAGACCTCGCCGTCGCGCTGGTATTCCCAGATCGCCATCGCGCCGCCCGCGAAGCGGATGCGCAGGCACGCATGCTCGAGCAGATCGCGCGGATGCTTAGGCACCCCGCGCGACGCAAGATAGGCCGGCGACGCCGCCGTGGCGAAGCGCTGCGTGCGCGGGCCGATCGGCAGCGCGATCATGTCCTGGTCGAGCCGCTCGTCGTAACGGATGCCTGCGTCGCAGCCCACCTGCAATACGTCGACGAAACCGTCCTCCACGACCACTTCCACGCGGATCTCGGGGTAGGCCCGCGCGAATGGCGTGAGGATCGGCGGCAAGACGCTGCGCGCCACATTGGCGGGCACGTTCAGGCGCAGCACGCCAGCCGGCCGGTCGCGATAGCCGTTCAGCACGTCGAGGGCCGCTTTCATCTCCGCGAATAGCGGCGTGATGGTTTCCAGCAGGCGCTGGCCCGCCTCGGTGGGCGCGACGCTGCGCGTGGTGCGGTTCAGGAGACGCAGCCCGAGCTTCGTTTCGAGCCGCCGCACGGCGGTGCTGAGACTCGAGGCCGATACGCCGCCTGCGCGCGCCGCGTCGCGAAAGCCGCCAGCTCGCGCGACGGCGGCGAACGCGGCCAGGTCGTTCATCTCGAACGCAAGATTCGGTTGGGGGCGGGTGTCCTGGGTCATCCCTCCATTGTGCAAAATTTTGCACAACCCGTGCAGATCGGATGGGATTATCCAACAGCGCGTGGACGCCCATACTTACGCCATCCCTTTTCGAGGAGAACGCAATGTCGCAACCGACGAATTCCCCCGCACGCACCTTCACGCTGGCCGGCCGCACCGTCAATCGCATGGGCTACGGCGCCATGCAGCTCGCCGGTCCCGGCGTGTTCGGCCCGCCGAAGGATCGCGCGCAGGCCGTCGCGGTGCTGCGCGAGGCGCTCGCGCTCGGCGTGAACCACATCGACACGAGCGACTTCTATGGCCCGCACGTGACCAACCAGATCATCTGCGAGGCGCTGCACCCCTATCCCGCCGATCTCACCCTCGTCACCAAGGTGGGCGCGGTGCGCGACGACAAGGGCGCGTGGCTGCCCGCGCTCGAACCCGCCGATATCGAACGCGCCGTGCACGACAACCTGCGCAACCTGGGGCTCGATGCGCTCGACGTGGTGAACCTGCGCATCATGGGCGACGTGCACCAGCCGTCCGAAGGCCCGATCGAGCGCCAGATGGAAGCGCTCGCCGCGCTGCGCGAGCGCGGCCTCGTGCGCCATATCGGCATGTCGAACGCCACCGCAAAGCAGATCGCCGATGCGGGCCAGTTCGCCCCGATTGTCTGCGTGCAGAATCATTACAACCTCGTGAACCGCGCCGACGATGCGCTGATCGACACCCTCGCCGCCCAGGGCATCGCCTACGTGCCGTTCTTCCCACTGGGCGGCTTCACGCCGATCCAGTCGTCGGCGCTCTCGGACATCGCGCAGTCGCTGGACGCGACGCCAATGACCGTCGCGCTCGCCTGGCTGCTGCATCGCGCACCCAATATCCTGCTGATTCCGGGCACCTCGTCGCTGGCGCATCTGCGCGAGAACATGCGGGCCGAGACGCTTGAATTGAGCGACGAGGTACTCGGCAAGCTCAACGCGATCGGGGCTTAAAAGGCCGAGCGGGATCGTTCGTTCCCAAGGTGAGCCGCCGCACACGCAGGTATGGACCTTGCGTCCAGAATGATTTCAGCGTGTTCGCGCGTGACGCCCGGAGGAACCGACCATGCCTGCACTTCATCTCTGGCGGCACGCCCGCGCGGCGGCACTCGCGGTCGCGCTGTCAGGCCTTGCTGCGCTCGCCACGCAAGACGCGACGGCCGCCGGCAAGTTCGACGGCACGTGGAACGTCACGCTCACGTGCGAGACGGGCCCGGACGGCGCCTGGAGCTACACCTACTTTTTCCCGGCGACGGTCGTGGAAGGCGTGCTGCACGGCGAGCGCGGCGTGAAGGACCGTGGCGGCTGGTTCAAGCTCGACGGCAAGATCGAGCCCGACGGCACGGCCACGCTGATCGGCCAGGGCCTGACGAACGCGCCCGGCTACGTGGTCGGCCACCTGGATCCGCACACGCCCTACGAGTACCAGGTGAGCGCGCATTTCGATGCGACTTCGGGCACGGGTTCACGCACCACCACGCGCAAATGCGACTTCGTGTTCGCAAAGCAATAACGACTCGATCCCACCAACGAGAAACCGGCGGACGAAAAAAAACCGCGATCCGGAAATCGCGGTTTATCCAATGCTGCCACTCTCATCCGGCGCGCGTCGCTCCCTCAAACGGCGCGCGTGGAAACTGCACTCGATCCGCCAGTCAGGCCTGCGGATCCGCCGACGCGTCGCCCGTATCGGCTTGCTGCGTACCGTCGTCGGCCGGCTTTTCGTCCTCTTTCTTCTCAACCATCTTTTCCAGCGCCCCCGCGCCTTCAAAGCCCGCGACCGCTGCGGCCGCCTTCGTCAAGAAGCCGGCGTCCGGATCGACCTTCTCCGCCGCTTCGACCGCGGCGACTGCGCCGGCGATTTCGCCCACCTTGTCCAGAATGCCCATTTGACCCCTCCGGTTCATGCCAGTTGACGTTCCGGGCGCGAGGCCCCAGAGCGCATGCCAATACATCCCTGTGTTTTGCCTGTCGAGGTGCGCCGCCCTGTCCTTCCGTTGCCGGCGCACCGTTCTCCCATCGTTTGCTGCCCTTGGCCCCACTCGCGCGAGGCGCTGGCGTTGATGCATTGTCGATGGACGCAGCAGGCACAGCAATCATAAATCGCCAAATCTGACAATGGTTAACGATTCAATCTTCGTATGTTTATTGCGATGCATCAAAACCTTCCCTATAGTGAAGTTGTCTCCTCCATGTCTCCTTGACGTGGTTCAAGCCCGCCTCTGCGCGGGCTTTTTTCTTTTCTGCCGGGCGGCCAGCAGCGCACGTCATCCTTGAGCACGGCCCTGCCGCGCCGCGCGCGCTGGCATAATCCGGGTTCCCTTTTTCTCTGCCTGCCAAGCCGTCGCAATGAACCTTCATACCTGGTGGCTGTTCCTCGCCACTGTCTTCTTCGTTTGTGCCATTCCCGGTCCCAATATGCTGCTCATCATGTCGCACGGCGCGCAGTACGGTCTGCGCCGCACGAGCGCGACGATGGGCGGCTGCCTGTCCGCGCTCGTGCTGATGCTGGCGGTATCCGCCGCCGGACTGGGCGTGTTCCTGCAGGCATGGCCGACGATGTTCAACGTGTTGCGCTGGATCGGCGCGGCTTATCTCGTGTATCTGGGCATCAAGGCATGGAGCGCGCCCGTCCAGCAAAACAACGGCGTCGATGCCGCCACGGAAACGCTCGCCGTCCGCCCGGCGCGCGCGCCGCTCACGCTGTTTCGCAACGGCTTCCTGGTGGCGAGCAGCAACCCGAAGGCGATCCTGTTCGCCGCCGCCCTGCTGCCGCAGTTCATCGACGCGAGCCGCCCCACGCTGCCGCAATTCGGCGTGCTGGTGGCGACCTTCGCCGTGTGCGAAGTGAGCTGGTATCTGGTCTACGCGAGCTTCGGCACGCGCATCGGCGCGACGCTCAAAAGCCAGCGCGTGGCCAAGGCCTTCAATCGCGTGACGGGCGGCGTGTTCGTCGGTTTCGGCGCGATGATGGCGCTCATCCGCCAGTAATGGCAAAGGGCGGCATCGCGCCGCCCTTTTCATCACGTTTAGAAAAACGTTAGTAGAACCTCAGCGAGCCGGGCTGCGACGATTGATATGTTCGTCGAGGATGGCGTCGGCCATCGCCCGCGCCTTCGCGCTTGAGCGGGCATCGAGCATCGCAATCGCGATAGACGCCCCAAAAATCAATAAGCTGAAAGTCACGACAATACCGGCCAGCCACGGCACCGGCATATTGCGCAGATCGGATACCGAATAGCTGCCCGCCTCGAAATGCGCTGCCGCCATGCCGCAGTAATGCATCCCGCACACCGCCACGCCCATCACGACCGCCGAGCTGATCTGACGCGTGCGTCGCAGCGCGCTGCGGCGACGCAGGTCGAACGCCAGCAGCAAAGCTGCTCCGCTAGCAATAATGGCGATGATGACGGACAGGATGACTAACCAGGTCTGGTAGTGGATGGCGGGACAAATATCCATCGCCCACATGCCGAGATAGTGCATGCCGGCTACGCCGAGTCCCATCGCAACGGCGGCGCCCGCAAGATGCGACATGCTCAGCTCATAGCGGCACAAGGGCATAAAACCAATTGCGGACGCAACGATGGCGATCAGGAGCGAAGCCAGTGTCGCGGGAATGTTGTAGCCGACTGCGATCGGCAGATGAAACGCGAGCATCGCGATGAAGTGCATCGACCAGATGCCGAGCCCCATGATGCAACCGCCGAATGCGATCCACGGCAGGAGCGGTCGTTTGCCGATCTGGTCGAGGCGATCGGATATATCCAATGCCGTAAACGACGCGAAGATCGCAAGGAAGCAGGAGAGGACGACAAGCGAGGGATCGTAGTAGCCGGTCATTTTCGTTCAACTCGTGTGAACTGCGTGTGCGAGGCTTGGGCCAGGACGCGATCACTGCTTCCCCGTGCGTCCTTTTTTTGTCTTAAGAAACGCAATGAGTATACATAGAAACCATTGCGCGCAATAGCAAGGCAGAACCCGAATCAGTTGCAACTGGAAATACCCGAAATACGTAGATATGACCGCTTTTTAAAGGTATCGGAAAGATTCGGCGCTCATTCTATGCGCCTCGCATTAATCTTTTAGAAGTGGCATTCAGTCGATGTTTAGTTAATTGTTGCGTGCCGCGTGTCATGACATTGGCGCGGTTTTGATGGGCGGTGCGTAGCGGGCGAGTCTAGAATTGAAGCGTTAGCGCAGCACGGGCCAAAAGGCGCGCCGAAAGCGCGCAGTTGCCTCCGTTGGCAATCAGACCGCACGACACAAAATAAACGGGGATTGGGGATGAACCAGGTTGAAGAACTGCCTACGTTTAGCCACACCGTCTCGCCGGAATCGCACACTCAACCTGGGAAGAATGCGCAACGCGTCTGGATGACCGGGACGATCATCGCCTTGAACGTGTCCGTGTACCTCCTCATGATGGCTCAAGGGGCGAGCTTTCACAGGAATATCGACCCGTCTACCTTAATTGCTTTCGGTGCGAATTTTGGCCCGTACACGCTGAACGGCGAAGTGTGGCGCTTGTTGACGGGCGAGTTTCTGCATCTGAATTTCCCCCATCTCTTCTTCAACATGCTGGTTCTTGCCTGGTTCGGAGGCAAGGTCGAGCGACTGTATGGCAGCGCCCGATTCGCAATCATTTATTTATTTGCCGCTGTGGCAGGCAGTCTCACGAGCCTTTGCGCGCACTATTGGCTAAGCGGCGTCGGTGCGTCCGGTGCGATCTTCGGGGTACTCGGCGCGCTGGTGGCGTATGTGCTGCACTCCCGCTCGCCAATGCGCCGCCCGGAACACGACCGGCTCTTCTGGATCGGCCTGTACATGCTTGCCTATTCGCTATTCTGTGGATTCAATCGCCCTTTGGTCGATGTCGCGGCCCATCTCGGCGGTTTGTTTTCCGGCCTGATCATGGGGTGGATCCTGGCGCCCTCTACAACGGACATCGACCAACGTCCACGAAAAATCGACACCGCTATCCGAGCCGGCGCAATCGCGGCCATCGTTATTTGCGGACTCGGCAGCCAGGCGCTGCTCGAAACTTCGTCTCCCGACGGTCAAAAGGTCCTTGCATTCGCGCTCGTCGAGGAACGGGTATCGGTGATCGAAAGCCCCCTCAAGCAAGAGATGTCGACGCTCGCGGCAATGCTTAAAGCGCGTGATCAACTGGATCAGATTCCCCCATTCATTCATGCGAATGTCTGGCCAAAATGGAATCGTCTGTTCGAAATGGTCTCGAACGCTCAATTGCCGGACGGTTCACGTCTCGCGCCATTTCGCAACGCACAGCTGAATTACTACGACGACATGCGGCAGGCCGTATTGATCATGGCCGACCTCGCCACGCTCAAGAATGCGAGGCATGCCGCCTCGGTCGAACGACTCAAGGCCTTGCTGCGCGATGCGCAGGCTCAGGAGTCGACCGCGATGAGCCTGACGCTCAACCGTTGAACCCGCGCGCAAGCGCTCAAAGCTCGTTCGCAATCCGCCGGTAGCCGCGCACGAGGCGATTATTCGTCTGCGCGACGTCTTCCGAAAATTCAGCGGCGCTCGCCGAAACCTTCGGGATCGTCGCCAGATCCGTCGCGGGTCCGATGCGCAGTGTCGAGGGCACATAAAAGCCTGCGGGAAGATCGCAGCCATCCACCACCGCGTTGTGGCGCACCACGCACCCCGCGCCGACCGAGCAATTGAACAGCACGCTATTGAAGCCGATAAACACGCGATCGCCCACACTGCACGGGCCATGCACGATCGCACGATGAGCAATCGACGTATGGCTGCCGATCGTCACCGCCGCACCCGACTTCGAGTGAATCACTACGCCATCCTGAATATTCGAATGCGCGCCGATAACGATGGGCTCGATCTCGCCGCGCGCATCGGTTTCGTCGGCGCGAATCACCGCATACGGGCCGATAAAGACATCTTCCGCGACGACTACACGACCACACAGGATCGCGGTCGGGTCGACGAATGCACTTTCATGCACCACGGGCAGATCGCCACGCGGGTTCTTTCTGATCATGTCTCCGTGTCCTCACCAGATGACGTTGCTTGCGTGTGCTTCGGGCACCGTGCCGCCCCACGCCGGGAACGGATCGTCAAAGCTCTCCCATGTCTGCGGCCCGGTTGCCATTTCTGCGTCGTCGAGCAGGCAGGCGTCCAGGCGGCGGCGCAGCGCCGTCTCGTCCATATCGATGCCGATCAGCACCAACTCCTGGCGCGCATCGCCCACGCTTTCGTCCCAGTTTTCGTCGATGAACGCGAGAGACTCCTCATCGGTGGGCCAATGCGCCTTCGGCACGGCGGCCCACCAGAGGCCGGCCGCACCGTGGCGGCACACCGAGCCCGCCTGCGACCACGAACCCGCATGCGCGGGCCGGCTCGCGAGCCAGAAAAAACCCTTTGAGCGCACCACGCCCGGCCATTCGCTATTCACAAGCGCCCAGAAACGCTGCGGATGCATCGGACGACGCGCGCGCCAGACGAAGCTGCCGATGCCGTATTCCTCGGTCTCCGGCGTATGTTCGCCGCGCAATTCCTGAAGCCAGCCTGGCGCCTTCGCAGCCTCATCGAAGTCGAACAGTTTCGTGTCGAGCACGCGATCGAGCGGCACCCGGCCGAACTCGGCGATCTCGATGCGCGCACGCGGATTCAGCCCACGCAGAATGGCGATCAGGCGCGCGCGGCCAGCCGCGTCGATCAGATCGATCTTGTTGACGACCATGACATCGCAGAACTCGATCTGCTCGATCAGGAGATCGGCCACGGTGCGCTGATCCTCTTCGCCCAGCGACTCGCCGCGTGCCTCCAGGCTGTCCTGCGAGCCATAGTCGTTCAGGAAGTTGAACGCGTCGATCACGGTCACCATCGTGTCGAGCCGCGCTATATCGGACAGGCTCTGACCGTGTTCGTCGGCGAAGGTAAAGGTCTCGGCCACGGGCAGCGGCTCCGAAATACCTGTCGATTCGATCACCAACTGGTCGAAACGCCCCGCTTTCGCGAGCTGTTCGACCTCCAGCAGCAAATCCTCGCGCAAGGTGCAGCAGATACAGCCGTTGCTCATTTCGACGAGCTTTTCGTCCGTGCGCGAGAGCTGCGCGCCGCCGTCACGCACGAGCGTCGCGTCGATGTTCACCTCGCTCATGTCATTGACGATGACGGCCACGCGGCGCCCTTCGCGATTGTTCAGGATGTGGTTCAGCAGCGTGGTCTTGCCGGCGCCGAGGAAGCCGGAAAGCACCGTCACCGGCAGTCGAGAGTCCATGAGGCGGCTCCTTTTCGTTCTGTGTGGGATGGCAATTTCGGAAATGTTATAACATAACAAAAAAGAACACCACCCACTTGCCTTGGCCGACGCCCCGTCGCGTCACGCCCATCGGCGATAATTGATGTCTCCCTGTCTGACGCCGCCCCCTTCACACCGATGAAATCGCATCTCCACGCCATCGCCACGGCACTGGCCGCCGCCGCCCTGTTCGGCGCCGCCACGCCACTCGCCAAGGCGCTGCTCGGCTCGCTGACGCCCTTCATGGTGGCCGGCCTCTTCTATCTGGGCAGCGGTGTCGGGCTTGCGCTCGCGATGCTCGTGCGCAGGTTGCGCCGCCGCGTCGGCGCCCCGCCTGACCACGCGCCGCTGCGCCTCGCCGAAGCACCGTGGCTTGCCGGAGCAATCGTCGCAGGTGGCGTAGCCGGCCCCGCCCTGCTGATGCTCGGGCTCGTCACCACGCCCGCGGCCACGAGCGCACTGCTGCTCAACCTCGAAGGCGTGCTGACGGCGCTGATCGCCTGGGTGTGCTTTCGCGAAAACTTCGACGCGCAGATCGCGCTGGGGATGGCCGCCATCGTCGCGGGCGGCGTGCTGCTTTCGTGGAGCGGGCCGCACGCGGGCGTGGCGCCTGGCGCCTTGTTCGTGGTGGGCGCGTGCCTGTGCTGGGCGATCGACAACAACCTCACCCGCAAGGTGTCCGCCAACGACGCCATGACGATCGCCTGCCTCAAAGGGCTCGTGGCCGGGCCAGTCAATCTGCTGGTGGCCTTCTGGCTGGGCGCGCACTGGCCCGATGGCGCGCGCATCGCAGCCGCAATGGCCGTGGGGTTCGCGGGCTACGGCGTGAGCCTCGTGCTGTTCGTAGTCGCGCTGCGCAACCTTGGCACGGCGCGCACCGGCGCGTATTTCTCGGTGGCGCCGCTGTTTGGCGTGGCGCTTTCGCTGGTGCTCTGGCCGCAACGGCCGGCGCTGACGTTCTGGGCCGCGCTGGCGCTGATGGCGCTGGGCGTCTGGCTGCACGTGCGTGAGCGTCACGAGCACGAACACACGCACGATCTGCTCGACCATACGCACCGACATCGGCACGACGCCCATCATCGGCATGAACACGATTTCGACTGGGACGGCACCGAACCGCACACGCATGCGCACCGGCATCTGCCGATCACGCATACACATGCGCATTTTCCGGATGTGCATCACCGCCATTCGCACTAGTCGCCGCTGCCTGCCGGAGCGCGCATACTGACGCCTTCCCGGGCATTCGGACCATTCGACCAGGAAACGCCACAATGGCTTCCCTCTACCGCGAAATTCCGCTGGCCAGCGACGCGGCACGCGCCTGGGCCACGCTGCGCGACTCGCGCAATATCGCGCGCGTGTTCGCGGGCGTGCTCACCGACGTGCAGGTGGAGGGCGATATGCGCAATGTGACGTTTGCGAACGGCAACGTGGTGCAGGAGCGCATCGTGACCGTCGACGATGCGCGCATGCGCGTGGCCTATACGGTGTGCGGGCCGAACTTCGAGCAACATGCGGCATCGATGCAGATAGTGGCGGATGAGGCTGACGAACAGGGCGAGCGTTGCCGCCTGTTGTGGGTCTGCGACTTTCTGCCCGACGAGCGGCGCGCACTGGTCGAACCGCTGATGGACGCGGGCTGCGCAGCGGCAGCGCGTAGTCTTTCTATAGAGAGGGGTTAGTGCACCGCCCTTTCTTCTTCCGCTTCGGTAGCGAAACCCCAATCGCCATGTTCGAGCCAATCCTCGCCGAGTAGTTCGACAGGATGCTGTGTGCGCGATGAACCATTGCCACAACTAAGCGAGTTCGCAGGGCAATAGCGATCGCAGCCCCAGCAGACGCGTTCGGGATGCGCGGGACGAAGCGGAATCTTTTTGGCCATGATGGGTAAGCGGGTGCATGGTGGACAGTCATTCATTTTAGGAAGCCCTCCGGGCTGCTCCAGAGACGCATTGCCGCATGCGTTTTGCGTACCTTCGCCGCCACTGTCCATCGCGGTTCCGCCGTGCATGCCTTA
This sequence comes from Paraburkholderia sp. J67, assembly GCF_905220265.1. Taxonomy (NCBI): domain Bacteria; kingdom Pseudomonadati; phylum Pseudomonadota; class Betaproteobacteria; order Burkholderiales; family Burkholderiaceae; genus Paraburkholderia; species Paraburkholderia sp. J67. The sequence goes on from NZ_CAJMZK010000024.1 coordinate 58,130, forward strand.
CGGACGCGTGCAAATAACGTTTGCATACCACTACGTTTACCCTATTCGCGGAAGGTTCGCGCGCTTGACTGTTAGTTGCACTTTTCGCCTGAACGGCAAGCATTCCCCATCTCCACGTCCAGCGTCTTCGAACGCGAAATTTCGGAGCCCGCGCTATCATGCGACGCTCTGCAAAACGGCCGTCCCGGTTCACCCGATGTCTAGCTTACGGTTGCATTTCGCCTCGGTGGCCGGTACGGCTATCGCATTCATCCTTTCGCTGTGGCTCAACGAAGTGATCTTCACGCACTCCGAATTCGTGCGCGGCGTGAACTGGATCTACCTGCCCTCTGGCATCCGCCTGCTGAGCACACTGCTGCTTGGCGCGGATGGCGCGCTCGGCCTGCTGGTCGCGGGCCTGATCGTCGATTTCGCGTACTTCTTTCCGCATGATCCCTTGCGCGCTATCGTCGGCGCCTTCATCGGCGCGAGCGCACCGTATGCGGTCTACCGGATTGCGCTGGAGCGCTTCGACCTGAAGGCCTCGCTTGCGAATCTCACACCCAGACGCCTGCTCGTGCTGGCCTGCGCCTACTCGATCGCGAGCCCGCTCCTGCACCATCTCTGGTTCGCCCTGTGCGGCGACACACAGCATTTCGCCGAGCGCTTCTTCGTCATGGTGTGCGGCGATCTGGCCGGCGCGATCATCGTGCTCTACTCCGCAAAGGGCTTGCTGATGCTTCTGCGACCACGCGACAAGACGGCGCAATGCCGTTGAGACCGTTGAGCAGGCGGGCGGCTTAGCCAGTCGCCCGATATCAAACACCCTCCCCCTCACCGCAATTTCTCCAAAGCAGACCGCAACCTCGCCCAGGACGGACTGCTACCCCATTTCCTAAGCTAGGGTCGGTTCGCCAGACCGCTTTTCGCAGGAATCTCAGGAGAGATTGTGGATACCGCATCCCTACAACAGGACTCATTGCGCCAGCCGGACTGCGCCACGCGCACCCGCGGGGAATGCCCCGGCACGTTTGGCGAACTCTTGCAGGGCGTGTTGCCGGACAACCGGCATTTTCTGGTCACGCTGCCGATCGCCGCGCGCAGCGTGGTCGAATTCGAGCCAGCGCCCACCGACCGCATCACCGCCAGCATCGGCCATAAAACCAAGTCATGCCGCGCCGTGCAGGACTTTCTGCGCATCTTCGGCATGCCGCCGGGCGGCGTGCTGCATTTCATGTCCGGATTGCCGGTGGGCAAAGGGCTCGCGAGTTCGTCGTCGGATATGGTCGCCGCGATTCGCGCAGCCGCGAAGCACTACCGGCTCGAAGCCGCGCCCGAAATCATCGAGCTGATCCTGCGCTTCATCGAGCCCACCGACGGCGTGATGTACGACGGCATCGTGTCGTTCTTCCACCGTGAAGTGATGCTCGACGAAAAAATCGGCCCGGCCCCGCGCTTCACCATCGTCAGCGCGGATCGCGGCGGTGAATGCAACACGCTGCAATTCAACCGTATCCGCCGCGAAACGCCGCCCGTCGTGCAGCAGGAATATGCCGAACTGCTCGAACGACTGAAGACCGCCGTGCGCGCGCACGACATGCGAAGCATCGGCGTCATCGCCACGCGCAGTTGCGAGCTGTCGCAGACGGCCAATCCTCACCCGCATCTGGGCGTGATGCAAAAGCTCTGCGCCGACCTCGGCGCGCTGGGCCTCGTGGCCACGCATTCGGGTACCTGCCTCGGCCTGCTGCTCGACGCCAACACGAAACGCGCCGAACGCGAGGCCGCACAGCAGGCCAGCATCGCGCTCGATCGGCTCGCGTGGCACGGCATCGAAACCCGCCAATTCACCACTGCATAGGACGATTTCATGCTCCGCTACGAGTCATCGCTCGACGCGATGCGCGACGCGACGCTGTTCCCCATCGACGCGCAGTTGCATATGCTGGCGTTCAAGGCAATGAAGATCGTCCCGGCGAACTACATCATCAGGACAGCGTATCAACGCGGCGACCTGCAACCGGGTGCGACGGTCGTGGAAACCTCCAGCGGCAATTTCGCGCTGGGCATGGCGATCGTCTGCAACCGGCTCGGCCATCCCTTCGTGGCGATCGGCGATCCGGCCATCGACCCGGCCTACCGGCGTCAACTCGAAATGCTCGGCGGCCGCGTCGAGATCATCACGGACAAGAAAGGCCGCCAGGGCTATCAGCAAGCGCGGCTCGACCGTCTGCAAGAAATTCTCGCGGGCGAACCCGGCGCGTTCTGGTGCCGGCAATACGACAACGAGGACAACGCGCGCGCCTATAGCAGCGTCGCGCGCGAACTGCTCGGTGCGATCGGCGCGCGTCTGGTGCTGGTCGCGCCGGTGGGCTCCGGCGGATCGAGCTGCGGCATGGCCACGGCGCTGCGCGAGTCCGGTGCGCAATGCACGCTGATCGGCGTGGACACCTTCAACAGCATCCTGTTCGGCCAGGCCGACGGCCCGCGCAAGCTGCGTGGACTCGGCAACACCATCATGCCGAAGAACCTGCGCCACACGCTGTTCGACGATGTGCACTGGGTCAGCGCCGAACTCGCCGACCATTACACGCGCACGCTCTACCGCGAAGCCGGCCACTTTCGCGGCCCGACGACGGGCGCCGCCAGCGCCGCCGCCCACTACGCGCGCGTGCACTACCCCGGCCAGCCGATCGTGTTCCTGAGCCCCGACGACGGCACGCGTTATGTGGACACCACCTACGCAAGCGATCCCGGCGGGGCCGAATTCGCGGGCACCGTGCCCGTGCGCATCGCCGAGCCGCGCGCGTATGCGCCCGACACGCACTGGGCCTGGATGCACTGGAACCGGGCGGACATCAACCACTATCGCTAAGACATGGCCATCGTCTATCTGGAATCGAACACGACCGGCTTCGGCCAGCAATTGCTCGCAGCGTCGGCGCGCTATGACGACGTCTATTTCCTCGTGCGCGATCGCGCCCGCTACGCGTTCTGCGCGCAGCTAGACGCGACGATCCGCGTAATCGATTGCGACACTACATCGTTCGATGCGGTCTGGAACGTCCTCCAGCGCCTCGACGGCATCCGCCTCGTGGCCTCGACGAGCGACGCCTGCATCGAAATGGCCGCACGCGTAGCCGAGCGCCTGGGCCTGCCAGGCAACCCGGCCGCCACGGTCGCGCTATGCCGCGACAAGCTGCTGATGCAGGACACGCTGCGCGCAGCGCGCGTGCCCTACCCCGCGACCCGCGCCGTTCGCACTCCCGACGACACACAGGATTTACGCTGGCCCGTCGTGGTCAAGCCGCGCCAGGGCACCGGCAGCATCGGCGTGCGGCTCGTCGAAACCGTTCAGGAATTCGAGCGCCATTTCCGGGGCGACACGATCTGCCAGCACTTCGTGCCAGGTGCCGAATACTCGGTGGAGACCTTCAGCGATGCACGCGGGCATCATGTGCTGGGCGTCACGCGCAAAAGCGTGACCGCGCCGCCGCATTTCCTCGAACTGGCGCATGTCTTCCCGGCCGCACTCGACGACACGACGCACACGCGCATCGCCGACACTGTGCGCCGCGCGCTCGACGCCGTGGGTTATCGCTTCGGCCCCGCGCATACCGAACTCAAGGTCGACGGCGCCAGCGTCACCCTCATCGAAATCAACGCGCGCTTCGCTGGCGGCATGATTCCGCGCCTCATGGAGCGCTCGTACGGTTGGTGCATGCCCGACCTCTACATCCGCAGCCATCTCACGGCGCAGTGCCAGTTCATCGTGCCCGAGCCGCCGCTGCATAGCGCCGTCGCGTTCATCGTGCCGGAGATCTGCCGCAGCTATGCGGGTCTCGACTTTCCCGTCGATGCGGACGAAGCGGGCTTATTCGCCACGCACGGCATCAACGTGGGCAAGTTCGACTTCTCGGACCGCGCCGGCTACGTGATCGCCACGGCGCGCACGCCGGATGAAGCGCTGAACCGCGCCGAATCGCTACGCGATCGCACGCAAGTGCTGTATCTCGAAGCCGACGACGCCCTGCCCGACGCCGCAACCATTCATTCGATCGTCTACGACGCCCGATCGCCCCGCTTCGGACAGCTGATCGATAGCCTGATCCCCATCGAAAAGGCGCATCTGACAATGTTGCGCGAGCAACAGCTTCTCGACGCCGACCGTTTCGCGGCGCTACGCGAAGCCCTGCTTGCGCTTGAAGCCGATCCGCAGCTTCTGGACGCCCACCGTTCGGGACGCGGCGTGTACTTCGACTACGAGCATTACGTGATCGCGCGCTGCGGGCGCGACACGGGCGGCGCGATCCAGACGGCGCGCTCGCGCAACGACATCAACAGTGCGCATCTGCACCTGACCCTGCGAGCCGCCCTGGCGGCGGTCGTGGCCCGCACGCTCACACTCGCCGATACGGCCGCGCGCCGCGCCGAAGACGGCTTCGACACGCTGCTGCCGATCTACAGCCAGTACCAGACCGCCATGCCGGGATCGGTCGCGCACTATCTGGCGGCCCAATGCGAAATCCTGCTCGGCACACTCGATGCGCTGACCGCACTGCGCGATCAACCTCAGACTTCGCCACTCGGCGCTTGCGCGGGGGCGGGCACCAGCTTCGCCACCGATACGGCCCGCACCGCCGCGCTGCTCGGCTTCGCGGGCGGCCCGCTCAACTCGCTGGCCGCCATCAGCGACAAGAATCTCGCCCAGCGCGGCGCGGCGGCGCTGACCGAATTGAGCGGCAATCTCAACCGCATCGCCTGCGATCTGCAATTGTGGACCATGCGCGAAGTCGGCATCGCGGTGCTGCCCGATGCGATGTACGGCGGCTCCTCGAACATGCCGCAAAAGCGCAATCCCTGGCTGCTCGAATGGCTGCGGCTCGCGCACGAGCAGAACTTCGGCAAGCTGATCGCGGCGATCTCCTCACTCTCGCATCTGCCGACCGGCAACTCGTATCAGGCAAGCCGTTCGGCGCTGGAAACGGTCGTCGAGATCGCCACCCAGGTGCTCGACATGCTGAGCGTGCTGACCTATGCGCTCGACGGCATCCGCTTCGACGCCGATGCCGCGCGCGACGCACTCTTCAACGGCAACGCCTGCGCGACGCTCGCGGCCGAAGCGCTCGTGCAGCAAGGCTTTGCAACCTTCCGCGACGCACACGGCGCCGTCGCGCAAGCGCTCACGGCAACGGCCGCCGAAATCGACGCCACGCCGTTGCTGCTCGACGCCGCGCGCGCGCTCGACGACGCCGAACACGCCTTGCAGACCGACACGCTGCCCGAGCGTCTGGCCTACGGCGCAGGGCCTGGCCGCAAGCCCACGTCCGCGCATCTGGACAGCATCGGCGCGCGCCTGCACGCCGCGCGGCGCGACCATCTGGCCCATCGCTCGCGCCGCGCGGCCGCGCGAGCCGCACTCGATCAACGATTCAGGACTGCAAGCTGATGCCTTCCATCACCGTACTTTGCTCCGACGGTCCCCATCACCTGTACCTCGCCGCAGCCATTCTGGAAACCTTCGGAGAGCTACGCATCATCGTCGAACCATCGCATGCGCAGGCACGCGAGCTGCGCCGCCGCGGTCTCTATCGTTCGTGGTTCTGGACGCATTATCACGATCTGCGCCGCAAACTGTTTGGCTACGATCGCTTGCGGCGCGACTACTTCCGCCACACGCGCGGCCCGCGCACATGGCGGGAACTGCGCGCGCATCCGGGCGTGCATTACATCGAAGCCACCTCGATCAACCATGCAAGCGTGACCGAGGCCTTGCGCGCCGCGCAGTCCGACGCGTACATCGTGATGGGCACGAAGCGCATCGGCGAAACCGTGCTGGCCGAAATTCCCACGCGCCACATCGTCAACCTGCACGGCGGCCATCTGCCCGAGTACAAAGGCAATCACTGCTTCTTCTTCGCGTTGCATCACGGCGATCTCGACAAACTCAGCACCACCGTGCATCGCGTTGCATCCGGGCTCGATACCGGCGAGATTGTGTTTCGCCATTCGGTGCAATACGTGGCGGGCGATAGTTCGGAATCGCTCTACTCTCGCGCCGAGCGCGGCGCAATCGACCGCCTGGTCGAGCGGCTCGTGCGCGAACCCGACGTGAGCCGCTGGCCCAGCGAAGCGCAAGCGCCCGTTGGCAGGACATGGCGCATGCGCGACCGCGGTCCCCGTGTCGAACTGACCCACCATCTCGTGCGTCGCCCGCGACACGAAGCGCGTGCGCTCGCGCGCGCGGGCAGCACCGAAACGGAAGGCCTGCACTGATGGACAAGCTGATCCCCCAGCTCGCGCAGATCGCGCTGTTTTCGATCCCGCTCACGCTATCGCCCGGGCCCAACAATCTGATGATGACGGCCAATTGCGCGCGCTTCGGCTACCGGCGCACGCTGCCTTCGCTGGCCGGTGTGTCGGCGGGCGTCATCGCGCTGTTCCTGCTGGTCGCACTGGGGCTGGGCGGCGTGCTCATCGAGCATCCGCAACTGCATATCGCCCTCAAGGCCGTGGGCAGCGCCTACATTCTCTATCTGTCGTGGCGGCTTTTTTCGGCGCGCGGGTCCGCGAGCGGCGCCGAAGCCGGCGAGCGTCCCGTGACGTTTTCACAGGCTGCGCTCCTGCAGATCGTCAACCCGAAAATCTGGCTGCTCGCGCTCGCCGCATGCTCGACGTTCCTGCCGCTCACGGGCCACTTTGTTGCTGATGCAACCATACTCGCGCTCACGCTCGGTGTGATCTTCTTTCCCTGCAATTCGCTCTGGGCGCTATTTGGCCTGTTGATGCGCCAGGCGTTGCGCGGCCGCTCCCTCCAGCGCGTCATGGCGCTCGTCACGGCTTCGTCCATTCTCTTTTTGTTGTACTGATGAAATCATCCCGATCATGACCGATCGCACCACCCCCACCCTCGTCCTCGCGATGTGCGTGGACGAACGCTTCGACCCTGTTGCGTCCTCCGTGCTTGCGGCGCTCGAACAGGCCGCCACGCTCACCGACAGCCCCGTCACCGTCGATGGCCGCCCCGCGCTCTACACGCAGCGCGCCCGGCGTCGCCTCGAAATACTGCGGCTCGACACCGTGCTGAGCCACGACTATCGCCGCTACGCGCCAACGCTTGCCGCCGCCTACCCGCACGCCGAAGCCGTCGTCGTGGTGAACTGGCATGAGGGCAGCCGCGCACCCGACAACATCTTCACGATCCAGACGACCGGCGACATGGCGAGCGGCACGTTCAGCCCCGTCGACCCGGCCTTCACGCGCGCGCTGTTCCTCGCGGTCGAGCACGAGCGCCAACGCGCGGAACTCGACACGTTTTCCACCTGGATGGAGGCGACGCACTGGTCGGGCACCCTGTTCGCCTCGCAGCCCGGCGAGTTGATCGGCGCGCTGGCCATGCCCGTGATCGACCTCGAAATCGGCAGCGCCCCGGATGCGTGGTCGAACCGCCGCGCAGCCCAGGTCCTTGCGCGCGCGCTGCTCGCGGTCTGCGATGGGCCGATCGGGCCGATTGGGACGAGTACGGCGTCCGATGCGCTCGTTTCGTTGCTCTGCGTGGGCGGCATCCATTTCGAGCCCGCTTTTACGCAATTGCTGCTCGAGCACGGCGAAAGTCAGCGGCTGGCGCTCTCGCATATCCTCCCGAACCACTGGCTGGTCGCGCACGAGTACGACAGCGAAGCGCGCTTCGACGCCTTGCTCGCGTGCGCGCAATCGATCCGCGGCGGCGTCGACGCCATCGCCTATCACGACAATCTCAAGGGGAGTTTCAAGCAGCAGTGCAAGCGGCTCGCGGCACATCTGGGCGTGCCTGCACTCTCGCACCGCAAACTGCGCACGCCGGATCTGCGCGGCGTGATCCGCGAATCCATGAACGCATTCGCAGCGCAACCCGGCTAACGCTCGCGAACCTCGCTCGGCGCGTAGCCGAAGTGACGCCGGAATGCCGTGGAAAACTGGCTATGTTGCGCATAACCGCATTCGAGCGCGATCATCGAGATTTTCAGGTTCGAGGTGCCGAGCAACTCCTGCGCGCGCTGCATGCGCATCTGCGTGAGCATGGCGTGCGGAGACTGACCGAAGGTCTGGGTAAATTTGCGCAGGAAGTGGTAACGGCTGACGTTGACGAGCGTGGCGAGTTGTTCGAGGCGCACGGTTTCCGCGAGATTGTCGGCCAGATAGTCGCGAATCAGCGCGCGCTGGCGCAGGGTGAAGCAGCCGCGTGCGGCGCGCCCGTGCGCTTCGAGACCTGTCGAGGAATACGCCTTGACGGCATTGAGCAGAATCCAGCTCACCACGCCGTCGATGCCAAGCGACATCGACGAATCGCTCCAGTCCGCGTGGGCGACGCTGCGCGCGGCGGCACTGATGACCGGCGAGGCTTCCTGGAACGCCTCGCGAAAACGCAGCGCATCGACCGAGCCGCCGAGCGATTCGAGCAACCCGGTTTCGAAGCCACGCGGATCGAAGTACAGATGGAGGAAATTCAGCCGGCCGCTGATGCGCCACTGCGAGCGCCCCTCGCCGACCGGAAACAGGCAGATGGCGTCCTTGAAGCCACGGCGCACGATCTTGTCGCCGCGAATCTGGCTACAGTTCTCTCCATCCGACAAATATATGCTCAATACATTTTCCGGCGAACCTTCATAAGCCGTAAAGGTATTGCTGCCCGTCCATTCGGAAAGCACGACGCCCGAGGGCAGGCGCGCCGTACGGACCAGTTCGGCGCCCGCCGTCGTCAGTGCGCCCCGTAAATTAACCGAATCAGATCGCTGCATGTCGTCGCTGCAAGTCGTGTCAGGAGGCGAAAGCGCGGCAGCGGCGCACCAGAACAGGTGCACCCGGAGAGAAATGCCGCGATCTACCATATTACCGAAAAAGTTTCCGGTCTCGCCTTGCGACATGCAACGCCGGTCATAGCCGCTCGATCGGCCTACCCGACATCATGATATTTTCACGTTAAATACAAAATATACCGGGTGCATAACAATTAAATCATGCCTCCAGATGCACTCCGGCGATGTTGAACACGGCCACCGCCGTACGTAAACCCGCCGCGCCGCCCGCAAGCGTTTGCGCAGCGCCGGCGACCTGCTCGACGAGTGCCGCATTGCGCTGGGTCGCCTCGTCCATTTCCGTCACGGCGCGATTGACCTGCTCGATATCCGTCTTCTGCGCGGCGCACGCAGCGGCGATATTGCCCATGATGCCGGTCAGCTCGTGCACCGAGCGCACGAGTCCGGAAATGCTTTCGCCCGCGTTCGCAGCGAGACGCGACCCCGCCTCGACATGCCCGGCCGATGTGCCGACCAGCGCCCTGACCTCCTTCGCAGCCTGCGCCGTACGCTGGGCAAGCGTGCGCACCTCGCCCGCCACCACGGCGAATCCGCGTCCTTCGGCGCCGGCCCGTGCGGCCTCGACCGCCGCATTGAGTGCGAGGATGTTGGTCTGAAACGCAATGCCCTCGATGACGTTGATGATCTCCGCCACGCGCGCCGAACTGCCCGCAATGTCCTGCATGGTCGAGACCACTCGCCCGACCACCTCGCCGCCCCGGCCCGCCGCTTCGGACGCCGCGCGGGCAATACTGCTGGCGTGTGCCGCATCGGTCGAGCTTTGCGTCACGGCCGTGGTCAGTTCGGCCATGCTGGCCGCAGCGTGTTCGAGCGCGGCGGCCTGCTCGTCCGTGCGCTGCGAGAGGTCCATATTGCCGGCCGCGATCTCGCCCGCACGCACCGCGATCGATTCCGACGAAGTCTTGATCTGCCCGACAATCGACATCAGTTGCAGACGCATCGATTCGAGCGAGGCCATCAGGCTGTGGCTGTCATTGGGCCGTAGCGTCACCGCGACCGCAAGATTGCCGCCCGCTATTTCGCTGGCGAGACGCTGCGCCTCGCCCGGATCGGCGCCAAGCTGCCGCAGCAGACTGCGCGTGATCAGGATCGCAGCCGCCACCCCCGCGCTGAGCGCCGCAACCACGGCAGCCACGGTGACTGCCGCCAGACGCGACCACGTTGCGGCCGCGGCATTGGCGGCATCGCGTGCGCGTCCCTGCTCGAGCGCGAGTAATTGATCCAGCGTGTCCAGCCAGGCAACCTGCTTCGGCCGCAGTTCGTTCAGGAGTACTTTGAGAGCGGCATCCTGATCGTTGGCAAGCGCCCAGTTCATGGCCTCTTTCTCGACGAGCGGCAAAGTCTGCGCCTCCTCGTCACGCAGCGCCGTGTAAAGACGGCGCTCGTCAGCCGTAGTCAGCGGCGAGGCATCGAACAGATGACCGAGTGCGCGATAGTTTTCCGTATAGGAAGCCTCCAGCGCCTTGATCGTCGCCTGTTGTGCATCGACATCGGCTTCATTGGTCATGATCGCCATGTTGCGAATGGCAATCGCAATACCGCTGACTGCGCCACGCAGATTCGTCGCACGCATCGTCTCGGCATCATGGACGTGCACGATGTCGTCGAGCTTGTTGCGGATACTGGCCATGCCGGCCATGCCCACCGCCGACAAGGCGACGAGCATGGCGAGCACGACACCAAAGCCAACTGCCAGCCGTGTGGCAACGCGAGTCTGGGCCATGTCGATCACCGTAGCGTCGAAAGCCGCAGGGGCGCGTTGGCCCGTGCGGCATCGTATGACTTCGATGCCGCCGGGCATGCGCGAACAATGCCTGTAATGCTTATGGGATTTGCCAATGGCCTGCTTGTTGAGCCGGTTCTCATCATTGCCCCGAATGTTGGTCGACAGCACGCAGCGGTGCTGTTTCCTTTGTAGTTGGAGGCTCATGCTAGGGCAGGCCAGGCAGTGGAAATTAATGTATTTTTTTTGTTTTTAGTCGTTAAGACCGGCGCGCTTTGCCGAGCACATCAGGATTGATGGGATTCGGCGGATGGCCCGCCTGCGGCCCTTCGCCGAGTCCCGCCATCAGATTGTCGGCGGCGAGATTCGCCATCGCGCGGCGCGTCGCTTCGGTGGCGCTCGCGATATGCGGCGTGAGCACGACATTCGGTACGGCAAGCAAGTCCGGATGCACGCGCGGTTCGCCCTCGAACACATCAAGCGCGGCCGCGCCGATACGTTTCGCCCGCAGCGCCTCGGCAAGCGCCGCATCGTCGACGATGCCGCCACGCGCGATGTTGGTAAGTGTCGCGCCCGACTTCATGAGCGCAAGTTCAGCCGCGCCGATCGTATGATGGTTTTCGCGCGTGTAGGGCAGAACGAGAACGACATGGTCCGCGATGCGCAGCAGGGCTTCCTTCGACACATATTCCGCATTTAGCTCCGCCTCGATCTGCGGCGCCACGCGCGAACGATTGTGGTAGACAACGCGCATGTTGAAACCGCGCGCGCGACGGGCCAGCGCCTGTCCAATGCGGCCCATGCCGACAATGCCGAGCGTCGAGCCGTGAATATCGGCCCCGAGAAAAGCGTCGTACTGGAACTTCTGCCATTCGCCGGCGCGTAGCCAGTGCTCCGACTCGACCACACGGCGCGCCGCGGCCATCATCAGCGCCCAGCCGAAGTCGGCCACCGATTCATTCAATACGTCCGGCGTATTGGTACCCAGAACATTGACTGCGTTGAATGCTCCCATGTCGAAGTTATTGAAACCCACTGCCATGTTCGAGACGACACGCAAGCGTGGCGCCGCGGCGAGCACGGCAGCGTTGATCAATTCGCCCGCGGTCAGCGCGCCATCCTTGTCTGCCAGGCGCTGCGTCAGTTCAGCGCCGCTGAGCGCATTGCCCTGGTTCCAGTCCACTTCGAAATACTGCTTGAGCCGCTCGATTACGTCGGGAAACGTCGGGCCAGCTACCAGGATCTTCTGCATGCTTGATCTCCACACCACGCACAGCGCCAAAAAGCAGCGCGCTATTAAACGAAACGGCAAACTCGCCCCGCCGCGCCGGCCTATCCCTGCGCGAGAGCCTGAATGCCTGTATCGAGAGTAACGTTTGGCCTGCCCCACAACTGCAAGGAAACTTCCAAACCGGGGCTTTTTACGCATGCATTGCCGTAGAACCATCGTGGCAATCGCGCTTGAGACTGCGATCAATGCGGATTCACGAACACACCGTTGCAAGACGATCGCGAAACGCAAAGTAACAGCCGGTCACCGCCTTGGGCGCCTGAACTTGCGGGTAGTGGCCGACGCCCGGCAATTCCGAAACGTCGGCATGGGGCACCAGTTCACGATAGCGCTCGACCATGTGGTGGCCGGAGATGGGATCGATGGGACCGACAATCAGTTTAAGTGGAATATCTGCCCTTTGGAGCGCGCCTACCCATCTTTCCCGATGCTCGATACGATCGGGAATGTAATTGATGAGTCTATGCATGATTCGCTCGCCGTGTTGCTCGCGTAAAAGATCCCACATCGAGTCGAGTGTTTCGGTATCTGGAGGATAGGATTTCCCAAACACCGCACTCATGTTTTGTGAAATCTTCTTTTTGGTCGTCAGCAACGACACGAGCGGCCCAATCGGCGAGAGCAAAAGCGACTGAATGCGCACACGCCGATGCGTTTCTGGAAAAAGGCCGCCATTGAGGAAACAAACACTTTGGAGCTTCGGCCTCCCGGCGCGCTCGCTATCCCGGGCCAGCATTTCCTGAGCGACCGAGTCGCCATAGTCATGGGCCAGAATATGGAACTCGTCGATATCGCGCAATGCCAGGAAATGATCAAACAGATCGGCCTGATCGAGGATCGAATATGGGTAGTTGCGCGGTTTGTCCGAGAAACCGAAGCCGATCATGTCGAGCGTGAGCAATCGGTAACGCTTGAGCAGATCTGGCCAGACGTGGAGCCAGTCCCACGAGGCCGTCGGAAAGCCGTGAATCAGCAACAGGACAGGCGCATCGCTGCGCCCTTCTTCACGCCAGAAAATCTTGTGGCCACGGTAGATGAATTCGTTACCTTGGGCTTTCCATGCGTCTGTGCTCTGTGTCATGTCTCGCTCCTCCGAATGGAAAACCGGATGGGTTTTTATTGGGTTCCGGGCCGCACATCGCCATACCGGCCATCCGGCAGGTGATGCCCGGTCCCGAAACAGGCTTCGTCTTCGCCTGAAAGCGCGTTCCTACGAACGGTAACTGTCGTCAATACGATCGAGCTTGCGGATCAGCGCTGGCCACACGAAGTTGCCACCCACGCCGTCCGTCTGCGCGTCCTTCGCCGCCGACGCGGTCGCCATAACGTCCCGGTCCACCAGCGTCAATTCGCCCCCCGCCTGCGCGGACAACTGGATCTGGCACGCAGTCTCGAAGATATACATGTTCAGGAACGCATCGGGAATGGTTTTCCCGACCGTCAGCAACCCGTGATTCCGAAGCATCAGATAGTTGGCCGTGCCAAGATCGTCCTGGAGGCGCGGCTTTTCGTCGTCGCGAAGCGCGACGCCTTCGTAATCGTGGTACCCCAGCGAATCGAGCACGAAAGTCGACTGCTGGGAAATCGGCAACAGGCCGTTCTTCTGGGCGCTTACGGCTACGCCAGCGCGGGTATGAGTGTGCAGAACGCATTGCACATCCTCGCGCGCATCATGAATCGCACTGTGGATCACGAAACCCGCGCGATTGACCTCGAACTCCGAGTTCGACAGTTTCTCGCCTTCGGTGTTGACCATGATGAGCGACGACGCGGTGATCTCGTCAAACAGGAGTCCATACGGGTTGATCAGGAACCGATGATCGGGCCCGGGCATCCGCGCGCTGATATGGGTAAAGACGAGATCGGTCCAGCCATGAAGCGCCACGAGGCGATAACAGGCCGCGAGGTCACAACGGATTTGCCACTCTTCAGCACTGACGCTATTTTTCAGCGAAGGGATTCGCATGATGTCTCCTTGAAATTGTGGGGGCGGAATCAGAACTCGCGGATCGGTGCAACACGCCGGTGCAACACTCTTGTGCCGGCCGTCAGCTTGACCATAGCGTACAAAAACGCCTATCTTCGCACCGCAAGATATCTTCCATTTTTCGCGTCTCTTCTGGCTTTTTTGAGTTTTCAAATGACTTTCATTGCACAGGCATCGGCCGGGATGCGCGCGAATCCCTGGTACAGCTCGCTACCTGGGGACGCGCAGAACGCATTGCTCGCCGGTTGCCGAACCGTTCCGCTCAAGTCCGGCGAATACCTGTTTCGGCGCGGCGATCGGCGTAACGGCTTCTATTGCGTCAGCAAGGGGCGCCTGAAGGCTTCGACGCTCAGGGAAAACGGCAGGGAGGCTATCCTCGCCGTTATCGAAGCGGGCAACTGGTTTGGTCAGATGTCGATGATCAGTGGGGCGCCCCACGCGCATGATGTCGTCGCCCTGGAGAACACCACCGTTCTGGCGGTCAGGCCTCAGGCATTCGAAACCCTGATGAACGATGCGGTTTTTGCACGAGCGATCGCCCAGCTACAGTCGATCCACACGAGCTGGCTCTATCGGATTATCGACGACTCCGCCGCCTATTCCACACGGGCACGGATCGCCCGGAGGCTGGTTCTGCTGGCCTCCGGCGACATGAGCATGGGGGCTGCGGGTCGCGAAGAGATCGCGCTGTCACAGGAAATGCTCGCGATGATGCTGGACATCACGCGCCAGACGCTCGCGATCGAATTGAAGGCGATGGTCGCCAAAGGCGCGATTTCCCTTCACTACGGCCGCATCCAGATCCTTTCGAGAGACATCCTTTCGACGCTGCAAGAGGACGACTGAAAACGTCTCAAGCACGCAGCATGACCACACTTGCCACCAGAAGTAGCACCGCGCAGCCATAGAGCCCGGCATCGAGGCTTCCTGTCGAAGTCTTGATGAGACCGATCGCATACGGACAGACAATTCCCGACACCGCGCCCAGGCTGGTAATGATGGCGATGCCGACAGCCGCCGATTCCCGGCGCAGCACCGACGTCGCCACGGCCCAGAAGACCGGAAAAGAGGAAATCACGGCCGCGAGAGCCACGGAAATCAGCGCGACGGAGGGCCACAGCAATCCGTGCGTCCAGTTGCTGAACACAAGCGCCAAGGCGCAAAGCAACACGGCAAACACGAAGTGCCAGCGCCGTTCCCCGGTCTTGTCGGAGTGACGGCTGTAGCCAATCATCGCCACGACACCGCATGCGTAGGGAATCAGAGAGAGCAAACCGATCCGTTGCACGCCAACCGTGCCGGCTCGTTCCAGCATCGACGGCATCCAGAAGCTCAAGGCATAAGCGGCGCAACTCATGGAAAAATAGAGCGCCGAGAGCCGGTAGACAGATTTGTCGCGAAACACCTCGCGGATACGAGCCGTTTCAGCAGGCGCACGGCTCGATTGATCGGCGAGATCTTGCGCAATGGCCTCTTTCTCCGTGGCCGAAAGCCACCGGGCATTGGACGGTGCATCGACGAGCATCCAATACGTCAGCATACCTAACAATACAGTTGGCATGCCTTCCAACAGAAACACCCACTGCCACCCTCGCAACCCATGAACGCCGTTCATGCCCTGCAGCAAGTAGCCGGAAACGGGACCCGAGATCAATCCCGCCGCGACGGTGGCGGCCATGAAGAACGCGACGATGCGCGCCCGGCGATCGGCTGGAAACCAGAGCGTCAGATAAAACAGGATGCCAGGAAAGAAGCCAGCCTCGAACACGCCAAGGAAGAATCTGGCTACATAGAATTCGAGTGGACTCGTTACGAACAGGGTGCTCATGGAAACGAGCCCCCAGCACAGCATGATGCGAAGCACGGTTTTGCGCGCGCCGATTTTCTTCAAGAGTACATTGCTGGGTACTTCGAAGAGCACATAGCCGACAAAGAACATGCTGGCGCCCAGGCCATACACCGCATCGGAAAAATGCAGATCGAAGCGCATCTGCAACTGCGCATAGCCAATATTGATTCGATCGAGGTAGGCAAACAGGTAACAGAGAAAGAGTAACGGGACGATTCTTCGCGTGATCTTCTGGTACATCCTTTCGAGATCCGTCGAGGAACTCGCGCACTGGAATGCGGCAATGTCTGACATTCAGGAGTCCATCGTTAAATGGGCAGTTCACACTAGCCGCTATGCGGGCCTTGATCCTGGCGCAGGCGTCATGCCGGTGCCATTTCGTCAGGCAAGCGTAGAGTGGGCCTGAACCCGCAACTGCAAGATAGTTTGCAATTGCGGGTTTGCCCGGTATCGAAAGGGACTGGGGCATCGTCGGAGTCGCCCCCAGCCCGCACCACCAGTTTAGGGGGGGCTCGCCCCCGCCACGCACCGACTATCCTAGAAGCCGTAAAGCCTCCCGCGCAAACCGGCGCAGAAGAGGTGAAACGGGCGACACAGGACAGAACAAGACGCGGACCGCGACACGGCGCGTCCGGATGCCAAGGAGACAGGCGTAGTGACCAAGCTCATCGACCCACAACACGCGGCAGCCCCCTGGCGTGCGGCCCGCTTTCCTCAACGGCGCACGCTGGTCGAGCGCCGCGTGGACGGCACGCTGATTCTGCGCTCCGCCAACCCGCCGCCCGATATCAGCCAGAAGAGCTTCGCCGATTTCATCCCCCAGTGGGCCGCTCAGCGCGCCGACACGGCGGCCTTCTGCCAACGCGCCCAGGACGGCGCCTGGCGCGCGATTACGTGGGCGCAACTGTGGGAGCAGGTCCAGGCGGTTGGCGCGGCTTTGCTCGAACTCGGTCTGGGCCGCACGCGCCCGCTCATGCTGCTTTCGGGCAACTCACTCGAGCAGGCCGTCCTGCTCCTCGCGGCCGAATATGTGGGCGTGCCCACCGCGCCGGTGTGCCCGGCCTACGCGCTCCACAGCCAGGACTTCGCGAGGCTCAAGGGCATTGCCGAACTCGTTCCGCCCGCCGCGATCTTCGTCCAGTCGGTGAGCGCCTTCGAGCGCGCGCTGGCGGTGTTCAAGCACAACGGCACGCCCGTGATTGCCGTCGAAGGCCAAAGCGATACCCAACTGACGTGGGCCGCCCTCGCGGGCACCCCACTTACGCCCGAGCGTCGCGCCGCCGTCGCTTGCGCGCACGCCGCGAACCGGCTCGACGACACCGTGCGGGTGCTGTTCACATCCGGTTCGACCGGCACGCCCAAAGGCGTCGCGCTGACCTATCGTAACTTCCGGGCGGTCGCGTCCTATTACGCCGACAATCTTGCATGGCTGCACGATTCGCAACCGGTGTTCCTCGACTGGCTGCCCTGGCATCATGCGCTTGGCGGCGTCCTGAACCTCGGGCGCTCGGTCGAATTCGGCGCAACCCATTACATCGATGATGGCCGCCCGCTGCCGGGCATGATCGAGCGAACCGTGCGCAACCTGCGCGAAATCTCGCCGACACTGCTCACGAGCGTGCCCTCCGCCTGGGCGGTGCTTGCGAACGAACTGGAGCGCGACCCGGCGCTGGCCCGCAGCGTGTTCTCGAACGCCCAATGTTTCGGCTACGGCGGCGCGAGCCTCCCTGCGGACGTCTGGGAGCGTATCCAGCGCGTCGCCGAGCAGACGATCGGCTCGCGCATCATGTTCTGCTCGGGTCTCGCGGCGACGGAGACCACCGGCATGGGCACCTATTGCAGCTGGCCGACCGAACACGTCGGCAATATCGGCACACCCGTGCCCGGCGCCGAGGTCAAGCTCTGCCCGCTCGACGGCGGCGACGGACGCTACGAATTCCGCATGCGTGGCGCGCATGTATTCGGCGGCTATATCAAGAATCCCGAGTTGAACGCAGCGGCATTCGACGAAGAAGGCTTTTTCCGCCTCGGCGACGCCGTGCGGCTCGTCGATCCCGACGACATCTCAGCCGGCCTGGTGTTCGCGGGCCGTGTCGTCGAGGACTTCAAGCTGACCAACGGCACCTGGGTGCGTACCGGCGCCGTGCGTCTCGCGCTGCTGGAACAATGTGCGCCGCTCCTGAGCGACGCCGTGATCTGCGGCCACGACCGCGGTTTCCTGGCGGCGCTTGCGTGGCCCAATATCGGCGCCTGCCAGCGCGCCTTCCCGGAACTCGCCGGACTGGACGCCGCCACGCTCGTGCGGCATCCCGTGCTGGTCGGCGAACTGCGCAATCGTCTGGCTAAAACCGGCTCTGGGGCAGCGAGCCTAAGGGTCGAGCGTTTGATGCTGATGGACGAACCGCCTTCGATGGACGCCAACGAGATCGCCGACAAGGGCTACGTCAATCAGGCCGTCACCCGCTCGCGCCGGGCGCATCTGGTCGAAGCGCTTTATCGCGCCGAGCCCGACGCGCATATCGCCAGCCTTCGCTAAATTCCTCGCCCCGAGCCGCGTCGTTCGAGACAGCACGACACGGCTTGCGAAAAACCGTCCGGCGAAACTAATCAGGATGACGAATCAGTTTCCGTGATTCGATGCACGGATTACGACCACCCGATCAAGTACCCGCGGCCCGCGCATCTGCCGCCGCGCGCCCGCTCCAACCCTAACCTGTTAATCCGAAGGAGTCGCTCCATGAGCCGAAATGTCTATGTCGCCGGTGTCGGCATGATCCCGTTCAAGAAACCCGGTACGAGCGAAACGTACGACACGATGGGCGCCGTCGCCACGCGCCAGGCGCTCGCCGATGCCGGTCTCGATTACCGCGACGTGCAACAGGCCTATGCCGGGTACGTCTACGGCGACTCGACCTGTGGACAGAAGGCGCTCTACCAGGTCGGCATGTCCGGCATTCCGGTCATCAACGTGAACAACAACTGCGCGACGGGATCGTCCGCCCTCTTTCTCGCCCGGCAAGCCGTGCAAAGCGGCGCGGTCGACTGCGCGCTTGCAGTCGGCTTCGAATTCATGCAGCCGGGTGCGCTCAAAGGCCATTGGGACGATCGTGAACGCGCGCTCGAACGCGCGCTGAACCTCGTCGACGAACTGGTCGACCGCCCCGACCTGCCAAGCGCGATCCGCCAGTTCGCCGGCGCGGGCCACGCCCATATGAAGAAGTACGGCACGAAGCTCGAAACCTTCGCGAAGATCCGCGCGAAAGCGAGCCAGCACGCCGCGCGCAATCCGCTCGCCGTGTTCCGCAACATCGTGTCTGCCGAGGACGTCATGGCCGCCCCCATGCTGTGGGAAGGCGTGCTCACGCGCCTGATGGCCTGCCCGCCGACCTGCGGCGCCGCTGCGGCAATCGTGGTGTCGGAGGAATTCGCGAGGAAGCGCGGCCTGCGCACCGACGTCATGATCGCCGCGCAATCGCTCACGACCGATCTGCCGAGTACCTACGACGCGCGCGACATGATCCGCGTGGTCGGCTTCGACATGACGCGCATGGCCGCCGAACAAGTCTACGAACAGGCCGGCATTGGCCCCAAGGACATCGACGTGATCGAATTGCACGATTGCTTCGCGCAGAACGAGCTGATCACCTACGAAGCCTTGGGCCTGTGCCCCGAAGGCGAAGCCGCGAAGCTCGTCGACGACGGCGACAACACCTACGGCGGCGAGTGGGTCGTCAACCCGTCGGGCGGCCTGCTCTCCAAGGGCCATCCGCTCGGTGCGACCGGCCTCGCGCAATGCTATGAACTCACGCAGCAACTGCGCGGCGCGGCGGATCAGCGTCAGGTGGAGGGTGCGAAGGTTGCGCTCGCGCACAACGTGGGCCTTGGCGGCGCGTGCGTCGTGACCGTCTACAAGTCGGCTTGACCTGCCCCGCCTTAGAGGAGCGATCGACATGATCGACAAGCAATTCATCGGCAAGACGATGCCCGAATTCAGCGTCGCGGCGGAAGCCGGACAACTGCGCTTTTTCGCGAAGGCGACCGGCGAGACCAATCCGATTTACTTCGACGAATCCGCGGCGCGCGACGCGGGCCACCCTGCCCTGCCACTGCCGCCGACCTTCCTGTTCTCGCTGGAACTCGAACAACCCAACACCGGCTGGCGCGAGGAAGTCGGCATCCAGATGGCGCGCATCCTGCATGGTGAGGAATCCTTTACTTACCATCGCATGGCTTACGCGGGCGACGTGCTGCGCTTTCAGTGCCGCATTGCGGACATCTACGACAAGAAAGGCGGCGCACTCGAATTCGTGGTGCGCGAAACGCGCGTGACCAACCAGCACGGCGAACACGTGGCGGATCTGCGCAGCGTGCTGGTGCAACGCAACGGCTGAACCGGAGAATACGATGAGCCCTATTCACTTCGACGACATCCAGCCAGGCGACACACTCCCGCCCTTGACGCTGCCGCCCGTGAATCGCACGATGCTCGCGCTCTTCGCGGGCGCGTCGGGCGATCACAACGCCGTGCATATCGACATTGACTATGCGCGCGAAGCAGGCATGCCCGACGTGTTCGCGCACGGCATGCTCTCGATGGCGTGGCTTGGCCGCCTGCTCACGCAGTGGGTCGATCAGCGGCAATTGCGTCAGTTCGGTGTGCGATTCGTCGGCATCACGCATCTCGGACATCAAATCACCTGCACCGCGCGCGTGGTCGAAAAGTTCAAGGTGGATGGCGAGTCGCGCGTGCGTCTCGAAGTCCAGACATCCAATCAATATGGTGAACCGCGCGTCGTTGGCGACGCCGTGGTTGCCTTGTAAATCGCATCGACGCAAAGGAGACTGCAAAATGGGAAAGCTTGACGGCAAGGTGGCGCTCGTCACCGGATCGGGACGCGGCATCGGCCGCGCAATCGCCGAAAAACTCGCGAGCGAAGGCGCGCGCCTCGTCATCAACGATCTCGACGCCGAACCGGCGCACGAAACGGTCGAAGCGCTCAGGAAAATGGGCGCGCAGGCGGTGGCGTGTGTTGGCAACGTGACGGCGCCGGACTTTGGCGAGCAACTCGTCAACACGGCGATGGAGACCTACAAGGGCATCGACATCATCGTCAACAACGCGGGCTATACCTGGGACGACGTGATCCAGAAGATGAGCGACGAGCAGTGGTACGCGATCCTCGATTGCCATATGACCGCGCCGTTCCGCATCCTGCGCGCTGCGTATCCGCATATCAAGGCGCTGCACCAGGCCGATGTAGCGCAAGGCCGCGAGGTGTATCGCAAGATCGTGAACATCTCGTCGACCTCCGCGCTCAACGGCAACGCCGGCCAGATGAATTACTCGTCGGCCAAGGCGGGCGTGATCGGTATGACGCGCGCGCTCGCGCGCGAGTGGGGCCGCTTCAACGTCAACGTGAACTGCGTGGCGTTCGGTCTGATCCACACGCGCATGACCGTGAGTACCGAAGCGGCGGAAACGGTGCAGATCGAAGGGCGTGATATTCGCGTCGGCCTGAACGCCGACTTCTTCAAGGCCCATGCCCAGCGCAACCCACTCGGCCGTGGCGGCAGCCCCGAGGAAGCAGCGGGCGGCGTGTATCTGTTCTGCTCGCCCGAGTCGAACTACATCACCGGCCAGACGATTGCCGTGGCGGGCAGTTTGCAATAACGCGGCGAAACGCGACAGGGTTTCTGCGGGCACACGCTCCGGTTGGTGATGAAACGCCAGCCGGAGCTTTTTTCAGGGGCCGTCACGCAGCAATTCCACAATGATGGAGGCAAGCCGTTCTGTTGGAGATGCTTGAATTGCCGCGTTACGCACCAGTACGAGTGGCAGGGATGGGAGTGCCGGAAGCCCAAGCGCAGAGGCATCGAGTACGCGCACGTTAGCCCCTAAACCGTATCGCGTGCGAACAGTCAGACCGAGACCCGCAGCGACTGCTGCCGACAAACCCGCCAGACTTTGACTGGTGAATGCCAAACGCCACGGAATGTTCATGGCATCGAGCGCCGCGGTCGCCTCGCCAAAGAACCGGCACGGACGATCGAATCCCACCAGCGGTAACGGCTCACCGCAGTCCGCGCGCCACGGAAACGCCGCCGAACCAATCCAGCACATAGACGGTTCGGCAATCTGCTCCACGTGCGTATTCGCACGAGGGGCCGCCCCCTGCGAACCAGCGCTTCCCCACAGGAGCGCCAGGTCGAGTTCGTTTGAGTCAACGCGCTGAAGAAGCTCGGCATTGCCCGCTACGCGTGCGCTAATGCGAACTTTCGGATGTTGACGTGCGAACCGGCCGAGCACATCCGGAAGGATGGATTCGCCAAATTCTTCCTGAAGCCCTAGTCGCACCCAGCCTTCAAGGCCGGCACTGTGGATAGCCGCACCAGCTTCGTCGTTCAGATCAATTAGCCGCCGCGCGAAGGTCAGCATGGTTTCGCCCTCTTCGGTCAAGGCCAGGTTGCGCCCCGCTTTCCTGAACAGAGCCGTTCCGGCCTGCTCTTCCAGCTTCTTGATTTGCGCGCTTGCCGCCGATGTAGAAAGCCCGATGCGACTCGCTGCCTTTGCGAAGCTTCCAAGGTCCACGCCTGTCACGAAGGTGCGTAGCGAGGCAATATCGAAGTTAGTACGAGCCACTTCAATTGATCCTGTTTTTTCGAACGATTCATCAAAAAAATATTGATATTCAGGATGATGATGCTGCGGAACAATAGCGACGTCAACTCTCCCGCGAAGCCAACGGCGAACCCGGCGTACCGTTCCTGAACATGCACCGCGGCAAGCGAGAAGCAGGCTCAGAACAAGGCGCTTCATCGTCGTCATCGTTAAGTCAATCGAAACGCAAGGATTAAGTATGCGCGATGAGTTTCACGGTAAATCCGCAATCGTCACGGGTGGCGGCACAGGTATTGGACGGGCAATCAGCATCGCGCTGGCAAAGAGAGGCGCTGCCGTGGCGGTCGTCTATTCGCAAAGCGAACACGAGGCGTTGGAGACCACAGAATTGATTACCGGAAACGGTGGCCGGGCTATCGCGCTGAAAGCGGATGTCGCAAATGAATCGGCCGTGCAGGCGATGACACTCGCTGCCGTTGACGCTTTTGGTGGGATTGACTATCTGGTCAACAATGCCGGGATCACGCGACAGCTTCGCTTTGACGATCTCGATGCAATCTCCGACGAGACGTGGGACACCCTCATCGCAGTCAACGTGAAAGGTACGTTTCATTGCTGCCGGGCCGCTGCACCTTACCTCAGAGAGAACCCTGGCAGCGCCATCGTCAACATCGGCAGCATAGCCGGCGAGACCGGTTACGGGTCTTCACTTCCGTATGCGGTATCCAAATCAGCCGTTCATGGGCTCACCAAATCACTCGCGCGCGCACTGGCTCCCGCGATCCGGGTCAATTGCGTGGCGCCCGGGGCAGTCGCAACAAGATGGTGGGCAGGGAATGAGGAAAAAATGCGAATGCTAGCGGGAAGTCTGGCCTTGCAGCGGGTCTCCACACCGGAGGACATTGCCGAAACGGCCTTGATGCTGCTTAAAGCAGAATCGATGACGGGACAGATTATCAAAGTGGAGAATGGCCAGACGCTGTGAAGCCCGCGTAACCGTACTCGACGAGCCGGGCACCTGGCCGTTTCCTTTCAGGCAGGAACGCGGCATCTCGCGAGCCTTCCTGCGCGCCGATCCTCGCCCCACTACGCCAGGCTATCCGCCTCCTCAAGCGGCAGGCTCGCAAAAGCGTCCGTATGATGATCAGCATCGCCAAACAATTGCCCGGCGGCCATCAGAAACTTGAAATAATCGCCAACAGCCAGTTCCGCCGTCACGCCGATGCCACCGTGCAACTGCACAGCGTTCTGCCCCACGAAGCGCCCCGCCTTTGCGACGATCACTTTCGCCGCGGAGATCATCTTGCGACGCTCCATTGGCGCCGCCTCCATTGCGGCGGCTGCAAGATGCGCCATCGAGAGCGCAAGCTCCTTTTGCACCAGCATGTCCGCGAGCCGATGACGAAGCGCCTGGAATGCCGCAAGCGGTTGACCGAACTGCCTGCGCGTACGCAGATATTCGGCCGTCGCTTCGATCAGCTTGTCGATGGCCCCGACCGACGCCGCACACAGCGCCGCGATACCGCGATCCAGTCCGGCCTGGAGCATCTCGACGCCCGCGCGCGAATCGCCTAGCACGTCTTCGGACGAAACGAACACCGAATCGAACCTGACTTCCGCGGCGCTTTGCCCGTCCACGGTCGGATAAGCACGAACCGTCACGCCAGCGGTGCCAGCCGGCACGACGAATAGCGTGACGCATGCCAATGCGGTATTCCACGCGGGAACGATGAAAGCGTCCGCCGAGCCGCCATGCCAGACATGCAGCTTGCAACCGTCGAGCCGATAGCCCGCGCCAAGCGTCGACGCGCTGGTTTGCGGCGCATCGAAATCGTAACGTGCGTGGCGTTCCTGCCAGGCTGGCGTGACGACCTTGCTGCCATCGGCGAGTGAGGGCAGCCACGCCGACTTCATCGCATCGTTGCCAAATTCGGTAAAGAGTGCCGCGCTCACCACACTGCTCGCAATGATCGGCTCGAGCAGCAGCGCGCGCCCGGCTTCGTACTGCACGACAAAGGTGTCGACGGCCTTGCCGTCAAAGCCGCCGTACGCCTCGGGGATCGTCAGACCTAGCACGCCGAAGTCGGCGTACGCGCGCCACGCATCGCGGCAAAAACTATTGTGTTCCCGCGCGATCTTGCGACGATGTTCGATGGTGTATCGGCTTTCGACAAAGCGTCGCAGACTGTCGGAAAGCTGGCGCTGTTCTTCGCTATAGGAGAAGTCCATGTTTCTGCCTCACTGTTCAAGGATCGCCTTCGCGATGATCTCTCGTTGCACTTCATTCGTGCCGCCATAAATGGTGGGCTTGCGCATTTCCATATAGCTGCTTGCGGCGCCGGCGCCGTGGAGCGTCCCAGGCGTCCAGCCATCGAAGTCTCCCGCGAGCCACGACGGCGCATAGGGCCAGGCATCGGGGCCCATCACGTCGAGCTGAAGCGCCGAGATTTCCTGCTGGAGTTCCGAGCCGCGGATCTTGAGAATCGATGCCTCGGGTCCCGCAGTCCGGCTGCGGGCCTCCGTGGCAACGCGCAAGAGCAGCATTTCGAGCGCCATGATTTCCATCTCGATGCGAGCGATCTTTTCCCGCACGCGAATGTCGGCGCTCAGCGGCTTGCCGCCCTGCTGCACGCGGGCGGCAAACGCTTTCAACAGGCCCAGTTCGCGACGGCAATTGCCAAGGCCGGCAATGGCCGTGCGCTCATGACCGAGCAGATATTTCGCGTAGGTCCAGCCGGCGTTTTCTTCGCCCACCCGGTTCTCGATCGGCACCTTGACGTCGTCGAACCAGACTTCGTTGACGTCGCTTGCCCCTTCGAGCGTCGTGATCGGGCGCACGGTGATGCCCGGCGTGTTCATGTCGATCAGCAACAGGGAAATGCCCGCTTGCGGCCTCGCCTGCGGATCGGTGCGCACCAGACAGAAAATCCAGTTGGCGTGCTGCGCAAAAGAGGTCCAGGTCTTCTGGCCATTGACGACATAGTGGTCGCCCGAGCGAACGGCCCGCGTCTTCAGCGAAGCCAGATCGGAACCCGCTCCAGGCTCCGAGTAACCCTGGCACCACCAGTCGTCGCAGGACACAATACGCGGCAAAAAGCGCTTCTGCTGCGTCTCGTTGCCAAACTTGATCAGAACGGGGCCAATCATGCTCAAGCCAAACGGCAACTGCCGCGGCGCCCCCGCGATGGCGCATTCCACCTCGAACAGATGTCGTTGCAACGTCGTCCATCCGGTTCCGCCCAGCGACGTTGGCCATCCTGGCGCACCCCAGCCACGCTGATGCAAGATTTTCTGCCACTGCACCTGCTCCTCGCGCCCAAGATGGTGGTGCCCCAGCACCTTGTCGCGCAGCGAGTCCGGCAAATTGGCGCGAACAAAGCGTCTGACCTCGTCGCGAAATGCAAGGTCTTCCGGTGAATAATCCAGTTTCATATGCAATCCTTATTTCGTCGCGCCGCGATCGTCAATGCCTTCGCCTGCGTATCGGGCATCTTGCCTTACGCTAGCGGGCCTGCTTCGGCGTGCGCACGGGTAGCTCGTTACGGGGGTCCTGACTCAGGACGAGATCCCACAGCGCCTGCCCCACCGGGTTCTGCCGTTCCTCGTAGAGATGGCCGATCAGCCCCGCCGCGCGGCCCACGAGCATGAACCCACGGGCGAGCAGCGGGTCGAGCCCCATGTCGCCGATAACCGCGCCGATCGCCCCAACTGCGTTGATGGGTAGCGGCTTGCCCAGTTCCTCGCGAAACACGCTCTCGATGGCGTACATGAGGCGCCAATGCTTCCCGAAGACCCCGTTCTCCCGCGACACCGCAGCGAGCGTCGACACACGCGGGTCGCCCTTCACGTGGATCGGATGCCCCACGCCGTAGATCGGCTGCTTCTTGTCCTTTGCCCGCAGCACGGTCGCACGCGCGCACTCGCGAAACGCTTCGTCGCTCGCGTCGTCGGCCAGAGGCTTCGCCGCTTCGATCAACAATTCCGCCGCGTTCTGCGTGGTGCCGAGAAACACGCTACCCGCACCGAGCAACCCTGCCGCGACGGCAGCCTGCATCGCCTCGGGCGCGCCGAGGTAAGTCAGCCGCGCACTCATCGCGCTCGGCGTGAGGCCGTGGTCGCATGCGGTCACGAGAATCAGGTTGATCATCCGCTTCTCCTGCGCGCTGGGTACGCGATTCAGGATCGTCAGCATCATCGTGTCGACGAAATCCATCGTCGGGAGAATCTCGTTCGACAAGTCCCGTTCGCGAACGGTGATCTTGTCGATTGTGGTGTAACCAATTTCCGTCTTGATCATGAGGCGTTCCGTATTCAATGTGCCGCAGGTCTTCTGCTCACCATCATCTTTACCTGGCACTCGCAAACGGCGTCGCCGTGCTGGTTGATGGCCACGCGGCGAAATTCGACGATGCCGTGCGAGGGGTTCGACGTCTCGCGCCGCCCCGTCACTTCGATCCTCGCCTTGATGGTGTCGCCGATCAGCGTCGGCTTCGGGAAGCGATAGCTCACCTCCAGCATGCCAATTAGCGAGGGCTCCAGCAGCTGGTTGACGATCGTGCGCGTGTTCAGCCCGGACATGATCGAAGCGACCAGCATGCCGTGCGCAATACGCTTGCCCCAGCGCGTGCCAGCCGCGTACTCGGCGTCCACGTGCACGCGGTTATAGTCGGCGCTCAGTGCCGCAAAGCTCACGACATCGGCTTCCGTCACGGTCCGGCTCGAGGTTTCGAACTGCAGGCCCGGCGCCATGTCTTCCCAGTAGTAGCGCAAGGCGCCAAGCGCGTCGGGCGGGATACTGTTCATCGTTGTCATCGCGGCCCCTCAGGTGATGGCCGACATACCGAGCACTTCGCGGCCCACGATGAGCGTCTGCACTTCCGCCGTCCCTTCCGGAATGACGCCGCCACTCGTGTCGCGGAAAATCCGCTCGAGCGGGTATTCGGTCGAATAGCCCAGACCGCCATGCACCGCAATCGCGATCCTCGCGACTTCGTGCGCCGCCTCCGCCGCATAGAGCTTCGCGATCGAACATTCGACCCGCGATGGCAGTCCTTTTTGCAGCGAAGCCGCAGCCTTGTAGCCGAGCGCGCGCGCCGCCTCGGTGCGCACCATCATGTCGACGATATGCTTCTGCACGAGCTGGAACTGGCCGATGGGTTTGCCGAACTGCTTGCGCGTCCTGGCGTATTCGATCGACAGATCGAGCGCCGCCTGAGCCGCGCCTACCGCGCCCATTGCGATATTCATCCGGCCGTAATTGAGGCCGATCGCCATCGACTTGAGCGCACTACCCTCTGCGCCCAATCTGTTTTCCTTCGGAATACGAATATTTTCTAAAAATAATTCCGACGTACCCGACGCCTTGAGCACCATCTTGTCGACGAGTCGAGCCTCGATCGGCGTGACCGATTTGTCGATCAGGAACAGCGTGTGGCCGCCGTCCGAGGTCGCACTATAGGTGCGCGCGAGCACGATCACGTAGTCGGCGGCTACGCCGTTGGTAATCCAGAGCTTGCTGCCGTTGAGCAGATAGTGGTCGCCCTTGTCTTCGGCCCGCGCCTCAATGCCAGCCGGATTCGAGCCGTGATTCGGCTCGCTGAAGGCCACGCATGCGGCCTTTTTCGAGGCAAGAACCGGTGCGAGGAAGTGCGTCTTCTGTTCGGGCGTGCCGTACTCGCTGACGAGTCGCAGGAAGACGTTCGTGATGTTGACGATGGTGCGCAGCGAGCCCCATACATAGCCGGCCTCTTCCAGCATCATCGCCCATGTGACGAAATCGAGGTCCATGCCGCCGGCGTCTTCAGGCAGCAATCCGCCGATATAGCCGAACTGGCTGACGCCTGCAAGCATGTCGAGCGGAATGCCGCGCGCCTTCTCGCATTCGTCGATCCTCGGCGCCACTTCCTTGCGCATGTAGCGGCGGATGCTGTCACGCAGGGTGATCTGATCCGCGTCGAACTCGAAATTCATCAGTAATCCTGTGTTGTAGCCTGAAACACGTGACGTATCACGAAGAGAAGCGTCCACCCGTTACGTACAGCGTGACGCCCGTGATATAGCGGGCACGCGCGGAAGCCATGAAAGCGACCGCCGACGCGATGTCGTCCGGTGCGCCCAGGAAGCCGACGGGATTCTTTGCAATCGCCGCGTCGCGCAGCGTTTCGTAGGTCGGGTTGGCACGCATCAATTCGGTTTCGACGAAGCCCGGTGCGATGGCGTTGACCGTGATCCCGAACTTCGCCTGCTCAAGCGAGAGCGCCCGCGTGAAGCCGACGAGCCCGAGCTTGGCCGTGCTGTAGTTGGTCTGCCCCGGGTTGCCGAACACCGAGCGCGACGAGATGTTGACAATGCGCCCCCATTGGCGCGCCATCATGCCCGGTAGCACCGCGCGGCTGCAATGAAACGCGCCCTTGAGGATCGTATCGACCACCGCGTCCCATTCGGACTCGTCCATCTTCGTCAGGTAACGGTCCTTGTTGAAGCCGGCGTTGTTGACGAGGATATCCACGCCGCCGAAGGCTTCGGCAACGTCCGCCGTCATCTTCTCCACCTGGTCCTTGTCGCACACGTCGCAGCGCACCGCGATGGCTTCGGCGCCGCTCGCGCGCAACTCGTCGGCCACCTGGACGGCAGCGTCGAGATCGATATCCGACACCACCACGCGCGCGCCTTCGCGTGCAAGCGTGCGCGCGACTTCCGCACCTATCCCACGGCCGCCGCCCGTCACGAGCGCGACCTTTCCAGTCAATCCGAGATCCATGTTCCCCGCTCCTTCATGTCTGTCTGCTACTCGCCGCCCGTGCTCGCGGGCGAGATCCTTGGGTCAGACGATTGCCGTCATCTCAGGCACCACGGCGAACAGATCGCCAACGAGACCGTAGTCCGCCACGCTGAAGATAGGCGCCTCCGCGTCCTTGTTGATCGCGACGATCACCTTCGAGTCCTTCATGCCTGCGAGGTGCTGGATCGCGCCCGAAATGCCCACGGCCACGTACAGTTGCGGCGCGACGACCTTGCCCGTCTGGCCAACCTGGTAGTCGTTCGGAACGTACCCTGCGTCGACTGCCGCACGCGAAGCGCCCAGCGCGGCGCCAAGCTTGTCCGCCAGCGGCTCCAGCACCGATGCGAAGTTCTCGCCGCTTCCGAGGCCTCGTCCACCCGATACGATGGTCGTCGCACTCGTCAGTTCGGGGCGCTCGAGCTTCGTCACTTCGCAACTTACGAACTGCGACATGCCCGCGTCGGGCGCCGCTGCGATCGCTTCCACTTGCGCACTGCCGCCCTCGGCGGCAACCGGGTCGAAGCCGGTGGCGCGCACCGTAATCACCTTGACGGGATCGCTCGAGCAAACCGTCGCAATTGCGTTACCCGCATAGATCGGGCGCTCGAAGGTATCGTCCGACACCACGGCCGTGATCTCGCTGATCTGCGCTACGTCGAGCTTCGCCGCCACGCGCGGCGCGATATTCTTGCCGTAGGCCGTCGCCGGCGCGAGGATGTGTGAGTACTCCTTCGCGATAGTCAGCACGGTCGCCTCGACGTTCTCCGCCAGGCCTTGGGCCAGTTGCGGCGCATCGGCAACCCGCACTTTCGTCACGCCCACGATCTTCGCCGCCGCGTCGGCGGCCCCCTGAACGTTGTGCCCCGCCACCATCACGTGAATGTCGCCGCCCAGCCTGGCCGCCGCGGCCACCGTGTTCAGCGTGGCGCCCTTGATCGACACGTGGTCGTGTTCCGCCATTACCAGAATCGTCATGTCTGTTGTCTCCGCTTCTCTTGCTTACAGCACCTTGGCCTGCGTCTTCAGTTTCTCGACCAGCGTCGTCACGTCGGGCACCCGCACGCCGGCTGCACGTTTCGGCGGCTCGACCACCTTCAACGTCTTCACGCGCGGTGTCACATCCACGCCCAGTTCTTCAGGGCTCAGGATTTCCAGCGGCTTTTTCTTCGCCTTCATGATGTTCGGCAGCGTCACATAGCGCGGCTCATTCAGACGCAGGTCGGTGGTGACGACGGCGGGAAGCTGAAGCGAGAGCGTTTGCGTTCCACCATCGACTTCCCGCATGACCGTGGCCCGCCCGTCAGCGATCGTTAGCTTCGATGCGAACGTCGCCTGCGGCAGGCCCGCGAGCGCGGCGAGCATCTGGCCGGTCTGGTTGCAGTCGTCGTCGATCGCCTGCTTGCCGAGGATCACGAGTTGCGCCTGCTCCTTGTCGACCAGCGCCTTCAGCAGCTTCGCCACCGCCAGCGGCTGCAAATCCTGCTGGGTTTCGACGAGAATCGCGCGGTCGGCGCCGATGGCCAGCGCCGTGCGCAGCGTCTCCTGGCATGCCGCGACGCCCGCCGACATCACAACGACCTCCGTCGCAACGCCCGCTTCCTTCAAACGCACGGCTTCTTCCACGGCGATCTCATCGAACGGGTTCATCGACATCTTCGCGTTCGACACGTCCACGCCCGTGTTGTCCGAGAGCACGCCCACTTTCACGTTTGCATCAACGAGCCGCTTGACTCCAACCAGCACTTTCACTCTTCGTCTCCTCTGTTCTTCGCCCGCCCCTGCATGCGGAACGAGCATTCCTTTCACCGATCACATCATTCGGATGCCTGATTAAATGGCATTCCATTGATTTACGAATACGTACAGTCGATGTGCTCAAACGCCTGGCTGGCGATCCCAATCGTAAGGGGCCGATTGCCCGTCGAGAAACGCGGCAATCGACGCGGCGTGATACGGCAAGCTGGAAGCGAGCGCCTGTGTGGCCCCTTCCAGTTCCGCCAGCAAGGCGTAGGGCGACTCGAAGCTCATATTGAGCAGGCGCTTGCTGAAGCCCATCGCCTCGCGCGGCCCGGCAACGAATCGACGCGCGAACGCCGTGGTTTCCTCGGCGAGGCGATCAGGCGCATGGATCGCGTACACGATGCCAAGCCGCTTTGCCTCATTGGCATCGATCCGGCGCGCGCTCAGCACCAACTCCTTCGCCGTGGCCAGACCCACGAGGCGCGGCAGGATATAGGCCGCGCCCAGGTCGGGCACGAGTCCCACTTTCGCGAACGACAATGAAAAGAGCGCACGCGAGGAAGCCACGATAAAGTCCGCGGCCAGCGCGATTGAAAAGCCAGCGCCAATGGCCGCACCGTCCACCGCTGCGATCACCGGCATTTCCAGATTGCGCAACCGCTGCATCCAGGCATGCGCATTCATGACGCGACGGCGAATGGCATCCGGCGGCTGAGCCTGTGCGGCCTTGAGCGACTTCAGATCGCCCCCCGCGCAAAAGCTGCCGCCGGACCCCATTAAAACCAGCGCGCGGACACTGCTGTCCCTCTCCACGGCGTCGAGCATGTCCGCGTAGTCTTCGAGCAACTCCGGCGAGAGCGCATTGCGCGCCTCGGGGCGCTGATGCGTGAAGACGGCGATGCCATCGTCGATGACGAGCGTGGCGTGGCGTAACGGTGTTTTTGCTGCGTTCATGAAGCGTCCTGGATCGGGCGAAGATCGGGCTGCGGCGATGCGCGATGAAGCCATTATTCGCACCCTTCTCACCGCACTCCCCCCCCTCGAATGGGGGCCCCTGAGGCAGGCGCGTCACCTACCGCAGTCGGGTGGTCGCCGCGCAACCGGGCGCTGCTAGGCTGCCCAGATTGGAAGGGGCGCGCACTCGACGGGCGCCATCGGTTCGGTCACAAAATGAGGGAGACAGACGGTGAAAACCAAACTATCGGCATTACTGGGCATTCAATACCCGATCGTTCAAGGCGGCATGCAATGGGTCGGCCGTGCGGAGCTAGCCGCAGCGGTATCCAACGCCGGAGCGCTCGGCATGGTCACGGCGCGCACCCAGCCTTCTCCCGATGAATTGCGCCACGAGATCGATCGGACCCGGGCGCTGACCAGCAAGCCATTCGGCGTCAACCTGACGCTCTCCTTCGCCGCGCGCGACATGGCCTACGGTGACTGGGTTCGCGCCATCGTCGACAGTGGCGTCAAGATCGTCGAAACGGCTGGCAACAATCCTCGCGCACTGATCGAGGCGTTCAAGGAGCACGGCATCACGATCGTGCACAAATGCACGTCCATCCGGCATGCGCTTTCAGCGCAGCGTTATGGCGCCGACATCATCTCGATCGATGGGTTCGAGGCCGCCGGCCATCCCGGCGAGGACGACGTGCCGGGGCTGGTCCTGCTGCCGCTTGCCTGCGAGCAGTTGGACGCGCCGGTTCTGGCCTCGGGCGGCATTGCCGATGGCCGCGGCATGGCGGCCGCGCTGAGTCTGGGTGCGGACGGCGTGAATATCGGCACGCGTTTCATGATGACGAAGGAATCGCCGATCCATGAAAACGTGAAGCAGGCGCTGCTGGGCGCGAATGAACGGGACACGATCCTCATCAAGCGGACGTTCAGGCATACGGGCCGCTTCTACAAAAACGCGGTGTCGGAGGAAATCGTCGCGATGGAGCACCGGCCGCAAGGTGCCACCTACGAAGATATTCAGCACCTGCTGGCCGGCAGCCGCGGCCGCGCGGCCATGCGTTCCGGCGACGTGCATGGCGGCCTGATCTGCGCCAGCCAGACGATCGGCCTGATTGACGATATTCCGTCTTGCGAGGAACTGGTCTCGCGCATGGTCGCGCAGTGCCGCACAGCACTCGGGGCCGCGCTCAAGGCTTCGGATGCCTTAACGAATCACTACGCCTGATCGCTCAAGTTCGCTCAACCCAGCGTGCCTTTCATCGCGGCGCGAAGGCGTGCAGCCGCTATCACCGCCTCACAACGGTGACAGTGACGGCAGCGCGTCTTGCGCGCAGGCCTTCCATCGAGACTCTCCATGACCGAATCCCCCCGCTACGCGCCACGGTCAGCCTGGACCATGACGCTTTTGCTGACGGCCCTCGCGCTGATCAATTTCCTCGACAAAGTCGTGCTCGGCATGATCGCCGTGCCGCTGATGGCCGATCTGCATCTGTCGCCGCAGCAATTCGGCTTGATTGCCGGCAGCTTCTTCTGGCTGTTCTCGACCTCGACGATTCTTGTCGGCTTGCTTTCCAACCGCATGCGTACGCGCTGGCTGCTGCTCGTCATGGGCGTCAGCTGGGCCGTGATGCAGCTACCGCAAGCCCTCACGACCAGCGCCTCGGCCTTGCTGGCGTGCCGGGTCATACTGGGCGCCGCCGAAGGGCCGTCCTTCCCGACCTCGGTGCATGCGCTCTTCAAGTGGTTCCCGGACAGCAAGCGTGGACTGCCCGTGGCCGTGGTCAACCAGGGCGCCGTATTCGGGCTGCTGGTCGCCGGACTGGCCATTCCGGCGATCACCCGCGCGTGGGGGTGGCGCAGCAACTTTCTGGTGCTCGCGGCCATCGGCGCGGCGTGGAGCGTGCTGTGGCTGTGCCTGGGACGTGAAGGTTCCATCGGCGCGCACCCTCGCAGCGATCATGACGCGGCACAGCCGGCGGCCCCCGGCGAGCGCCTGTCCTACTGGCGCATCATGGCCGACCCCTCTGTGCTGTCCATCCTTCTGCTCGGCTTCGCGGCCTACTGGGCGCTAGGCCAGGGCATCGCCTGGCTGCCCACTTATCTGGAGAAGGGCGTGGGATTCAGCAGCCTGGAATCCGGCCGCTGGTTCGCGGTCATCATCGGCACGGCTTCGCCCGTCAACATCGGCCTGAGCTGGATGTCGCAGAAGTGGATCGAACGCGGGATCGGCCCGCGCCGCGCGCGAGTGCAACTCGTTGCGGGCGCATTCATCGCGAGCAGCGCGATGTTCGCGTTGCTCCTGCTCGTTGCGCTGTCACCGCTTCAGAAGGTCACGCTGTACGCGATCGCAGCGGCATTGCCGACACTCTGCTTTTCGCTCGCGCCGCCCCTGCTCGCGCAAGTCGTACCCGAATCCCGGCGCGGCGCGCTGATGGCGATCCAGACCGCCA
Organism: Paraburkholderia sp. J67; assembly: GCF_905220265.1. NCBI lineage: Bacteria > Pseudomonadati > Pseudomonadota > Betaproteobacteria > Burkholderiales > Burkholderiaceae > Paraburkholderia > Paraburkholderia sp. J67. The sequence goes on from NZ_CAJMZK010000024.1 coordinate 92,358, forward strand.
TTTCCAGCCTCGGCGCGGCCATTGCGCCCATCGTCATGGGCCACCTCGTGCAAACGAGGAGCGCCAGCGCGGCACATGCCTACGAGCTTGGCTTCGCCCTCGGCGCCGTGCTGCTCATCGTCGCCGCGCTCGCGGCGCTGTGCTGGCTGCATCCCGAGCGTTCGCGGCTCGCCCTCAACCCGCTCGCGTCTGCCGCGACGGTCTGAACACGTCCCCTCTTTTCTCAAACCAGAAGGAAGTACGCCTTGGAAACGCTCAACCCGTTTTATATCGGCGGCGAATGGGTCAGCCCGCTCGACGGCGCGACACAGTGGCAAATGATCGACCCCGTCACAGAAGAACCGGCCGGCCATCTAGCGATGGGCACCCGCGCCGACGCCGACCGCGCCGTCAATGCTGCGCGCGCCGCGTTCCCGGCCTGGTCTGCAACGGATCGCCAAACCCGCATCGCGTTGCTGGAACGTATCGCCGCGCGCTATCAGGCACGTCTCGAAGACTTCGCCCAAGCCGTGCGCCAGGAGATCGGCGCGCCGATCACCCTCGCGCGCACCCTCCAGGCGCCGCTGGGCCTCGCCCACTTGAACGCGGCCATCGAGACCTTGCGCGACTTCGCGTTCAGCACCGAACGCGGCAGAAGCCGCGTCGTGCGCGAGCCGATTGGCGTCGCCGCACTGATCACGCCGTGGAACTGGCCGCTGAACCAGATCATGGCCAAGGTCGCGCCAGCTCTCGCCGCAGGCTGCACCGTCGTCCTGAAGCCATCGGAGATTGCGCCGCTCGACGCCATCATGCTGGCAACGATCTTTCATGAAGCAGGCACCCCACCCGGCGTCTTCAACATGATCTTTGGCGAAGGCAGCGTCGTGGGCGCGCGGCTCGCCGCTCATCCGTCGGTCGACGTCGTGTCGATTACCGGCTCGACACGCGCCGGGGTCGATGTCGCGCTCCATGCCGCGCCGACGCTCAAGCGCGTGACGCAGGAACTCGGCGGCAAGTCGCCGCTCGTGATTCTCGACGATGCCGATCTCCGCACGGCCGTCGCGACCGGCGTGATGCAATGCATGACGAACGCCGGCCAGACCTGCATCGCGCCGACGCGCATGCTGGTGCCGTTCGACCGTTACGAGCAGGCCGTCGCGATCGCCGCCGACGTGGCGAACGCGATCACAGCAGGCGATCCCGACGACCCGGCAACGAAACTCGGCCCCATCTCGAACCGAGCGCAATACGAGCGCGTGCAGGCGATGATCCAGGCCGGCATCGACGAAGGCGCGCGCCTCGTGGCGGGCGGACCTGGCCGCCCGGGCGGCATCGAGCGGGGCTTCTACGCGCGACCGACCGTGTTCGCCGATGTGCGCAACGACATGCGCATTGCCCGCGAGGAAATCTTCGGCCCAGTGCTCGCGATGATTCCGTACGCCACCGAAGCGCAGGCCATCGAGATCGCCAACGACACGGAATATGGCCTGGCCGCCTACGTGGCATCCGGCGATCCGGCGCGCGCGCAGCGTGCGGCGGCCAGTCTGCGCGCCGGTACGGTGCTGATCAACGGCGCGTCGTTCGATCTTGCCGCGCCCTTCGGCGGCTACAAGCGCTCGGGCAATGGGCGCGAATTCGGCGCCGCAGGCTTCGCGGAGTTCCTCGAATACAAGTCGATTACATCCACTTCGCCCACCTGATTCATCAGGATACCCAATCATAAAAAACGGGACCCAACGGTCCCGTTTTTCGTTTGCAACGTCTACTTGATCAGAACCGATGCGTCATACCGAGCACGACGAGCGTCTGCTTCGTGCCGGGACTCGTCACCGACACACCCGGCCAGCTCATCGTCGCCGCGCCGTTGTTCTTGAGGTAGCCCGCACGCATGTACAGCGACGTGCGTTTGGACAGACTGTGATCCGCGCCGACCTGAACGCCGATCGTGTTGTCGTGCACGCCGCGCACGTCACGCTCGATGCCGGCGATCTCCACAGTGTCGGCGGAGCTCGCCTGGATCGTCGCGCCAAGCTCGATGATGCTGTTCGACCTGGCCGTGCCCAGCAGCGCGGCCAGCGAATGCGCGGCGGGGTCCTTCGGCTGGCTATACGCGTAGTTAAACTGAAGATTCACGATGCCGATGCGGTAGGCGAGCGCGCCCATGAAGTGCTGCGTGCCGACGAGGTTCAAGGCGGCCGGCAAACCCGGCACCGTCTCCGTGGCCGGATGCTGATACTGATAGCCGATCGCGGCATAGAGCCCGTAGCCCGAATACGTTGCGGCCAGATCGAGCGAATTGCCGATGCTCTCGGGAACCGGCTGTGTGACCGTTGCGGCCAGGCCGTACATCGCGTAGAGCTGGAACCCGCCAACATTGGGCGACTTGTAGAGCGCCGAATTGCTCGTGCGCCCCGTCGGGGATTGCGTCGACAACGTGTTGCGATCGACCGCCAGCACGGCTGCGGAGAGCGGCGAAAGGATCTCGTTGGCGCGGAACGGATCGGTCGGATACACGGCCCAGAACGTCGGCTGATATTGGCGGCCGAAGGTAAGCGAACCATATTTTTCGCTGGCGACGCCCACCCACGCCTGGCGGTAGAACAACGCCGTCGAGTCCACGAAAGACGTGCCGTTGTTGACGTTGTAGCCGTTCTCGAGATCGAACACGGCCTTCAGGCCATTGCCGAGATCTTCGCCGCCCTTCAGGCCGAACATCGATCCCGAGTTGCCGCCGCTGCGCATCGAATACGCATGATTGCCGCCGTTGTCGAGGTACTGGAAAAACGTGTCTGCCACGCCGTACAGCGTGACGCTCGACTGCGCCGCCGCACCGCTCGCCATCAGAGCCAACGTCACGCCACAAATGCCTTTGCCCTTGCTGATACCTCGCATGCATGTCTCCTCTTTGTGTTTTCCGCATTCGACGGGGTCCGGTCACGCGGACTCGTCCGGCGTGCGCCGGCCCCGTCTGATAGCAGTGTTTCAGGGAGCGTCCGGCAAAAACCTACCTAAGGTGAGGGGGCGGGAATACCCGCCGGGCCGCGCTGTGTTCCTCCCTACCGGCATGGACGGGCTTGCGCGGCCAGGCTCCGCGCACCGCGCCGGACCGCCCCCCCCCAAATGCGGTGGTGTTTGCGCCGCGCCCGCCGGCTTATGCTCGGGAGCAGTGGCGCCGACCTGTTCGCGCCAGTCACGCCGGTGCGCCCCAGCGCGCAAGGGCCCTCGCGCGCCCGCCCCGGCATGTCGCGCTTGCCGCGCGCCGTCAAACCGGGCCGCGCGAGCCCCGGTCTTCAACGCTGTCCGGATATGCTAGATTTGCTTTCTCAGAATGACTTGCGCCGCGATCACGGGCGCCCCTCGCGCATGCCTGAGAGTCCTGATGGCGCCCGGTCTGCCGCGGACGACGCCCCGCTCAAATCCGTCATCGACACGAAGCTCGTGCCGCCGCGCATCGTGCGGGGCGTCGTGACGCGCGAGTCGATGCTCACGCGGCTCACCCAGGCGCGCCGCCAACGCTGCTTCGTGCTCCAGGGTCCGGCCGGCTACGGCAAGACGACCACGCTCGCCGCCTGGTGCCGCTCGCTCATGCCGCTGGGCTACGACGTGGCGTGGCTGTCGCTCGCCCCCGAGGACGACAGCCTGCCGGTCTGGCTGCGCTACGTGACGAGAAGCGTGGCCGCCGTCTCGCCCGCCATGACGCGCGAAGCGGAGGAACTGGAGGACACGGGCAACAACGAAGCCGCCGCGGAGCGCACGGTCATCGCGCTCGTGCGGGGTATCGCGCAGCATCGACGCGAACTCGTGCTGGTGCTCGACGATCTCCACTATCTGAAGGACCGTGCGATCCACACCGCATTGCAATGGCTGCTGGACTATGCGCCGGACAATCTGCATCTCGTCCTCGCGTCCCGCTCGTCGGTGCCCGTTTCGCTCGACCGCCTGCGCGTCGAGGGCCAGGTCCTCGAATTCGGCGCTGCCGATCTGCGCTTCTCGGAGCAGGAATCCACGCAGTTCCTCAATGCGCAACTGGGCTCCATCGACGACGCCAGCGCACAACATCTGCACGCCTTGACGGACGGCTGGGCAGCCGGGCTCCAGCTGTTTTCGGTCGCCTGGAAGCGCAGGCGGCGCGGCGCCCCCAAGCCTGGCGCCACGAGCCGGTTCTTCCACAACCAGTTGCGCGACACCCGCGCCTTCGCCCGCTACTTCGACGAGGAAGTGCTCAACCGTCTCGCCCCGGACGACCTGGACCTGCTGGTCTGCGTGAGCGCCTGCAACCGCTTTTGCGCCTCGCTCTGCGCCGCGTTGCGCGACGACGCGCACGCTGGCGCGAACCTCGACGTCAACAGAACGCTGGAGCGCCTCGAAGCCGACAATCTGTTCGTCTCGACGGTCGATCGCAGCGAGTGGGAAACGTGGTACGCACTGCACCCGCTCCTGCGCGAGTCGTTGACCGAGCGCTTTGACGCCTGGGACGCAGCCGCGCGCCACGCCATCCACGCCAAAGCGTCCCAGTGGTTCCACGAGCGCGGCCACCTCGACGAAGCGATTCGCCACGCGCTCAGCGCGGGCGAGCCCGCGCGCGCCGCCGCCATGATCGAGCAATCCGCGCAGACGCTGTTCCTCTGCGGCGATCGCGCCAAGCTGATGCGCCTGATGCGCGAATTGCCCGACGAGCACGTGCAGGCCAGCGTGCCGCTGCGTTCGTGGATGGCGCATGTCCAGATGTACTGGCGGGAATTCGACGCCTGCGCCGCCACGCTCGATGCGCTGGATGCCACCTTGTCCGCCGACAGGACGCGGGCGCGCTTCACGGCGACGGTGCTGCGCGCCGGGCTGGAAATCCACCGCGACAACGTCGACGGCGTCCAGAGGCTCGAAGCCGCGCTCACGGCGATCCCGGACTCCGCCGAACAAATCATCACGACGATGTCCCGGCACGTGTTCAGCTGGCTCTATTTGCAGCGCGGCGAATATCAACGCGCCCGTGAGGTGCAGTTCGATGCGCCCGTGGTCACGATCGACGGTGCGCCGCTCATCGGCAGCATTGCCGGCTCGCTGTTCGGACGCTGCTTTGCGGGTCTGGCCTATGCCTATGAAGGCAACCTGGCCCAGGCCGAACCGCTCTACCGTTCCGTGCTGCGCGACGCGCAATTGAAGGGCCGGGCCTGTCACGAAGCGGCGAACCTCGCCACCGCCCTGCTCGGCGAGATCCTGGTCGAGCGCAATGAATTTCGCGCCGCGCGCGACCTGCTCGAAAACCGCGTGGATACGCTCGAACGGGTTTCGCTGCCCGATGCGGTGCTGCGCATCATGATGGCGCTCGCCAACGCGCACTGGGGCAGCGGCCACCGGCTCGACGCACTCGCCTATCTGGAGCGGCTGGAAGAGTACGCCGCCCAGCTCGGCCTCGACCGGCTGATCGCGCACAGCCTGGGCGCACAGATCGCCTGCCGCCTTGCCATCGGCGAATCCAACGCGGCGCTGGCGGCACTCGAGCGCCTTGGCGCGCTGGACAATGCGCATCGTGGCGGCACGGGCCCTGTGTTCAGCGAGATTCATTTCGTCGCGCAAAGCGCGCTGATCCAGCGTTGCCTTACGACGGGCGATCTCGAACAGGCCGTGCAGCGTCTTGCCCCCTTGATCGCCTGGTGCGAAACGCACGGGCGTCAACGCGAGCGGGTCAGCGCGCTGATGCAGCGCGGCGTCACGCTCTCGCGGCTGGGAAGGCATGCCGCCGCGCGCGCCGACGTCGTGGACGCCTTGCAGCGCGGCCATCGCCTTGGGCTATGCCGAACCCTGATGGAAGCGGCCCCCGACGCGCTGGCCCTGATCGTCGCCGTGAATCAGGACGGGGCCACCGATCCCGTGGTGACGTTCTATGTCGAGCGGCTCCAGGCACGCGCCGCACAGGGCGCGGCGCGAGAGGCGCCCCTACCGGACGCCCACGCGCCAGGCGCCAGCATCCCCAAGCTGAGCCAGCGCGAAACGGATGTCGTGCGCCTGCTCGCGGAAGCCTTCACGGCCAAGAAAATCGCTCGCACGCTCGGCCTCTCGCCCGAAACGGTGAAGTGGCACCTGGCGAACATCTACGGCAAGCTGGGCGTTTCCGGGCGGGACGAAGCACTGGACCGCCTGCGCGATATCCAGTGGGGTTCCGGGCCCGGCTTCGTGCGCGCGAAGCCGGCCGAGTGACCTGACGCGCGCGCCTGCACCCAACGCCGTATTTCCACAGCCGTCCCCCCAGCGCCACGCCCCCTGCTTTCGGGTGGGGGCAGCGCGCGCGGGGCAATGGTCTACTGGTTCATCGCCGTATCGGCCGCAACGACGCCTCATTCGATTGCGCGTTGCGGCACGCTCAACGTCGCGGAACCTCAATGGACACTTGTTACGACTACATCGTGATCGGCGGCGGCTCGGCCGGCTGCGCGATCGCCGGCCGACTCGCGCAGGGCGCGACGCACACGGTTGCCCTGCTGGAAGCCGGCACGCACGATCATCATCCGAAGATCACCACGCCGCTGGGCTTCGCGCTCACGGCGCCAAAGCGCGGCCCGTTCAACTACGGCTTTCGCACGCCACCGCAGCCGCATTTCGACAACCGCCAGGTGCGTGTGCCGCGCGGCCGGGGCCTCGGCGGCAGCTCGTCGATCAATGCGATGGTGTATATCCGCGGCAATGCGGCCGATTACGACGCGTGGGCCGCGCAAGGCTGCAACGGATGGGCGTGGCAGGACGTGCTGCCCTACTTCAAGCGCGCCGAAGGCAACGAGCGCCTCGCGGGCCGCAACGAAGACGAACTGCATGGCGGCGTGGGCCCGCTATCGGTCGTCGATCTGCGCTCGCCCGGCCCCTTCTCGCGCTACTTCATCGAAGCGGCCCTGGCCGCCGGACATCCCTACAACCACGACTTCAATGGCGCGACGCAACTGGGCGTCGGCTACTACCAGGTCACGCAGCGCAACGGCGAGCGTTGGAACGCCGCGCGCGCCTATCTGCATCAAGACGATCCGGCCAGCAACGGCCATGCAAACAGCCGCTGGCCGAACCTGAGCGTGCTGACCGATACGCAGGTCATGCGCATTCTGGTTGAGAACGGTCGCGCAACGGGCGTCATCATCTTGCGCGACGGCCACGAAGTACGGCTCACCGCACGCCGCGAAGTCGTGCTCAGCGCGGGATCGATCGGCACGCCGCAATTGCTGATGGCATCCGGCATCGGCCCCGCGGCGCATCTTCGTGAACTCGGCATCGAGGTGATCCACGACGCACCCGGTGTCGGCCAAAACCTTCAGGACCATGCCGATGTGCTGCTCGTACAGCGCAACGTGCCGAGCCGCGATCTGCTGGGCGTTTCGCTTCGCGGCGGTTTGCGCATGTGGCAGGCGCTCAGGCGCTACCGTCGCGAACGATCAGGAATGCTGACGAGCAATGTAGCCGAAGCAGGCGGCTTCTTCAAAAGCCGTCCCGATCTCGCCGATCCCGATCTGCAGGTGCACTTCGCGAATGCGGCCATCACCGTGCCGATGAAGTCGGGCCACGGCTATTCCGCACACGTCTGCCTGCTGCGGCCTCATAGCCGCGGCCAGGTGACGCTGCGCTCGGGCGACTGCCGCGAAGCGCCGCTGATCGATCTGAACATGCTCACGGACGCGCGCGACATGGATACGCTCGTGCGCGGCGTGCGTCTGCTCAAGACGATTCTCGACCAGCCCGCGCTACAACGCTTCGGCGGCAAACCTCTCGATCCCTGGCTGCACGCGCACGACAGCAGCGACGAAGCACTCCGTGCATGGATCCGCTCGCGCGCGGAAACCGCGTTTCATCCCGTCGGTACGTGCCGGATGGGCAGCGACCCGGAATCGGTGGTCGACACGCAGTTGCGCGTGCGTGGGGTGGACGGCTTGCGCGTCGTCGATGCGTCGATCATGCCGACGCTCGTGAGCGGCAACACCAACGCGCCCACCATCATGATCGCGGAAAAGGCCGCCGATCTGATGCTCGGCAACGCACCGCCGGTTGCCGCGAATGCCGACGCCTTCGCACAAGCCACGCGCTAGAACACGCGCCGAACTGGAGCACTTTCGATGACCACGCTTCTTATGCCGGACTCGCCCGCTTCGCTGGCGCATACCGGGACGCCGTCCGGTTGCCTACCGGAAGGCTTCGAACCCCTGCGCGTGACGACCGGTTTTATTCCTTCCTGCGGCGGATTCTTTCTGCATCGCGAGCGGCCGGTTCTCGCGGTCAAGGTCTTGCCCGAGCACCTCAACGTGCTCGGCATCGCCCACGGCGGCTTCCTCGCAACCTTCGCCGACACGGCGTTCGGCGCCATCATTCGCCGCGAGACACATTGCATGGCGACGCCCACGGTGCATCTCGGCGTCGACTATATCGCCGCCGTGCGGCCGGGCGTCTGGCTCGAAGCGCACGTCACGCTCGTGAAGGCCGGCAGACGGCTCACTAACGCCACATGCGTCGCGACCGCCGAGGGACGCACCGTGTTGCACGCGAACGGCGTCTTCTATATGGGCGCGCCACACCACGCTGCGCCTGATCCGGCCGACGCCTGATACGCCACCAACTCATTCACTCAGGCGGGAAGCACGCCGCGACCGCTCGCGCGCTCCCGCTCAAAGCCTCCGATACCGACATGCAAACTCTCCCAGACACCGCGCCATCCGCCTGCGCGCCCACTTCGATTGCAACTGGTACGGCAACCGCCGCGACCGTTCTCGCCCACCGCCAAGCGCTCGCTGAACTACCGCACGAGGACGGCCTGGACGAAGCCGAAGCGACCCGCGGCTTCATCGGCACGATTGCCGATGCCGAAGTGCGCGACGCCTATGGCCGTCTCGTCTGGAGTCTTGCCGACTATGGCTTTCTCGACGCGAAAGAAGCGCCTTCGACCGCGCATCCTTCGCTTTGGCGCCAGGCAAGACTGAACCGGCATCACGGCTTGTTCGAAGTGACCTCGCGCATTTACCAGGTGCGCGGCTTCGACCTTGCCAACATGACGATCATCGAAGGCGACACGGGCCTGATCATCATCGACCCGCTGACGTGCAAGGAAACCGCGCACGCAGCGCTCGCGCTCTACCTCGCGCACCGTCCCGCCAAACCGGTGATCGCGGTGATCTACAGCCACAGTCATACGGACCACTTCGGCGGCGTGAAGGGGGTTGTCGACGAGGCCGATGTGAAGGCCGGGAAGGTCGCCATCATCGCGCCGGACGGCTTCATGGAAGAGACCGTCTCCGAGCAGATCATGGTCGGCACAGCGATGGCGCGACGCGCGCAATTCCAGTTCGGGCATACGCTGGCGAGAAGCGCGTGCTGCCAGATCGATTCGGGCCTGGGCAAGAACATCCCGCGCGGGACACTCACGCTCATCGCGCCGACGATGCTGATTCGTGAGGAAACCGAAACGCACACGATCGACGGTGTGGAAATCGTCTTTCAATTGACGCCGGAAAGCGAAGCGCCCGCGGAGATGCACTTTTTCTTTCCGCAATTTCGCGCGCTCAACCTGGCGGAAAACGGCACGCGCACGTTGCACAATCTTTGCCCGCTTCGCGGCGCGCAGGTGCGCAATGCGAAGCTGTGGTCGCACTATCTCGCCCAGGCGCTCGATCGCTATGCGCCTCACGCGGATGTCGTGTTCGCCCAGCATCACTGGCCGACCTGGGGCAACGCTCGCCTGAGCGGCTTTATCGAACAGCAGCGCGATCTCTACAAGTATCTGCACGACCAGACGGTACGCCTGATGAATCATGGCTTCACCGCCCCCGAAATCGCGGAGCAGTTGCGCTTGCCCGATAGCCTCGCCGCCCAGTGGCATGCGCACGGCTATTACGGCACCGTCTCGCACAACGTCAAGGCGATTTATCAGCACTACCTGAGCTGGTACGACGGTAATCCCAGTCACCTGAATGCATTGCCTGCGGAAATGGCCGCTGTGCGTTACATCGACTACATGGGCGGCGCCGATGCGGTTCTGGAACGTGCGCACCGCGACTTCGAGCGCGGCGAATATCGCTGGGTTGCGCAGGTCATGAATCATCTGGTGTTCGCGCAGCCGTCCTTGCGCGCCGCGCGGGAGTTGGGCGCCGCAGCGCTCGAACAAATGGGTTTTCAGGCTGAATCCGCGACATGGCGCAACGCGTTCCTGCTCGGGGCGCGGGAGTTGCGCGAGGGTCTACCGAGCGATAAGGCCTATGGTTCGCGCAGCGCCGACATGGTGCGCGCGATGACCGATGAAATGTTCTTTGACTATCTGGCGATTCGTCTGGACGGCTTGAAAGTGCAGAACCTCGCGGCACGTATTGACTGGCGCTTTACCGACACCGACCGGCGCTACACGCTGAATATCCAGCACGGTGCGCTGACCTGTTCGAGCGCGTCCGATACGCGGCCAGCGCAGGTTCAAGTCGCGATGTCGCGGCAAACGCTCGACCGCATCCTGCTGGGAGAGACGAATTTCGGCGCAGCGATCGAACAACGCCAACTGCTGATCGATGGCGACGCAGGCGTATTTCATGCGCTGCTCGGCTCGCTGGATACGTTCACCGGGCAGTTCAACGTTGTCGAGCCGTGATTTTCTTGCGAGCGCATTGACGCAACGCTTAGCCGCCGCGCGAACGTGACAGGCCGGGGACGCCCCCGGCCTGTCGCCTTCTATCACGCCACCTTGATAAGTCCAAGCTGTTGTAGCGCGGTTACGCCGTCGTCCAGCCCGACTTCTTCGACGATCTGGCCGTCTTTGAGGCGAAGCACCGTGGTGCCGGTGAAGCGCATTTTCCGCCCGGTCGCAGCCGGTAGCGATCCGATAAGGAAATCGCTGAACGCCGGGCCGGTATGCGTGCCGCCGCCTTCCCAGCGACCCACGACATAGTCTCCCTCTGCGATCAGATCGGCGGCGCCCCAGAAGTTGAGGTCCGGGAACGCTTCGCGGAAGCCAGTCATGAATGCCTTGATATCCGCGCGGCCGCGCCGCGGTTCGTGCAGCGAGTATTGAAGCAGCATATCGGGCGCAGCGAGTTCATCGACTACGGCGAGATTGCACCTCTCACCCCAGAAATCGGCGAACCAGCGCCCCACGACAGCTTTGTTGTCATCTTGCGTGGACATGGTGAATTCCTCATCGAATGAAGTTGGGCGAAGGAAACGCCATCGCTTCCCTCTGCCTGCACGATAGGGATCCAAGCCATCGCGAGCCTCCCGTTTCTTGCTACCCCACTCGATGATTCGAATAGCCAGTTAAACAGCAACAATCGGAGTGTTCGCGCGGGGCGGCCGCCGTATCGTGGCCGTACGGTCATGAGGTAGCCAAAGTCCGATGTAAGGACCGACTTAGCTTCAGTCGCAGGAGCCCAATCATGTTGCCTTTACTGTCGCTTCACTCGCTCGCAGCCCAACGCGGTGATGGACTTCGCCCTGAACTTAAAGCGTTACTCGAACGCCGTGCGCGACCGGCGACGGGACTCGCGGCAATCATCGAGCCGCTCGAAGAAACTTCGCTACCGGAAGTGCAAGCCGTACCAGTGAAACCCGGGAACGATGAATCGGCGGCTTGCGTTGCATCTTTACGCGAGCGCAACCAGTGAGCATCGCCTTCGTCGCTCAATGTGAAAGCTCATCGAGCGACATCCCGTTCGTGCGCGGCCCAAACGCGCCGATCGACACCATCACCGCGATCATGCAGCAGGTAATGCCTGCGAACACACCCTGCACGCCGAAATCCCGCAACAACGCCGCAATCGTGAAACCCGACATCATCGCGCCCACCCGGCTCGCTGAATAAACGACGCCGTTCGCGCGGCAGCGTACCGCGGTCGGAAACAATTCGGCCTGGTACGCGTGATAGCAAACCGAAATCATCTGGCCCGCGAGGCTGATCAGAATGCCGAGCACAATCAGCGCCGTCGCGCCTCGTGCCTGTGCAAATAGCAGCCCAAACACCAGCACAGCGAAAGCCGAACCGACGATCAACCACTTGCGCTCGATCCGGTCGGCCACCAGCATGGCGAGCAGCGGGCCGCAAGGCAACGCGATGGCGATCACGAAGGCATAAAGCAGACTCCGGGTGACATGCACGCCCTGCTCGATCAACAAGGTCGGCACCCAGTTCGCGAAACCGTAATAGCCGATGGCCTGGCAAAGATTGAACGCAACCAGCATGATTAGGCGGGCGCGATACGGCGGCTGCCACAATTCGGCGAGCGACGCGCGGCGATGCGCGGGCGGACTCAGGACGGGCGCGGGCGGCGGCAACTCGCGCCCGCTCTCGCGCACGGCGGCCTGCTCCAGACGCGCGATCTCCTTCTCGGCCTCCTCGGTGTGTCCGTGCGTGGCGAGCCAGCGCGGGCTTTCCGGCACCGTACGGCGCACGAACCACACGAGCACTGCGCCCAGCGCCCCCGCCAGCACCACCCAGCGCCAGCCATCGACACCCAAAGGCGCGATCGGCACGAGCCACCACGACAGCAAGGCGGAAGCCGGGGCGGCGGCAAACATGATCGCCTGATTGAAGGCCATCGCGCGCCCGCGCATCTGTTGCGGCACCATCTCCGTCACGTAGCTGTCGATCGTCACGATCTCGATGCCCACCCCGATGCCGGTAATGAAGCGCCACAGGATCAAGCCTTCGGACGAATGCTGGAACGCCATGACAATCGAGCCGATCGAATACCACAGCAGTGAGAATGTAAAAACGCTTCGTCGTCCGAACCTATCGGGTAACCAGCCGAGGAAGAAGGTACCGACAAACAGGCCCGCGAAGGTCGCGGCCACGAACGCGCCGATGCCATTGAAGCCGAAGAAACTCGACGTCGTGGTCTGCAGCAGGCCGCTCTTCGCCATGCCCGGCGCGATATAGCCCGTGAAGATCAGATCGTAGACTTCGAAGAAGCCGCCCAGCGAAATCAGCAGGACCAGCTTCCACAATTGCCAGGTGGCGGGCAACCGATCGAGGCGCGCGGAGAGCGCCGCCGCTGCCGCCTGGCCGGGTTTGATCTGTTCCGGCAAGGCTAGCGCATCGTCCGTAATGAGGGTGCGTTGCATTGTCTGTCTCCATGTTGTTCTGGTGCGCGGACTGCTTTGGTCCGCGTTTCACCGTGTCGTTCGCTTCAGTCGTTGCGCGCCGCTAGCCCGGCGCATGCGCGCCCAACCGCGCCAACACTTCCTCCGTATGCTCGCCCACTTTCGCGAGCGGCTGACGCACGCCGGGGCGGCGGCCGTCCATCATGAGCGGCAGCAGCACGACATCGGTTTCGCCGCCGTCGTCGGTCTGCATCGGCACGAGGCCGCCGCTGGCCTTCAGATGCGGGTCGTCGAGCAATTGATCGGGGCGAACGATCGGCGCGTAGGGGATGCCGGCCGCTTCCAGCCGCGGCATCAGCGTATCGATGCGGTGGGTCTTGAGCACGTCACCCAGGCGCAAGAGCAGTTCCGGCCGCAGCGCCACGCGCGCGGCGTTGTTCGCATATTGCGGCTCGCGCGCCATCTCCGCGCAGCCAATTACTTCGCATAGCGTAATAAACTGCTTGTCGCTCACCGCGCCGATAAAGAGCTGCTCGCCTTCGGCCAGCGTGAACACGTCGTACACGCTCCACGCCGACACGCGCGAGGGCATGGGCGGCGGCGCTTCGTGCGTCATCGCGTATTGCTGCATATGCTGGGCGCTCAGGAACACGCAGTTCTCGAACAGCGCGCTCTGCACCTCCTGCCCGCGCCCGCTGGAATCGCGTTCGCGCAGCGCTGCCAGCACGCCAATCGCACCGAACATGCCGCCCATGATGTCGTTGACCGAAGTGCCCGCGCGCAGCGGTCGCCCGGCGGGGCCGGTCATGTACGAGAGGCCGCCCATCATCTGCACCATTTCGTCGAGCGCGAGGCGGTTTTCATAGGGGCCGGGCAGAAAGCCCTTGTGCGAAACGTAGATGAGTTGCGGGTAGCGCTGCGAGAGCGTGGCGTAGTCGAGCCCGAGTTTCTGCATGAGCCCGGGCCGGAAGTTCTCCAGCATCACATCGCACTGACCGATCAGTTCGACCGCCGCGGCACGGCCTTCCTCCGTGTTGATATCGAGCACGACGCTCTTCTTGTTGCGATTGAAAGAGCGGAAAAATCCAATGCCGAGTCCTGGCAGATTGCGCGTCTTGTCGCCGCCGGGCGGCTCGATCTTGATGACTTCGGCGCCCAGATCGGCCAGGATCATTCCGCAGGTCGGGCCCATGACCATGTGGCTGAATTCGACGACGCGCACGCCTTCTAGCGGTAGCCGTCGGGCTGCGTCCCTATGTTCTGCGTTCATATCATCCTCAGGATAACGAATCGACCGGCTGAGCGGCGCGAAAGGTTTTGGGCAAGCCAGCACGCCAAAGCGCGCCGTGCAGCGTCTCGTGAGCGAGCCATTGCGCGACCTGGGCGCGCAGCGCCAGCAAGGCGTCGATGTCGATGCCGGTTTCGATGCCCATGTCGGCGAGCATGAAGGCCAGATCCTCGCTCGCCGCATTGCCGCTCGCCCCCGGCGCATGCGGGCAGCCGCCGATACCGGCGAGCGACGCGTCGAAGCGCGTCACGCCCGTCTCCAGCGCGGCATGAACGTTGGCGAGCGCGAGCCCGCGCGTGTCGTGAAAGTGCGCGCACCAGAGTCGCTCGCCCGCGATGGCCCGTGCGCGCTCGAACAACCCGCGCACGGCGCGCGGATTGGCATACCCGACGGTATCCGCGAGGCTCACGCGGTCCGCACCCGCATCGAGCAGCGCCTGCATATAGCGCAGCACGTCCTGCGGTGCCACGTGGCCTTGCAGCGTGCAGCCGAACGCCGTGCCGATGCCGCCTTCGATCAACGTCTTCGCGCCCGAAGCATCACGTGCGGCGCGCATGCGCGCGACTTCCGCGACCACTTCGTCGGGCGTCCTGCGCAGATTCGCGCGGCTATGCGCTTCGCTCGCCGAGAGCGGCACGAGCATCAGATCGACGCCGGTTTCGAGCGCACGCTCCGCGCCCTTGAGATTGGGCACCAGCACCGAGACGAACAGGCCGGGCAGGCAGCGCGCGAAGGCGACCAGTTCGGCCGTATCGGCGAGTTGGGGCAAGAGGCGCGCGGGCACGAAGGAGCCGACTTCGATCTCGCGCAGACCGGCCGCGTGTGCGGCGCGCAGCCACGCGAGCTTGTGTTCGGTGGGCAGCACGGTGTCGAGGCTTTGCAGGCCGTCGCGCAAGCCGACTTCGCGCAGCGTGGCACTGGCAGGATAGGCCGGATAGGCCTGGTTGAGGGGCATGGGGATGTCTCCTGATGATTCGGCACAGCGCCGGTTCATGATTTGCCGGCGCGTCGCGGTCGCTAGATTCAAGACCGATGTGCTAACTTTAGACATTCCCGACCATACATAAAGCGGTATTTTGGAAGCCTCATGATTCCGCTTTGGAAACCCTCATGCACGACATCGACATCAAGACCCTGCGCCTGCTGGTGGCCGTTTGCGAGCACGGCAACATGGGCCACGCGGCCCGCGACGCGCATATCGAGCCTTCGGCCATCAGCAAGCGCATCGCCCAGCTCGAAGCCGATCTGGGCGTGCCGCTGCTCACGCGCTCGCGGCGCGGCGTGCAGCCCACTCAGGCGGGCGTCGCGCTGCTGGAGCACGCGCGCAGCGTGATCTTTACGCTGGAGCGCGCGATGAGCGACATCGCCGCGTTCGGCAGCGGCCTGCGCGGCAGCGTGAGCGTGTGTGCGTCGGCCTCGGCGATTGCCGAATCCCTGCTCGACGATCTGGCCTCGTTCATGCGCCTGCCCGCGCACGAGAACATCCGCGTCAACGTTGACGAGCGCACCTCGAAGGAACTCGTGCAGCGCGTGCGCGACGGCGTGGCGTCGGTGGGCGTGTGCTGGGACAACGTGGAACTGGGCGGTCTGGAGGCGCGGCCGTGGCGCACCGACCGGCTCGCGCTCGCCGTGCCCGCCGGGCATGCGCTCGCGCGCCGCAAGGCGATCGCGTTCGCGGATACGCTCGGCTACGAGCATGTGGGCCTGCCGCCCTCCACCGCCGTGCACACGCTGCTGCAACGCGCGGCGGCGCGCAGTGGGCGCACCGTCGACTACCGCGCGACCGTGTCGAATTTCGACGCGGCGTTCCGGGTGGTCGCCGCGAATCTTGGCATCAGCGTCGTGCCCGAGGAGGTCGGCCAGAGCTATACGCGCATCATGAACGTGCGGCTGGTGCCCTTGAGCGACGCGTGGGCGCAGCGGCGCTTCATCGTCTGCTTTCGCGCTTTCGACGCCCTGCAGCCTGCGGCGCAACGCATGGTGGAGCATCTGGTCGCGCGGGCGCAGGCCGCCGGGGCGTCCTGAAACGCGGCGTGCCACGTCGGCGGCCAGCCGGTCCTCGCCGAAGCCAGCATGCCTCGTTTACACTTCCACCATCGCGCCTTTAATTGCGTCTTTAACTGCACCACCGCCCACGCCATGCACCAACCTCAACGCCGCCGTTTCGTGCTTGCAAGCGTGCTTGCCGCGATCGGCGCCGCGCATGCCCGCAGCGGCAACGGCGCAACGCGCGACATCACCATCGCGCTGGTGCTCAAGGCCTTGCCCGACCCGTTCACGACGGCAATGATCGCCGCCGCCAAGGTCTTCCAGGCGCACGCGCCCTACCCGTTCAAACTCGTCGTGCTCGGCATCCAGTCGGAGACCGATGCGGCCGGGCAGATCCGCCTCGTCGATACCGCCATCAAGCAGGGCGTCAGCGCGATCGTGCTCGCGCCCGCCGACTCGCGCGCGCTCGTCAACGCCGCGCGCCGCTGCGTGCAGCACGGCATCCTCACGATCGCGATCGACAATCCGCTCGATGCGGACGCGCTACGCGACGCGCGCATTCACGTGCCCTACGTCGGCCCCGACGACCGCCGCGCCGCCAGGCGCGTGGGCGACTATCTCGCGCGCCGCCTGCATGCGGGCGATCGCGTCGGCATCATTGAAGGCGTGTCGACCGATCTCAACGCGCAGCAGCGCACCGCGGGCTTTCGCGAGGCCATGCAGGCCGCCCAGATCGACGTCGCCGCCGTCGAGGCCGGCAACTGGGAATATGGCCAGGGGCGTCTTGCGGCGGCCTCGATCCTCGCCGCGCAGCCGGGCATCCGCGCGCTCCTGTGCGCGAACGACAACATGGCGCGCGGCGCCGTGGACGCCGTGCGCGAGTCGCAACTCACGGGTCGCGTGCTCATCACCGGCTTCAACGACAGCGACGCGATCAAGCCCATGATCAAAAACGGCCGCGTGCTCGCCACGCTCAACCAGTTCGCGGAAAAGCAGGCCGTCTACGGCCTCGACGTGGCGCTGCAAGCCTGCGTGGAGCATCGCAGCCAGGACGACCTCTCCGACTTCATCGAAACGCCGGTCGTGCTGGTCGCGAAGGACATGCCGTAGCGCCCGCATGAGACATCTTCCGCCACTCAACGCCTTGCAGATCTTCGAGACCGTCGCGCGCTACGGCAGTTTCACGCGCGCCGCCGAGCATCTGTGCCTCACCCAGGGCGCGGTGAGCCGCCAGATTCTCGCGCTCGAAGACTACTACCGCTTGCCGCTGTTCCGCCGCTCGCCCAAGGGGCTCACGCTCACGCCCGAAGGCGAGCAACTGCTGCCCGCCGTGCGCGAAGGTTTCGCGCGCATCGAAGAAGCTTCGATGCGGCTCACGCGCCAGCGCACCGAACTCGCCCTCAAGGTGCCCACCTGCGTGATGCGCTGGATGCTGCCGCGCATCATGCGCTTTCAGGCGGAGCACCCCGAACTGCAAGTACAGATCACGACCACCTGGCAGCACGAAGTGGATTTCCAGGCCGAGCCCTTCGATGCCGCGATCGTCTATGCGAGCGCCCCCGGCACCGGCGTGAACGCCCTGCCGCTGTTCGACGAATACCTCACGCCTGTATGCGCGCCCGAGTTGCTGCAGCAGCGCCCGCTCGCACATCTGGAGGATCTGGCGCGCCACACGCTGCTGCATCCCACGCGCGACCATCGCGACTGGAAGCTCTGGTTAAAGCACGCGCGCGCGAGCGGTCTCGACGCCGACGCCGGCCCCACCTTCGAATCGCTCGACCTCGCCACCAGCGCGGCGATGCAGGGCTTTGGCGTGGCTATCGGCGACCGCACGCTGGTGTGCGAGGACGTGGCCGCGAAGCGCCTCGTGATGCCCTTCGCGCTGGCCGTGCCAACCGGCTCGCGCTATTACTTCGTCTACCCTGACTGCGTGGCGCAGCAACAAAAGGTGCAACGTTTCTGCGACTGGCTCGCCCACGACCGCACGCTGCTCGCCGCCGGGCCCTGATACGCCTTGATACGCCTTGAAGCGCCATGAGCCGATTGCATGGCGCGCATGAGAATTATTCGATTGCCGCGCCAATATGATTTGGGCCTAATGGACGCTTTCGATCTGGGCGGTTGCAGGGTGCGCGGCGCGCGAGCCGACGGGCCGGGCCGCCCGCACGAGGGAACCCGACTCCATGCACAGCGCCGCCCGCTCACGCTCGAAACTGCCCGATGTGGGCACTACCATCTTCACGGTCATCGGCCAGCTTGCCGCCGAGCACGATGCGCTGAACCTCTCGCAAGGCGCGCCGAACTTCGCGCCCGACCCGCACCTGATCGAGCACGTGGCCGACGCCATGCGCGCAGGCCACAACCAGTACGCGCCGATGGCCGGCACGCATGCGTTGCGCGAAGCGCTGGCCGCAAAAGCCGAAACGCTCTACGGCGCGCATTACGATCCCGCCAGCGAAGTCACCGTGGTCGCAAGCGCGAGCGAAGGCCTCTATGCGGCGATCAGCGCGCTCGTCCATGCCGGCGATGAAGTCATCTACTTCGAGCCCTCGTTCGACAGCTACGCGCCCATCGTGCGACTGCAAGGCGCAACGCCCGTGGCGATCAAGCTCGCGCAGCCCGACTTCCGCGTGAACTGGGACGAAGTGGCCGCGGCCATCAATCCCCGCACGCGCATGATCATCGTGAATACGCCGCACAATCCCACGGCCACGATCTTCGACGAAGAGGACATCGCGCGCCTCACGGCGCTCACGCGCGACACCGATATCGTGATCCTCTCGGACGAGGTCTACGAACACGTCGTCTTCGACGGCGCGCATCACCACAGCATGGCGCGCCATCGCGCGCTGGCCGAGCGCAGCGTGATTGTCTCCTCGTTCGGCAAGTCGTATCACGTCACGGGCTGGCGCGTGGGCTACTGCCTCGCGCCCGCCGAGCTGATGGAGGAAATCCGCAAGGTCCATCAGTTCATGATGTTTTCCGCGGACACGCCGATGCAGCACGCGTTCGCCGCCGCGCTCGCGCAGCCGGAAAGCTATCTGGGCCTCGGCGCCTTTTACGAGCGCAAGCGCGATCTGCTCACGCGCGCCCTGGAAGGCTCGCGCTTCGAACTGCTGCCGAGCGCGGGCAGCTTCTTCATGCTCGCGCGTTTTCGCGGCTTCTCGAACGAGCGCGACAGCGATTTCGTGCTGCGCCTGATCCGCGACGCGCGCGTGGCGACCATTCCGCTCTCGGCCTTCTACTCCGACGGCACCGACGACGGTCTGATCCGTCTGAGCTTTTCCAAGGACGACGACACGCTGCTGGAAGGCGCGCGGCGGCTTTGCTCGATCTGATCCAGACCCGATCACTCTCGCCAGGACTACCTCATGAAGCCATTCAAGACCCTGCTGGCCTGCGCGTATGCGCTCGCCATGCTGCCTGCGCACGCCGATACCAACGCCCTGCGCTTTGGCGTGGAAGCACAATATCCGCCGTTCGAATCGAAAGCCGCCGACGGCAGCCTGCAAGGCTTCGATATCGACATCGGTCATGCCGTGTGCGCCACGGCGCACGTCAGTTGCAAATGGGTCGAGACGTCGTTCGACGGCCTGATTCCCGCGCTCAACGGCCGCAAGTTCGACGCCATCAACTCGGCAATGAACGCCACGGCGAAGCGCCGCGAAGCCATCGACTTCAGCACCGTGATCTATCGCGTGCCGACGCGTCTGATCGCCCGCAGTGACAGCGGCCTCGTGGCCACGGCAGCATCGCTCAAGGGCAAGCGCGTGGGTGTGCTGCAATCTTCTATTCAGGAAACCTATGCAAAGGTGCATTGGGAACCGAATGGCGTGACCGTCGTACCTTACCAGGACCAGAACCAGATTTACGCCGATCTGTCCTCCGGGCGGCTGGACGCCACGCTGCTGCTCGCGCCCGCCGGGCAGAAGGGCTTTCTGTCCCAGCCCGACGGCCGGGGCTTCGCGTTCGTGGGCGCGCCTGTGCGCGACGATGCGATCCTCGGCAGCGGCGTGGCCTTCGGCATCCGCAAGGGCGACAGCGCGCTGCGCGAACGCCTGAACGCGGCCATTGCGAAGCTCGAAAGCGACGGCACGGTCACGTCGCTCGCGCGCAAGTATTTCGGCGATATCGACGTGTCGCCAAAGTAAGCGCGAGGAGCGTGGGTAGCATGGACGAAGGCATGTTTTAAGCGCGCCGGGACATTCGCATCATATGATGGCGGGTCGCCACGACCTCGAACGTCACGAAATCCAACGCGCATATGAACAAGAACATCACGCCTTTCGTTACCCGCTTTCGCCTCACCAGCCTCTTTGCCGCACTGGCACTCGCTCTCGCTGGCTGTGCCGCCAGCAACACACCGTCCGGCCCGCAGGCGTCCGCGCCCGCATCGGGCGCCTTCGTGCAGCAGGGCACGCCAGCCGGCGCGCGGCCCGTGAAGGTCATGATCGTCACGATGTTCGCGCCCGAGGCCAAGACCTGGCTCGACCGGCTCGGCCCGTGGGACAGCATCCCGGTCGCGGGTCTCTCGCCCGACTATCCGGCCGTGCAATGCAATCACGACGATGTCTGCGTAATGACGACCGGCATGGGCCACACGAATGCCGCGGCCTCGACGATGGCGCTGGCCTTCGCGCCGCAGTTCGATCTGCGTCAGACGTATTTCCTCGTGGCCGGCATTGCGGGCGTGAATCCGCAACAAGGCACCGTGGGCTCGGCCGCGTGGTCGGACTGGCTGGTGGATTTCGGCCTGCAATGGGAGATCGACCCGGACCATCGCCCCAAGGGCTGGCACACCGGTTATCTCGGCATCAATACGAAGAACCCCGGCGAAAAGCCCGCGCTCGACTATCGCACCGAGGTGTTTCAACTCAATGCGAAGCTGACTTCGGCCGCCTATAACTTGAGCCGCGACGTGGCGCTGTCCGATAGCCCGGAAGCCAAGGCGGCCCGCGCGAAATACCGCTACGCGCCCGCCAACCATGCGCCCACGGTGATCCGCTGCGATTCGATCGCGGGCGATACCTGGTGGTCGGGCGCCGAACTCGGTGCGCGCGCAACCGAATTCACACGGCAGCTCACGGACAACAAAGGCGTCTACTGCATGACGCAGCAGGAAGACAACGCCACCTTCGAGGCGCTCAAGCGCGCGGCCGCCACGCAGCGAGTGAACCTGAACCGTGTGGCGGTGCTGCGCGCGGGCTCGGACTTCGACCGTCCCTACAAGGGCCAGTCGAGCGCCGCGAACTTGCTCGGCTATGCGGGCCAGGGCGGCTTCGCACCCGCACTCGAAAACCTCTACCGCACGGGCAATCCGCTCGTGCAGGACATCGTCGCGCACTGGGACGACTGGCGCGCCGGCGTCCCCTCACGCTGACGCGCCCCCGCCACTGCGGCGCTAACCGGCACGCTCAACGCGTGAAGATCTGCGCCGTGGTGATCGCCATATCGCCGCCGGGCAACGGTATGTCCTTGAGCTTCTTGAGCGAGTCGGCGTCATAGACCGCCACGGTATTGAAGGTGCCCGCGAGATAGATCTTGTCGCCGGCCTTGTCGAGCGACAGGCAGTAATACGAGTGGTCGAGCGCCGCGCTCGCGGTCATCGTCTCGTTCTTGATATCGTATTTCACGAGCCGGTTGAGCACGCCGTACATCACATTCGGGTCCTTCGGCGAGCGACCGCCCGTGAAATAGACCTCCGTGACCGGCGCGAAATCCGTGAGCGCCGCCTTGCCGGTTTTCAGGTCGATATCGACGTAGCCGTACATCGTCTGCGCTTTCGACGGGTCTTTTTTCTCGTCGGGGAAGCGGTCGGCCGTGTAGAGCAGATTGAACGCATGTTGCGGACGCTGTTGCGGCCACACGTAAAGCACATCCGGGCGGCCGTAAAGCGGGCGCGTCCAGTTGCGCAGCGGCACCGCCACGTCGTACTTGCCCGTCTGCGCATTCATGCGATAGATGTCCGGCCCCACCACAAAGAGCGAGCCGTCGTCGGCAGCCTGAATCATGGTGGTCTGGCGCGGCGCGGGGAAACTGCGAACCGGCTTCGCGTCCATGCCGCCATCGGTCGACCACACCTGCAATCGCGGCGCCTGCACTTCGTAGCTGTCGCGATTCATCTTCGTCGGATTGACGACGCTATAGATCTCCTTGCCGTCCGGGCTCAGCGCGATCGAGAACATCGCCCGCGCGCGCTCGTCCCATTGCTGCGCAAGCGCCGCATGAAACACCGTCTTGCAGCTATCCAGATCGACGCCGTAAAGATCGCCGTAGTGATTGTTCAGCACATAGGCGCGCTTGCGGTCCGGGCTGATCTGCATGGTGCCGGGGCCGAACGAATCGGGCAGCGCGCAGGTCTTGACCACGCTGTCCGAAGCCGTGTCGATCACGCTCAGGTTGTTCGGATAATTCGTGACGGCCAGATATTCATGTCCGCTCGCAAGCGGGGCGGCCGTATTCGCGGCGAGTTTTTCGCCTACCGACGCGGCGTCGGTCTGCGCCATCGCGGGCAGCGCGAAGATGAATGCGGCAAGCGCGGCGCAGGCCGTCGGCTTCCTCAATGCCATGATGTGTCCTCTCAGGGTCGCGTGGCTCAATGGTGCTCAGTTGTCTTTCGGGAAAACGCTGCCGAGATTGCGCCAGTCCTTGCCCGAATCGGCGGCCGTCTTGTTCCAGTCCTGGAAGGTCGTCATCATGTCGGGCACCTGGGCGGGCCACCAGCACGGATCGGAGCAACCATAGAGGTCCGCTTCCATCGGCTGGCATAGCGAAGCCACGCCGCCGAATACGTCCACTTCCCAACCCGGGTCGGTCGTCGCCGTGCAGCCCGCCACCGAGGTCATCGCGACCACTTCTTCGAGGCGGTCTTCGGCGGCGGCCTGCTCCAGTTGCTTCGCCTTGTTGTTGAGCGGCTTCAGATGTTTCATATCAGTGTGCCTTGCGCGAAGTGATGTGTTGCTCGATGAACCCGGGATTGCCGGCCATGATGCGGCTATAGATTTCGATGCCGAAATCCACCCAGTCGCGCATCAGTTCGCAATAGTGGTAAGTGGGATGCTGCGGATCGCCATAGCGCGCATAGCTCTCGTGATAGCAGCCGCCCGAGCAGAGATTGCGGATGCGGCAGGTCTCGCAGCCGGTGCCTTCGCGTTCGAGCCGTTGCGAGAGGAAGTCGGTCAGGCCGCCGGTATCCACACCGGTATGCACATTGCCGAAGGTCGGCAACGTCGAGCCCGTGAAGCGGTGGCACAGGTTGAGTTCGCCCTTGTGATCCACGGCCAGCATCTTGAGACCCGCGCCGCAGGGCAGCGACTTTTTATGGCCTTCGTGGATATCGGTAATCAACTGATGCAGGTTCGAAAAACCGATATTGCGATTCTCCAGCGCCGCTGCCAGATAACGCCGCCCGAGCGCCTTCATGTTGTCGAACACACGCTTCAATTCTTCGGGCTGCAAATTGAATGTATCGAGTGCGCCCGAAGTGACCGGCGCAAAACCCACTTCCGCGAAACCCAGCTCGTTGAAGAGGTGATCCCAGATGCCCGCGATATCGGTCACGCCGCTCGTGAGCGTGACGCGCGCACCCACCGGACGGCTGCGATAACGGCTCAGCAGCATTTCCACCTTGCGGCGCACGACATCGTAAGTCCCCGCGCCGCCCAAGGTCTTGCGGTTCAGATCGTGGACCGAGCGCGGGCCGTCCATGCTCACCGACAAGCCGAAACGATGCGCGTCGAGCCAGTCGACGATTTCCTCGTTGAGCAGCGTCGCATTGGTCGTCATGACGAAGTCGACACGCTTGCCGAGCGCGCCGAAACGCAGCTCGCAATACTCGACCATGTTCTCGATGAGCTTGCGATTGCTCAGCGGCTCGCCGCCGAAAAACACCACGGTATAGCCGGGTTCGTCGGGCGACTGCTCGATCAGCATTTCCACCGAAGCCTTGGCGGTCTCCAGATCCATGCGCCGCCCCGCCGACGGCGTATCGAGATCTTCCTTGTAGCAATACGTGCAGCTCAGATTGCAACCCGTGTTCACATTGAGCACGACCGTATTGAGCGCCACGCGCTCCACCCGCTTCACGCCAATCTCCGGCGTGAGCGGCGAGCCATCGCTCACCACCTCCAGCGCCATCAGTTCTTCGAGCGTTTCGTTCAACTCGACGCGTGTATCCGGCGCCGAGTTGCCCGCGAGTCGCGCGAACAATTCATCCGCCGTGCAACTGCTCGCGCGCAATGCGTCGATGATTGCGGCCGTCATGCGGTCGGCGGCAAACAACGAACTGCTAGGTACATGGAACATCAGGCGCGCGTCGTCCACCTGCACTTCGTGGACGTTGCGCTCCACCACGTTCAGCATGCCGTTCATCTCACTCTCCTTGCATTCGATTCGCTTTGCTTCAATTGCGGCGCGCACGCTTCTCATGCGGCGCACCGTTGTGGCTGGCGCTTATTGCGCATCAAGGAATCGGCGGGTTATTCCAGCGCTGCACGGCCACGATCAGATGCGCCTTGCCCGTCACGCTCTGCCCCGCATCGTCGACAGCGGCGATCACGTTGAGATTGCCGGTGTTGTTGGTCGACATGCGGCGCGCCGGATTCGGGCCCGCGTCGCCCGGCGTGAACACGCCCGTGGCGGCCTGCATCGCGCCCGAGAACTTCACATCGCGATCGTCCTTCGCCTGATCGTTGAACGGCTCGACCGACCATTTCGCGGGGACCACGCCGATGCGGAACGGCTTGCCCGATGCGTCCACACCCCACGCCTCGGCATCGAAGCGGCCTTCGACCTTCGGCGTCGAACCGCCATTGCCGCCGATGCGGGCCACCGCATACTCGGGCACGACCTTCACGTCCTTGATCTGTCGATACACGGCGAATTGCCCGCCGCCCTGCGCGCCGCCAAGGCTCACGTTGCGCGTGCCCACCGCGCTATCGCCGCTCGCTTTCACGCGCACACGTATCGCTTGCGGCGAGCGCGACAGCACCTCGCTCACCTGCACGCCCGGACCGAAGTCCGGCGTGCCTTGCAGGTTCGCGCCCACCAACGTCACTTCGCCGCTTTCGCCCGCCTTGATGAATGCCGGTTGAACAGCGAGCACGCGGGCCGCGCCCTTCGCGCCCAGCTTCGCCGCATCGAAATCGAGGCCGCGCTCGTCGTGCGCTTCGTCGAACATGCGGCCCTTCATCTCGCCGTTGGTGGCGGCCAGCACCTGACGCATCTCGACGCCCTGCACCTTGATGCTCGCGCGCCATTCGTAGCCGTCGTAGAGCACCGCCGTGCCGCTGCCGTCGAGCGCGCCGCCATCGGCGAAGCGGCCCTTGAGCGTGACCTTGAAAGTATCGTTCGTGCCGCCCGTCACGGTCATCGTGCCCGCTGCGTCGCCACGGCCCGGCATATGACCCGCGAAACTCCACGAGCCCGCGAGCGAAGTGGCCTTCGGACGCGTCTTCTGCCATTGCGCCCAGTCGGCGCTCTCATAGGGATACTGTTTCGCGAGCATCGGCGCGATGTCCTTGAGCGCGACATTGAGCCAGTCGCGATCGCGGCCCATCGCCGAATATTCGATCGACGGCCATTGCCCGAGGTGGAAATTCACGAGCTTGTCCCACTCCGCCACGGGACGGCGTTGCAGCAACGGACGCGCCGCCGAGTGACAGCGCGCACACATTTCCTTGAACTCGTCGGAGCCCAGCACTTCCTGGGTGTTCAGACGGCGTTCGAGCGCATAGCGGGCGTCGGCGGTTTCGCTCGGTGCGAGACCCTGGCGATCAGCCAGATACTTGACGATGATCTGGCGGTCCTCGTTGCTGATGACGAGACCGTGCATCGTCTGCATGCGCCCGATCGTCATGAGCCAGCCTTCGGGCGTCTTGCGCTGATGGCTGATGCGGCTCCACGAGTCCTTCGACTCCGCGCTGTGACACGCGGCGCAGGTGTGACTGATGATGGTCGGCGCGTCGTGGGCTTCGGCTGCGCTCTGGGCGCGTGCGGCCTGGGCGGCGAATGCGAGCGGCACGGCGAGGCTCGCCAGTCGCGCAGCGCGCACGAAGCGCGATACTGGGTTCGATGCAGGGCGCGATGAATTGCGGGGATCAATGGTCATGAACAAGGCTCTGCTCCTTTACCGGGTTCTCTGTGGCCTGTCTCGTTGCGTCTCATGTTGGGACGGCTTGCCTGCATAAGGCGTACATGAGGTGCTGCAATGCTTCGGCGGGGTATTAAGCATGGGTCATGCCAATCGGCAACGACGTGTCTCCCGTTGCGTTTACCCCTATAAAAAGGCACTTTTCTCGCGATGAGACTCGGGTAATCACCGATACGAAAAATAATTCGCTTGCGCAGTCTCCCGGCGGTTTGATGCGCCCGCATGCATTTCTCCGTGTTCGTCTCGTCTCATGTCTCACGAGAATTCTCAAAATGAGACACGTCGGGCGCACGTGGCCTGTACGTTGCCGCTCTCGCGTGGCACGGCCACAACGATCGCAAACGCCGCCCTGTACGCGACTTCAGGCAGGCGAGCGAGCCACGCTTGCATCGACTGGTATGGAAGCTGCTTGACGCGCTCCCCGACTGGCCACTCCAGGCCCACTCAAAGAGCGAGGATCTTCTCATGCAGGCTGTGCCGTCTCTACTCCCGCAAACCCAGGCGTTCATCGAACGCGCGCCCACCATGCTGATCGGCGAATCATGGGTCCATGCCGCCAGCGGCGCGACGCTGCCCGTCTACAACCCGGCCACGGGCGCGCATCTGGCCGACGTGCCGAAGTCCGGCGCCGAAGACGTGGACCGCGCCGTGCAGGCCGCGCGCCGCGCCTTCGACGATTCCGCATGGAGCCGCATGCGCCCACGCGAGCGCCAGAATCTGTTGTGGCGTTTCGCCGATCTGATCGAGCGCGACGCGCAGATGCTCGCCGAACTCGAATGCGTGAACAACGGCAAGAGCGCGGCCGTGGCGCGTGTGATGGACGTGCAATTGGGTATCGACTTCCTGCGCTATATGGCGGGCTTCGCGACCAAGATCGAAGGCTCGACCGTCGATGTGTCCGTGCCGCTCATGCCCGATACGCATCTGCACGCCTTCACGCGCCGCGAGGCCGTGGGCGTGGTGGGCGCGATCGTTGCGTGGAATTTCCCGCTGCTGCTGGCGTGCTGGAAGCTCGGCCCGGCGCTGGCGACGGGTTGCACCGTGGTGCTCAAACCCGCCGATGAAACACCGCTCTCCGCGCTCAAACTCGCGGAACTCGCGCTCGAAGCGGGCTATCCGCCGGGCGTCGTCAACGTGGTGACCGGCACGGGCGCCGAAGCCGGTGCTGCACTTTCGCATCACCCCGATGTCGACAAGCTCACCTTCACGGGCTCGACCGAAGTGGGCAAATTGATCGGCAAGGCCGCGATGGAGTCGATGACGCGCATCACGCTCGAACTGGGCGGCAAGTCGCCGACCATCGTGCTCGACGACGCCGATCCCATCGCCGCCGCGCAAGGCGCCGCCACCGCCATCTTCTTCAACCAGGGCCAGGTGTGCTGCGCGGGCTCGCGCCTCTATGTGCAGCGCAAGCACTTCGACAACGTGGTGGGCGACATCGCCTCGATCGCCAACGGCATGAAGCTCGGCAATGGTCTCGACCCGGCCACGGAAATGGGCCCGCTCATTTCGCTTAAACAACAGCAACGCGTCTATGGCTATATCGAACGCGGCCGCGCGGCGGGCGTGCAGATCGCCTGCGGTGGCGAGCAATTTGGCCCCGGCTACTTCGTCAAGCCCACCGTGATCGTCGATGTCGAGCAGAAAAGCCCGCTCGTGCAGGAGGAAATCTTCGGACCCGTGCTCGTGGCGATTCCGTTCGACACCATCGACGACGCGCTGCGACTCGCCAACGACACGCGCTATGGACTCGGCGCGAGCATCTGGACCAATAACCTGAGCGCCGCGCATCGCATGATTCCGAAGATCCGCTCGGGCTCGGTCTGGGTGAACTGCCATAGCGCGCTCGATCCCGCGCTGCCGTTCGGCGGCTATCGCATGTCGGGCATCGGCCGCGAAATGGGTGCGGCCGCCATCGAGCACTACACCGAAATCAAATCGGTGCTGATGAACGTCTGATCAACGTCTGAAGCGCTTGCACCAGACGCCGCGCGTTTTGCCGGTTTTTCAAGTACCGGGCGAAGCGCGCGGCGCACCCCATTCCTCACACTACAACGTCATATAAACGCCATGAATTCGACGCAGCCTTCCCGCACCCGCCGCACTTTCCTGATCGCCTCCGCCAGTGCGCTCGTTTCGTTGCCGCTCGCCCGCCAGGCGCGCGCCGAAGCCCCGCTAGTCGCCGAGACCGATCCCGCCGCCCAGGCCCTGGGCTATCGCGCCGACGCCACGCACGTGGACAAAGCCAAATTCGCCCGCTATGCGCCGGGCCAGGACTGCGGCAACTGCACGTTCTACCAGGGCAAACCCAGCGATGCCGCCGCGCTCTGCCCGCTGTTCGGCGGCAAGCGCGTCGCCACGGCGGGCTGGTGCAACGGCTACAGCAAAAAGGCCTGAAAACAAGCGTGCAACGACGCCTGGCCAATCTTGCGCTTGCGCCACGCGCGTCACCCTATGCAAACGTCTGGCGTGTCGTGCGCGCACGACGCGTGGGAATGCGTTTTTGACCGGATGGACTTATCGCGGCAACCATGCCAGATTAGCCGGGCACTTCGTTTCGCGCGGCACCCTGCAGGCGGCGATGCGACTTCAACTCAAAGTCAAGGGGGACAGCTTGCACGATTCCTTTCCTCCCATGCCGGTCCTGGCCGACCGGCAACACGCCGCGCAACTGGTCCGCGAGCGTCTGCGCTCGGACGGCCGGCTTCCGCAGGGCTGGCTGCGCGTGGAGATCGACGCGTCCTGGCGGCGCAGCCTCGCGCATGGCGTGAGCTGCCATGACGACGCGCTGCTCAATCTGCACGAGTTTCGCGACCTGGGCGAGCTGCGCGATGCGAACCGCATGCTGCTAGACGCCGCGACACCGGCACTCGAATACCTCACACAGCGAACCGGCCAGCAAGGCATCGTGATTCTCGCCGACGCCCAGGCCACGATTCTGTCCGTCGAAGGCAATGCACGCGCGCTCGCGGACCTCGGCATTGGCGACGTCTCGCCCGGCGCGACGTGGACCGAAGCATTGCGCGGCACCAATGCGCTCGGCACCGCGCTCGTTGAAGGCCGACCGGTGGCGATCGACAGCGGCGAGCATTTCCTTGGCCGTCTCGCACGTTTCTCGTGCCGTTCGCTGCCACTCTTCGATCCGCACGGCGAGGTGATCGGCGTGCTCGATCTCACGCGCGACGGTCAGTTGCCGCTCACGAACGATACGCTCTCGATGCTGGTGGGCGCCACTGCGAGCCATATCGAGGCACGCCTTTTCGAAGCGTTTTTTCCGGATCATTTCGTCATCGCCTTTCATCCGTATCGCGCCTACCTCGAATCGACGTGGTGTGGCGTGCTCGCCGTGCGCGAGGATGGCACGATCGTCGCCGCGAGCGCGTTGGCCTGCGAGCTACTGGGTGTGGCGCGCGCCGATGTGATTGGGCGGCAGTGCGAAGGCATGCGCGGCATGCCCTTCGCTGCGCTCGCCGAACGCTCGGAGAGCCTGTATATCCCAGGCATCGCGAACGATCTGGCGCTGCGCGTATTGCGCTCACCGCGACGCGCGCCGTCGCCCCAAGGATGCGGCGCTTCGCGCTCACTCGATACGCGTTCGACTGCGCGCGAAGCGGGGCTCGTGAAAATCGCGGGTCGCCAGAACCGGCTGCTGCGCGCCTTGCAGATGGCGCGGCGCGGCATGGACAACGGCCTGCCCGTACTTGTGCAGGGCGAAACGGGCACCGGCAAGGAAGTGGTTGCGCGCGCCTTGCACGAGGCGAGCGAACGCGCGGGCAAGCCATTCATTGCCGTGAACTGCGCGTCGATTCCCGAAGGCCTGATCGAATCCGAACTGTTCGGTTATCGCGACGGCGCATTCACGGGCGCACGCAAAGGCGGCATGCTCGGGCGGCTCATGCAGGCGAACGGCGGCACGCTCTTTCTCGACGAAATCGGCGATATGCCGCTGCATCTGCAGGCACGTCTGCTGCGCGTGCTGCAGGAACGCAAGGTCGCGCCGCTCGGCGCGGGCGAAGAGCAAACGATTGACATCGCGGTGATCTGCGCCACCCACCGCAGCCTTCAGGCGATGGTGCGCGACAAGAGCTTCCGCGAAGACCTTTTCTATCGCATCAACGGCGTGAGCGTGGCATTGCCCGCGCTGCGCGAACGCGACGACGTGGATCTGATCGTCGCCACCTTGCTGGAACGTTTGAATGCCCAGCACGTGAGCGTCAGCGATGAGTTATCCGAAGTATTTCGCACGCATCCGTGGCCGGGCAATATCCGGCAGCTCGAAATGGTGCTGCGCACCGCGTTGGCCGTGCGCGCCGACGACGAACACGAGATCGGTCTCGACCATCTGTGCGACGGCTTTATCGACGGCGCCTGCCCCGATGCCGCGAACCCGGCCGGTCGCGGCCTGATCCGCAAACACGAAGACGAACTGATCCGCGAAAGCCTCGCGCGCCACGACGGCAATGTCGCGGCGGCGGCGCAGACGCTCGGCATCAGCCGCGCCACGCTCTATCGCAAGCTCAAGCGGCTGCGCCCCTGAACGCATCGCACGCGCCTCCCACTTCTTATGCTGAACCTGCTGCTACGCCTCGCGAAAACCGACGACCGACCTCGCCTCGAAGCGTCGATGGCATGGCTCTACAGTTTCGTGCGGCCGCAACGGCTGGCGATTGCGGGCTTGCTCGGGCTGTCCGCCTGTGCGTCGCTACTCGTGCTCATGCAGCCGTGGATCACCAAGGAGATGATCGACCGCGGGCTGATCGGCCGTAATTTTTCGATGCTGTTCGTGCTCGCGCTCGCGATGATCGGCGCGGGGGTCGTGAGCACACTGCTCGGCGGCGTGAACCGCTATCTGCATACGCGCCTCTCGGGCCGCGTGCTGTTCGCGCTACGCAGCGCCGTCTATGCGCATCTGCAGAAACTGCCGCCGTCGTTCTATGGACGCCGGCGCATCGGCGACCTGCTCTCGCGTCTGGATGGCGATGTCGCCGAGATCCAGCGCTTTGCGCTCGATGCGCTGTTTTCAGCGGTATCGAGCGTGATCGGCTTGATTGGCTCCGTGGCGCTGTTGCTCACACTCTCGGTCAAGCTCTCGCTGCTCGTGGCGGTGCTGATTCCGTTCGAAGCGCTGTGGCTGCGCTGGATGCGCCGCAAGGTGGAGCGCGGCGCGCGCGGCCTGCGCGAGAGCGCCGCCGATATGTCCTCGTTCCTCGTGGAAACGCTGCCCGCGATGAAGTTCATCCAGGCGAGCGGCCAGCAGGACACGGAGCGCGTGCGGCTCGAACACCTGGGCGAACGCTACATGGACCGCCTGCTCAAGCTTCAGATCACGGAGTTCGTCACGCAGTCGGTGCCGGGGCTGTTCACGTCGATCTCGCGTGCCGGGGCCTTCCTGCTTGGTGGCTACTGGGTCGTGCAAGGTTCGTGGCAACTCGGCGCGCTGATCGCCTTCACCACCTATCTCGGCATGGCCGTGGCGCCGGTGAAAAGCCTGCTGGGCCTCTACGTCGCGCTTCAGCGCATGACCGTGAGTCTCACGCGCGTGGTCGAACTTCAGCATGAGCCGGTCATCGTTCAGGAAAGCGAAACACCTCGTGACGCGCCGGAAGATAGCACGCTCGAATTTCATGACGTCTGGTTCTCGCACGAAGAGCGCGCGCACGGCGTGCTGCGCGGCGCAAGCGCCGTGCTGCCCGCCGGCCGCAAGATCGCACTCGCGGGCGCATCGGGTGCGGGCAAGTCCACGCTCATCGATCTCGTGCAACGCTTCTACGATCCGCAACACGGCACGCTGCGCCTGGGCGGCGTCGATCTGCGCGACTTGAAACTCGACGACCTACGCCGCCGCGTGGCCGTGGTGAGTCAGGACATCGTGCTGTTTCGCGGCAGCCTGGCGGACAACCTGCGCTACGGCGCGCCGCACGCGAGCCGCGAGCAGATCGCCCAGGCCGTACGCGCGGCGCAACTGGACTCGCTCGTGGCGACCCTGCCCGACGGGCTCGATAGCCAGATCGGCGAGCGCGGCCAGCAGCTTTCGGGCGGCCAGAAACAGCGCATTGCGATCGCGCGGGCGCTCTTGCAGGAACCGTCGATCCTTGTGCTCGACGAAGCCACTTCGGCCGTGGACGAAGCCACAGAACGCGAAGTCATTGCACAGATCGACACGCTTTTCGCCACGCGCACACGCATCCTCATCAGCCATCGCGCCAGCACCCTCGCGCATGCCGATCTGCATTTCGATCTGATCGACGGCCGCCTCGTGATGCGCGAAGCGCAGGGAATACAAGGATCACCGGGAGCGGCCCATGAGCAATGAACTGCGTGTGGGTATCGTCGATAGCGGGCATCGCGCCGATCAGGCCGTGCGCGTGGCAGCTGCCGCCGCTTTCGTGCTCGACGACGATCTGCAAGTGCACCGACGCGAAGCGATCGCCGACTCGATCGGCCACGGTAGCGCCGTGCTCGAACGCATCGCATCGGGTTCGCCCGACGCGCGCTTTTACATCGCCCAGGTGTTCCGCGAACGTGCCGCGACGACCCCGTTGCAGATCGCCGACGCCATACGCTGGCTCGTGGATCAGCACGTACGCATCATCAATTTGAGCCTGGGCGTGCGCGCCGATCGCGCCGTGCTGCGCGAGGCTTGCGCGTTCGCGGTGGACGCGGGCGTGGTGGTTTGTGCGGCCAGTCCCGCGCAAGGCGACCCCGTGTTTCCGGCCAGCTACCCCGGCGTCGTGCGCGTGACCGGCGACGCACGCTGCGATGCCGCGCAATGGTCGTGGCTCGATAGCGCGCAGGCCGACTTCGGCGCAATGGTGCGTGGCGACGGCGTGGCGCAAGCCGGGGCCAGCATCGCCACGGCTGCGCTGAGTGGCCACGCGGCCGCGTGGCTCCTGCGCCATCCAGAGGCAGACCGCGACGCCCTCCTCGCCTGGTTGCGCACGCACGCAGCCTTTATCGGCGTCGAACGACGCACGCACGCATCATGAGCACGCCGCGCATCGTCGTCCTCGGCGCGGGCCCGGCGGGCGCCGCCGTCGCACGCGCGCTCGCGGGCCTGGGCTACGCGGTCCAGGTGGTGAGCGACTGGCGGCGCTTCGACGCCGTCGAAGGCCTCTCGCCGCGCGTGATCGAGGGCTTGCGCCATGCGGGCCTGCATCGCGCGGCGAATGGCGTCGAAGGACCGTGCGCGCGCACGACGCTCTGGAACGGCGTGCTGCAAACGCTCAACGCCGAGTTCCTGGTCGACCGGCGTGTGTTCGACGGCGCGCTGCGCGACGACCTGCACAGCGCGGGCGTCGACGTGATCGAAGCCAATGTGCGCAGCGTGCAGACTTCGCCGGGCGGCCACGACCTCATGATCGAGACCGCCGACGGCCCGCTTTCGCTACGCGCGGACTTCCTCGTGGAAGCGCGCGGCCGTCTTGCGCCGCTGCTGCGCGACGCCACGCGTGGACCGCAGACCCTGAGTCTGCTGAACGTCTGGCAAGGCGAGCGCGGCGCGGCTGCCTCCGCCGTGGAAAGCCTGCAGGACGGCTGGGCGTGGATGGCGCGGCTGCCCGACGGCCGTTGCTACTGGCAGATGACGCTCGACGTGGCGAGCGCAGAACTCCCGCAGCGCGACGAATTGCTCGCGTTCTGCGCGCGCATGCGCCATGCGCCGCTGGCGAGCGACTTCTTCGCGCGCGACGCCGACAAGAACGTGCGCCTGCACGCGCGCAGCAGCACGGCCACACTGTGCGGACGCACCGGCGCGCGCAACTGGCTGCGCGTGGGCGACGCGGCGATGGCCGTCGATCCGCTCTCGGGCAACGGCATCTTCCAGTCGCTATCCTCGGCGCTCCAGGCGCCGGCCGTGATCCATACTCTGCTGAGCTGTCCTGAACGTGCATCACTGGCGCTGCGCTTTCACCAGCAGCGCATCGAACAACTCTTCATGCGCTTCGCGCGCACGGGCCGCGACTTCTACGCACTCGAACAACGCTGGGCCGCGCGACCGTTCTGGGAAACGCGCTGCCGCTGGCCCGACGACGCGCCACTGCACGTGAGCGCCGATTTCAACCAGCTCAATATCGAGCGCGCGCCGGTAATCGACGGCAACCTCATTGCGGAAGCCGATGTGGTCGTGAGCCCCGACCAGCCGCTCGGCGTCTGGCACCTGCAAGGCGTGGCGCTCGCCCCCATCGTCGAGGCGCTGCGCAAACAGCCGGCCGAACAGGTGCTGCGCGCGCTCGATGCAGATCAGGCGCGGCTGATTCGCCACTGGCTCAATGCGCACGGTTATCCGCAGGCGCAGGTTTGAGCTTCTGGTTTGGGCGTTTTGGTGTTTTGGCCTTTCCTTGTTTTCTTGTCGGTCTATTAGCGTTGCCCCTGTGCGGGGCGGCCCC
>NZ_CAJMZK010000025.1:0-127031 GCF_905220265.1 Paraburkholderia sp. J67
TGCGGGTGCCGATGCACTCGTGATCGTCACCGAGTGGACGGCGTTCAAGGCGCCCGATTTCGAAGCGCTGAAGGCGGAATTGAAGGCGCCGCGCATCTTCGACGGACGCAATCTCTACGAACCGGACGCCATGCAAGGCGCAGGTTTCGAATATCACAGCATTGGTCGGGGCGTCGCGAGACGTCGTTCGCACGCAGAGGTTTAAGGCAATGTCGAACATCAACGGCACGCTTCGCCGCAGCGTGCTGATCAATATGATTGGGCGCTACAGCAATATCGTCATACAGTTGATCGTGACCGCCATATTGGCGCGCGCGCTTAGTCCGAATGAGTTTGGCCTGGTGGCGGTGGTGAGCGTTATTGCCGTCTTTCTGTCCTTCCTGAGCGAAATGGGACTTGGGCCCGCTGTGGTCCAGTTTGGCGAACTGGTGCCGCGACAACTAGCGGGCCTATTCTGGCTAACAATATTCGTTGGTGCGGTTGCTGGCGTGGCGCTTTCGCTGGCTGGTCCCGCGATTGCTCGTGTTTACAGCAATGAAATTTATTCGAGTATTGCTAATGGAATTGCTGTAAATGTCGCATTTGCATGCTGGGTAATCGTACCGTTAGCGCTTCTTAGAAAACGGAAGCGCTTCGCGGCCATAGCGCGAATCGAGGTGTCCGCAGCAATATTATCGGGTATATGCGCTACATGGTCAGCCATGCATGGAGGGGGCGTTGCAGCGTTGGTGCTCAAGAGCACCAGCAACGCATTTTTCATCTTTGTATTTTGTGTGTACTGTGCCAAGCCGTCGCTCCGCGCGCCAACGCTTTTAAAAATGGGCTATGTGTTTTCCTATTCAAGCTATCAATTTCTCTTCAATTTTGTGAACTATTTTACGAGAAATATCGACAAGCTTGTAATTGGAAAATTTCTCGGTGCGGTGTCGTTGGGGGTGTACGATATGTCTTATCGTCTGATGCTAATGCCTATTTCAAATCTGACGCATGTCGTAACGCCGACGATACAGCCAGTTTACGCCGAGCATGCCAATAATCCAGGGGTAATTTTTGATTCTTATAGAAAATTGATAAGAATCTTGATTATTGGGGGTGGATTTCTCGGGGCAATTTGTCTCGGATGTGCGGCAGAAATTATCTCACTGGGCTATGGCAAGCAGTGGGGAGGCGCCGTTCCCGTATTTTCAATATTGAGTCTCTCCGTTACGATTCAGGTCATACTTTCTTCAACCGGATCTGTTTTTCAGGCGATTGGAAAAACCCGATTGTTGCTTGTGACAGGAATTATCTCAACATTTACGACGCTTTCAGCAATTGCTGCAGGAATTTATATCGGCGACCTCGAATCACTTTCATCGCTGGTGATGCTTAGCTTCTATATCAATGCTGCACAGGGGTTTTATATTTTGTCGCGATTTGGATTTCAGCGTTCTGTGGTAGAGCTATTCAGACCCAGTGTGCGTATCTCAATCGGTGTAGTGGTTGTCAGTGTAATTGCGATATATTTGCGAGATAAATTCGATTTTTTTAATCAAATTCCGGTTGTTTGTCTGTTTTTTAAGGTAATGGTAATTGGTGGTGTTTATTTTTTGATGATATTTATTACAGGTGATCTTTCGTTTATTCGGCGGGCTATCGCAATGCGATCGCAGGGAATGCCTTCCTAGTATTAATCCGCGTGCGGAATAATCGATTTCACCGTTTTAACGTGAGCGATGTTGCAGTTGTGTGGGTATGGTCTTGCAAGGCGATTATTTGGAATCGTTCGGGTATATGAAAATGTTTGCGATATTTAAATCGTTTGCGGTTCGCGTAATAAACAAGGTGCTGACCGGATTCGGGAAGCTCGCACCTTTCTATGTCGAGATAAAATATCTGGCGCGTTCAAGATTGCGTTATAAAAAGCACAATCTTCCAGGTCGACTCATCGTTAGTCTAACGTCCTATCCGCCGCGCTTCCCGTCACTGCATTTGACACTTAAAAGCTTGCTAATGCAGCGCGTGCGGCCAGATTATGTGGAGCTTTGGGTCGCGGAAAACGATTATCAGGCGCTGCCCGGCAATGTGCGGAGACTGGAACAAGATGGCCTGGTAATCCGTCGTTGTGAGGACTTACGATCGTATAAAAAGATTATTCCAAGATTACGGGAATCAAAAGAAGATTGGGTGGCCATCGCAGACGACGACTTGTACTACTGGCCAATCTGGCTTCAGGAACTGGTAGCGGCAGTGCGCCCCGGGAAACGTGAGGTGATCTGCTCGCGGTGCCACAAAATCGAATTCACGTGCCCCTCAGTGCCTGCGTCATATATGGAGTGGAGCTTCGACATCCTGGCGCCCGACGAGAAGGATGTAGTATTCCCGACTGGAATCGGAGGCGTGCTCTACCCGCCAGGCGTATTCTTCAAGGATGTTTGTGACGAAAGGCTTTTTCTGCAACTCTGTCCGACAGGTGACGATATCTGGCTTTTCTGGATGGCTGCCATAAACGGCGCGACGTTCCGGAGATCCGCAGCGCGTCATAGGCTGATTCTGTGGGATGGAAGTCAAGAGTGCGCGTTGTTCAATCAAAACGCACTGCTTGACAATCACAATGACCGGCAAATTGCGGCCATCTTGCAGAAATATGGATGGCCATTTGCGATGGCTGGCGAGATTGAGACGCTGTCGGAAAGGGCGGGATCCGCGAGCGGCATGATGTAAACCTCAGCGGCGCTTTAGATTTTCTGCCGGTTGCCGGTATTGATGCGGCGTGGGGCAACTCATTCGCGGAAGGCTTGCTCTAGAAAGTGCCAAACCTTGAAAGCGCGAGT
This sequence comes from Paraburkholderia sp. J67, assembly GCF_905220265.1. Lineage (NCBI taxonomy): Bacteria > Pseudomonadati > Pseudomonadota > Betaproteobacteria > Burkholderiales > Burkholderiaceae > Paraburkholderia > Paraburkholderia sp. J67. Next base: position 2,814 of record NZ_CAJMZK010000025.1, read on the forward strand.
CACGACACTTCACGTCTGACTAGGTGCGCTATCCCGAATCGTAGCAGGGTGGGCGGTGATCTTCCTTGCGAGACGATTTAGGTTTGTCTCGACGACGATATAGCAGACGTAGCCAGCAGCGACGGAAGTTATTGTCATGGTTGCGATCGAGAAAGCGGTGGCGCTCTGCATGTGAAATCGCTTAAGAATGATACCGACTGTCGACAACACAAAAGGATGAGAGAGATAGATCGAATACGAAGCATCGCCGATTATCCTCATCGCACGTCCAATGAGTGATGTCGATACAAATTTGACAGTATTTTCAAGACTAACAAGCCCGGAAAATAGTAGCGCATAGGGTAACCCGTACCAAACCACACGTTGGTTAGGAGAGGCTGAAAGCGAGCCAAGGGTCATTATTGCAATGCCAATAACAATTAAAAATACGCTGAATTTAGAATTATTGCGCTCGGATTTTATATAAATATGAGCAACTATCCCCATCAAAAATTCCAGTAGCATTTTGCTGGTCACGAACTGGAGTGTTGGATTTGTGGGGTGAAGAAAATCACCGACGGCGGTGAAGCATGTCATTGTGATAGTGACGAAAAGGAGGCGATTTTCACACCATTTCAACAATGATGCCGAAAATATGAAATAAAAAAGGAATTCGTAGCTCAGTGTCCAACCGTTTTGAATCAAAAATTTATCGCCAGTTGGAATTAGTGTAAATGAATTTAGAATGGTCGTAGTTCCTCCGCTACTGTTAATCATTCCTGGTTCGATCAGGTAGACGGCGAGGGCGAATAGAGATAGTGACCAATAAAGTGGAAGGATTCGCGTGCAGCGCGCTACAAGAAATTCGCGCGGTGCGATGTTTTTATGTGCCGTGACGTGACACATGATGAAGCCAGAAATGATAAAAAACAGATCAACGCCTGATGCGCCAAAAGACCATTCGTTACCGAATCCAGCGATCTGAACTTGCTTATGAGATGCATGATAAATGAGGACAAATATGGCCGCCAGTCCTCTCATATATTGGATGGAAAATAACATCAAGCATCCATGTAGAATATTGATGGTTTTAATTCGATTATCTTTGCATTCATTTTATATTTTCATAGCTTTATATTGTTAGGTTGATTTAAGCGGTTGATTCGTTTTTTGGGGGAATTGCATGCGAGATTTCGCTGCAAGTCAGCTGGGACGCTGTGAGATGTTGTGGCAATGCAGGCCACGGCGCTACATGAAGACTCCGAAAGCGGCTCTACGCTTGATTAATATCAAGTTTGCGATTGAGGACTTTTTGCTCTGCGACTCAACACTTGCCAGACTGGCAATTGGGGATAGGTCGTGAGGGTGGGTGTAGGTCAGTCAACCCAGTAGGTGCGCCGGGCGGTGGCTAGCACGTAAAGCCTCAGGGAGGGGATAAGTGACGACGCGTTCCTCTTCTTTTTCATCATTTAGACACTGGCATCCCCCAGGCACATCAGTCCAGGTTGGCCAATTGAAGCGATTTCACCCCTCACATCCCCGGCACCATCTCCGGCGGATGCTGCTTGAGTTGCTTCCTGGCCTCGCGAAACTCCGGAAAAATCGACTCCACGGTCTGCCAGAACCTCGGGCTGTGGTTCATCTCCCGGAGATGTGCAAGCTCATGCGCAACCACATAGTCCACGATAGAAAGCGGAAAATGAATCAACCGCCAGTTGAGCCTAATCCGCCCCTCGCTTGAGCAGCTTCCCCATCGCGTCATGGCCGAAGAAAGCCCATACGACCGAAACGTAACCCCAAGCTTCGCGGCGTAAACCACCAGCCGCTCGCCAAAGATCCGCGTCGCCTCCCCTTGCAACCACCCAGTAACCCGATCCTTGATCTGCTGCGCATCCGCATGCGGCGGCAGGGGCAGTGAGAGCACCCGCGTAGCCTCATCAAAAGCCAGCGACCCCGCCCCAAGCCTTACCGACATAGGCTTACCGAGATAAGGCAGCTCAGCCCCATCGCGCCATTCCACCTTCGGCAGCGCGCGCTGCTCAACGCGCGTCTGCCACTCGATCAGCTTCGAGAAAATCCACCTCTGCTTCTCGGCGATAGCGTTCTCGATGTCGGCGATCGTCACCCATCGCGGCGCGGTAATCGTGAGCCCGGTCCCATCAATTGCAAACCCGATCGACTTACGCGATGACCGCTTGAGCCGATACTGCAGTGTGCGCGCTCCGAGTTCGAGCGTGCGCAATCGCGAGCCATCCGGCGCAAGCGGCGCAACCGTCGCCTTACCAGGCGACAAAGCGGCAGGCGACAAAGCAGCAGGAGAAGAAGGAGCGGAAGAAACCAAAGGAGAAGCAACCCCCACCACCGGCTCAGAAAAGAGCGGCAAATCGAGTTGCTGATGGTCAAGCGCCGCGGCGGTGCGCGGCGTGGGGGACTTCGGCATTGTCAGGCCTGGTGCGGGAGGGGCGTGAGCGGCCCGCGCGGCGGATGGGCTGTCGAACCCGGCCTTCTGCACCGGGCCGGATAAACCGAGCAGTCAAATCCTCGCGGTATTAACCGACGCGCCATCCGTTTCGCGGTACGCGGTGGGATCGATACGGCGCATTTCGGTTTCGATCCATTTTTCCACGCGCTTATTCACTTCATCGGGCGTGAGCCCCGTGGTGTCGATGGGCTTGCCGATCGACACCGTGACTATACCCGCATATTTCATGAACGAGTTGCGCGGCCAGACGCGGCCGGCGTTGTGCGCGATCGGCACGACGGGCGCGCCCGTGGCGATCGCGAAGCGCGCGCCGCCGGTCTTGTACTTGCCTTGCGAGCCCACCGGCGTGCGCGTGCCTTCGGGGAACATGATGACCCATGCGCCTTCGGCCATGCGCGCCTTGCCCTGGCGCGTCACGGAGGCAAACGCGTGTTTGCCTTCCTTGCGGTCGATCTTGATCATCTTGAGCATGCCGAGCGCCCAGCCAAAGAACGGCACATACACCAGTTCGCGCTTGAACACGTAGCACATCGGCTTCGGCATCAGCGCGGGAAACGCGAGCGTCTCCCATGCCGACTGGTGCTTGGAGAGCAGCACGGCCGGCCCGTCCGGCAGGTTCTCCATGCCTTCGACGCGGTACTGGATGCCGTTGAGCCAGCGCGCGACAAACAGCGTCGAGCGGCACCAGCCCGCGGCCATCCAGTAGCGCCGCGTGGCGTTCATGAACGGGAAGGCGATGAAGCACGCGATCGCGTACGGCATCGTGTAGACGATCAGGTAGACAAGCAGCAGCAGGGAGCGGATGAAGCGCATCGGGTGGACCGTTCGGTGGTGCGGGGCGGCGTTGGGTGTCAGGCCGATTCGCTGGAGAGGAAGTCCAGCGCGAATGCGCGCAGGTCATCGTGGATTTGCGTGCCTTCGGGCAGGCCGCCGGCCGCGAGCGTCTTTTGGCCTTTGCCGGTCAGCACGAGGTGCGGGCGGAAGCCGAGCGCAGCGCCCGCTTCCAGGTCGCGCAGCGAATCGCCCACTACGGGCGTGTCGGCAGGCTCGATCTCGAAGCGGTCGGCGATCATCTTCAGCATGCCGGGCTTGGGTTTGCGGCAGTCGCAGTGATCCTGCGAGGTGTGCGGGCAGAAGAACACGGCGTCGATGCGCGCGCCCACGGCAGTGGCCTGGCGGTGCATCTTCGCGTGCATCTCATTGAGCGCCGTCGTGTCGAACAGGCCGCGGCCGATGCCGGACTGGTTCGTCGCGACGGCGACGCGATAACCCGCCTGGTTCAGGCGGGCGATCGCTTCGAGGCTGCCCGGCAGTGCGATCCATTCGTCCGGCGACTTGATGAAGGCGTCGGAGTCGGCGTTGATCACGCCGTCACGGTCGAGGATCACGAGTTTGCGCGTGGTGCTGGTCGGCATGGTGTCGCGTCAGGGTTGTCGTGTCACGACGGCCGTTATGCCGCAAGCCGCGAGATGTCGGCCACGCTGTTCATCTGGCGATGCAGTGCCTTGAGCAGCGCGAGGCGGTTGGCCCGCAGCGCCGGGTCTTCGGCATTGACCATCACGTCGTTGAAGAACGTGTCGACGGTTTCGCGCAGCGCCGCAAGCGCGGTCAGCGCGCCCGTGTACTCGCGGGCAGCCAGTTGCGATTCCACGCGCGGGGCGACCTGTTCGAGCTGGGCGTAAAGCGCTTTTTCGGCGTTTTCCGTCAGCAGGGCGATCTGCACGCCGGCGTCCTCGGCACCCTCGGACTTCTTGAGGATGTTCGAGATGCGCTTGTTGGCGGCGGCCAGCGCGGCGGCTTCGTTGAGTGCCGCGAATTCGCGCACGGCGTCCAGTCGCGCCACCACGTCGTCGAAACGCGTGGGGTTCAGCGCCAGCACGGCGTCGACTTCCTGGGCCGCGTAGCCACGCTCGCGCAGTTGGCCGCGCAGACGGTCCATGCAGAATTCGTAGATCGCCTGCGTCGATTCGGTGACGGCCTCGATGCCCGCGAATTGCGCGTACGTCGTGCGCAGCAGTTCGACGAGGTCGAGCGGCAGTTGCTTTTCGACGAGGATACGCAGCACGCCCAGCGAGTGGCGGCGCAGTGCGAACGGGTCTTTCTCGCCCGTGGGCGCGAGGCCGATGCCCCAGATGCCGACGAGCGTTTCCAGTTTGTCCGCGAGCGCGACGATGGTGCCCGTGGGCGTGCCCGGCAGGTCGTCGCCGGAGAAGCGCGGCTGGTAGTGTTCGGAGCAGGCGATCGCCACTTCTTCCGCTTCGCCGTCGTGGCGTGCGTAGTAGGTGCCCATCGTGCCTTGCAGTTCGGGGAACTCGCCGACCATGTCGGTCAAGAGGTCCGCCTTGGCCAGACGTGCGCCGCGCTTCGCGAGCGTGACGTCGGCGCCGCACATGCCGGCGATCGCGCCTGCGAGGGCTTCGAGGCGTTCCACGCGCTGCAGCTGCGAGCCGAGCTTGTTGTGATAGACGACGTTGGCGAGCAGCGGCACGCGGTCGGCCAGCGGCTTCTTCTTGTCCTGCGTGAAGAAGAACTTGGCGTCGGCCAGTCGCGGGCGCACGACGCGCTCGTTGCCTTCGACGATCTCAACCGGCGTGCTGGTTTCGATGTTCGAGACGATCAGGAAGCGCGAGCGCAGACGGCCTTCGTCGTCGGTCAGCGCGAAATACTTCTGGTTCGTCTGCATCGTGAGGATCAGGCATTCCTGCGGCACTTGCAGGAATTCGTCCTCGAACTTGCACGCGTAGACGACCGGCCATTCGACGAGCGAGTTCACTTCGTCGAGCAGCGCGTCGGGCATCACGACCTTGTCGTCGCCCGCGGTTTCGATCAGTTGCGCGCGAATCGATTCGCGGCGTTCGTCATAGCTCGCGATCACGCGGCCCTTGTGCAGGAGCGTGTGCGCGTAGTCGTCGGCGTGCGTGAAGGCGATCAGGCCTTCCGAGAGGAAGCGATGGCCGCGCGTGGTGTCGCCGGCATCGACGCCGAATGCGCTCACGGGCACGATCTGGTCGCCGTGCAGCACCGTGAGGCGATGCACCGGGCGCACGAACTGCACGTTGCTGCCGTCCGGGCGCTGGTACGTCATGACCTTCGGAATCGGCAGCTTGGCGAGCGCTTCGTCGAGCACGGCTTGCAGGCCGTCGGCGAGGGTCGCGCCCGGCGCCGAGTAGCTCAGGAAGAACGCTTCGTTCTTGCCTTCGCCTGCGCGTTCGAGGTCGCTCACCGGGAAGTCGGGGAAGCCGAGCGCCGCGAGTTTCTTCGCGAGCGGCGCGGTGGGCTGGCCGTTGGCGTCGAGTGCGACCGACACCGGCAGCACTTTCTCGCGCACCTGTTTTTCAGGGGCGACGGTGCGCACGTTCTTGATCGTCACCGCGAGGCGGCGGGGCGTGGCGAAGCGTTCGAACGACAGATCGCCTTCGATCAGGTCGCGCGCGGCGAGGCGCTGCGCGATGCCTTCTGCAAAGGCGTCGCCGAGGCGCGCGAGGGCCTTCGGCGGCAGTTCCTCGGTCAGCAGTTCGACGAGGAGGGTGGCTTGATGAGCTTGGGTCATTGTTGTCGGAGATCCGGTCATTCCTCGTCGAACTTGCGTTCGACCTTCAGCGGCGGCGCCCAGGCGGGCATCGCGGCGTCCTGTTCGTCGGTGGTCAGGCCCGGCACGCCGTGCACGGGATTGCCGAGCATCGGGAAGCCAAGCTTTTCACGCGATTCGTAGTACGACTGCGCCACGCTGCGCGAGAGCGCGCGAATGCGGCCGATGTACGCCGCGCGTTCCGTCACGGAGATCGCGCCGCGCGCGTCGAGCAGGTTGAAGGTGTGTCCGGCCTTGAGCACGAGTTCGTAGGCGGGCAGCGCGAGTTGCTGTTCCATCATGCGCTTCGCTTCGCTTTCGTACGCGTTGAAGAACGTGAACAGCAGGTCGACGTTCGCGTGCTCGAAGTTGTAGGTCGATTGCTCGACTTCGTTCTGGTGGTAGACGTCGCCGTAGGTGAGGCGGCGCAGTTCGGGGCCGTTCGGGCCTTGCTCTTCCCACTCGGTCCAGACGAGGTCGTAGACGTTCTCGACCTTTTGCAGGTACATCGCGAGACGCTCGAGACCGTAGGTGATTTCGCCGAGCACCGGCTTGCAGTCGATGCCGCCCACTTGCTGGAAGTAGGTGAACTGCGTGACTTCCATGCCGTTGAGCCACACTTCCCAGCCGAGACCCCACGCGCCGAGCGTCGGGTTTTCCCAGTCGTCTTCCACGAAGCGCACATCGTTCTGCTTCAGGTCGAAGCCGAGTGCTTCGAGCGAGCCGAGGTACAGGTCGAGGATGTTTTCCGGTGCGGGCTTGAGCACCACCTGGTACTGGTAGTAGTGCTGCAGACGGTTCGGGTTCTCGCCGTAGCGGCCATCTTTCGGGCGGCGCGACGGTTGCACATAGGCTGCTCGCCACGGCTCGGGGCCGATTGCGCGCAGGAAGGTATGGACGTGCGAGGTGCCCGCGCCGACTTCCATGTCGATCGGCTGGAGCAGCGCGCAGCCCTGCTTGTCCCAGTAGGACTGGAGCGTCAGGATGATTTGCTGAAACGTGAGCATGTGTGCCTGCAGTGTCTGCGGTGTCTTTAGGGCGGAAGACGCGGGTTGCGGCGGCAGGCGAGGCCCGCGCGGCGACCGGTGCGTGGCGGCCAGGTGCTGAAACGCTGAATTTTACCGGATTGGTGGAGCGTTGAGGCCGGGAGGGCTTGGCGGCCCGGTTTGCGGCCCGGTTTGCAGGCCGGGTTGTGGCCCGTTCTGGCGCAGAAGGCGCGCGACAATCTCAATCGCGCGCCTGCACCTGTGCGCTCAGGTCTTCTTGCGGCCGATGCGGCCCGGCCCGAATGCAAAGCCTATCGCCAGCAACAACAACGAGATGGCGATCACCGTGTTGTTGCCGCTCGTCACGTAGGGCGTGAAGCCCTGCGTGCCCTCGACGCGCACGTCGAGCGAACCCGTCGTGAAGGTGGGCAGGCGGGCGATCACGTTGCCGTGCGCGTCTATCGCGGCGGTCGCGCCCGTGTTGGTTGCCCGCAGCATCGGCCGGCCGGTTTCGAGCGAGCGCATGCGCGCGATCTGCAGATGCTGGTCGAGCGCGATGGTGTCGCCGAACCACGCCAGATTGGTCGAATTGATCAGGATGCCCGGCGAAACCGGGCTTTCGCGCACGGTGCGGGCGATTTCCTCGCCGAAGATGTCCTCGTAGCAGATATCGACGGCCACCGGCTGGTTGTGCACGAGGAACGGCGGCTGCACGGGCGCGCCGCGCGCGAAGTCGCCGAGCGGAATGTTCATGAGGTTCACGAACCAGCGGAAGCCCCAGGGCACGAACTCGCCGAAGGGCACGAGGTGGTGCTTGTCGTAGCGATACAGGCCGTTGGTCCCCGGCGTGATGCCGAACAGGCTGTTGGTGTAATCGACCACGCGGCCGTCCGGCGTGATCGTGCCGCCTACCGCGCCGAAAAGGATCGCGGTATGGGTGCCGTCGGCGAAGGCGCGCACGTCGCGGCCGAACTTCTCCGGAATCGCCTGGAGGAGCACCGGTACGGCCGTTTCGGGCGTGACGACGAGATCGGCGGGTTTTTCGGTGATCAGCTTCTGGAATTCGTTGAGCGCGTCTTGCGTGCCGGACTCGGAAAACTTCATGTCCTGCTTCACGTTGCCTTGCAGCAGGCGCACGTTGAGCGGCGCGTTTTCGGGTTGTGTCCAGTTCACGCGCGGCAGCAGCAGGCCGGCGCCGGTCACGGCGAGCGCGATGACGGCCGCCGTGAGCGCGCTGCCACGGGCGCTGCGCAGGCTCATGAGCGTCTGCACCACCAGGGCCGCGACGAGTGCGAGCACCCAGCCCACGCCATACACGCCGACGATCGGCGCGAAACCGGCCAGCGGTCCATCGACCTGGGCGTAGCCGCTGGAGAGCCATGGAAAGCCCGTGAAAATGTAGCCGCGCGCCCATTCGCCGAGCGCCCAGGCGCTCGCGAAAGCGAAGGCGCCGTGCCACGTGGGTGAGTAGGGCAGTGAATCGTCGCGCCCGTTCTTCGCGTGCCCGGCGCAGAACGACCAGACCAGCGCGGCCAGCGCCGGGTAGACGCCCAGATAGAGCGAAAACAGCCCAAGCGCGGCACCGGCGAGCGGCGCGGGCATGCCGCCGTAGAAATGCATGCTCACATACAGCCACCAGACGCCCGTGACGAAGTTGCCAAAGCCGAACGCCCAGCCCGTGAAGAGCGCGCTCTTCCAGCCGGTGGTGCGCGTGAGCCAGAAGTAGAAACCGGCGAAGATCGCGATTTCGAGCCAGCCGCCATGCGGCGTGGGGGCGAACGAGAGCGTGTTGAGCGCGCCCAGCGCCACGGCGGCGAGGTAATGCCATGCGGGCACGGCGCGACGCGCGGTGCTGACGTTGGGGCTACTAGCGCGCGCGCCATCGCGCGTGCGGGAATCGATCGGTTCGGCCATGAATATGCGGTGGCGCTGTAGTGCGCAGGCGCGCCGGGGGCGCGGGTTGCGGGTAGGTCGTGCGTTCGCTGCGGTAGCGCGGAGGCCCGCGTGCTGGTTATCGGCGATGCGGCTACGTGCGGACAGCGAGCGCAACGATAGCATTTTCGCGCGTCAGGAATTCGCGGTGTCGGGCGGCATCGGTGCAAATCGTTTGGGGTCCGATCGTGCCGCCATGTAAAACGCCGGCGCGAAGGCCGGCGTCATGTCCTGCTAGCGCGTTCTGAGCGCGCGCTTCAGGTGCCCGGAGGCTGCAACGCGGCCTCGCGGTGACCGGCGAGCGGGTCGCGGCGCACCAGCAGCATGTGCACCTGGCGGGCGTCGGCGCGCAGCACCTCGAAAATCAGATCGTCGATGCGGACCTTTTCGCCACGATGCGGCACGTGCCCGAAGTGATTGGTGACGAATCCGCCAATCGTATCGACCTCTTCGTCCGAATAATGGGTGCCGAACGCGTCGTTGAACTGCTCGATCTCGGTCAGCGCGCGCACGCGGAAGCGTCCGTCGGGCGAGGCGATGATATTGCCGCTTTCCTCGTCGAAGTCGTATTCGTCCTCGATATCGCCGACGATCTGCTCCAGCACGTCCTCGATCGTGATGAGGCCCGCCACGCCGCCGTATTCGTCCACGACGATGGCGATGTGATTGCGGTTCTGCCGGAAGTCGTGCAGCAGCACGTTCAGGCGCTTGGACTCGGGGATGAAGACGGCCGGGCGCAGCATGCCGCGCACGTCGAATTCCTCTTCGGCGTAGTAGCGCAGCAGATCTTTTGCGAGCAGCACGCCGATCACGTTGTCGCGATTGCCCTCGTAGACCGGATAGCGCGAGTGCGCCTTTTCCAGCACGAAGGGCATGAAATCGTCCGGGCTCTCGGCGATGTTGAGCGCGTCCATCTGGGCGCGCGGCACCATGATGTCGCGCGCGCAAAGCTCGGTCACCTGGAACACGCCTTCGATCATCGAAAGCGAGTCGGCGTCGATCAGATTGCGCGCGTGTGCGTCCTGGAGGATTTCGAGAAGCTCGCTACGCGAGTCGGGCTCGGGCGAGATGAAGTCGGTCAGCCGCTCCAGAAGGGAGCGCTTTTCTTGCGGTTTGTCGGTCAATCGTCGACTGGGATAAGAGTCGTTCATGGTGGTGCGCCCTTGGCCGCTTCCGGGCCGGGCGCGCTGTTGCGGAGGGGAAAGGATACATCATGCGTGTGGCGCGCCTGTGTATGGCACGCCACTCAGATCAATCCTATCGCAGATGGGCGCGTATCGCGCGGCGGAACAAAATAGGGCGGCCCGCGTAGGGGGGGCCGCGTAGGGAAGTGCCGTGATCAACCTTTTTCGCCAGCGCAGCGCGTGAGCAAGCGTTCCAGCGCCCGATCAGGCATGCCGCTCTCGCGCAGCGCATCGACGGTGCGGCGCACGTAGTCGAGCGTCGTGCCGTAGCGGCCGGTGGCGCAGCCGAACACGGTGCGCACGGTGTTCTCGTCGAGCTTGCCGGTGTAGCTGGCCACGTCGCGGCGCATCACGAAGGCAAGCGCGGCGACGCGCCGCCCGTCCGCGAGCACGCAGGGCAGCCACGCGGGCCGGTACGACCCCATCGGCATTTCGCGGCGCCAGAGCGCTTCCAGATGCGGCATCACGCCTTGCGCGGCGAGACGAAACGCCACACCCGCGCAGGACCCGCCGCGATCGAGCGCGAGCACGAGGCCCGGCTGTTCGGGCGTGCCCCGATTCACGCGCGACCACAGATACAGGCCGCGATGGTAGCCATGCACGCGCGAGCGCACGTTCTCGACGGTGGGCAGGCCCGGGTTCCAGATCAGCGAGCCATAGCCGAACAGCCAGATGTCGCTGCGCCCGTCCCATTGCTGGAGCATGCAGGCGAGCGAATCGCGCAGTTCGTCTTCGCTGAGCAGTCTCGACTCGCCGAGGGACGGCGGATACCCCGGGCAGGGCGCCGCGCGCTCCTTCTGCGAGTCGATCACATCACCGGAAACGTTCGCGCGCTTGTCGTTCATATCGGGCTGACGGAAAAGCAGGGACTTACTTGTACGGGTCGGGAAAGCCGAGCGAGTTGAGGACTTCCGTTTCGATGCCTTCCATCTCTTCGGCTTCGGCGTCGTCCTCGTGGTCGTAGCCTTGTGCGTGCAAGGTGCCGTGCACGAGCAGGTGCGCGTAGTGCGCCGAGAGCGGCTTGCCCTGCTCGGCGGCTTCCTTCGCCACCACTGGGCAGCACAGGATCAGGTCGCCGGTCACGGGATCGTCCTCGCTCTCCGCGTAAGCGAAGGTGAGGACGTTGGTCGCGTAGTCCTTGCCGCGATAGGTGCGGTTGAGCGTGCGGCCTTCCTCGGCGTCGACGAAGCGCACGGTCAGTTCCGCGTCGGCGAAGAGCGCTGCCTTGATCCACGCGGCCACGGTTGCGCGGGGCAGCGCGGCCTTGTGCTCGGGAAACGCCTTCGCGGCGGGGAACTGCACGTTCAGTTTGAGTTTCGGTGCGCGTGCCATAGGGTTCTGACGATTGAGCGTGCCCGGTTAGCGGGCATCGGCTGCGCTGTCATCCTTCTTCGTGTGCGCGTCATAGGCTTCGACGATGCGCGCGACGAGCGGATGGCGCACCACGTCCGCGCTCGTGAAATGCGTGAGCGCAATGCCGCGCACGTTCTGCAACACGTGCTGGGCTTCGATCAGGCCGCTCTTGTGGCCGCGCGGCAAGTCGATCTGCGTGGTGTCGCCGGTCACGACCGCCTTCGAGCCAAAGCCGATCCGCGTGAGGAACATCTTCATCTGCTCAGGCGTGGTGTTCTGCGCCTCGTCGAGGATGATGAACGCGTGATTGAGCGTGCGTCCGCGCATGTAGGCGAGCGGCGCGATCTCGATCATCTGGCGCTCGAACATCTTCGCCGTCTTGTCGAAACCGAGCAGATCGTAGAGCGCGTCGTAGAGCGGGCGCAGATACGGATCGACCTTCTGCGAGAGATCACCGGGCAGGAAGCCCAGACGCTCGCCCGCTTCCACGGCCGGACGCGTGAGCACGATGCGCTTGACCTGATCGCGTTCGAGCGCGTCAACGGCGCAAGCTACCGCGAGATAGGTCTTGCCCGTGCCCGCCGGCCCGATGCCAAACGTGACGTCGTGCGAAATGATCTGCTTGAGGTACTCGCGCTGCGCTGGCGTGCGGCCACGCAGGTCGGCGCGACGCGTGTAGAGCTTCGGGCCTTGTTCCTCGATATCGATGTCGTTGCCTGCGGGCTCGTCGAACGGATGATCGGGATCGCCGCGAAAACGCGGGTCGATTTCCCCATCGTCGCTCGTGCCGCTCGTGCCATTCGTGCCGCGCGCGCCGCCATTGGCCGCCGCGCGGCGGGCCAGATGGCGCGCCTCGACCAGCGCGAGCTGGATATCGTCCACGGACAGCGGATCGCGCGCCTGGTTGTAGAAGTTTTCGAGCGCGGTGAGCGCGAGCTTCGCGCCGCGCCCGCGGATCGTGATGCGGTGTCCGCGGCGGGCGAGGGTGACGTCGAGGGCTTGCTCGATCTGTCGCAGGTTCTCGTCGAGCGGACCGCAGAGGTTCGCGAGCCGCGCGTTGTCTTCGCGCGGTGCGGTGAATTCCAGATGCTGCTGATTGGGCTTCAAGGTGTCTCTGAACTCCCGGATTCCGTGGGGGCGCGCGCCTTAGTGCGTGAGCGCCGAAGTGCCCTCGTGCGCGAGCACGAGCTCGCCGCGCAGCGAGTGCGGATACGCGTGGTTGATCTTCACGTCGATCATCTGGCCGATCAGACGCGCGTGCGAAGCGAGCGGCGCCGGGAAGTTCACGACGCGGTTGTTCTCGGTGCGGCCCGACAGTTCGCTCGGGTCCTTGCGCGAGGGGCCTTCGACCAGAATGCGCTCGACGCGACCAACCATCGACTGGCTGATGCGCTGCACGTTCTCTTCGATCGTGGCCTGGAGATGCTGCAAACGCTTGAGCTTCACTTCGCGCGGCGTGTCGTCTTCTAGATTCGAAGCCGGCGTGCCCGGGCGCGGGCTGTAGATGAACGAGAAGCTCGTGTCGTAGCTCATCTCTTCGACGAGCTTCATGGTCTTCGCGAAGTCCTCGTCGGTTTCGCCGGGGAAGCCGACGATGATGTCCGTCGAGAGCGAGAGATCCGGACGGATCGCGCGCAGCTTGCGGATCACCGACTTGTATTCGAGCACCGTGTAGCCGCGCTTCATCGCCATCAGCACGCGATCCGAACCGTGCTGCACCGGCAGGTGCAGGTGGCTCACGAGCTTGGGCACCTTCGCGTAGGTGTCGATCAGGCGCTGCGTGAATTCCTTCGGGTGCGACGTCGTATAGCGGATGCGCTCGATGCCGGGGATGTCCGCGACATATTCGATCAGCGTGGCGAAGTCGGCGACTTCCTCGGCGCCTTGCGTGAGCGCGCCCAGGTAGGCGTTGACGTTCTGGCCGAGCAGCGTGACTTCACGCACGCCCTGGTCGGCGAGACCCGCGACTTCGGTCAGCACGTCGTCGAGCGGACGCGAGACTTCTTCGCCGCGCGTGTAGGGCACGACGCAGTAGCTGCAGTACTTCGAGCAGCCTTCCATGATCGAGACGAACGCGCTCGGGCCTTCCACGCGCGCGGGCGGCAGATGGTCGAACTTCTCGATTTCGGGGAAGGTGATGTCGACCTGCGAGCGGCCCGAGGCGCGGCGCGCGTCGATCATCTGCGGCAGGCGGTGCAGCGTCTGCGGACCGAACACGAGATCCACGTACGGCGCGCGTTGCACGATGGCGGCGCCTTCCTGGCTTGCCACGCAACCACCTACGCCGATCAGCAGATTCGGGTTCGCCGCCTTGAGCTCGCGCACGCGGCCGAGTTCGGAGAACACCTTTTCCTGCGCCTTTTCGCGCACCGAGCAGGTGTTGAAGAGGATCACGTCCGCATCTTCGGGCGTGTCGGTCTTGACGAGGCCTTCAGCCGCGCCGAGTACGTCGACCATCTTGTCGGAGTCGTACTCGTTCATCTGGCAGCCGTACGTCTTTACATAAACTTTCTTGGTCATCGGGTTTCGCCGTTCGCAGTGGTTCACCTGGGGGCGTCGTCCGGCTGATGCACACAATGCACGTCGGGACTACGGTGAATAAATGAGGGCTGAAGCGGGTGGCCGGCCTGCGAAGGCTGGGGCGCACGGTGGGGCGGTTCGCTAGCGGCGTTTGCTTTGAGCTGCTTGTGCTTTCGCGCGGGCATCTGCCCGCGCAGCGGCTGCATCTGCTTATTGGGCCGGGGTTTGCGACGCGAACCGTTGTTCAGCGTAATCCAACATTATAGCCTTATGCATCGACGGGCTTGCGACGGTGCGAGCGGCCCGTTGCGCTGTCGCCCACCCGTTTGGCGGGCTCGCCCGCCGCGTCTTCCGTGCAGGGCACGAGCGCGTGCAACTCGTCCGCCGTTTGCGCGAAACGCTCGGTCAGAAAGTCCAGCAGCGCCCGCACGCGCGGCGCGAGAAAGCGGTTGCGGTGATAGAGCGCGTGCAGCGGCGCGTCGGGATAGCGCCACTCGGGCAAGACGATCTTCAGGTTCCCGGCGCGCAGGTCGTCGGCCACGTCCCAGATCGACTTCACCGCGAGTCCATAGCCGCACAGCGCCCACTGGCGCGCGACCGCGCCGTCCGTGGTTTCGAGCGCGTGTTCCAGCGGCACGGTGTACGTCTGCGTTTCGCTGCCGCGCGTGAAGCGCCACTCGTTCACCGGACCGGCCGACGAGCCGATCACGATGCAGTCGAAACGGGCCAGATCGTTCGGCTCGCGCGGCTCGCCGTGCTTCGCCAGGTAGGCGGGCGACGCGCAAAGGATTCGCCGGTTCGGCGCGAGGCGGCGAGCGATCAGGGAACTGTCCGCCGGATTGCCGAAGCGGATCGCGAGATCGATGTCCTCCAGCACGAGATTCGAGAGCGTATCCGTGAGCGTGAGCGCGAAGCGCACCTCGGGATAGCGTGCGCGGAATTCGTCGAGCCACTTCATCAGCAGATTGCGGCCGAAGTCGGAGGTCGCCGAAATGCGCACCTTGCCGCGCACCGCGTTCTGGCCCTCCTGGAGCGCGGCCTTGGCGTCGTCGAGCGAGCGCAGCGCGTGTTCGCTACAGGTGAGATAGACGCGTCCTTCGTCAGTAAGGCGTAGCTGGCGGGTGGTGCGGTCGAACAGGCGCGCACGCAACTCGGCTTCGAGCCGGGCGAGGCGGGCGCTGGCCGCCGCGGGCGTGAGACCGAGCTTGCGCCCCGCTGCTGACAGGCTGCCCAGGCGCGAAGCCTCCACGAACAGGCGCACGTCGCCGAGATTGTCCATATGCGATGACTCGGGATTATTAGATGCTGATTGAAAATGCTTCAAATGCTACGCCAATTATCAAAATTGCGCGTGGCGTCGACAATGCGCGTGTTCTCAGCTTTTGCCCGTCGGCGTTGCTTGTCGGGCCACGCAGGAGTCGCGCATGCAACTCGATCACATCACCCTCGTCACGCCCGATCTGGAAGGCGCGCGCCGCTTCTTCTGCGACGTCGCGGGCCTTGAGAACGGCGCGCGTCCGCCGTTTGCGGTGGGCGGCTACTGGCTTTACGCCGACGGCCGGCCCGTCGTCCATCTGGTCGATTCGACCGTGGCCGCCGCGCGGCCCGTGCGTGTCGCGCCGCGCTTCGATCACGTGGCGTTTCGCGTCGCGCCCGGCGACGAATGGCAGGCCTTGCTCACCCGGCTCGCGGCGCACGGCGTGCCGTATCAGCTCGCCGATGTGCCCCTGAGCGGCGAGCGGCAACTGTTCGTGGCGCTGGCGCCTGGCGTCGTCGTCGAATTCGTGACGGCGGCGGGCTGAAGCGCCCCTACCCACACGTTCCACACGTCATACCCCAAGGCTGCAATCCGGAGATTTCGATGCCTATACCCTTGCTCGCGCTGGCGATCAGCGCCTTTGCCATCGGCACCACCGAGTTCCTCATCATGGGCCTCTTGCCCGACGTCGCGCGCGATCTCGGCGTGACGATTCCCGCCGCCGGCCTGCTCGTGACGGGCTACGCGCTGGGCGTGGCGGTCGGTGCGCCGCTGCTCGCGGTGCTCACCAGCCGCATGCCGCGCAAGCTCGCGCTGCAATTGCTGATGGGCGTGTTCATCGTCGGCAACGTGATGTGCGCCATCGCCGACAACTATTCGCTGCTGATGGTCGCGCGCGTCGTGGCCTCGTTCGCGCACGGATCGTTCTTCGGCATCGGCGCCGTGGTGGCGGCCTCGCTCGTGCCGCAGGAAAAGCGGGCCAGCGCCATCGCGCTGATGTTCACCGGCCTCACGCTCGCGACGGTGCTGGGCGTGCCGTTCGGCACGGCCATCGGCCAGCAGTTCGGCTGGCGCGTGGCGTTCTGGATCGTGAGCGGCCTGGGCGTGATTTCGCTGATCGGCGTGACGGCGCTGGTGCCGAATCAGCACGATAGCGGCCCGATCGGCCTCGGCCACGAAGTGCGCGTGCTGCGCGAACCGCAGGTGTGGCTCGCGCTCGGCATGACGGTGCTGGGCTTTGGCGGCGTGTTCGTCGTCTTCACCTATATCGCGCCGATCCTGGAGCAGGTGAGCGGTTTCTCGCCGCGCGGCGTGACGCTCATGCTCGTGCTGTTCGGCGTGGGGCTGACGCTGGGCAATACGCTCGGCGGCAAGCTGGCGGACCGCGCGCTCATGCCTTCGCTGATGGGCATTCTGGTCGCGCTGGCCGTGGTCATGGCCATCTTCACGAAGACGAGTCATGCGAGCGTGCCGGCCGCCATCACGCTGTTCGTGTGGGGTATCGCCGCGTTCGCGACCGTGCCGCCGTTGCAGATGCGCGTGGTCGCAAAGGCCGCCGCCGCGCCCAATCTGGCCTCGACGCTCAACATCGGCGCCTTCAACGTGGGCAATGCAATGGGCGCGTGGCTCGGTGGTCTTGCGATCGCACGTGGTGTGGCGCTCGATGCGCTGCCTTGGGTGGCGGCCGTGGTCGCCATCGCGGCGCTCGTGCTGACGTGGTTCGCGGCGCGGCTCGACGCGCGCACTTCGCTTTCGCACGCCGCGGTCGGTACGAAAGTCGCGGTTCGCCAGGACGTTTGCTGAGCGATCGAGCCTGCGCCGATCCGGCGCAACAGCACCGGCTGCGCACATATCGTCAGGACGCGAAAGCATTCCCGAAATCGCGCTCTGCAATGCTGATATCAGTGTGAAGATAACTTCGTTGGGCGCGGCCGGGCCCGATGCTAGTCTTGCCTCCATTCAAGCTCTAGCGCCTTCAACGGCGCGCCTGGGAGGCAGCCATGCAATCACCGCTCGCGCTCGTGAGGGACGCACAGGCCGATCGTCCGGCCGCATATCGCAGCACGACGCATCGGAGTACGGATCAACAGCCTGCTCGTGCAGATGCACATGCAGACGATCACGCTGACGATCTCGCCGTGCAGACGTCCGCGCTTTCCGCCGATTCATTCACATCGAACGGCGCCGCGCGCGGCGAAGGCCCGTTCGATGCGCTCGAATATCTGGTCGGCGTGAATCTCGCGCGTCTGCGTGCCGAGCGTCAGCTCTCACTCGACGCGCTGGCCCGCGCTTCGGGCGTCTCGCGCGCCATGCTCGCGCAGGTCGAATCCGCGCGCAGCGTGCCGTCGATCAAGGTGCTGTGCAAGGTGGCGGCGGCGCTCAAGGTCTCGGTCTCGGCGTTCCTGCGCCGCCATGCGGTGAGCGGCTTCGAGCATCTGCCCGCCGAGCGCGCCGCGCGCCGCGTGAGCGCCGATGGTCGTTATTCGGCACGCGCGCTCTATCCCGAGGACGGCCCGGCCGTCGCGGAATTCCACGAGCTGCGCATCGCGCCGCTGCACACGGAGCCGGGCACGCGCCGCGCGCCGGGCACGACCGTCAATCTGGTGGTGAGCGAGGGCACGCTGGAAGTGAGCGTGCACGACCGCCGCCAGTTGCTGGCGACCGGTGACGCGATCGTTTTCGACGCCGATCAGCCGCACAGCCTGCGCAATCCCGGCGATACCGAAACGCGTGTGTTCCGCGTGACGCTCAACGCCGAAACGCCGCCGCGTTGGGATGTGCCGCATAGCGCCAATGGTGTCGGCAGCAGCGAAGCGTCGGCTTCGCCGCAGCCGGCATGAGCGAAGTCAGGGGCGCGGCCGTTGTTGTGCCGCAGTGCACAAGACGCAGTGCGCGCCGCTTGTCTACTGGTTTTTTACCGCGCTGCACGATTGTGCGGCCTGTTGTATCCTTTGCCCGCCGGTTGATCCGGTAATCAGTGCGTCTTCAGGGCGGGGTGCGATTCCCCACCGGCGGTATGCCGGCCGAG
This sequence comes from Paraburkholderia sp. J67, assembly GCF_905220265.1. Taxonomy (NCBI): domain Bacteria; kingdom Pseudomonadati; phylum Pseudomonadota; class Betaproteobacteria; order Burkholderiales; family Burkholderiaceae; genus Paraburkholderia; species Paraburkholderia sp. J67. Next base: position 21,104 of record NZ_CAJMZK010000025.1, read on the forward strand.
CCGAAAGGCAAAGCCAGCGAGCCCGCGAGCGCCCGCGCGATGTTGCGTGGGGTCAGCAGATCTGGTGCGAAGCCAGAGCCGACGGTCATAGTCCGGATGAGAGAAGATGTGCAGATGGTCATGTTTGCCCATCCGCCGCGGCTTTCCAGCCTGCGCGCGTGTCTGTGAGTGTCGGTGCTTTTGTGCTGATTTTCGGGATACGACGTGCGTGCCGGACGACGCGCGACGGGGATTCCTGTCTGTTTGCAATGCCCTGAAACGTTTTTCGCCCAACTCTTGCGAGGAGCGTTTCACATGTCCTTTACCCGCAATGCTGTTTCCGCCGATGCGCCGCTCGACGCCATCGCCGATCTTCCCCTGCTCGAAACCGAAGTGGTGCCGCCGCGCATCGCCGCCGCGCTGCAAGCCATGCGCGAAGGCCGTCCGGTCGTGCTGCAAGACGACCACGACCGCGAAGACGAAGCCGATCTCGTCTGCGCCGCCGAACACCTGACGACCGAGACGATGGCGCTCTTCATCCGCGAATGCAGCGGCATCGTCTGTCTGTGCCTGTCCGACGAGCAGGTGCGCGCGCTCGAACTCCCGCCGATGGTCCCGCACAACGAAAGCCGCAACCGCACCGCGTTCACGGTCTCGATCGAGGCGCGTGACGGCGTGAGCACGGGCGTGTCGGCTGCCGACCGCGTGACGACGATCCGCGCGGCCATTGCCGCCGACGCCAAACCGCAAGACATCGTGCGCCCGGGCCACGTGTTCCCGCTGCGCGCGCAGCCGGGCGGCGTGCTGGCGCGCCGTGGCCACACCGAAGGCACCGTCGATCTGGCCGTGCTCGCGGGTCTCGCTCCGGCGGGCGTGCTGTGCGAACTGATGAATCCGGACGGCACGATGGCGCGCGGCCAGCAGGTCGACGACTTCGCGAAATTGCACAACCTGCCTATGCTCACGATCGCCGAGCTGGTCGAGTTCCGCGAATCGCTGGCGCTCGCGCGCGAGCGTAGCGCCGAGCTGGTGTAAAACCGTTGACGACGGGCGCGCTGCAGCGTCCGTCGTCGGAATGAAAAACGGCGCGTGAGGCCTTGGGGCCTACGCGCCGTTTTGCATGGCAGATTCGCTTAAGTTCGCCTACGACTGCACGTCGCCGAACTCGCCGCGTACGCCCGCTTCCACGAGCGCGGGCAACTCGTCCATGTGTTCCATGATGCGCGTGATACCCATCTCGCGCAGCACGTCGGCATAGCCCGACGGGATGTGGCTCGCGCCTACGAAGGCGATCGTCTTCATGCCCGCTGCGCGCGCGGCATTCAACCCCGAGATGCTGTCCTCGACCACGAGGCAGTTCGATGGCTCCACGCCGAGCGTTTGCGCGGCGTGCAGATAGACGTCGGGGTAGGGCTTGGGCCGGGCGACCTGCTCGGCGCTGAAGATGCGTTCGCCAAAGATCGTATCGAGCCCGGCGCGCCGCACCGAGGCGTGCACGCGCGTGAGCCGGCTGTTCGAGACCACCGCGACCGGCAGCGAGACGCGGCGCAGCGCATCGCGCACGCCGTTGATCGGGCTCACCGATTCGGCGATCGCGACTTCGCAGTTGTGGTCGATCGTTTCGAGGAAATTGTCGGGCAGCGTGAGATTGAAGCGCGCGGCGACATCGGCCAGAAAGCGCGAGGTCTGCTGTCCGAACGCTCCCGCCACGGCGGCGCGGAAATCGACGCCGGGAAAGGTGCGGCTGAGGGTATCGAAGAGGACGTGGTCGGCAATGACTTCACTGTCGACGAGCACGCCGTCGCAGTCGCAGATGAGATGGTCGATCATGCGCAAGACGAAAAAAGCAGGGGAGCGGTCGGCCGGGCTTGGCGGCGAGCCCGCGTGGGCCGGCAACGCGGGACGATTGAAAGCCCAATGATACGTGCTTTTGCGCGCGCGGCGTCACTCTGGGCGGGGGATTGTCGGGATTCGTGGGCGTTCGTGACCACTGCCGGGCGTTGGCCGGACGGCCAGGCTGCGCGCGCGCGCCGCGCGATGCGACAATGGCTGATCCAATACGAGCCGGACAGAGGGGAATGCGATGCGTGGACTTGCGATGATCGGCGCGGCGATGCTCGTCGCCGGGTGCGCGAATACGTCGGGGCTCGTGGGCGGCTGGCGCGCGCCTGCCTTTGCCGATCTCCAGCAGATGTGCGGCGCCCGTCAGCCCGATTACGGTGCTGACACGCAGGCCGTCTATTCGGCGATCTATGACGCTTATGTCGCGAATCGCCACGGCAAGCTGCCGCAGGAGCAGTTCTGCGGCTTTCAGGCGGGGCTCGCGCAGCAGTACACGGCGCATGGCGCGGGTGCTGCCGGCGCAGATGCGCAGGCGCGTAATGCGTGGGTGGCATACCTCAATGCGCAGCGCGCGCAGGCGCTCACGTGGCGCGCGTCGGCGGACCCGACCTTGCGCGGCGGCTGAAGCGCCCAAACCGGCATATTACGGAACGTACAGACGCATCAAGGCGTCACGCAGCGCGGCGCGATCGATCTCACGGAAGCATCCAGAGTCGGAAAAAAATGGTCACGCGGGCATGAAGCGCGCGGGTCCGCGTGACCATGCACTGCAGGCGCGTGCTGCTACTACCGTGCGCCTGCATCGGGGATGGGCTCGACACAACGCTCTGGCGGACTATCCCGGCGTCCGCGCAGGTCGAGAAATCGGATGATGGGCTAATCGTTGTGAGTGGCGGCTGGCGCGGGGTGCGCCCACCGGGCTCATGAACACCGTTTAATCGCGCGTAACGCAGAGTCGCCGATTTCGGTAAGTCGCCATTGCTGGAGGCCGGAAGCGAGGCGTTCCAGTTGAACGAGCTGTCTTTCGAGGAGGGCGTCCAGTTCTTCGCGTTCCATGTCGATCTGATTGGGCGCGTCTTGCACTAGCAGCAGGGTGGCGAATTCATGCGGACTCAGCATCTTTCTCTCCGTGTTGCCGCATCAGAGGTCACCTTGCGCGGCCGGGCTGGGCGGCGTGGTGACAATCATGCGGTGGGCGTGCGCGAAAGCCTGCGACGGCGCGATTCGTGTGCCGGATGGGCGGACCGTTTGCTGTCATGCGTCATCGGCCAAGGCGGCGTTCGACAAATGAACCAAACGGCATCCAGCCCGGATCGGCGCCGGGGAACTGGAGTGTAGGCAACCGCGCTGCGTTGTACAAACCACATCCCAAAAATATTCCGTTTGACAACCGTGCCTTGCGGCGGCGGTCGAGGCGTGCGCGCAGATCCTTGATTTCACTTGAAGTTCGTGCCGCAGTGCAAGAATGCGCCATGATTCTGACTGCCTTTGCCGACCCCATCGGCTGCAATGCGCAATGGGCTCCCAGCGTCGTCACGCGGTCCTGTGCAGTCCCGCTGCGCGAGCATCGGACGTCGCGCTTGCGGATCGTCAAGCGACCAGCGTGGAAGAAATCTTCGGTTATTGGTTTTAGACGATTATTACTGTCTATTCAGCTTACAGGCGTGCGCATTGCGCAGGATTGCAAACCAATGTGTGCCCGCTGCCATCGGGTTTCGCGTCGCTGGCTTCGCGCAACGGCCCTGAAAGCTTCATGCGAATTCACCGCGCGCATAGGTCAGGCCACCCGCTCACGCGAGGCTTACAAGTCGTCTTTTCCTGGAACTGCCGTGTCCGGGATCGGTCTGTGCTCTCAGACTGCAGCTTTGCAGAACAGCAGCTAAGATGAAGTTAAAAGGGCTGGTACCTTTCGCTACGCGGCCTCGGCGCAAGACCGGGTAGCCTGGACAGGCGCGGCACTGCCCGATACCGCTTTGGAGCACGACACAATGCGCAATGACATTGAGCCTCGCCACGTGATGCCCTGGCGCATCGAAGATATCGACCTCACGCGAATCGACCGTCAGCGTGCCGCCGTCAATGAAGACCTGTTGCTGCTGCTGTGCGCGGCATCGTTCATCGAAAGCGGCTCGGACCTGTACACGAGCAACCTGAGCGTTTTCTTCAACGGCGACCCGGAAGTGTCCGAGTGGCTCAACAACGAATGGGAACACGAGGAGCTTCAGCACGGCCGCGCGCTGAAGACCTACATCAACTACGTGTGGCCCGAGTTCGACTGGGACACCGCTTTCCATAACTTCTTCGAGGAATACTCGAAGACCTGCTCGTTCGAGGAGTTCGAGAAGACGCGCGCGCTCGAAATGGTCGCGCGCTGCGTGGTGGAAACGGGCACGGCCACGCTGTATCGCGCCATCGGCGAGTGTTCGGACGAGCCGGTGCTCAAGGAAATCACCGACAACATCCGCACCGACGAAGTGCGCCACTACAAACACTTTTTCAAATACTTCAAGAAGTACAACCAGGTCGAGGGCCACGGCCGGCTCGCCGTGCTCGGTGCGCTGATGCGCCGCGTGATGGAGATCAAGAACGAGGATTCGGAGATCGCGCTGCGTCACGTGTTCGCGATTCGCTATCCGGAGCGCGTGCGGGATGCCGCCTATAACCGCGAGCTCACCGCGCGCGTGAACAAGCTGGTGCGCCACAACCTGTCGGCCGAGATGTGCGTGAAGATGCTGCTCAAGCCGCTCGATCTGCCCGCTCGCATCGCGCCGGGGGTCATGTACCCGCTCACGAAGATCACGCAGCACGTGTTCTTCCGCTAGACGCGCTTTTCCGCGTCAGCAATGCAAAAGGCCCGCTGCGTAGCGGGCCTTTGTTTGTCTGGCAGCGCCGTTCAGGCCTGCCCTTTAACGCTTAGCGATCGCGCTGACCGTTGCCGTCGCGGCGCGAGCCACCCGGACGGCCGCCGCCGCCGAGCAGGGCGCCCGGATTCGACTGCGGCTTGCGCGGCTGTGCGCGGCCCAGCGCGCTTTCGTGCGAGACGCCGCGCTGGCTTTCGCGACGCGTGTGCTCAGCACGGCCGCCTTGTGCGCTGTGGTTGGCGCCATGATTGGCCGTGCCTTGCTGCTTCACCGGCTTGGCTGTGCGGATGCCATTCGATGCGGGCTTGGCTGCGCGCTGGCCGCCGTTGCCGCCTGCATTGGCACCTGCATTGCCACCGTTACCCGCATGGGCACGGTTACCGTCGCGACCACCCTCACGATTGCCGCCACGCGGCTCGCGACCCTGTGCGGGCTTCGCGGCCTGCGCCGCGCCACGACCCTGAGCTTGCTGGCCTTGACCACGGCCCTGCTGCTGGCCACGACCTTGCTGCTGACCACGGCGCTGGATCGGCTCGGGCTTCGCGTTCGGGTCCGGCTCGAAGCCCGGGATGACTTCCTGCGGCACCGGACGCTTGATGAGGCGCTCGATGTCCTTGAGCAACTGATGCTCGTCCACGCAAACGAGCGACACGGCTTCGCCCGTCGCGCCTGCACGACCGGTACGGCCGATGCGGTGGACGTAGTCCTCGGGCACGTTCGGCAGGTCGTAGTTGACCACATGCGGCAGCTGGTCGATGTCGATACCGCGCGCGGCGATATCGGTGGCCACCAGCACCTGCAGCGTGCCGTCCTTGAACTCGCTCAGGGCACGCGTGCGCGCCGACTGGCTCTTGTTGCCGTGGATCGCCAGGGCGCTGATGCCGTCCTTCGTGAGCTGTTCGGCGAGGCGGTTCGCGCCGTGCTTGGTGCGCGTGAACACGAGCACCTGGAACCAGTTGTGCTGGCGGATCAGATGCGTGAGCAGGTCGCGCTTGCGGTCGCGATCGACCGGGTAGACCTTCTGCGCGACCGTTTCCGCGGTGGTGTTGCGGCGCGCGACTTCGATCAGCGCGGGCGAGTCGAGCAGGCTGTCGGCGAGCGCCTTGATTTCGTCGGCGAACGTGGCCGAGAAGAGCAGGTTCTGGCGCTTGGGCGGCAGCTTGGCGAGCACGCGCTTGATGTCGTGGATGAAGCCCATGTCGAGCATGCGATCGGCTTCGTCGAGCACGAGGATTTCGATCTGCGAGAGGTCGATGGTCTTTTGCTGCATGTGGTCGAGCAGACGGCCCGGCGTCGCCACGACGATATCCACACCGCGCCTGAGTGCGTCGATCTGCGGATTGATGCCCACGCCGCCGAACATCACCGTCGACTTGAGCTTGAGATACTTGCCGTAGGCACGCACGCTTTCTTCCACCTGGGCGGCGAGCTCGCGCGTGGGCGTGAGGATCAGCGCGCGCACGACGCGCTTGCCGCCTGCGGCCGGCGCCATGTCGGTCAGGCGTTGCAGGATCGGCAGCGTGAAGCCAGCGGTCTTGCCGGTGCCGGTCTGCGCGCCGGCGAGCAGGTCGCCGCCGTTAAGCACGGCGGGAATCGCTTGCGCCTGGATGGGCGTGGGCGAGGTATAGCCCAGTTCGTTGACAGCGCGGACCAGCGGTTCGGACAAGCCGAGAGAATCAAAAGACATAAAGACCTGTTTTATTGCAGTATCGCGGGCGGCAGGCGCTGCCGGCAGCCGGCGCGCTGTGCGGCAAGGGCTGCTCGCGCACGCACATCCGCTCGCGTTTATTCGGACGGCGCGCCAGTGCGCGCGCCGCTTGTCGACGCTCCCCAGGGAGCGCCGGCTGGCATAGGGTTGCATCGCGCGGCCGCGGACACTGCGGCCGCCGCGCGATGAGCTTCGTGTGGATTCCCGCGCGGATGGCCGCGGGTGCCCTGAAGGCCGTCAGGCGACGTAGCCTGCGACGCTCACGAATTGACAGACGCTTCCGGCTAGCACGAACAGATGCCAGATTCCATGTCCGTGCCGGATGCGTTCGTCATTGACGAAAAAATAAATGCCGACGCTGTAGATGATGCCGCCGGCCAGTAGCCAGGCCGTGCCGGCCGCCGGCAGCGTGCTGATGAGCGGCTTGACCGCGACCAGCGCGAGCCAGCCCATCACCACATACAGCACCATCGAGAGCACACGCGTGCGCCGCCCGAGCGTGAGCTCCTGAGCGATGCCGAGCGCGGCAAGCCCCCAGCTCACGCCGAAGAGCGACCAGCCCCACGGCCCGCGTAGCGTGACGAGCGAGAACGGAGTATAGCTGCCCGCGATCAGCAGATAGATCGCGGCATGGTCGCACTTCTGTAGCACGGCCTTGATGCGCGGCCCGCGCACACCGTGATACAGCGTGGAAATCGTGTACAGCGCGCATAGCATCGCACCGTAGACGGCGAAGCTCACGACCTTGTAGGCATCGTGATCGAGCGCGCCGAGCGTCACGAGCGAAACCAGCCCCGCGATCGACAACATGGCGCCCACGAGGTGAGTAATGCTGTTCAAACGCTCACCGGCGTGCATGACGACAACTCCTTGTTCTTCTTGCCCCGCGGCTGCGTCATGCCGATTCCCGCTCGACATGCCGATCTGGCCTGCGTGCCCGGTTCGGTTCAGACCCGGTATCGGTGCGGCTGCAAACCCGCTTTGCCGCCGCTTGCGCACGCCAGTCGCGCCGTGTTCAAAAAAACCTTTCGTTCAACTTCGTTCGGCTGTCCTCGACAGCCCGATGCCCGAAGCGCCAAATAGCGAAGGGCGCAGCCGACGGCGTTTTGCCGGCTGCGCCCTGATCAGGCAGGCACCACTATAGCAGGCGATACCCTAGTCGAGCGGCGCGGAGCGCAGATCGGCCACCTGCTGCGGGGACACCGGCGTGCCCTTATTGCCCCACGACATGCGAATAAAGGTCACGACCGCTGCCACTTCCTGATTCGACAGCGCTTGCGCGAACGGCGGCATGCCATACGGGCGTGGATTGCCCTGCGTGCTAGGCGGATAGCCGCCATTGAGCACCATGCGGATCGGATTCACAGCCGAATGCATCTGGATCGACTGGTTGTTCGCGAGCGGCGGGAAATTCGGCGGCATGCCGAGGCCGTTCTCCGCGTGACACTTTGCACACTGGTCATGGTAGATCTTCTGACCTTGCTGTAAGAGTTCGCCGCCGAACGTATCCGAGGTCTCCATCTGCATGTTCTCAGGCGCTTCCTTCTTCTGCGGGATGGTCTTCAGATAGGTCGCCATCGCGTGGATGTCGTCGTCCGAGACGTATTGCAGACTGTTGTGGATCACGTCCGCCATCGGCCCGAACACCGCGCCTCGCTCGGACACGCCGGTCTTGAGCAGGCTCGAAATGTCCTTGATGTCCCAGTCGCCGAGGCCGCCTTCGCTCGAGGTGAGCGACGGCGCGTACCAGTTCTGGAGCGGAATCAGCCCGCCCGCGAACGCCGACGAGTTGACCGGCGCGCCCATCATGTTGATCGACGTGTGGCACATGCCGCAGTGCCCGAGCCCTTCGACCAGATACGCGCCACGGTTCCACTCGACCGATTTGGTGGGGTCGGGTTTGTACTCGCCTTCGTGGAAGAACAGCGTGCGCCAGCCGATCAGCAGGTTGCGGTTGTTGAACGGGAACTTGAGCTCGTGCGGACGGCTAGGCACGCTCACGGGCGGCACCGAGCGCAGGTACGCATAGATCGCGTCCGAATCCGCGCGCGAGACCTTCGTGTAGCTCGTGAACGGGAAGGCCGGGTAGAGCAGGCTGCCGTCCTTCGAGCGGCCCGTGTGCATGGCGCGGTAGAAGTCGTCGGCGCTCCACTTGCCGATGCCCGCACGGTCGTCGGGGGTGATGTTCGGCGTGTAGAGCGTGCCGAACGGCGTCGCCATCGGCAGGCCGCCCGCGAAGATCTTGCCGCCGCGCACCGTGTGGCAGGCGATACAGTCGCCGGCGCGGGCGAGATATTCGCCCTTCTTGATGAGGTCGGCCTGATCGACGGGCGTAGCGGCTTGCGCCGAGCTGACGTGCAGATACGTGTTGCCGGTCCACAGCACGGGCACGAGCGCCGCTGCGGCGGCGAGCACGACTGCGGACAGTGAGAACAGGGACTTGCGGTTCATATGGCTGTCTCCCCGGCGCCTTATTGCGGTTCGCTGCCGCAGGCAAGCGGCGTCTTCAACGAGCCAGCCGCTGCCGGCACGGGATTTTGCGGCGCATTTTGCGTCGAGAGCCAGGCCGCGACGGCATTCACGTCATCGTCGGTGAGGCGCGTGGCGATCTCATGCATGCAATCGGGCGCCTTGGCGTGACGCGAGCCCGAGCGCCACGCACCGATCTGCGCACTGATGTAGTCCGAATGCAGCCCGACTAGACCAGGAATCGCCGGCTCCATGCCGGTGAGCTTCCCGCCGTGGCAGGCCGCGCACGCGGGCACCTGCTTGGCCGGGTCGCCGCGCAGCACGATCGCCTGGCCGCGCGCGAGCACGCTGTCGCCGACCGACGGCTTCACGGGCGGCGGATACGGCGGGCGCTGCTGCGAGAAGTACGTGGCGATCTCGTGCAGGTACTCGTCGGAGAGATAGGTGACCAGGTAATTCATCGGTGGGTACTTGCGTCGCCCATCGCGAAAATTCATCAACTGGTTGTAGAGGTACTCGGCGGGTTTGCCGGCAAGACGCGGGAAGTAGTCGTTGTCGGTCCCCTGGCCGTGCGAGCCGTGACACGCGGTACAGCCCTGCACACGCGATTCGATCGTGTCGGGGGCTTTCGGTTGCGGGGTCTGTGCAGAAGCAGCGCTGAATATTCCGGTCGTGCCGAACAGCAATGCGGCTCCCAGCGGCGCGACGAGCGGAATGAGCGGTCGGAGGATACGTCTTGGGGACACGCGTGACTCCATTCTTTATCGTGGACCTGACCAGGCTTCGTGCGGCCCGGCTTGAGGCTGCGCGCGATGAAAGCGAAAGAGACCGTGCGCGCTGCGGCGACGCAGCCGATTCTACTAGCCTGGCGACCCGATAGAGACTATTTGCCACAGAGCCTGACCGCCCGGCTACGCGGGCTTGCCCGAACTCGAATGCGGCGGAGGGTCGCAACGACGCCGGTTATGATTCTGCACCTGTTGGCCGATCCGTGACTCGGGATTGTCCCTGCCTTCGCGCACGAAATTCGGCCTGACGATGACGTTGCCGTTGAACCGATCCGCGCCTGGGCTATCGAAGCAGGCACGTCTCGAAAAGGGCGCGCACGGTTGCGGCCGACTTCGTCCGACTCCCTCTCACCTCAGCCCGTTTTCTTGTTGTTTCCTTGCCACTCGTCTCGATGACTCCAATTGCACTTTCCGTTTCGATGTTGCAGGCGCGCCTTGATGCTCGCGCGCACTGCGTACTGCCCGCCACAATCGCCACACCCAATGCACACCGCGTACTTCGCGTGCGCCGTGAACTTGGGGAGGGCGGCGCCCGATGAAAGCTGACTGGCTCTGGATCGGGCAGGTCGCGATGGCCGCCCTCGTGAACATCGCCTACGCCTTCGCACTGGGTTCCGCGCTCTACGGCGCGTGGCTCGAGAAGGATGCGCGCAGCGCCGTCGCGCCCGCGCGCCTCGCGTGGCTGCGTGCGCAACGCTCGCTGCGCGCAGCGGCGCTCGTGCTGGTGATCGCGCTCGCGATGTGGTTGCTGTACGAGAGCGCATCTATCAGCGGTGAAACGCTGCCGGGCGGATTCGGCGTGATGTCGACGGTGCTCGCGCAGACGCATGTGGGCCATGCGTGGAGCGTCGCATTCGCCGGCGCGCTGGTGTTGCTCGCGACCGCGCTGGCGTCGGCCGGCCCGCTGCGTGACGGCGTGCTATGGCTCGCGATCATCGTGGTGGCGGCAGGGCGCGCGGGACTGGGTCACGCGGCCGACGCGGGCTTCGCCTCGGCGGCGCTCGGCCTCAATACGCTGCACGTGCTGAGCGCGAGCGCTTGGAGCGGCATCGTGATGGCGGGCGGGCTGGCGGTGCTGCCCGCACTGGGTGCGTCGACGGCGCGCGGCGTGCTGATCCGCACGGCGGGGCAGGTGTCGAACGTGGCGTTGTTCGCCGTGGGCCTCGTGCTCGCGACGGGCGTGTTCAACGCCATTCGTGGCACTGGCGGTTCGATCGAGGCGCTCGAATCGAGCACGTGGGGCCACGTGTTGCTCGCGAAACTCGCGCTCGTCGCGCTGACGCTGCTGCTGGGCGGCTTCAACCGCGTGGTGGCCATGCCCGAGCTGCGCCGCGCGGCGTCAACGGGCGCGGCCCGACGCTTCGTCAACGTGCTGCATCTGGAAGCGCTCGTGATGATGGCCGTGCTGGTGATCGCGGCCGTGCTTGCGCACAGCGTGCCGGGCTACGTGTTGCAGGGCTGAAACGTCGGGTCGGATAGCGGCCGCGGCGTACTCACTCGTAGCCCAGACGGTGGCTGAGAATCGGCGAGAAGAACAGGGCGATGGCGCAGCCGATCGCCTTGCCTTCGAGCTCGGCGAGCGCGGTGACCGACGACGGATGCACGATCAGCTCGATGAGCTGCGGCGCGCACCAGAGGATCGCCACGCCGATAAAGCTCTGTTCGATCACGAGGATGCGCCAGCCGCGCGTGCTGGCGACGGCGGCCGCGATGACCCGTGTCAGGCCGAACACCACCAGTGCGAGGACGGCGGCCTGTTCGCGGATCAGATAGTCGGGGAGCATGATGTCCATGTGAATCCCTTGCAGCTTGTTGTGTGTTGGTCTCACAGGGGATTCAGCAAAGAGCAGGCCAGCGGCGCATACGGCGTGCCCGGCCTCGCTGGAGTGGCTTGCGGGACATCGCTGCAAGCCTTATTGGGCGTGGCTTTGCGCCCAAAAACGTTGTGTGCGAAAACGACAAAGGCCGCGTGTGCCAAAAAGCACAACGCGGCCTGCAAGCCGAAAAACGGCCTTAAACGTTACGGCGCTGAAACGTGGCCCATGCGGGCCGTCACGTAACGCACGTGACGCACGTAACACGCTTCATTGCCATCTCGCATCACCACTCGGCGACGCTGCCGTCCTCGTGGCGCCACACCGGATTGCGCCAGCGGTGGCCGGTCTTCGCCATCTCGCGCACCTTCTCCTCGTTGACGTCGATGCCGAGCCCCGGCCCTTGCGGAATCGACACGAAGCCGTCTTCATACTTGAACACTTCCGGATTCCGGATGTAGTCGAGCAGGTCGTTGCCCTTGTTGTAGTGGATACCGAGGCTCTGCTCCTGGATGAACGCGTTGTAGCTCACCGCGTCGATCTGCAGACAGGTTGCGAGCGCAATCGGACCGAGCGGGCAATGCAGCGCGAGCGCAACGTCGTAGGCTTCCGCCATCGCCGCGATCTTGCGGCATTCGGTGATGCCGCCCGCGTGCGAGGCGTCGGGCTGGATGATGTCCACGTAGCCGCCCGCGAGAATGTGCTTGAAGTCCCAGCGCGAGTAGAGCCGCTCGCCCAGCGCGATCGGCGTGCTGGTCTGATTGACGATGTCGCGCAGCGCCTCGACGTTTTCGGAGAGCACCGGCTCCTCGATGAACATCAGCTTGAACGGATCGAGTTCCTTGGCGAGCACCTTGGCCATCGGCTTGTGCACGCGGCCGTGGAAATCCACGCCGATGCCGACATTCGGGCCCACGGCCTCGCGCACGGCCGCGACGTTGTTGATGACGCCTTGCACCTTGTCGAAGGTGTCGATGATCTGCAACTCTTCCGAGCCGTTCATCTTGACGGCCTTGAAGCCCCGTTCGACCACGGCGCGCGCATTGTTCGCGACATCGCTCGGACGGTCGCCGCCGATCCACGAATACACCTTGATCTTGTCGCGCACCTGGCCGCCAAGCAGCGCGTGCACGGGCACGCCATGATGCTTGCCCTTGATGTCCCACAACGCCTGATCGACGCCCGCGATGGCGCTCATCGTGATCGGGCCGCCGCGATAGAAGCCCGCGCGATACATCACCTGCCAGTGATCCTCGATCAGCAGCGGGTCCTTGCCGATCAGGTAGTCGGCGAGTTCGTCGACGGCCGCGGCCACCGTATGCGCGCGACCCTCGACGATCGGCTCACCCCAGCCGACGATGCCTTCGTCCGTTTCGATCTTGAGAAAGAGCCAGCGCGGCGGCACGACGAAGGTTTCGAGCTTGGTGATTTTCACGGAATGTCTCCAGATAGCGGAATGCGGCGCGCGGCTCGGACGGATGCCCGGCGCGTCCTGGAACACATGCTACTGCAAAATTCGCCTTAAAGTGCTATTAATAGTATTATTTCACATCGATTCCCAATATCCAGGAGAACAGCCATTCAGCGCGATCTGCACGGCACGGTGGCCTTCGAACTCGGCAGCGCGATCCTGCGCGGCGACCACGCGCCCGGCGAAATCCTGCCGCGCGAAGCCGAACTCATGGAGCGCTTCGACGTGAGCCGCACGGTGTTGCGCGAGGCGTTGCGCACGCTCACGTCCAAGGGGCTCGTGGAATCGCGCCCGAAGATCGGCACCCGCGTGCGCGAGCGTGCCGCGTGGAACCTGCTCGATGCCGATCTACTCGACTGGTACGCGCGCGTCGCGCCGCCGCTTGCGTTCGCACTCAAGCTCCAGGAGATGCGCGAGATGATCGAGCCGTACGCGGCTGGGCTCGCGGCGAGCGCGCATGACACCGCATCGCTTGCGCAGATCGACGAAGCGCATGCGGCGATGGCCGCCGCCCGTAACGTGGACGAATGGGTGCGCGCCGATCTGCGCTTTCACCTGGCCGTGCTGGCGGCATGCCGCAACGAATTGCTGGTGCCGCTGGGCGTGCTGATCGGGCGCACGCTCGAAGGTCAGTTGCGCGTGAACGCCAAACGCGCCGACGTCTTCAACGCCGCGCTGCCCGACCACACTGCAGTCGCTGATGCGATCACGCGGCGCGATGCGTCCGCCGCGCGCGAGGCGATGGCCGCGCTGCTGCGCGTGACGCGCGAGCGCATCGAAGGCTGATGGATCGGGCGCGCGAGTTTGCTATGCTTCAGCGCGACCCGCTTCACACCGTGTCTCACGCCGCGCCTTACAGCGCCGTCAGACACCGGGCAGGTTTCAAGTACGAGTTTCAAGTTTCTGGTCAGCCTCAATCCGCAAACGTTTGACACGATGATGAATGCACCTGGCGCTCCGCAACTAGACAACGCAACGCTCCTCGAAATCATCCGCGCGCAGTCGGACATCGCGCGCCTGGGCCTCGACCTGGGAGGCGTGATGGCCTTCGTCGCGGAACGCGCCGAAATGCTGACGGGCGCGCAGGGCGCTGCCGTCGAACTCGCCGAAGGCGACGACATGGTCTATCGCGCGGCGTCGGGCAGCGTGGCGAGCATGCTGGGCTTGCGCCTCGCGCGCAGTTCCAGTCTGTCGGGGCTGTGCGTGAGCAGCGGCGAGATCCTGCGTTGCGACGACTCGGAAAACGATCCGCGTGTGGATCGCGAAGCCTGCCGCCGTGCGGGCCTGCGCTCGATGATTGTGACGCCGCTCAAGCATCTGGAAACCACGGTGGGCGTGCTGAAGGTGGTCGCGCCCGAAGTGAGCGCCTTCAGCGACGACGACATCGCGGCGCTCTCGCTCATCTCCGGGTTGATCGCAGCGGCGATGTTCCATGCCGCGCGCCATGAAACCAGCGAGCTCTATCTGCGCGCGACGCACGATGCGCTCACCGGATTGCCGAACCGTGCGCTGTTCTACGATCGCCTGCGCCAGTCGGTGGATCTGGCGGTGCGCTCGGCGGGCGGACTCGGCGTGCTCAATCTCGACATGGATGGCTTGAAGCCGATCAACGACCGCTATGGCCACCGCGCGGGCGATGCGGCGATCAAGGAGACGGCTTCGCGCATTGCGCGCAACAGCCGCCGCGTGGATACGGCCGCGCGCGTGGGCGGCGACGAGTTCGCGATGATCCTGCCCGGCATCACGGGTCGGCACGATGCCGAGGTGCATAGCCAGCGGATCTGCGAGAAGGTGCAGGAGCCGTTCGAGTTCGAAGGGCAGACGATTGAGTTGGGCGTGAGCGTCGGCGTGGCGGTGCTGCCCGAGGACGGCAATGAGATGACTGCGCTGATCGATCAGGCCGATCGGGCGATGTATGTGGCGAAGCGGGGCAGGAAGGTGGTGGGGTGAATCTGGCGGGCGGAGCGGCTTGAGTGCCGGTGCCGCCTCCGCGTTATGCGCGCCTTTGCTGCTTCGGGCGCGGAAATAGAAAAAGCCGCTGTTTCTTTCGAAACAGCGGCTTTCGCATTTGGTGGCGAATCAGGGATTCGAACCCCGGACCTGCGGATTATGATTCCGTCGCTCTAACCGGCTGAGCTAATTCGCCTTGAGAAGTGAGATTATGTCGGGGATCGGCAGCCCTGTCAAGCACCTTCTCAAAACTTTTTCAGGGCGCCGTTCACTCGGGGTTCAATCCTGCGCGTAGATATCCGAGTCCTTGGTCTCCTTCACAAACAGCATGCCGATCACGAAGGTCGCCAGCGCGATGATGATCGGATACCAGAGCCCCGAGTAGATATCGCCTCTGGCCGCCACGATCGCGAACGCCGTCGCGGGCAGGAAGCCGCCGAACCAGCCATTGCCGATGTGATAGGGCAGCGACATCGACGTATAGCGGATGCGTGTCGGGAACATCTCCACCAGCATCGCCGCGATCGGCCCGTACACCATCGTCACGAAGATCACGAGGATCGTGAGGATCACCACGGTCATCGGCCAGTTGAGTTGCGCCGGATCGGCCTTGAGCGGATAGCCCGCGCTCTTCAATGCGCCCGAGAGCGTCTTGTCGAACGCCGCGCCGGCCTCCTTGGCGCCCGGCGCCTTGCCGTTATAGGTGTCGATGGTCGTGTCGCCCACCTTGATCTGCGCGAGCGTGCCCGCCGGGGCGGCCACGTTCGAGTAGTTCAGGCCCGCCTTCGAGAGCGCGCTCTTGGCGACGTCGCACGAACTCGTGAACTTCGAGGTGCCCACCGGGTTGAACTGGAACGAGCATTCGTCCGGATTCGCGATCACCACGATCGGTGCGCGCGCGGTGGCGGCTTCGAGCGCCGGGTTGGCGTAGTGCGTGAGCGCCTTGAAGAGCGGGAAGTAGGCGAGTGCCGCGATCAGGCAGCCGGCCATGATGATCGGCTTGCGGCCGATCTTGTCCGACAGCGAGCCGAAGAACAGGAAGAACGGCGTGCCGATCAGCAGCGCCAGCGCAATCAGGATGTTGGCGCTTGCGCCATCGACCTTGAGCGTCTGCGTCAGGAAGAACAGCGCGTAGAACTGGCCCGTGTACCAGACCACGGCCTGGCCCGCCGTCACGCCAATCAGCGCGAGGATCACGACCTTCAGGTTGCGCCACTGGCCGAACGCTTCCGAGAGCGGGGCCTTCGACACTTTGCCCTCGGCCTTGATGCGCTTGAACGCGGGCGATTCGTCGAGTTGCAGGCGAATCCACACCGATACGCCGAGCAGCAGGATCGAAGCGACGAACGGCACGCGCCAGCCCCATGTGGCGAAGGCTTCTTCGCCGATGGAGGTGCGCACGCCGAGGATCACGAGCAGCGAGAGGAACAGGCCGAGCGTGGCAGTCGTCTGGATCCAGGCCGTGTAGAAACCGCGGCGTCCGGGCGGTGCGTGTTCGGCGACGTAGGTGGCCGCGCCGCCGTATTCGCCGCCGAGAGCCAGGCCCTGCAGCAGGCGCATGCCGATGAAGATCACGGGTGCTGCGATGCCGATCGACGCATAACCCGGCAGGAAGCCGACCACGAAGGTCGACAGACCCATGATGACGATGGTGACGAGGAAGGTGTGCTTGCGGCCTACCAGGTCGCCCAGGCGTCCGAACACGATCGCGCCGAACGGGCGCACCGCGAAGCCAGCCGCGAAGCCGAGCAGCGTGAAGATGAAGGCCGCGGTGGGATTGACGCCGGAGAAGAAGCTTTTGCTGATGAAAGCCGCGAGCGAGCCGGCCAGGTAGAAGTCGTACCACTCGAACACGGTGCCGAGCGACGACGCGAAGATCACGCGTTTTTCGTCGCGGGTCATCGGCGCGTGCGAGACTTGTCCGCCAACGGTTGCCATATGTGTCTCCAATTTTGATATGCGTGTGGGTCCGCGTTTGTGGCGGTCCTGCGCTGCATTATTGGAATGGAAACTTACGGGGTTCTGACGTATGAGGGCGGGTTCAAAAACGCGTAGGAAGTGGTTGAATTGCCGTTAAATTCGTCGAATTTGTTTCTAATATCTCTGAAATATCTATTAACGGCTTGCATTGGTGCGAGTGACTCGCGGCGATCAAGGGCCGGCTAAGGGAAAGTCCCATCCTGTTTCTGACGCTCCCGTCGTCAGTTTTGGCTGATACGTGTCAGCTTGCAGCGCGCAGACGCAGCGTGACGCGCACGAGCGTGCCCGCGAGACGCGGCGCTTCCTGATAGACGTTGTCGTCGATGGCGAGGGTGCCGCCGTGCATCGTCGCAATCTCGCGCACGATCGCGAGCCCAAGGCCGCTGCCGTCGCCGTCGCGGCCCAGGATGCGGTAGAAGCGCTCCTGCACCCGTTCGCGCTCGGCGGCGGGAATGCCGATTCCCGTGTCCTCCACTTCCAGATGCACGGCCCGCGCGGCGGGCTCGGGCCGCACGCGCACGGTGATGCGCCCGCCCACGGGCGTGTAGCGGATCGCGTTGTCGATCAGGTTCGACAGCATCTCGCGCAGCATCACCGGATTGCCGTCGACGATGGCGGCGATTGCCTGCGCATCGGCCCCTTCCGTGCTGGCCTCGTCGGGGCCTTCGTAGCCCAGATCCATCTGCTTCGCGAGCGCGGGCTGCACCCAGTCGCGCACCGCATGACGGGCGACGTCGGCCACATCGACTGGCGTGAAGATTTGCCCCGACATGCGGTTCTCGGCGCGCGCGAGCGCGAGCAGCTGCGTGACGAGTCGCGCCGCGTGCTCGGAACTCGTTGCGATCTGTTCGAGCGAGCGGTGCACTTCGGGCGAGGCATCCTGGCGCAGCGCGAGTTCGGCCTGGGTGCGCAGGCCCGCGAGCGGCGTCTTCATCTGATGTGCGGCATCGGCGATAAAGCGCTTTTGCAGTTCCATGTTCTGTTCGAGCCGCGTGAGCAGGTCGTTGAACGAGGTGACGAGCGGCTCGATCTCGGGCGGCGCGCGACGCGCTTCGAGCGGCGAAAGATCGTCGGGGCGGCGCAGGCGGATGTTGGATTGCAGCGCGTGCAGCGGCGCGAGCCCGCGCGAGAGGCCGAACCAGACCAGCAGGATCGCGAGCGGCAGGATCACGAACTGCGGCAGGATCACGCCCTTGATGATGTCGTTGGCGAGCGCGCGGCGTTTGTCGAGCGTTTCGGCCACCTGCACGAGCACGGCTTGCGAGCCGTTGAGATGCGGCGGTTCGACCGTCGTGTAGGCCACGCGGATGTCGATGCCGTGCAGCGTGTCGTCGCGGAATTCGACGAGACCCGGCGAAGGACGGTCGTCGTCGCGCGGCAGCGGCATGTCGCGGTCGCCGCCCACCAGTTCGCCGCGGCTGCCGAGCACCTGGTAATAGACGCTGTCGACGTTGTCGGCGCGCAGGAAGTCGCGGGTGGAATCGGGCAGGGTCAGCTCGGCCACGCCGTTGACCGGATGGATCTGGCGCGCGAGCACATAGGCGTCGGTTTCGAGCGCGCGGTCGAACGGGCCGTTGGCGATCGACTTGGCCACCAGATAGGTGACCGCGATGCTCATCGGCCAGAGCAGCAGCAGCGGGGCGAGCATCCAGTCGAGGATTTCGCCGAACAGCGAGCGCGGGCGCGCCTCGGCGGCGGCCTCGGCTTCGTCGGGCGGGGCGAAGGGATTGGCGTAACGGGCGTCGCGCGCTTCGTCGTCGAGCGCGTCCGACGTGCCTGGCGCGGTTGACGTCGTGGATGCCGCAACGGATCGCGGGCTGGCGGACGAGGCCGGCAGGGAGCGCGCGGCGGGATCGGGCTCGGCCATCGTCGCGCCTGGCTATTTGAAGTAGTGGCTGGCCGGCATGGCGGGTTGGGCTTGCACGGTCGAGCCCGGGGAAGCGTTCGCCTGCGGGGTCGCTTCTTTTGCTTCCTTCTCCAGACAGTAGCCCAGTCCGCGCACGGTCACGATGCGCACGCCGCCTGTTTCCAGTTTCTTGCGCAGGCGGTGCACGTAGACCTCGATCGCGTTGTTGCTGACTTCCTCGCCCCATTCGCAGAGGTGATCGACCAGTTGCTCCTTCGAGACCAGCCGCCCAAGCCTTTGCAGCAGCACTTCGAGCACACCCAGCTCGCGCGCCGACAGATCGAGCACCTGCTCGTGGATGTGGGCGACACGGCCGACCTGGTCGTAAGACAGTGCGCCGTGGCGCACGACGGTCGGGCCGCCGCCCGCGCCGCGCCGGGTGAGCGCGCGCACGCGCGCCTCCAGCTCGTTGAGCGCGAAGGGTTTGGCCATGTAATCGTCGGCGCCGAGGTCGAGGCCTTTGACGCGCTCGTCCACGCTGTCGGCAGCGGTCAGGATCAGGACGGGGAGGTTGGAATTGCGCGCGCGCAAACGTCGCAGCACTTCGAGGCCCGGCATTTTTGGCAGGCCCAGATCGAGGATCAGCAGGTCGAAAGACTGCATCGACAAGGCGGTATCGGCATCCACGCCGGTACGCACGTGATCAACGGCATAGCCCGATTGGCGGAGTGATCGGACCAGACCGTCCGCGAGTATGCTGTCGTCTTCGGCAATGAGAATTCGCATGATGCGCCAGCGTCGCCTTCGAAGCGCCTTGCCCGCATGTCTGGGGCGCGCTTCGCAGCACCGGCGCCGCGTTCGCAGGCTTGGGGCCTGAACGGGCGGCGCACGGCGGTCTCCGAAAATCGCGGTTTCGGCGTGCGCGTTAGTTGAAAACGGGCTTGCCAAAACTACTGTTTTTTTATACAGTGTCTGGGTTCGTGCGCACCGCTCGCAGTATGTCATCGGCGGGCGCGTGCATCGTCATCAGACGCCGTTCATCATAGCAAAGGACGATTCATGGAAGATAGCAAGAAAGGCTCGGCTGGGCTGACTGCTGAGAAGGGCAAGGCGCTGGCCGCCGCGCTCGCGCAGATCGAAAAGCAGTTCGGCAAAGGGTCGATCATGCGACTCGGCGACGGTGACGCGGTCGAGGACATCCAGGTGGTCTCCACCGGTTCGCTCGGCCTCGACATCGCGCTCGGCGTCGGCGGCCTGCCGCGTGGCCGGGTGGTCGAGATCTACGGTCCGGAATCGTCGGGTAAGACGACGCTCACGCTCCAGGTGATCGCCGAAATGCAAAAGCTCGGCGGCACGGCGGCGTTCATCGACGCGGAACACGCGCTCGACGTCCAATACGCTTCCAAGCTCGGCGTGAACGTGCCGGAACTGCTGATCTCGCAGCCGGACACGGGCGAACAGGCACTCGAAATCACCGACGCACTCGTGCGCTCGGGCTCGATCGACATGATCGTGATCGACTCGGTTGCGGCACTCGTGCCGAAGGCCGAAATCGAAGGCGAAATGGGCGACTCGCTGCCGGGTCTGCAGGCGCGTCTGATGTCGCAGGCGCTGCGCAAGCTCACCGGCACGATCAAGAAGACCAACTGCATGGTCATCTTCATCAACCAGATCCGTATGAAGATCGGCGTGATGTTCGGCAACCCGGAAACCACCACGGGCGGCAACGCGCTGAAGTTCTACTCGTCGGTGCGTCTGGACATTCGTCGTATCGGTTCGATCAAGAAGAACGACGAAGTGATCGGCAGCGAAACGCGCGTGAAGGTCGTCAAGAACAAGGTCTCGCCGCCGTTCCGCGAAGCCGTGTTCGACATCCTCTACGGCGAAGGCATCTCGCGTCAGGGCGAAATCATCGACCTGGGCGTGCAGGCCAAGATCGTCGACAAGGCGGGTGCGTGGTACAGCTATAACGGCGAACGCATTGGTCAGGGCAAGGACAACGCGCGCGAATTCCTGCGCGAAAACGCGGACATCGCTCGTGAGATCGAAAACCGCATTCGCGAATCGCTCGGCGTGAGCGCGATGGCCGACAGCGTCAACGGCTCCGGCGAAGTCGAAATCGCGGACGAGGAATAAAGTCCGTTAGCGTCGAGTGAGCGGAGTTTCATGATGCGCAAGGGCGGTTCCGCCTCGGTGCCGCCACAAGCGGCCACTGCCTCGACTTCGGGCGAGGCGGGGCATCCGCGTGATGCTCGGGGCGCGATAAAGCGTTCCTCCGCTCAGCGCGTTGAAACCGCACCCAACATACAAAGCCGCGACGCCCATCTGGGCGCTCGCGGCTTTTCTCATTCTGCGGCTCGCGATGTGAATCAAGAAGTGACTCAAGACATGCCGCATGACGTACCCCACGATCTCGACGATGAAGGTGGTGCGGTATTCGAAGTACCGTTCGAAGCCTTCTTCGATGCGCCCGCCGATGGCACGAACACGCCCTTGGCACCGTCGTTCGAATCGCAAAGCGAGTACACGCGCGAACCTGTGCCCGTGCGCCAATCACGCCAATCGCGTCGAACCCCCGAGGCTTCGACCCATGCGTCGAATCGCGCACCCGCTCGCGTGCTGCCACGCACCTCACGCCAGACGAATCGTCGCGACGATTTCGACGACGAATCATTCGACGCACACGATCTGGCCCGTGCCGCCGCACTAGCCGGCGAAGCGCCGGAACCCGAAGGCGACCGCTACGAGCGCACCTCTGCGACACGCGCCGCGCGCAAAACCGCCGCTGCGTCATCGTCATCCAGCAGGCAACGTCCAGAGCGCTCGCTCAAGGGGCGCGCACTCGGCTACCTCTCGCGTCGCGAGTACAGCCGCGCGGAACTCTCGCGCAAGCTGATGTCCTATACCGAAGACGCCGACGAGCTCGAGGTCCTGCTCGACGCGCTCGAGCGCGACGGCTGGCTCTCCGACGCACGTTTCGCGGAAAGCGTCGTGTATCGTCGCGCCGCGCGCGTGGGAGCAGGGCGCATCGTCAGCGAACTCAAGCGTCATGCGGTGGGCGACGCGCTCATCGAAGAAGTGAATACGCAGCTGCGCGAAACGGAACTCACGCGTGCCCGCGCGGTCTGGCAGAAGAAGTACGGCCAGTTGCCCGAGACGCCGGCCGAGCGTGCACGTCAGGCGCGTTTTCTCGCCGCACGCGGTTTTTCGATGTCCGTCATCGGCAAAATCCTCAAGGGCATCGAAGATGATTTCGATGGCGGCTTTGATAGCGATTAGTCTGAAAATTGATCCTCGCGGATCAAAAAACGTCTGGAAACAAGCTTCTAGAGGGGGTGCGAGATCGCTGCTGTCTCAAATACCCGGTATGCTAAAATCGAGAAGTTTTCCAATCCGGTCTTACCTAGCATGCCGCTCTCTCCGCCTGCGCCTCGCCAGTTGCGTCATCAGCGCGCTATTCGGGCGGTAGCCTATGAGCGTGAGGACGGCCTGTGGGACATCGATGCGTGCCTGACGGATCACAAGCCACGCGACGTGCCGCTTGCCGCCGGTGTCCGGCCTAATGGGTTGCCAATCCATGAACTCTGGCTTCGTATCACGATCGATCGCAAGCTCAACGTCGTTGACGCCGAGGCGTCCTCCGACTGGGTGCCTTACGACGGTCAGTGCCAGAACGCCAATCCCGCCTATCGGGCCCTTATCGGGCTCAATCTCCTCCAGAATTTCCGCCGCGAAGCGGGCCGGCTCCTCGCCGGCACGCAGGGCTGCACGCACCTCACAGAAATGTTGGGTGTGTTGCCGACCGTCGCGATCCAGGCGTTCGTGGGAGCCGTGTGGGACACATCGAAAGGCAGCCCGGGTGACGAGTCCGGACCGGAGCTCGGCAAGACTTCTGGCGACGAATCCGTCGCCGGCGACAAACCGCCTTTCCAACTCGGTCGCTGCCACGCGCTGCGGTTCGACGGTGAGGCGGTCAAGCAGTTTTATCCGCGCTGGTATGGCCATGCGCCGCGTTCGAAAGAGCGCGGCCCGGACGCCGCCAGCGTGCGCGAAGACACTGGGCCGGGCCGTGAGGGCAGGGCCGACGCCGTCGCGCATGAATAACAACAGCGGAAACGAAGTTCACTCCAACTCTCAGACTGAAGGGAATCACGCATGAAGATTCACGAGTACCAGGGTAAGGAAATCCTGCGGAAATTCGGCGTCGCGGTACCGCGCGGCACGCCTGTGTTTTCGGTGGATGACGCGGTCAAGGCCGCTGAAGAGCTGGGCGGTCCGGTGTGGGTCGTCAAGGCCCAGATTCACGCGGGCGGCCGCGGTAAGGGCGGCGGCGTGAAAGTGGCGAAGACGCTGGAACAGGTCCGCGAATACGCGAGCCAGATCCTCGGCATGCAGCTCGTCACGCACCAGACCGGTCCGGAAGGCCAGAAGGTCAACCGTCTGCTGATCGAAGAAGGCGCCGACATCAAGCAGGAACTGTATGTCAGCCTCGTCGTGGATCGCGTGTCGCAAAAGATCGTTCTGATGGGTTCGAGCGAAGGCGGCATGGACATCGAAGAAGTCGCCGAAAAGCATCCGGAACTGATCCACAAGGTCATCGTGGATCCGTCGACGGGTCTGCTCGACGCTCAAGCCGACGACCTGGCGGCGAAGATCGGCGTCCCGGCAGCTTCGATTCCGCAAGCCCGCACGATCCTGCAAGGCCTGTACAAGGCATTCTGGGAAACCGACGCGTCGCTGGCTGAAATCAACCCGCTGAACGTTTCGAGCAACGGCACCGTGACCGCACTCGACGCGAAGTTCAACTTCGACTCGAACGCGCTGTACCGTCACCCGGAAATCGTCGCTTACCGCGATCTGGACGAAGAAGATCCGGCTGAAATCGAAGCCTCGAAGTTCGACCTCGCGTACATCTCGCTCGACGGCAACATCGGCTGTCTGGTGAACGGCGCAGGCCTCGCCATGGCGACGATGGACACCATCAAGCTGTTCGGCGGCGAGCCGGCGAACTTCCTGGACGTCGGCGGTGGCGCGACGACCGAGAAGGTCACGGAAGCGTTCAAGCTCATGCTGAAGAATCCGGGCCTGAAGGCGATCCTCGTGAACATCTTCGGCGGCATCATGCGCTGCGACGTGATCGCGGAAGGCGTGATGGCGGCTTCGAAGGCCGTTGACCTGAAGGTGCCGCTCGTCGTGCGCATGAAGGGTACGAACGAGGACCTCGGCAAGAAGATGCTGGCCGATTCGGGCCTGCCGATCATCTCGGCAGACAGCATGGAAGAGGCTGCGCAGAAGGTTGTCGCAGCTGCCGAAGGCAAGTAATTTTCAGCGGATACGAATGGCGTAGTGCCGGCGCGGCCACGGCAATGTCCGTGGCAGGGCGACGCGACGCCAGACGAACAGAGGTCAATACATGTCGATTCTGATTAACAAAGACACCAAGGTCATCACGCAGGGCATCACCGGCAAGACCGGTCAGTTCCACACTCGCGCTTGCCGTGAGTACGCGAACGGCCGCGAAGCGTTCGTGGCTGGCGTGAACCCGAAGAAGGCCGGCGAAGATTTCGAAGGCATTCCTATCTACGCGAACGTGCGTGAAGCCAAGGATGCTACCGGCGCGACCGTTTCGGTCATCTACGTGCCGCCGGCAGGCGCTGCTGCTGCGATCTGGGAAGCCGTCGAGGCCGACCTCGATCTCGCGATCTGCATCACGGAAGGCATTCCCGTGCGCGACATGATCGAAGTCAAGGACCGTATGCGCCGCGAAGGCCGCAAGACGCTGCTCCTCGGCCCGAACTGCCCCGGCACGATCACGCCGGACGAGCTGAAGATCGGCATCATGCCGGGTCACATCCACCGCAAGGGCCGCATCGGCGTCGTGTCGCGTTCGGGCACGCTGACGTATGAAGCGGTTGCACAGCTGACGGCGCTGGGCCTGGGCCAGTCGTCGGCAGTCGGTATCGGCGGCGACCCGATCAACGGTCTGAAGCACATCGACGTCATGAAGATGTTCAACGACGATCCGGATACGGACGCCGTGATCATGATCGGCGAAATCGGTGGCCCGGACGAAGCGACGGCAGCCGAGTGGATCAAGGGCAACATGAAGAAGCCGGTCGTCGGCTTCATCGCGGGCGTCACGGCGCCTCCGGGCAAGCGCATGGGCCACGCCGGCGCGCTGATCTCGGGCGGTGCGGATACGGCTGAAGCGAAGCTGGAAATCATGGACGCGTGCGGCATCAAGGTCACGCGCAACCCGTCGGAAATGGGCCGTCTGCTGAAGTCGGTGCTGTAATTTGCGGATAACGCCGGTCTCCGCGCATCATGGATGCGCGGGGCGCTGGCGTTTTTTGCTATGCTTGCGGAATCCTTTCACGAGGTTTCCGAACAAAAGCGAGGGAGCCAGTCATGGCTGCCTCGCTTTTTTATTTGCGGCGTCAGACCGCGCGCGATTCCCGTGTTTCCAGCGTTATTTACGTCCTCGCATCCATGCTCGAATTTTTCGCGACGCTCCACTGGGGCGCTGTCATCCAGATCATCGTCATCGACATCCTGCTCGGCGGCGACAACGCCGTGGTGATCGCGCTCGCCTGTCGTGACCTGCCCGCGCAGCAGCGTCTGCGCGGCATTCTGTGGGGCACCGTGGGCGCAATCGCGCTGCGTGTCGTGCTGATCGCCTTCGCCGTGGTGCTGCTCAACGTGCCGCTGCTCAAGTTCACGGGCGGCCTGCTGCTGCTGTGGATCGGCGTGCGGCTGCTCGCGCCGGCGCATCTCGAACATGCCAACGTAAAGCCGGCCGACAAGCTGCTCGGGGCGATCAAGACCATCATCGTCGCGGACGCCGTGATGAGCCTCGACAACGTCGTGGCGATCGCGGGCGCCGCCGAGGCCGCCGATCCGCGTCACCGCATCGCGCTCGTGATCTTCGGGCTGATGGTGAGCATTCCGCTGATCGTCTGGGGCAGCCAGCTCGTGCTGAAGCTGCTCGACCGCTACCCGGTGATCGTGACGCTAGGCGCGGCGCTGCTCGGCTGGATCGCGGGCGGGCTGATTGTCAACGATCCGGCGGGCGACCGCTGGCCGCTGCTCGACACGCCGGTCGCGGAGTACGGCATGTGCGTGGCGGGCGCGCTTTTCGTGGTGCTGCTCGGCCATCTGCTCAAGCGGCGCAACGCGGCGCGCGCGGCGGGTTCGCACTGACCACGTACTGACCGCGTACTGCCCACGCACTGACAGCGCCACGCCTAAGCCATCTGGCCGACTGCTGCGCGCGACGGGCCGCCGATACGATCGAAGCGCCTGTCCACCTTCCGGTGGGCAGGCGTTTTTCGTTTCAGGAGCCCAGATGATGACCGTATCCCTACTTGTTTCAAGCCCAGGCGCACGTGGCGTCGCTTCTCGCACAGCCACGCAGGCCGCGTCGTTCATGCAGTCGTGGCGGGCGTTGCTGCGCCGTGCGAGCCAGTGGGCCGCGCCAGGCTTCACGCTCATCGAACTGATGATCGTGCTCGCCATCGTCGGCGTGATCGCCGCGTATGCGATTCCCGCCTACCAGGACTATCTGGCGCGCAGCCGGGTGGGCGAGGGCTTGTCGCTCGCCTCGGCAGCACGCCTGTCCGTGGCCGAAAACGCGGCGAGCGGCAACGCCTTCAGCGCCGGCTACACGTCGCCGCCCGCCACGCGCAATGTCTCGTCGGTGCACATCGACGACACGACCGGGCAGATCACCGTGGCCTTCACCACACGCATCGCCCCCGAGGGGACCAACACGCTCGTGCTCGTGCCATCGGTGCCGGATAACGCCGATTCACCCACGGCGCGCGTCGCGCTCGCACAGGGCGCGGTGCAGGGCGGCACGCTCACGTGGGAATGCTTCGCGGGCGGCAAGACGGCTTCGTCGCTCGGCGCGCCGGGTACGGGACCGGCGCCGGCCGATGCCGCCACGCTTCCGTCCAATCTCGCGCCGCCGGAATGCCGCGCGTAGGCGCAGTTTGAAAGGAGCGGCGGTGGACTAAGGGTGCGCGGGTGGTGACAGAGGGTTGCACAAGCACCGCCCGCGCAGTCCGCTCAGACGTATTTCGGTTCGCGAAGACCGAAGTCCTGGCGTTTGCGTGTCGTTTTCGTCCGAATGCTGGCGCACAGGGAGGGAAAAGTTTTGTATAGTGCGCCGGTTGCTGACGCCCCCCATTCCCATGCCCTCTCCATTTGCGCGTTACCTTACGTTCGTTTTGCTGGCTGTAGCGTTGATCCTGCCTTATGCGGTCGTCAACCACACCTACCCGATCCCGACGTTCTATGCCGAATTCACGGCGCTTGCGCTCTACCTGATGGTGGGCGCGGGCGTCTGGCTGCTGGTGCGCTCCGCGCGCCCGGCGGTCGAGTTTGCCTCGCCCGCGGTCGCGCTCGTGCCGCTCGCCTTCGGGCTGCTGCTCGTCGTGCAGACCATCGCGCTGCCGGTCGCGCAGCCGTCGATGAACTGGCTCGGCGCGGGCTACCTGCTCGCCGCCTTCATGGCGGTGCATGCGGGCTACGGCATCGCGCGTGCGAATCTCGTGCGCACGGCGATGGTGTGGAGCGCCTGGGCACTCGTGATCGGCGGCCTGTTCGCGGTGTTCTGCCAGGTCGTGCAGTTGCTGCATCTCGAAGTCAAGGTCACGCCGCTGGTCGTCGCCTATAACGTGCAGTTCGATCGCCGGCCGTTCGGCAACATGGCGCAGGCCAACCACCTCGCCACCTACATCGCCTTCGCGACGGCGGCCGCGCTCTACCTCGTGCAGACGCGCCGTCTGAACCTGCTGCTGTGGGTGGTGCTCTCGGCGATCTTCTCGGGCGGTCTCGCGCTTACGGTGTCGCGCGGGCCGTGGCTGCAGATGGCCGTGATCGTTGTGGCGGGGCTGTGGATGGCGCTGTCGGCGACGCGTGGCGTGCGAGGCGAGGAGGCGGGCGAGCGCGGTGCGGCGATCGTGAAGGGCGGCGTGCGCGACTGGATCGTGCCGCTCGTGCTGTTCGCGGTCTTCGTGGGCGTGAACGCCTTCGTGCGCTGGGCCAACGTGCACTATCAACTGCAACTCGACCAGTCGGCCGCCGACCGCTTCAAGGACGCCGGCCAGATCGCACCGCGTATCGCGCTGTGGCGCTACGGCTGGACGATGTTCAAGGAACATCCGCTGCTGGGTGTTGGCTGGGGCGATTTCCCGATTCACCAGTTCGAACTCGCGCGCACGCTGGGCGGCGTCGAGATCGCCAACAACTCGCACGACATCTTCCTCGATCTGCTCGCCAAGACCGGCGTGGTGGGTTGCGGCATCGTCCTGTTCGGGCTGCTCGCGTGGTTCGTGCGCATGCTGCGCGCGCCGCACACGGCCGAGCGCATTTTCGGCTTCGCGCTGATTGGCGCGCTGGTCATGCACGCACTCGTCGAGTACCCGCAGCAGTACATGTTCTTCCTGCTGCCCGCGATGTTCGTGTTCGGGCTGCTGGAGACGAAGCCGCTGCGCTTGCTGCCGTCGCGCGCCGCGTTTGCGGTCTATACGGTGATCGTGTTCGGCGGCATCGTGTCGCTGTGGCCGGTGATGCGCGACTACAACCGCGCCGAAGTGCTGTACTACGGCTCGCATCCGGCGCAGGAATATGCCGAAGCGCCGTCGTTCCTGTTCCGCGCGTGGGGCGACTACGGCATGGCGACGCTCATGCCGATGAATGCGGCAAGCCTGTCGACCAAACTGGCGGCGCATGAACGCGCGATCGCACTGCTGCCGGGCGAAACGGTGCTGCGCCGCTACGCGGTGCTGCAGGCGCTGGCGGGCAATACGGACGGCGCTTTCGATACGGTCGAGCGCCTGAAGATCTTTGCGCAGGAACTGCACGACTGGCCGACGCAACTGGCGGCGCTCTACGGCCTGCTCGCCGATGAGCCGACGCTCGCGGGCTTCAAGGCCGATCTGGTGAAGAAGTATGGCAATCCGCCGCCTTCGTCGTCGGACGACGATGACGATGATTCGGATGATTGATCGTTAAGTGACCGGGCGGCGTGGTGTTTGAACTCACGCCGCCGCTTGCTTCTTGCCGGAAATCTTGCCGGAACTCAGCGCGGCGCGTCAGCCGCCACCCAATCCCCCGATTTCCCGCCGTGCTTCTCCAGCACGCGCACATCGGTGATCGTCATGCCGCGATCCACCGCCTTGCACATGTCGTAGACCGTCAGCAGACCGACCTGCACGGCGGTCAGCGCTTCCATTTCCACGCCTGTGCGCCCGAGCGTTTCCACCTGGGCCGTGCAATGCACGCCGGGCAGCGCCTCGTCGAGCACGAAATCCACCTTCACGCGCGTGATCGCGAGCGGATGGCACAGCGGAATCAGGTCCGAGGTGCGCTTCGCCCCTTGAATCGCAGCGATGCGCGCAACGCCGATCACGTCGCCCTTTTTGGCGTTGCCGTCGCGGATCAGCGCGAAGGTGTCGGGCAGCATGCGGATCGTGCCGCTCGCCACGGCGATGCGTTTGGTCTCGGCCTTGCCGCCGACATCGACCATGTGCGCGTCGCCTGCGGCGTCGAAATGCGTGAGTTCGGGCATGGGAAATCTCCGCTGCGTCATGAGGGGCGCCTATCTTAACAGCGCCGCGTGCGCGCCCAGATTCGAGGGCGGGATTGCGGGCTACAATCGCCCGGTGGCTGGCCGCCGCGCCAGCATCTTGCGCTGTCTGTTCTCCCGACCCGACATCGATGCTTCTGAAACGGCTGCTAGCTGGCTGGTTGTGCGCTTCGCTTGCCGTTCCCGGGCCAGCCTGGGCGCAGACGCCGGGCGGCAGCGGGGCATCGGCGCCGCATGCCGCCGTACTCGATCTGGGTTCGGCGAAATCTGTCACATCGACAGCGTCCGTCAGCACATCCTCTGCTTCGCACCCATCTTCAGTCTCGCTCGCGCCGAATGCGCCCGCGCTCGTGAGCGGCGCACTCGATGACGCCGCCGAACCCGTTATCCCCGCCTCGATCGCGCAGGGCGTGTTCGGCACCTATGGCGGCGCGCAAAGCCGCTTCGGCCAGACGTGGTCGAGTCAGCCGGGCCCGGGCACGACGCCGGGCAACGCCAGTGTGCACGCGCCCGCGTGGGTGCCGCAACTGCCCGATCTGGGCGACGGTTCGGGCGGCGCGCTCACGCCGCAGGCCGAGCGCCGCGTCGGCGAGCGCGTGATGCGCGAGATCCGGCGCGATCCCGACTACATCGGCGACTGGCTCGTGCTCGACTATCTCGATTCGGTTGCCGCGCGCTTGTCCGCCTCGGCGGCGGCGCAGTTCATCGGCGGCTATCGGCCCGACTTCGATCTCTTCGCGGTGCGCGACGCGCAGATCAACGCGTTTTCGCTGCCGGGCGGTTTCATCGGCGTGAACACCGGTTTGATCGTGGCGACGCAGACCGAATCGGAACTGGCCTCCGTGCTCGGCCACGAGATGGGGCACGTCTTGCAGCGGCACATCGCGCGCATGCTCTCGCAGAACGAGCGCACCGGTTATGCGACGCTCGCGGGCATCCTGTTCGGCATTCTCGCGGGCGTGCTCGCGCGCAGCGGCGACCTCGGCAGTGCCATTGCGATCGGCAGCGAGGCGTACGCCGTCGATAGCCAACTGCGCTTCTCGCGCGCCGCCGAACACGAAGCGGATCGCGTCGGCTTTCAGCTGCTTGCGGGTGCGGGCTACGATCCCTGGGGCATGGTGGCGTTCTTCGAGCGGCTCGAACGCGCGTCGATGGGCGACGCCGGCGTGCCCGCCTATGCGCGCACGCACCCGCTCAATGGCGAGCGCATCGCCGATATGCAGGATCGCGCGCGCCGCGCGCCGTATCGGCAGCCGCGTCAGGCATCGGAATTCGGTTTCGTGCGCGCTCGCGTGCGGGTGTTGCAGGACCGCACGCGGGGTGAGTATCTCGAGGAGATTTCGCGTCTGCGCGCGGAGATCGACGATCGCATTGCGGTGAATGTGGCGGCGAACTGGTACGGCATCGCGTTCGCGCAGTTGCAGCTCGAACGTTACGACGACGCGCAGGCCTCGCTTGCGACCGCGCGCGCGGCCTTCGCGCAGTTCGAGGTCGCGGACGGCAGCCGGCAGCGCAGCTCGCCGAGTCTTGATGTGCTCGCCGCCGATATCGCCCGGCGCGCAGGCCGCAGCGACGACGCCGTGCGGCTCGCGCAAGCCGCGCACGCGGCGTGGCCCACATCGCATGCGGCCACCGACACACTGTTGCAGGCCTTGATCGTCGCGCGTCGCTTCAAGGAAGCGCAGACGCTGGCGCGTCGCGAGACCGGAGCGGAGCCGCAGCAGGGCGCGTGGTGGCAGTATCTCGCGCAGTCGAGCGCGGGGCTCGGCGATCAGCTCACGCAACGCCGCGCGCTCGCGGAGAAGTTCGCGCTCGATGGTGCGTGGCCGTCGGCGATCCGGCAGTTGAAGGAGGCGCGCGATATGAAATCGGTGGGCTTTTACGATCTATCGACGATCGACGCGCGCTTGCATGACTTCGAGGCGCGCTACAAGGAAGAGCGCGCCGAGGAGAAGGATCGAGGTTGAGGCCGCGCTCAGCCCGATGCTTTCTGCACTTTCTCTCTTTGTTCGGGACTGGGCACGAAGTCGAATCGCGCGGGCACATCGTCGCGCGCGATGGCCTGGAGCGGCAGGTCGATGCCCGCGCGCCAGTGGAATACGCCGCTCTGGCCGTCGTCGGCGAGCGTCGCGTGCTCGGCAAACCCGTCCAGATCGTGATCGTGCAGCAGCGCCACGCGCGGCTTCACGTCGTTATCGGCATTTCCCGCATCGGCGAACAGCACGCTGCCGTGCTCGTCCAGCCACGCTGCGACCGGCTCGAACGGATGGCCCGCCTGGTCGGTGAGCGTGAGCGAACCCTCGCCATCGTGCGCGAGGCGCACGACGAGCGGCGTGTACTCCAGCTCGACAAACACGCGTTGCGGTCCATTCTGGAAATACCACTGGCCGAGCGCATCGCGCTCGTAGTTGCGGCCGATAAAGGCGTTCAGCGCATCGTGCCGTACCGGCGTGCCTGGCGCGCCTTGAGCCTGGTCGGCTTCGTCGCGCAGACGCCAGTGGCCGCGCGCGTCGAGCCGCAGCCAGCCGCTGCAAGCGGGAACGTTGGGCCAGCGCGCGAGGGCCTGCTTGACGATGTCATCCATGTGCGGTGTGAGGGGAAGCGGGGAGATGGGGCGACAGGTACTGGGTCACGCGTTGCGCGAGCCACTCGCAGCGCCCCGGAAACGGCCCGGTCATGAAACCGACGTGGCCGCCGTCCTCGGGCTGATCCAGCTCCACGGCGGCGCTGACTTCATGACGCGCGGGCAGCGCGTCGCTCGGCAGGAAGGGGTCGTTGCGGGCGTTGAGCAGCAGCGTCGGCACTGCGATCTCGCCGAGCTTCGGGCGCACCGTCGCGCGGGTCCAGTAGTCGTGCGCGCTCTGGAAGCCATGCAGCGGCGCGGTGACGACGTCGTCGAATTCGTACATGTTGCGGGTCGCGAGCACGGCCTCGGCATCGAACAGGCCCGGGAACTGGTCGAGCTTTTGCAGCGCCTTGATCTTGAGCGTCTTGAGGAAGCTGCGCGTGTAGATCATGCCGAAGCCGCTCGCGAGCATCTTGCCGCCTGCGTGCACGTCGAGCGGCGCGGAAATCGCGGCCGCGGCGCTGACGATGCGCGCATCCTCGCGCTGCTGGGCGAGCCAGTGCAGCAACACGTTGCCGCCGAGCGAGACGCCCGCGGCCACGAGCGGGCCCGCGTGCTGGGCGGCGAGGCGGCGCAGCACCCAGTTGACTTCGGCGGCGTCGGCGAGGTGGTAGAAGCGCGGCAGCAGATTCATCGGCCCGCTACAGCTGCGAAAGTGGGGGATCACCGCACGCCAGCCGCGCGCGGTGGCGGCCGCGGCGAGCGCACGCGCGTAGTGCGAGCCGGAACTGCCCTCCAGGCCGTGGAACAGCACGAAAAGCGGGGCGTTGGCAGGCGTGGAGGCGCTCACCTCGACCCAGTCGAGTTCGATGAAGTCGCCGTCGGGCGTATTCCAGCGCTCGCGCCGGTAAACGGGTAGGGGCAAACGTGAGAACAGGGCGGGGACGATGGTCTGGATATGCGCGCCCGGCAGCCAGAACGGCGCCCGGTAGCCGAAGCCCGCGCCCGCAGGGCTGGGTGCTTCGTTCAGGACGGACGATGCGGCTTGCGATGCCGCGTCGAATTTGGTTGCTTCGTCGCCTGTCGTGCTCATGGCCGTCCCCTTCTTGCAACTGCGTGACTTCTTGTTCCTGCCCTGCTACAGCGAGGCGGTTCGCATGAAAGCGAATCCGCATGAAACGTCGCGGCGTCTCGCGCGCCGCTTTGGCCGTGCTTTGGCCGCGCTTTGACCTTTTCGGCGCGCGCTTTAGTGGGCGCGCGCTTTAGTGCAGCGCGCCCTGGCCGTGGCGCAGCTTCGCCGAGAACTGGCTGGCCGCGTCGTCCGGCATACGGCTCGCGTGAATGTGCGCGATGCGCCACTCGCCGCGTTCGTGAACCATCACGTAGGTCGTGAAGACCATCGCCGGAATCGCGTTCGGATCCACGGGGCGGTGCGCTTCCACGATGGCATAGACCACGGTGCCCAGGCTGTCGTACACGCGGATGTCGAGCGGTTCGATCGACACCGGCGCTGCCGTCAGCTGCGAGGCAAGGCCCGCGCGAATATCGGCCAGGCCGTGCAGATGCGCGCCCTCGGCGCTGATGCAGCTAACGAATTCCTCGTCGATCCACAGACCCATCAACGCGTCGATATTGACCTCCGCGACGGCCTGGTAGTACGCGTTGAGAGTGTCCGCGGCGGCTTCGAAGATGTGGGCAAAACGTGGCATGGCTCGTTGATCTGATGCGCTTCGCGCGCGGGTTGGCGGTGGCTTCGGTTTGCTATGCCGCGACTGGCGATGTCCGGACGGTTGCACGGCGCGGGACGCGGTCCTGAACCGGCAGCCGCGAGCATGCGCGTGATGCGAGACAGGCCTGTGACGCGTCGAGGCGTGCCGGGCTGCCCAGGCTTGTGCGAGCGGCGCGCGTTACCTGAATTGGGCGCGCGCCCCGGTCGCGGCGTCGGTGGCATGCCGCACATCCACGTCGCGACGCGTGGTTGCCGCGCAACGCAAGACGTGCAGCACATGTCCTTAGCGTTGGGCGACCAGCATGCCGCGCAAATCGTCGAAGACCTGTTCCGCGCTGAGTTCGCGCAGGCAGTTCTGATGCCCGAGCGGACACTCGCGCGCAAAGCAGGGACTACAGTCGAGATGCAACCATTGTACCTTTGCAAGCTCGGACAAGGGCGGCGTGTGGCGCGGATCCGTCGATCCGTAGATCGCCACCAGCGGGCGGCGCAGCGCGGCTGCCACGTGCATCAGGCCGGAGTCGTTGGTGACCACGGCGCTCGCACGCGAGATCAGCGCGCAGGCTTCGCCGAGCGCGGTCTGGCCGCACAGGTTGCGCACGTTGGGCGCCTGGTCGGCGATCGCCTGGGCGAGCGGAGCGTCCTTGGGCGAACCGAGCGCGACGATCTGCGTGTACGGGAACGACTGGCCGACCATGCGCGCGAGCGCCGCGAAATGCTCGGGCGGCCAGCGCTTGGCGGGGCCGTATTCGGCGCCGGGGCAGAACACCAGCAGCGGCACGCGCGTGTCCAGATTGAAGCGCGCCGAGACGCGCGACGCTTCGTTCGGATCCGATTCAAGACGCGGCAGCGGCAGATCGTCGGGCACCTTCGCGCCGGGCGCCCAGGCGAGCGCGGCGTAGTGCTTGACCATCGGCGGGCGCTCGTCCTTGGGCGGATTCGCGTGGCGCACGTTCAGCAGGCCATAGCGGCTCTCGCCGGTGTAGCCGATCCGCAGCGGGATGTTCGCGAGCCACGGGATCAGCGCGGACTTGAGCGAATTCGGCAGCACGTAGGCCGCGTCGTAGTGCTCGGCGCGCAGATCGCTCGCCAGTTGCCAGCGGCGCAACAGTTGCAGCTTGCTGTGGGCGAGGTCGGTGGCGTAGACGTCGCGTATCTCGGGCATGCGCTCGAGTACGGGCGCAACCCAGGAGGGCGCAATCGCGTCGATTTCGATACGCGGATGCAGTTTTACGAGCCGCGAAAAGAGCGGCTGCGCCATCAGTGCGTCACCGATCCAGTTCGGTGCAATTACCAGCGCGCGGCGCATCGGGATTCAAAGTCCGGAAAAGGCAAAGGTTTCGGGCACGGGCGGCCGGTTAGGGCCAGCGTCGGCATGCGCGAAACGCGGTTGAAAAAACGACGCGCGAGGCGCGTCGGGAGTTGCGGGGTCTGCACGTGGCGCACGTAGCGTGCCGGGTGCTGCCCCGCGCTAACGTCGGGAATGCCAAATTTCGGCAGCGGCCGAAAGCAGCAGGAAATGCCCGATCGTGCTCGAGCGCGCAGGGAAGCAATCAAGCGCGCCCGCGGTGTGAACACCCCGAGCGCGCTCCAACTCCGTTCCAGCGGCTATCGGCTTCACCCGGCGCGGCCGTGCGCAAAGCGCTGCGCGGCCGCGTGCCGTCAGTGGCCGTGCACGACCTCGCCGTCCTTCAGCTTGTAGCGCGTGCTGCAATACGGGCACTTCGCTTCGCCGTGCGTGACGTCGATAAAGACGCGCGGATGATTGCTCCAGCGCGGCATCGACGGGTTCGGGCAGTACGCCGGCAGGTCCTTGGCCTTCAACTCGACCAGCGGCATTTCCTTCAGTTCGCTCATGGGGATGATTCTCTGTGTAGCAGTGGGGCGCAATGTTGCCTCTGGCGCAGCGGGTCGTCAGACCTTCGCGAGCCAGTGCGCGTATTTCTCGTTTTTGCCCGAGACCACGTCGAAGAAAGCCGATTGCAGCTTCTCGGTGATCGGGCCGCGCGAGCCGGAACCGATGGTGCGGTTGTCCAGTTCGCGGATCGGCGTGACTTCGGCGGCGGTGCCGGTGAAGAACGCTTCGTCGCTGGTGTAGACCTCGTCGCGCGTGATGCGCTTTTCGATCACGGGGATACCCATGTCGCGCGCCAGCGTGATGACCGTGTCGCGCGTGATGCCGTCGAGGCAGGACGCGAGATCCGGCGTGTAGATCTTGCCGTTGTTGACGAGGAAGAAGTTTTCGCCCGAGCCTTCCGAGACGTAGCCGTCCACATCCAGCAGCAGGGCTTCGTCATAGCCGTCGGCGGTGGCTTCCTGGTTGGCGAGGATCGAGTTCACGTACCAGCCCGATGCCTTCGCGCGCACCATCGACACGTTCACGTGATGGCGGGTGAACGACGAGGTCTTCACGCGGATGCCCTTGGCGAGGCCGTCTTCGCCCAGATAGGCGCCCCACGGCCAGGCCGCGATGGCCACATGAATGGTGTTGCCCTTGGCCGATACGCCGAGCTTTTCCGAGCCGACCCAGATGATCGGACGGATGTAGCACGATTCGAGCTTGTTCTCGCGCACGACTTCGAGCTGGGCGTCGGACAGCGTTTTCGCGTCGAACGGTACGTCCATCTGGAAGATCTTGGCCGAGTTGAGCAGACGCTTGGTGTGCTCGGCGAGGCGGAAGATGGCGGTGCCATTGGCCGTCTTGTAGGCGCGCACGCCTTCGAAGACGCCCATGCCGTAGTGCAGCGTGTGGGTCAGCACGTGGATGTTGGCGTCGCGCCAGTCCACCAGCTTGCCGTCCATCCAGATCTTGCCGTCACGGTCGGCCATTGACATACGATTCTCCAGGCGAGTGCAGTAAAAGCGGTGAATAACGGTGCCAAAACCGGCAAAAACCCGGCGAAAACCGTTCTTGACGGCCCTTCGCCACGCTGCGCGCCCCGGTGCGCCGGCACGCCACGCTTGCGTTTGGCAAAGAGGACCATTCTAACGTCATTTATGCACCGCGAGCGCGCTCGCGGGCGCGCGCGGCGGGGCTTCGGGGCACTTTCGCGGCGTCTGCCTGGCCGATTCGGGCAGGCCTGAGGGGTTTCCCGGCGCCATTGCCATGCGAGCTGCCCCCGGTTCTCATGTTGCGTTGCGAAAATGTAAGCCTCGCACTCAGCGTTCTCCCAAATACGGGAGATTCGCCGAAGCACGCCTCAGATCATCCTGGCTATCGGCTAAAATACCGATCTCGCAATTCGATGCCGGCTCGTGCCGAGCGCCGAGCAAGCGACCCGCGCCAGCGCCTGGAGACGGCTGCTGCGTGGATCCCGCGCCGCGCCCGTCGCGCCTTCGCCGCCTTGACCAGCCTTCACCCGCTGGTTCAGCGGACCTGCATCGTCTTGTCACCGCCTTCCCACCATCAAGATGACATGTCCATGAACAAGGTTCTGCGTCTATCCGATCTGATCTCCGAAGGCAAGCTCAAGGGCAAGCGGGTGTTCATCCGCGCCGACCTGAACGTGCCGCAGGACGACCACGGCAACATCACCGAAGACACCCGCGTGCGCGCGTCCGTGCCGGCCATCAAGGCCGCGCTGGATGCGGGCGCGGCCGTCATGGTCACGTCCCACCTGGGCCGCCCGACCGAAGGTGAATTCAAACCCGAAGACTCGCTCGCGCCGGTCGCGAAGCGTCTGGCCGAGTTGCTCGGCCGCGACGTGCCGCTGGTCGCGAACTGGGTTGAAAACGGCGTGAACGTCGAGCCGGGCAACGTCGTCCTGCTCGAAAACTGCCGTGTCAACAAGGGCGAGAAGAAGAACTCGGACGAGCTGGCGCAAAAGATGGCCGCGCTCTGCGACATCTACGTCAACGACGCCTTCGGCACGGCGCACCGCGCCGAAGCCACCACCTACGGCATCGCGAAGTACGCGGGCATCGCCTGCGCAGGCCCGCTGCTGGCCGCTGAACTCGACGCGCTCGGCAAGGCGCTCGGCGCACCCAAGCGTCCGCTGGTGGCGATCGTCGCCGGTTCCAAGGTCTCGACCAAGCTCACCATTCTCAAGTCGCTGGCCGAAAAGGTCGATCAGCTGATCGTCGGCGGCGGCATCGCCAACACGTTCATGCTGGCGGCCGGCCTGAAGATCGGCAAGTCGCTTGCCGAAGCCGATCTGGTGGACGACGCCAAGGCGATTATCGACGCGGCGCGTGCACGTGGCGCCTCGGTGCCGATCCCGACCGACGTGGTGACGGCCAAGGAATTCTCGCCGACGGCCAAGGCCGAGACGAAGAATGTCGCTGACGTCGCCGACGACGACATGATCCTCGACATCGGCCCGGTCACGGCCAACGCGCTCGCCGCGCAGCTCTCGCAGGCCGGCACGATCGTGTGGAACGGCCCGGTCGGCGTGTTCGAGTTCGACCAGTTCGGCAACGGCACCAAGACGCTCGCGGACGCCATCGCCAATTCGGGCGCGTTCTCGATCGCTGGCGGCGGCGACACGCTCGCAGCCATCGCCAAGTACAACATCGCTGACAAGGTGAGCTACATCTCGACCGGCGGCGGCGCTTTCCTCGAGTTCCTCGAAGGCAAGAAGCTGCCGGCAGTCGAAGTGCTCGAAACCCGGGCGGCTTCCTAAGTGGCGCCGCGCGCCCCGGCCGGGAAGGCCAATGTGAAACTTCCCCGTGCGAATGCGCAAAAGCGCGTCGCAGCCGGGGCCGCCGCGAAACAGCAGGGGCGCGCAGCGCCCTTGCCTGGCACGCCAGGAAAGTCAGGCACGACGCGCGCGGGCGCGACACCCGCAGCCGTGCCGGCGTCCGAGCCTGTAGTCGTACCAGCAGCCGTGCCAGCAGCCGCACCTGTAGCCGCACCTGTAGCCGAACATGAACTGACGCCGTCTGGCGCCGCGACCGCTGAATCGCGTGCGACGACGACGCTACCGCATACAAGAAACGCCGCCCCGGTCACTCCGACCGCCGCGGCGCCCTCCAAGAAAGCGACGCCGGGTCTGACCGGTGCGCGTAACGGCCACGCCGCGCAAGCCACACCCGCGCAGGCGCAGCCGTCCAGCACTTCTCGCAGTAACGGTTTTCCCAGCGATCCTTTCCAGACGAGGAGACTCATGCATCGCGCCACCAAGATTGTCGCCACCATCGGTCCGGCTTCCAGCACGCCGGACATCCTGCTGAAAATGATCCGCGCAGGGTTGGACGTGGTGCGCCTCAACTTCTCGCACGGCACCGCCGACGATCATCGTCAGCGTGCGGAGAACGTGCGGCAATGCGCCCGTCAGGCCGGTCGCGAAGTCGCGATCATGGCCGACCTGCAAGGCCCGAAGATTCGCGTCGGCAAGTTCGAGAACGGCAAGACGACGCTCGAACCGGGCCAGCCCTTCATTCTCGACGCCGAGTGCGAACTCGGTAACGACGAGCGCGTCGGCCTCGACTACAAAGACCTGCCGCGCGACCTCAAGCCCGGCGACGTGCTGCTGCTCAACGACGGCCTGATCGTGCTCGACGTCTCGCGCGTGATCGGCAGCGAGATTCATACGGTCGTGAAGGTCGGCGGCGAACTGTCCAACAACAAGGGCATCAACCGCCAGGGCGGCGGCCTCACGGCGCCGGCGCTCACCGCGAAGGACATGGAGGACATCCGCACGGCGATGTCGATCGGCGTGGACTTCGTGGCCGTGTCGTTCCCGAAGAACGCCACCGACATGGAAATGGCGCGCCAGCTCGCCAACATCGCGGGCGCACCTCACGGCATCAAGCCGAAGATGATCGCCAAGATCGAGCGCGCGGAGGCGATCCCCGCGTTGCAGGAAATTCTCGATTCGTCGGACGGCATCATGGTCGCTCGCGGCGACCTGGCCGTCGAAGTCGGCAACGCGGCGGTGCCCGCGCTGCAAAAGCGCATGATCCGCATGGCGCGCGAGTCGAACAAGCTCGTCATCACGGCCACGCAGATGATGGAGTCGATGATCTACGCGCCGGTGCCCACCCGCGCGGAAGTCTCGGACGTCGCCAACGCCGTGCTCGACGGCACCGACGCGGTGATGCTCTCGGCCGAATCGGCGGCGGGCAAGTACCCGGTGCAAACCATCGAGACGATGGCCGCGATCTGCCTGGAAGCCGAAAAGTCGGAGCAATCCGAGCTGGACAAGGATTTCCTCGACCGCACCTTCACGCGCATCGACCAGTCGATCGCCATGGGCGCGCTGTTTACGGCCTACCACCTGGGCGCGAAGGCGATTGTCGCGCTGACGGAATCGGGCTCGACCGCACTGTGGATGTCGCGTCACTGGACCCACGTGCCGATCTTCGCGCTCACGCCGCGTGAGGCCAGCGAGCGCGCGATGTCGCTCTACCGCAATGTCACGCCGCTGCATCTGGACACCAGCAGCGACCGCGACACGGCGCTGCAGCAGGCGATCGAAGTGGTGGTGAGCAAGGGCTACGCGTCGCGCGGCGACATGATCGTGCTGACCGTGGGCGAGCCGATGGGTCAGCCCGGCGGCACCAACACGCTGAAGATCGTGCGTGTGGGCGACGTGCTGTAAATCGGCGGGATTTTTTTCGCTTTATTTTCGGGACGCATCGAAAAGTGTGCCCAAAACGCGAAAAATAATCGGCTGAAGAAGTAACGCACCGCTGGCGTCGACTGGTATCACATTGGTATCAGACCGGCGCCAGATCGGTGCTAGTTGTCTGCTAAATCGCAGTGAAATCGAGGCAAATCCCCGCAATTTCGGTCATCGCGCAGGTGGGTCTAGACGCGCGCTGTCAATCCTTTTTGCATCTTCTCGCCGATCTGACGTTCCGATACGCCAATTTCATGCCAGTTACGCGTTTCGGCGCGGGAATTGCAGTCGCTTCGCGATAAAATCACGTCATTGAGCCCGCGACGAGCACGCGGGAGGCGGCTGCCAGGCCGCCCTCGACCGGCTGCGCAAGACGGCCGGCGGCACGAAGCAATTCGTTTCAAATCAAAGGAGTAGCAACAATGCCTCTCGTTTCAATGCGTCAACTGCTCGACCATGCGGCCGAAAACGGCTACGGTCTGCCCGCGTTCAACGTGAACAACCTCGAACAGGTTCAGGCGATCATGGAAGCGGCCAGCCAGGTCGGTTCGCCCGTGATCATGCAGGCCTCGGCCGGCGCGCGTAAGTACGCGGGCGAGCCGTTCCTGCGCCACCTGATCGAAGCGGCGGTCGAGTCGTATCCGCATATCCCCGTCGTGATGCACCAGGACCACGGCCAATCGCCGGCAGTCTGCATGGCCGCGATCCGCAGCGGTTTCACCAGCGTGATGATGGACGGTTCGCTCGAAGCCGACGGCAAGACGGTCGCTTCGTACGAGTACAACGTCGATGTGTCGCGCAAGGTCGTGGAAATGGCGCACTCGATCGGCGTCACGGTCGAAGCGGAACTGGGCGTGCTCGGTTCGCTGGAAACGCTGATGGGCGACAAGGAAGACGGTCACGGCGCCGAAGGCACCATGACGCGCGAACAGCTCCTGACGGACCCGGAGCAGGCCGCCGACTTCGTCAAGCTGACCCAGTGCGACGCACTGGCGATCGCGATCGGCACCTCGCACGGCGCGTACAAGTTCTCCAAGAAGCCCACGGGCGACATCCTGTCGATCCAGCGCATCAAGGAAATCCACGCACGCATCCCGAACACGCACCTGGTCATGCACGGTTCGTCGTCGGTGCCGCAGGAACTGCTGGCTGAAATCCGCGAATTCGGCGGCGATATGAAGGAAACGTACGGCGTGCCGGTGGAGGAGATCCAGGAAGGCATTCGTCACGGCGTGCGCAAGATCAATATCGACACCGACCTGCGTCTGGCGATCACCGGCGCGATCCGTCGCTATATGTTTGAAAACCCGTCGAAGTTCGACCCGCGCGATTACCTGAAGCCGGCCCGCGAAGCCGCGAAGAAGGTGTGCGTGGACCGCTTCCTCGCGTTTGGCTGCGAAGGCCAGGCGGGCAAGATCAAGCCGATCTCGCTCGACAAGATCGCCGACAAGTACAAGTCGGGCGAACTCGCACAGATCGTCCGCTAAGCTCACGCCAGCCGACGTCATCTGCGGACGCGCGCGGCCTTGGCCCCGCGTCCGTGGCGAGACAAAACGTCGCCGTTTCCGCCTGTTTTGGGGGACGGCGACGTGCTTTTTGGTTTACCCTCGCAATACCTTCAGAATTCCGCCTTCAGCTTGCCTCGCAGGCCGGGGTTCCGCCTCTGTTCCGATAGTCCGATAGTCCTCGTACTGTCTTTTTAGCGAATCACGACGATGTCTACCCTCTACGAATCCACGCTCCGCTCGCTGCCGCTTCTGGGCCGCGGCAAGGTCCGCGACAACTATGCCGTCGGCGCCGACAAGCTGCTGATCGTCACGACCGACCGCCTGTCGGCGTTCGACGTCATCATGGGTGAGCCGATTCCGCGCAAGGGCGAGGTGCTCAACCAGATGGCCGACTTCTGGTTCGAGAAGCTCAAGCACGTCGTGCCGAACCACCTCACGGGCGTGGCGCCGGAAACCGTCGTGGCCGCCGACGAAGTCGAGCAGGTCAAGGGCCGCGCTGTCGTGGTGAAGCGCCTCGAGCCGATCCTCGTCGAAGCCGTGGTGCGCGGTTATCTGGCCGGCAGCGGCTGGAAGGACTATCAGGCGACCGGCGCCGTGTGCGGCGTGCAACTGCCCGAAGGCCTGCAAAACGCGCAAAAGCTGCCCGAGCCGATCTTCACGCCGGCAGCGAAGGCCGAAATGGGCCATCACGACGAGAACATCACGTACGACGAGATGGAGCGCCGCATCGGCACCGAACTCTCGCGCACGATCAAGGAAATCTCGATCAAGCTGTACAAGGAAGCGGCTGACTACGCGGCCACGCGCGGCATCATCATCGCCGACACCAAGTTCGAATTCGGTCTGGACAACAACGGCCAGCTGTTCCTGATGGACGAGGCGCTCACCGCCGACTCGTCGCGCTTCTGGCCGGCCGACCAGTACCAGGTGGGCTCGAACCCGCCGTCGTTCGACAAGCAGTTCGTGCGCGACTGGCTCGAAACCCAGGACTGGAAGAAAGAGCCGCCGGCGCCGAAGCTGCCCGACGAAGTCGTCGAGAAGACCTCGGCCAAGTATCAGGAAGCGCTCGAGCGCCTGACCGGCCAGAAGCTGGCGTAAAGCCGCCTGTCTACAGTACGTAATAGAGGGAAGAAGGAAGCACAATGAGCGAAGTTCAGACGGCTCACCAGCACGCGGCGCCACTCGTCGGCGTGTTGATGGGTTCCAGCTCCGACTGGGACACGATGAAGCACGCGGTCGCGATCCTGCAGGAGTTCGGCGTCGCCTACGAGGCCAAGGTCGTGTCGGCGCACCGCATGCCCGACGAGATGTTCGAGTACGCGGAAAAAGCGCGCGAGCGCGGCCTGCGCGCGATCATCGCGGGCGCGGGCGGCGCGGCGCACCTGCCGGGCATGCTGGCGGCCAAGACCACGGTGCCCGTGCTCGGCGTGCCGGCGGTCAGCAAGTACCTCAAGGGCGTGGACTCGCTCCACTCGATCGTGCAGATGCCTAAGGGCGTGCCGGTCGCGACCTTCGCCATCGGCGAGGCGGGTGCGGCCAATGCGGCGCTCTTCGCGGTCTCGATGCTGAGCGTGACCGACCCCGAATACGCGAACAAGCTTGCTGCTTTCCGCGTGCGCCAGAATGAAGCGGCGCATGCGATGGTGTTGCCGGCGCTGTAAGCGCCTGTCGTCGGCGTGGGTGGCGCGTCGTGAGACGTGTGCCCCCCGCCGACGTTAAACCCCCGGTCTGTCCGCGCGACGCACCCCCCACGCGCCGCGGCCAGCCGCGACCGACCACGAAGATGACTCCTGACAATTCTCCGGTTTCACCGATCCTGCCTGGCGCCTGGCTGGGCATGGTGGGTGGCGGCCAACTCGGCCGCATGTTCTGCTTTGCCGCCCAGGCGATGGGCTACCGCGTCGCCGTGCTCGATCCCGACGCGACGAGCCCCGCAGGCACCGTGGCCGACCGCCACATCTGCGCCGCCTACGACGACGAAGCCGCGCTGACCGAACTCGCGCGCCTGTGCGCGGCCATCTCGACCGAATTCGAGAACGTGCCCGCCGCGAGCCTCGACGCGCTCGCCAAATCGACCTTCGTGAGTCCCGCCGGCCGCTGCGTGGCCATCGCGCAGGACCGCATCGCCGAAAAGCGCTTTATCGCATCGTCGGGCGTGCCGGTCGCGCCGCACGTGGTGATCGAATCGTCGCAGGCGCTCGCCGCCATCGACGACCAGACGCTCGCCGACGTGCTGCCCGGCATCCTCAAGACCGCGCGCATGGGTTACGACGGCAAAGGCCAGATTCGCGTGACCAACGCCGACGAAGTGCGCGAAGCGCATGCGTCGCTTGGCGGCGTGCCCTGCGTGCTGGAAAAGCGCCTGCCGCTCAAGTTCGAAGTGAGCGCGCTGATCGCGCGCGGCGCGAACGGCGCGGCCGCGGTCTATCCGCTCGCGCAGAACACGCACCGCAACGGCGTGCTGTCGCACACCATCGTGCCCGCGCCGGACGCGAGCGAAGCGCTCGTGCAACAGGCCCAGCAGGCCGCGTTGCAGATCGCCGCGAAGCTCGGCTATGTGGGCGTGCTGTGCGTGGAGTTCTTCATTCTCGAAGACGGTTCGATGGTCGCCAACGAAATGGCGCCGCGCCCGCACAACTCGGGTCACTACACGACCGATGCGTGCGCAACGAGCCAGTTCGAGCAGCAGGTGCGTGCGATGACGGCCATGCCGCTCGGCGACACGCGCCAGCATTCGCCGGCTGTGATGCTCAACATCCTCGGCGACGTGTGGTTCCCGGCAGGCGCTGGTGAGGCCAAGGCGCAAAAGGGCGCCGCGCCCGTCACGCCG
Source organism: Paraburkholderia sp. J67 (assembly GCF_905220265.1). NCBI lineage: Bacteria > Pseudomonadati > Pseudomonadota > Betaproteobacteria > Burkholderiales > Burkholderiaceae > Paraburkholderia > Paraburkholderia sp. J67. Next base: position 65,599 of record NZ_CAJMZK010000025.1, read on the forward strand.
CCGTGGGATCAGGTCGCGGCGATGCCCGCTGCGCGCGTGCATCTGTACGGCAAGGAAGAAGCGCGTCCGGGCCGCAAGATGGGTCACGTGAACTTCACCGCGCCGACGCTCGACGAAGCACGCACGGCCGCACGCGATTGCGCGCGCTTGCTGCACATCGTCACGAGCTGAGTTTGGACCTGAAGTTGAGTCACTCCATGTCCGATCAGCAGAACTCACCGCATCCGACCGACGCCGAGATCGAGCAAGCCGCCGCGCTGCTCGACGCCGGTGAGCTGGTCGCGTTCCCCACCGAGACCGTCTACGGCCTCGGCGGCGATGCGGCCTCGCCCGAGGCGGTCGCGCGTATCTACGCGGCCAAGGGCCGTCCGGCCAACCATCCGGTGATCGTGCATCTGCCGCCGGGCGGCGATCCGACCTACTGGGCAGCCGAATGGCCGGAAGCGGCGCAGAAGCTCGTCGAGGCCTTCTGGCCCGGTCCGCTCACGCTGATCGTCAAGCGCCACGCGCGCATTCCCGATGCGGTGAGCGGCGGTCAGGACTCGGTAGGCCTGCGCTGCCCGTCGCATCCGGTGGCGCAGCGCCTGCTGGCGGCGTTCTCGCAGCGGCGGGGCGGTCATGGCGGCGTTGCGGCGCCGTCGGCGAACCGCTTCGGCCACGTCAGCCCGACCACGGCGCAACACGTGCGCGACGAGTTCGGCGCGGCGGTGCATGTGCTCGATGGCGGCGCGTGCGACGTCGGTATTGAATCGACGATTCTCGATCTCTCGCGCGGCTTTCCGGCCTTGCTGCGACCCGGTCACGTGAGCCCGCAAGACATCGCGCGCGTGCTGGGCGAAGCGCCGCGTTTGCCCGACGGCTCGGACGCCACGGCGCCGCGCGCTTCCGGCACGCTCAAGGCGCACTACGCGCCGCGCACGCCGCTCGCGCTGCTGCCGTTCGACGCGCTTGCACCGATGCTCGACGCCGCACGCGACGCGGGCGAGACCGTGGCGCTGGTGGCGCGTGTCTCGCGCGCGGGCGAGTGGGCGCAAGCGGCAAACGTGCATTTCGTGGCTGCGCCGGAAGAGCCGCAGGTCTACGCGCGCGAGCTTTACAGCTTGCTGCGTGCGCTCGACCGTGCGAACGTCTCGCGCATCCTGATCGAAAAGCTGCCGGAAACCATTGAGTGGATCGCCGTGAACGATCGGCTCGGTCGCGCGGCGGCGGCATTCGAGCAACAGCAGGACTGACGTTCCGCTGCATTCGAATCGGATGAAAAAACACCCCACGGCCGCAAGGCGCGTGGGGTGTTTTGTTTTGCGCAGGGCGAACCTGCGCGTTCACGCTTACTGCGGCGCCTTGCCGATGCCAGCCGCAGCCAGTTGCGTCTCGACGTACGAGGCGAACTGCGCGTGCAGTTCCGTCGTCGGGTGCACCAGATCCGCGAACATATAGGTCGTGGGCGCGTTGGCGGCGACCAGCGTTTGCGGCGAGCAGAACAGCGACGAGCCGAAGTTCGAGCCATACACGGCGGCTGCGGCATTGATCACGTCCTGCGACGTGCCGGCCGGCAGGCCCAGCACCGACGGATGCGCCAGCGCGAAGTTGGTCGCGTTGGTTTCCATCTGCGTCAGGTTGCACGCCGTTGCGGTGTTCGTCACGGTGAAGCCCAGGCTCGCGGCGTTCGTGATCGACTGGTCGAGCCACGAGAACGTATCGACGAGCACGACCTGCTTGGCGGCGATCGAGCTCGACAGGCCTTCGATGAGCGTGAGGTTGTACGCCGCCGTGATCAGCGAGAGCGCCTGGTCGGGTGCGCCGGAAGAGCCGGGCGTGACCTTCGCGGCCGCATCGACGGCGAGCGCGGCCGGCGTCTTGCCGATGTCGGGCACGGTCACCACGGCGACCTTCGGCGTACCGGCGATCTGCGTGTTGACGAGGTTGGCCAGCGTACCCGCGGCGGTGAGGATCGGCAGGACCGAGGCGAAGTCGGTGCTCGCGTTGGTGTCCGCCTGGATCACCTGGAGCAGCACCGCGGCCGGCACGAGCGCCTGTGCCTGTGCAGCCGTGAAGCCCTTCGCGACCAGTGCTGCGGCCGTGTTCTGCTGAACCGTCGTGTTGCTCACGAGCGAGGCGTAGCTGCTCGATGCCAGCGCCGTGCCGAAGCTCGTCAGGCCCGCGGCGCTGTTGCTCACGAGGCCGAGGATTTCATTCGCGCCGCCTTCGACGAGCACGAGCTGGCTCGCGTTGAAGCTGCCGTGCTGCGCCAGATATTGCTGGAGCTGCCACGTGACGGGCTGCTGGCTCGCCTGCGGAATCGCGGCGCTGGTGTTGCTCACGCCGCCGGTGGCGACCAGTGCGCCGCCCTGTGCGTAGTCGAGGCCGCCCGTGGCCGTCAGCGGCAGGCCGAAGCCGCCTTCGAAGGCCGGGCTGAGCGTGTTGCCGAAATACTCGGAGACTTTCTGCGTCCAGACTTCGCCCGGGTTGGTCGTGAAGCGGCCGCCGCCGAAGCCCGGCGCGATCTGCTCGGAATAGGTGCCGGCGTCCGACAGGCTGGTGCCGAATGCCACCACCTGCAACTTCGTGCCCGAGGGCGGCGTGGCGCTCGACGAGTTGTTGTCGCCGCTACCGCCGCCACCACAGGCGGCGAGGAGCGCGAAGGCCGCGCTCGCGAGGGCGATCTGGGTGGCGCGCAGCAGCGTACGGTGTCTCGGTCCTTGATGCTTCATATTCACTTCATCTCCTCTGTATGTGGCCTGTGTTGCCATTGCCTTGATGCCAGCTTCTGATACGTCTGTAAGTCTTCGGGCGGCGCAAAAGCACCGCTTCGACTGCCTCGCGATGCCAGGCCGCGCATCGCTCGTTGTGGTTTGCGTACATCCCCGGGGCTGTGGCCAACAGCCTACGCAATCTCTCAGGTCTTGCGCGACCCGAAGTCACCCTCGGTGTTGTTTTCCGTCACCGCTGATTTCGTGTCTTGCGCATATTTCGCGTCGTGGCGCGCACACCAGTCGGGTGGTGCGAACAACGCAGCAAGCCGCGTGCGCGAGTCGGGCATGCGGGCAAAGTCGCGCGCCATCGCGATCCATTCGTGAAAGCTCGCCTTGAGCGGGTTATAGGTATCGAGCGGCTTGACGATGCCGTACACGGGCGGCTCGTGCGCGTCTTCCTCGACATAGCTGCCGAACAGGCGATCCCAGATCGCGAGCACGCCCGCATAGTTGCGGTCGATATAGCGGTCGTTGCGCGCGTGATGGACGCGATGCATCGAGGGCGTATTGAAGACGTATTCGAGCCAGCCGAGCTTGCCGATGGCCTGGGTATGCACGAAGAACTGGAACGCGAGATTGACGAGCACGATGGCCACGATCTGCGTGGGCGTGAAACCGAGCACGGCGAGCGGAATCCAGAAGATCCACATGCCCGCGACGGGATACATGAGGCTCTGGCGAAACGCCGTCGAAAGATTCAGGCGTCCCGACGAATGATGGACGACGTGCGCGGCCCAGAGCCAGCGCACGCGATGGCTTGCGCGGTGGAACACGTAGTAGAGCAGGTCCTGGGCGAGGAAGAGCGCGAGCCACGCGAGCAGCCCCGGATGCCAGTCGACGAGACGCCAGTGCTGGTAGACCCATGCGTAGACGGGAATGGCGACGAGCCAGGCGAGCTTGTCGGCGCCTTGATGCATGAGGGCGAGCGCGGCGTTGCAGAGCGTGTCGGGCCAACTGTAGAGCGCGGCGCCTGCGCGGGTGCGGGCGAGGTGCCAGGCCTCCCAGCCGATGCAGGCGAGAAACACGGGCGCGAGCGCGAGCAGCAGCCATTCAGCGTCGAACTGCACGAACGTCGTCCTCCTGTCCCGTGGGCGGCACTGGCGTGGCAGTGCGGCGGTGTTGTCTCTGTCTCGTGTCCGTCTGATGCGGACGCCGGCGCGCGTAGGTGTAATGAGTCGCGCTGCACGGACTGTGCCCGTCAGGGTACACGCCCCGCACGCGTGACGCTCGGGGCTTTGCTAGAGGAAAACTTCGAGGGGAGCGACCGCGAGCAGAACGTTCGCGGTGGTTTTACGCGGCTTTTGAGCGCCTGGAGAGGCGTCGAGTGCCGGTGCGCAGCGGCTTGCGAAAGACCGGTGCGGCAGTGTGCTTGAGCGCGCCTGAATGCGGCCGAGCCCGTGCCCGCCCGCATTCAATGTCCTCAACGCGCCTTCAATGCGCGGCGTGTTTCTTCTTTGTCGCCGCCTTCTTCGTCGGGGCCTTGTAGTCGACGCGTTCCACGTGTCCAACGGCCTTCGATGCGTGTCCCGCACGCGACGCCTTGGTCGAACGCTTCGGATGCGGATCGACATAGACCGGCGCTTCTTCGGGCATGCCCTTGTAGACCCATTCGAGCAGCGAGTCGTGTGCGGCGCGTGCGCCTTCGGCGCGCGGGTCGTTGATCAGACTCACGACGATCCAGCTCGAACCGTTCTCGGCGGCCACGTAGCCCGCGATCGCGCGCACGTCGCGCAGCGTGCCGGTCTTGATGTGCGCGTTGCCGCCCACGCCCGCGTTGGTGAGGCGGTTGCGCATCGTGCCATCGACGCCGACGATCGGCAGCGAATCGATGAACACCTGCGCGACCGGGCTCGCGTTCGCGGTTTGCAGCAGGTTCGCGAGCGACAGGGCGCTCACGTGCTCCTCGCGCGAGAGGCCGCAGCCGTTGTCGAGCACGAGTTCGGGCATGGCCAGGCCGTTCTTGTGCAGGAAGGTGGTGACGGCCGCGGCGGCCTTGGTCGTGGTCGCAGGCGGCTTGTTCTCGACGGCGCCGAGCGTGAGGAACAGATTGCGCGCCATCACGTTATTGCTGAACTTGTTGATGTCGTGCACGACGTCCGCGAGTGGCGGGCTTTGATGCACGCCCAGCACGCGTGCGCGCGGCGGCACGACGCCTTCGCGCGTGGTGCCCGCGAAGGTGCCGCCGGCCTGTTGCCAGAGCGCGAGGAAGCCGTCGGCGAAGAAGGTCGAGTGATCGACCGGCGCGGCCATGTTGAGCGTGCGCTCGCCACAGCGCATCGCGTAGTTGCCCGCGAAGCTCGCCGTGACGAGACCGTTCGCGCCCGGCGTGACCTGCGGGCTCGGCAGCATGCCGCCGCATGAACCCGCGCGCGCGTGGATCTGGTTGTCGATCTGCCATTGCGCGACGGGCGGCACCACGTCGATCGAAACGCCTTCGCGCGACGGCGAGAACGTGAACGACACGGCCTTGAACGCGTACATGAGCGGATCGGGGCCGACGTTGTACGGCGCGCTTTCGTCGCCGTCGAACGAGGGCAGGTCGCGCGTGGACGGATCGAATTCGCTCTTGTCGAGCACGAGCGAGCCTTCGATACGCGTGACGCCGGACTGACGGATCTTCTGCACGAGGTCGATCAGCTCTTCAGGGACGAGCTTGGGGTCGCCCGTGCCCTTGATGTAGAGATTGCCGTGCAGCGTGCCGCTCGCATCGACTTCGCCGTCGGTGTAGGCGGTCGTCTTCCAGCGGTAGTCGGCGCCGAGCATCGCGAGGCCGCTCCAGGTGGTGACGAGCTTCATCGTCGAGGCGGGCATCATCGGCTGCCCCGCGTTGACGGCGACGCTCGGCTGGCGGTCGCCCACCTTCTCGATCACCACGCTCACCGACGAGAGCGGCACGTGCGCGCGCTCGAGCGCTGCCGTGACGCTGGGCGGCAGATTCGTGCTGACGTTGACCGAAGGCAGGCGCGGCGCGCCGTCGGGCTGGGCCTGGGCGACGGGCATGCCGGCGAAGGCCGTGGCGAGCGCGGCGCAGGCCAGGGCGAGCGCGAGGGGACGCGGCGCGCGCAGCGGGGTAAGGACGGCGCGCAGGGTACGGAGAGGACGAAGTCGGGACAGCGAAACGGGCGGCACGGGCAGCATGAAAAACGTCGGGCGTGGGCGGGCGTAGGGGACCGGGGGACCGCGCACGGCGCAAGCGCCCGGAAGGGGGCTTCGCGACGTCGCGCGCGGACGCGGATAACGCAAACGGGAAACGAAAACTCGCGGGCGCACTGCGTTCGCGATGCCTGCGCAGCCACATGAAAATGAAAGGGCGCGTACGCATCGCGGCGTTGCGCGCCGCAAAAGCGCCCATTGTAAAGACCTCGCGCGGTGCGCGCGTGTCTGCGGCGCGAAATGTGGAAAAAGCGCGGAAAAAGGTGGGAAAACGTTACGCGAGCGCAGGGTTGCTGCAAGGTTCGCACCCTTGAACGTGCGGCGCGTCGGGTGTGCGTCGGATGCGCATCGGGCAGGAACGCCACGGCGAGGCGCTAGAATGCAGCCATCGTCATCAACGAAGTGCGGCGTGTTTAGCGCCGCTCTGCCATTTCACTACGATGCGCATACTGCTAGTCGAAGATGACCGCATGATCGCCGAGGGCGTGCGCAAGGCGCTGCGCGGCGAGGGTTTTGCGGTCGATTGGGTCGAGGACGGCGAAGCCGCGCTCTCGGCCGCGAGCGGCGAGACCTACGATCTGATGCTGCTCGATCTCGGATTGCCCAAACGCGACGGCCTCGAAGTGCTGCGCACGCTGCGCGCGCGGGGCATCGCTTTGCCCGTGCTGATCCTCACGGCCCGCGACGCGATCGCGGATCGCGTGAAAGGTCTCGATGCGGGCGCCGACGATTACCTCATCAAACCGTTCGATCTCGACGAACTCGGCGCGCGCATGCGCGCGCTGATCCGCCGCCAGTCGGGCCGCAGCGATTCCACCATCCGTCACGGCTCGATCACGCTCGATCCGGCCTCGCATCAGGTGACCCAGGACGGCACGCCGGTTGCGCTCTCAGCGCGCGAATTCGCGTTGCTCGAAGCGCTGCTCGCGCGTCCGGGCGCGGTGCTCTCCAAGACCCAGCTCGAAGAAAAGATGTACGGCTGGGGCGAGGAGATCGGCAGCAATACGGTCGAGGTCTATATCCATGCGCTGCGCAAAAAGCTCGGCGCCGACCTGATCCGCAATGTGCGCGGCCTCGGCTACATGATCGCGAAGGACGCATGAGGACGCCCCCAACCTGATGAGTTCGATTCGACGACAACTGCTGTTCTGGCTGCTCGCGATCGTGGTCGCGGGCGTGAGCCTCGCGGGCTGGCTGATTTACCGCCAGGCGCTCGCGGAAGCCAACGAGCTGTTCGATTACCAGTTGCAGGAGATTGCCGAGGCGCTGCCCTCGGAGCCGTTCAACGAGATCCTCAGTTCGCGCGATACCGGCGACGAGGGCATCGTGCTGCAGATCTGGAATCGCAATGGCGTGCTGATGTACTACTCGCATCCGCGTGCGCCTCTCGCGCCGCGCGCCGAACTGGGCTTCTCGACCGAAAAGACCGATCGCGGCGACTGGCGTGTCTATGGTGCGATCGTCGGCGACAACGTCGTGCAGCTCGCGCAGCCGGTGTCGGTGCGCAACCGTCTGGCCGCCAACGTCGCGCTGCGCACGCTCTGGCCGCTGATCGTGCTGCTACCGTTTCTCGGCCTCGCCGTGTGGATGGTGGTCGGGCGCGGCCTCAAGCCGCTTTCGCGCGTGGCGCGCGCGCTCGACACGCGTCACCCCGAAGCGCTCGACCCGCTGCCCGAAGAGCGTTTGCCGCGCGAAGTGATGCCGCTCGTGCATGCACTGAATGCGCTGCTAGAACGGCTCGCCCAGGCGCTCGATACACAAAAGGCCTTTGTCGCCGATGCCGCGCATGAATTGCGCACGCCGCTCGCGGCCGTGCAGATCCAGGCGCAACTCGTTGCGCGCGCAAGGGATGACGAGACGCGCCGCGAAGCGATCGGCGATCTGCAGGCGGGCGTGACGCGCGCGACGCGGCTCGCCGAACAGTTGCTCGCGCTCGCGCGCTCGGAACCCGACGGCCATGCGCGCGCGTTGGGCGTCGATCTGCATGCGCTGCTCGATGATTGCGTGCGCAAGTACGCGCCGCTCGCGCAGCAACGCGGCGTGGATCTGGGCATCGAGGAAAGCGTGGCTGCGCAGGTCCACGGCGACGCCGACGCCTTGCGCGTGATGTTCAACAATCTGCTCGATAACGCGACCAAGTACACGCCCGCGGGCGGCCGCGTGGATGTGAGCCTGATCGTGCAGGAAGGGCATCCGCTCGTGCGTATCGCGGATAGCGGGCCGGGAATTCCGGTGGAGGAACGCGCCCGCGTGTTCGACCGCTTTTACCGCGTGGGCTCGGGTGCAAATCGCGCGCGCACGGATGTGGCGGGCACGGGTCTTGGCCTTGCGATCGTGCGGCGCATTGCCGATCAACACAACGCGGCGATCTCGCTCGACGATTCGCCTTCCGGGGGCTTGCAGGTCGAAGTGCGGTTTTGAGAATGCTGGGAACCGGGTCGTATTCCGGGTCCGGTTCGTTTTAAATGCGACTCCCGACCTTCCGGATTGCTTTCAGTTTAAATGCTTGAGATCGATGCGCGCGCATCGATCCCTCTATCGCGCAAACGCCCGCCACGCGGGCTTTCGCGGATTCGTTCCTGAATTAAGACTCCTTTAAGTGACACGGCTTAACCTTCGTTACGTCGTGACAGTATCCCGCGCAAGGAGTCCATCCACTATGAATACCAAAGTCCTTACCCGCAGTGCCGTGGCCATCGCTGTTGCCGTCGCGTTGTCGGCGGGCTATGTGGCCGGGCGCCGCGATGTGCCGCCGCCGCAGGTCATCACGCCGGCCCAGGCCGCGATGATGCCCGCCGAAGCCGCGGCCAAGACCGGCATTCCCGACTTCTCGGGCCTCGTGGAAACCTATGGCCCGGCGGTCGTCAACATCAGTGCGAAGCACGTGGTGAAGCAGACCGCCATGCGCGGCGGCAATGGCGGTAACGGCGGCCCGCAGCAATTGCCGATCGATCCGAGCGACCCGTTCTATCAGTTCTTCAAGCACTTCTACGGCGGCATGCCCGGTGCGGGCGGCGACGATGGCAGCGGCGGCGGCATGCAGCCCGACGCGCCGAGCGCGAGCCTCGGCTCCGGCTTCATCATCAGCGCTGACGGCTACATCCTCACCAACGCGCACGTCGTGGACGGCGCGAACGTCGTGACGGTCAAGCTCACCGACAAGCGCGAATTCAAGGCCAAGGTCGTCGGCGCGGACAAGCAGTCCGACGTTGCCGTACTCAAGATCGACGCGAAGGATCTGCCGACCGTGAAGATCGGCGATCCGCGCCAGAGCAAGGTCGGCCAGTGGGTGGTGGCGATCGGCTCGCCGTATGGCTTCGACAACACCGTGACCTCGGGCATCATCAGCGCGAAGTCGCGTTCGCTGCCCGACGAGAACTACACGCCGTTCATCCAGACCGACGTGCCGGTGAACCCCGGCAATTCGGGCGGCCCGCTCTTCAACCTGCAGGGCGAAGTGATCGGCATCAACTCGATGATCTACTCGCAGACGGGCGGCTTCCAGGGCCTGTCGTTCGCGATCCCGATCACCGAGGCGATCAAGGTCAAGGACGATCTCGTCAAGACCGGCCATGTGAGCCGTGGGCGCCTGGGCGTCGCGGTGCAGTCGATGAACCAGACGCTGGCGAATTCGTTCGGCATGGACAAGCCGCATGGCGCGCTCGTGAGTTCGGTGGACGCCAACGGGCCGGCCGCCAAGGCGGGTCTGAAGCCGGGCGACGTGATCGTGGCCGTGAACGGCGAGCAGATCGGCGACTCGTCCGATCTGCCCGCGCTGATCGCAGGCATGAAGCCGGGCACCAAGGCCGACATCCAGATCTGGCGCGACAAGGGCACCAAGGATCTCAACGCGACCATCGGCTCGCTCTCGGACAGCAAGGTCGCCTCGAACGACCCGCAGAAGTCGGAGATGCAGGGGCGCCTGGGTGTGGCCGTGCGCCCGCTCACGCCGGAAGAGAAGAGCAACAGCTCGCTCGATCATGGCCTGCTCGTGGAACAGTCGGGCGGGGCGGCGCAAAGCGCTGGCATCCAGTCGGGCGACGTGATTCTCGCGGTGAACGGTCGTCCCGTCACCAGCGCCGACCAGCTCAAGCAGATGATCGCGCAGGCCGGCAATAGCATCGCACTCCTGATCCAGCGCGACGACGCGCAGATCTTCGTGCCGGTCGATCTCGGCTAGGCGCGCTGACGGAACAGTTCGCTCTGGCGGCCTGCTGCGTTGTACTTACCGGGATTGTCGGGCCGCTTTTTCACTGCCGCCGGGGCTTCGTGCCCTAGCGGCAGTTTTCTTTTGTGCGCCTGGTTTTGGGCGACGCAACGGCGCAACGTGAGCGGATTGCCTATACCTGAGGAGAACGCGCCGGGCATACGGCTTGCGCTTTGACGTCACCAGAGCAACCTGTAAGGAGCAGTCAAGATGAAAATGTTCCGAAACACGCGTCCCGTTCTCCCGGCTGCCGCGCTGGCGGCCGCCCTGGCAATCGGCTTTGCGGGCAGTGCCGCGGCGCAGCAGAACATGCCGCCCGGCGGCAACGCCGGCACCGACGATATGCGGGGCACCCAGGGCAACGCCACGGTCGGCGGCTCGAGCACGGACGACACCAGCGCCGGCAACGCCAACGGCGAGGGCATGCCGCAGGTCCAGAAGCAGGGCGATGTCTCGTACGTGTCGGGCGGCGTCGGTCAGGACGAGTCGAAGGCGTTGCAGGCGGCGCAACATTCGTGGCCGCTGGCGCTGCGTTTCACCGGCCCCAAGTCCGAATTCCTCGCCGACGTGCGCGTGCAGATCACCGACGCTCACGGCGCCAATGTGCTCGACGCCACCTCGCGCGGACCTTACATGCTCGTGCGCGTGCGCCCGGGCCGCTACACGGTGCACGTGAGCCACGCAGGCGTCGACAAGACCAGTGCGGTAACGGTGGGCTCGAACGGCAGCGCACGTGCGTCGTTCGTCTGGTGATGGCGGGGTGAGTAGCAGGGTGATTCCCGCTTCTCGCTGATGGCGGACAGGGCGGCGCGCCGCGTGCTGCCGCCCCGTCTCACCGCTTGGCCGGAGTTGGCCGTTTCCAGGCGGCTTGCGCACCTGCATCGAAGTTGCGCAAGCTGGCGCAGTTTGGTCGATAATGAAGCCACGGGTCTGCCGTGGCTTTTTTCGTGCCTTCGTCATTCGCTGCCTGCGCCGCCTTCACCGCGGTGACATGCGCTCACACGAGAATGCCCGGCCACGCGCCCGTCAGGGAGCAGCAAGAATCAGCCAGGACCGGCAACACGCCGGCATGCCGGCAAGCACGCGGCGATGCGCCAGCCCACGGCGGCGCACCTCGATCAGGGAGCAGGCCATGGCGGTCGAACCAGATGCCGGCCATCGTATCGACATCATCGTGAATCGTCATCGCGTGCGCGTGATCCACGGCGGCATCACGATCGCCGACACGCACGCTGCGCTCACGCTGTGCGAAACCGGCTACCCCGAAGTCTTCTATTTCCCGCGCGCCGACGTGAACATGGCGCGGCTCGAACGTTCCGCCCGCACCACGCCATGCCCGCACAAGGGCGAGGCCGCGTACTTTCACCTGCGCACCGAGAGCGGCCACATCGAGGACGCCGCGTGGAGCTACGAGACGCCCCACGAGGCGGTGCGCGGCATCAGCGGCTATCTGGCGTTCGACGCCGCCCGCGTGGATCGCATCGACCAGACCTCCTGAGCCGTGCGCAACGCAAGCCAGACATTTCCTTCGACAATAAACCGACCTTCTCGAACCGCTCCCGGGGAGCCGCCATGGAACTGAACGACGCGTTGAGGATTCCGCTCGAGCCGTCCGCCGTCTGGCAGGCGTTGCAGGACGCTGCGCTCGTGCGCGCGAGCCTGGAGCATTGCGAGTCGTTCCGCAAGCTGGGCCCCGGCGAGTACGCGATCACGCTCACCGTGCCGCTCGGGCCGCTGCGCGCACGTTACGAAGTGCGCGCTCACATCGCCAACGACGTCGCCGAAGTGCCGCTCACGCCACGCCGCGTGCTGAGCTTTCGCGCGCGCGCCGACGGCATCGGCTCGCTACGCGGCCAGATCGATGTGGCATTGCGGGAAGAGGAGCGGGCGGCGACGCCGCCCACGCCAGAGCGCGGCATGAGCACTCGGATCGACTATTCCGTCTGGGCGACGCTCACAGGGCCGCTCGGCGAGTTGCCGCCGCGCCAGATCGAAAACGCGCTGCACGAACTGGCGGATGAATTCTTCACGGAGTTCTGCGCCGTGCTTGCGGCCAAGCATGGCCGTGCGCCCAATCGCGCGCGCGGGAAGGAGGCGCGGCGTCAGCACGTGTTCCTGCGGCCGATCAATCTGGCGGCCGTGGCGCGGCGCGCGCATCTGCTGCCGCAGCACGCGGGCGGCACGCTCTCGGGGCGCGCCGCGAGCATGCTGCAACACGAACCCACCCCGCATGCGATGCCTGGCTGGGCCTGGGCCGCCATGATCTTCTTCGTCGCGATCCTGTTCTACGTGGCGCGGCACTACACGGCTAGCTGAAGCGGCGTCGGGGTGTTTTTGCCGGCCAGAGCGATCTGCAACCGGCGATCAACGATCCTCGTCCGGTCCCACGCGCAGCGCCGGGCTATGGCGCAGCGCGTCGAGCATCGCCTCGACGTGACGCTGCGCATTCTTCGCCACGTCGAACATATCCGGCAGGATCGCCATATCGTGCAGCGCGCCGGTGACGAACGAGTGCAGCACGCGGGCGGCGCGCGCAGCGTCGAGATCGGCGGGCAACTGGCCTTTCGACATCGCGTTGCGCAGACCTTCTTCGATCCGCACCAGCCCTTCGCGGATGTTGTCCTGATGGCGCGCCATCACGGGCCCCATCTCCTCCACGAATTCGCACTTCAGGAACAGGATTTCGAACACGCGCCGGCGTCGCGCGTCCGTGGCCGTGTCGCGCAGACAGAGTACACAGAGGTCCCGGATACGCCCGAGCGGGTCGGCTTCGCTGGGATCGACCGAGGCGGCCTTGAGCTCGTCGAGCGGCAGGATCACGCGGTCGAACATGGCCGTGAAGAGGTCGCCCTTGTTCTCGAAATGCCAGTAGATAGCGCCGCGCGTCACGCCTGCCGCCTGGGCGATATCGGCGAGCGAGCTGCGCGAGACGCCCTTCTCGAAGAAGACGTGTTCGGCGGCGTCGAGGATCCGGTTGCGCGTCTCCAGCGCTTCCTCTTTCGTACGTCGGGCCATGATTTATTGAGCGCCTTGCGGGTGATGAATACGATGACCAGGCCCTAAAGGGCCAGTCGCGCAAAGTCTTGATTTGTAATATCGATGTCATGCGCGGAATCTTCCCGAGCGCTTCCAGATGGGGTTGAAGCGTTCTTAAACATTCATTCGCGAATGTATCTATAATACCACCCCACCACCTGGATACCTCAAGTAGTGATGTCCGGTTAATATCCGTCACTGGCCAAGCGGTCGTAGAAACCCCAATGCGCGACGCCCTTGTGTGGCGCGCCAGAAAATCGCCCGGATGGATGTTGCTGACCGGTATCGCGCCTTTCCTGAAGTACCGGGTTATCCGTCAGGTATTGCCAGATGCTGGCGTGTGTCGTCGCCCTCTTTCTCAACCAGAGGACGCCGCACGCTTTTAATTGTCAGTTATAGACAGAGGTCGCTCCATGCGCGTCGAACGGGTTCCATTCCGCCTAATCAGCTTCGCGACGGCTGCCGTAGTGCTCGCAGCCTGCGGGCAAAAGCAGTCGGCGCCGCCGCCGCAAACTCCCGAAGTCGGTATCGTCACCGTCCAGCCGAGCCCCGTGCCGGTCGTCACCGAACTGCCTGGCCGCACCAATGCTTTCCTCGTAGCGCAAGTGCGCGCACGGGTCGATGGCATCGTGCTGCGCCGCGAATTCACCGAAGGTTCGGTCGTGAAGGCGGGGCAGCGTCTGTACAAGATCGACCCGGCGCCGTACATCGCCACGCTCGATAACGCCAAGGCCACGCTCGCGAAGGCGAAGGCGAATCTCGTCACGCAGAACGCACTCGTCGCGCGCTACAAGGTGCTCGTTTCCGCCAACGCGGTGAGCAAGCAGGACTACGACAACGCGGTGTCCGCACAAGGCCAGGCGCAAGCCGACGTTGACGCTGGCAAGGCCGCCGTCGACACCGCCCAGATCAACCTGGGCTACACCGACGTGCTCTCGCCGATCACCGGCAAGGTTGGCATCTCGCAGGTCACGCCGGGCGCCTATGTGCAGGCGAGCGCGGCGACGCTGCTGTCGACCGTGCAGCAGATGGACCCGATGTACGTGGACCTCACGCAATCGAGTCTCGACGGCCTGAAGCTGCGCCGCGAGATCGAAGAAGGGCGCCTGAAGACCAACGGCCCGGACGCGGCCAAGGTCTCGCTCGTGCTGGAAGACGGCCGCACCTACTCGCAGCAGGGCAAGCTCCAGTTCACCGACGTCACGGTCGACCAGACCACCGGGTCGGTCACGATCCGCGCGCTGTTCCCGAACCCGGACCGCGTATTGCTGCCGGGCATGTTCGTGCGCGCGCGCATCGACGAAGGCACCAACGAACACGCGTTCCTCGTGCCGCAAGTGGGCGTCCAGCACGACCAGAAGGGTCAGGCGACGGTGCTCGTCGTCAACCCGCAGAACAAGGTCGAACTGCACCCGATCGTCACGACGGGCTCGCAGGGTCAGGACTGGATCGTCGAAAGCGGCCTGAACGCGGGTGATCGCGTGATCGTGCAAGGCACCGAGAAGGTCAAGCCGGGCGCCTCGGTCAAGGCCGTCGACGCCCATCTGCCGCCGCCGCCCGCACCGGGCGCGCCGTCGGCGGACGAGGCGACGGCTTCGGGCAACGCGGGCGCTGCATCGGGCGCATCCGGCGCATCCGGCGCGGCTGCCGCTTCTGCACCCGCTGCTTCCGCCGCGCAATAACAGGGAGCCTGCTTCATGGCAAAGTTCTTTATTGATCGCCCGATTTTTGCGTGGGTGATCGCCATCATTCTGATGCTGGCGGGTGTGGCGTCGGTGTTCACGCTGCCGGTCGCGCAGTATCCGACCATCGCGCCGCCGTCGATCCAGATCAGCGCGACCTACCCGGGCGCGTCGGCGAAGACGGTGGAAGATACGGTCACCCAGGTGATCGAGCAGCAGATGAGCGGTCTGGACCATCTGTTGTATCTGTCGTCCACGTCCGATGACTCGGGCACGGCCACGATTACGCTGACCTTCGCCGCGGGCACCAACCCGGACATCGCGCAGGTGCAGGTGCAGAACAAGCTGCAGCTCGCCACGCCGATTCTGCCGCAGGTGGTGCAGCAGCTCGGCATCAAGGTCACGAAATCGAGCAGCAGCTTCCTGCTGGTGCTGGCGTTCGTGTCCGAAGACGGCAGCATGACGAAGTACGACCTCGCGAACTACGTCGCGTCGAACGTCGAAGATCCGATCAGCCGTATCGACGGCGTGGGTACGGTCACGCTGTTCGGCTCGCAGTACGCGATGCGCGTCTGGCTCGATCCGAACAAGCTCACCAACTACAGCCTCACGCCAAGCGACGTGACGGCCGCGATCACCGCGCAGAACGTGCAGATCGCGGGCGGCCAGCTTGGCGGCACGCCGTCGGTGGCGGGGCAGTCGTTCCAGGCGACCATCACCGAATCGACGCTGCTGCACACGCCTGAAGAGTTCGGCAACATCCTGCTGAAGGTGAATCAGGACGGCTCACAGGTGCGTCTGAAGGACGTGGCGCGTATCGGTCTGGGCGGCGAAAACTACAACTTCGACACGAAGTACAACGGTGCGCCGACCGCCGGTCTCGGCATTCAGCTCGCGACGGGCGCCAACGCGCTGCAAACCGCGAAGCTCGTGCGCCAGAAGATCGACGACCTCTCGAAGTACTTCCCGCACGGTCTCGTCGTGAAGTACCCGTACGACACGACGCCGTTCGTGCGCCTGTCGATCGAGGAAGTGATCAAGACGCTGCTCGAAGGCATCGTGCTGGTGTTCCTCGTGATGTACCTGTTCCTGCAGAACCTGCGCGCGACGTTGATTCCGACGATCGCGGTGCCGGTGGTGCTGCTGGGTACGTTCGCGATCATGGCGGCGGTGGGCTTCTCGATCAACACGCTGTCGATGTTCGGCCTCGTGCTCGCAATCGGTCTGCTGGTGGACGATGCGATCGTGGTGGTGGAGAACGTCGAGCGGGTGATGGTGGAGGAGGGCTTGGGGCCTAAGGAAGCGACCCGCAAGGCGATGGGCCAGATCACCGGCGCACTCGTGGGCGTGGCGCTGGTGCTCTCCGCGGTGTTCGTGCCGGTGGCGTTCTCGGGCGGGTCCGTGGGCGCCATCTATCGTCAGTTCTCGCTGACGATCGTGGCGGCGATGGTGCTGTCCGTGCTCGTCGCGCTGATTCTGACGCCGGCGCTGTGCGCGACCATCCTCAAGCCGATCCCGAAGGGCCATCACGAAGAGAAGAAGGGCTTCTTCGGCTGGTTCAACCGCACGTTCGACAAGAGCCGCGACAAGTATCACAGCGGCGTGTACCACGTCATCAAGCGTTCGGGCCGCTGGCTCATCATCTATCTGGCCGTGATCGTCGCGGTGGGCTTCCTGTTCGTGCGCCTGCCCAAGTCGTTCCTGCCCGATGAGGACCAGGGCACGATGTTCGTGATCGTGCAGACGCCTTCGGGCTCGACCCAGGAAACCACGGCGCGCACGCTGGCCAACATCCAGAACTATCTGCTCAACGACGAGAAGTCGATCGTCGAGTCGACGTTCACGGTGAACGGCTTCAGCTTCGCGGGTCGCGGCCAGAACTCGGGTCTCGTGTTCGTGCGCCTGAAGGACTACAAGGAACGCCAGCACGCGGACCAGAAGGTCCAGGCGCTGGTGGGCCGCGTGTTCGGTCACTACGCGGGCTACAAGGACGCGATGGTGATTCCGGTGAATCCGCCGTCGATTCCTGAACTCGGCACGGCCTCGGGCTTCGACTTCGAACTCCAGGATCGCGGCGGCCTCGGTCACGAGAAGCTGATGGAAGCGCGCAACATGCTGCTCGGCATGGCGGCGAAGGATCCGTCGCTGGCCCTCGTGCGTCCGAACGGCCTGAACGATACGCCGCAGTACAAGATCAACATCGACCGCGAGAAGGCTGAAGCGCTCGGTGTGACGGCTGCGTCGGTCGACAACACGTTCTCGATCGGCTGGGCATCGTCGTACGTGAACAACTTCCTCGACGTCGACGGCCGGATCAAGAAGGTGTACGTGATGTCGGACGCGCCGTTCCGCATGACGCCGACCGACCTGAACATCTGGTACGTGCGCAACAGCGCGGGCGGGATGGTGCCGTTCAGCTCGTTCGCAAGCGGCCAGTGGACCTACGGTTCGCCCAAGCTCGAGCGTTACAACGGGATTTCGGCGGTCGAAATCCAGGGTGCGGCGAGCGCGGGCAAATCGACCGGCCAGGCGATGACGGCGATGGAGCAGATCGCGGCGAAGCTGCCCGCGGGTATCGGCTACGAGTGGACCGGCCTGTCGTTCCAGGAACGTCAGTCGGGCTCGCAGGCGCCGATTCTCTACGGCATCTCGATCCTCGTCGTGTTCCTGTGTCTCGCGGCGCTGTACGAAAGCTGGTCGATTCCGTTCGCGGTCATCATGGTGGTGCCGCTCGGCGTGCTCGGCGCGCTGCTGGCGGTGACGCTGCGCGGTCTGGAAAACGACGTGTTCTTCCAGGTGGGTCTGCTGACCACCGTGGGTCTGTCGGCGAAGAACGCGATTCTGATCGTGGAATTCGCCCGCGACCTCCAGGCGGAAGGCACGATGGGCCCGATCGAAGCGGCGCTCGAAGCCGCCCGACTGCGTCTGCGGCCGATTCTGATGACCTCGCTCGCGTTCATTCTGGGCGTGCTGCCGCTCGCCATCAGTAACGGCGCGGGTTCGGCTTCGCAGCACGCGATCGGTACTGGCGTGATCGGCGGGATGCTGACCGCGACGTTCCTCGCGATCTTCATGATCCCGATGTTCTTCGTGGTGATCCGCGCGAAGTTCGCCGGCGAGAAGGAAGACCCGGATGCGGCGCTCCAGCACTATGAAGAGCACCACGCGCACGACCACGACGCCGACAACGGCGGAGAGGGTGGCACGGGTGGCAACGACGGCCCGGGCAAGGAAGGACATTGAGATGCATAAACTATCCGTAATTGCAGCGGGCGCTGCGCTGCTCGCGGGCTGCACGATGGCGCCGTGGTATCACCGGCCCGACGCGCCGGTCTCGCAGTCCTTCCCGCAAGGCGGCGTCTACGCGACCCAGCCGGGCGCGACGGGCGAGAATGGTCAGGCCGCGCACAGCGCCAACGGCGCGGCCGCCACCGAGATCGGCTGGCGCGACTTCTTCGTCGATGCGCGCCTGCAGCAACTGGTCGCGATCGCGCTGAAGAACAACCGCGACCTGCGCGTCTCGGTGCTCAACGTCGAGGCGGCGCGCGCGCAGTATCAGATCACGCGCGCCGATCTGTTCCCGACCATCGACGGCGTGGGCACGGACACCCGCACGCGGGTGCCCAAGTCCTTGCAGACGGCGGCGAACAATCCGTACAGCGTCTACAACGTGGGCGTGCAGGCGTCCTGGGAAATCGACTTCTGGGGGCGCGTGCGCAGCCTGAAGGACCAGGCGTTGGCGCAGTACCTGTCCACGGCGCAGGCGCGCAAGGCGGCGGAAATCTCGCTCGTCTCGCAGGTCGCGGACCAGTACCTGACGATGCTCTCCGACGACGACCTCGTGAAGGTCACGCAGGACACGCTCAAGACGGCGCAGGACTCGTACAACATCACGAAGGCGCAGTTCGACACGGGCACCGGCACCGAACTCGATCTGCGCCAGGCGCAGACCGTGGTCGAGAACGCCCAGGCCAACCTGCAGGCGCAACTGCGCGCCCGTGCGCAGGCCGAGAACGCGCTCGTGCTGCTGATCGGCGAGCCGCTGCCGGCGGACCTGCCGCAAGGCCTGCCGCTCGACGGCCAGAGCCTCGTCGCCGATATTCCGGCGGGCCTGCCGTCCGACCTGCTCACGCGGCGTCCGGACATCATGGAGGCCGAAGAAACGCTGCTCGCGGCGAACGCCAATATTGGCGCGGCGCGTGCGGCGTTCTTCCCGAAGATCTCGCTGACGGCGGCGTTCGGCACCGAAAGCCTGTCGCTCGGCGGGCTCTTCAAGGCGGGCACGGCGGCATGGAGTTTCGTGCCGCAGGTCACGCTGCCGATCTTCGAGGGCGGTTCGAACATCGCGAACCTGCAACTCGCGAACGTGCAAAAGCGTATCGAGATCGCCAACTACGAGAAGGCGATCCAGTCGGCGTTCCGCGAAGTGGCCGATGGCCTCGCCGCGCGCGGCACCTACGATCAGCAGATCGGGGCGCTCGAGCGCAGCACCTACGCGAACCAGCGCAGCCTCGACCTGTCGGAGTTGCGCTACAAGAACGGCGTGGACAGCTACCTGCCGGTGCTGACCGCGCAGACGAGCCTCTACACGGCGCAGCAGTCGCTCATTTCGGCGCGCCTCGCGCGGCTGACCAACCTCGTCGATCTGTATCGCGCGCTGGGTGGCGGCTGGATCGAGCACGCGGGCGAGACGCCGCGTCCGGCCGATGCACCGGTCGATTACGGCGCGGCCAGCGCACCGGCGGCGGCTTCGGCGCCGGCAGCGTCGGCGGGTTAATCGGCGCGTCAGCTAGTCTGAAAGCGAAAACGCCACGGGTGACCGTGGCGTTTTTTTACGCGCGTGCGTTTTGCTGACGTGCTAGCGCGCAGCCTGCTGCGGCGAGGCAAAATTCACGAATGGAATGGCCGCGCCCGACCATTGTTGCGGCAGGTGTCCGTCCCACTTCTTGACGGCTTCCAGCGCCACATATTCCGAACCGCCTTGCTGCTGGATCGCCTGCGCCTGGATCGCGATGGACTTCGCCTGACCCTCGGCTTCTACGATCCGCTGCTGCGCCGTGACCTTCGCCGTTTCGAGTTGCTGCTCGGCGGTCAGCCGGTTCTGGCCCGCGACCACCTTCTGCCGCACGGCATCGGCGAACTGCTCGTCGAAGTGGAAGTTCTGCACGTTGATGTCGCTCACGATGATGCGGTACTTCGCGAGCTTGGCCTGCAGTACCTTGACGATGTCCTGCGAGACCTGCGCGCGCCGCGTCACCAGTTGCTCGGCCGTGTACTGCGAGGTCACGGCCTTGAACGACTCATAGAGCGCCGGGACGATGAATTTCGCTTCGATATCCGAATCGTTGCCGAAGTTGTTGTAGACGTAGGGCGCATGCTCCGGGTCGTACTCGTAGTTGAGCGTGATGTCCTCATACACTTCCTGGAGGTCGGCTGTGCCGCCCTCGGCCTTGGTCGCGGTGGCGCTCTGGAAGCGCACGTTGAAGTCGACCACCTGCGCAAGCGGATTGAGGATGTGCAGGCCTTCGGCGAGCGGCTTGTCCTGCACGTCGCCGAAAATCTTGACGACGCCGCGATGCCCGGCGGGCACCACATGCACGCTCATGAAAAACAGGAGCAGGACCGCCGCAATCGCGCCGCCGATCGCAAGAGACCTGGGGTTCGAGGGGAGCTTGAACATGGATGGCAGGCCGGGTTTCGTGTCGCGACGCTCGTTCAATTCGAACCCTCAGGGTCTCGTGCGACGAAGCTCGTGACCGGCTCGCCGCTCTGCGTGCGCGCGGCCTGCACATCGCGCGTGTTCTTCTGCACCGTGACCGCGCCGAACAGCGCGAGCACGAAGGACATCGCATAGAAGCCCTTTTCGCTAGGGGCGAGCGTGGCGTTGAAGAGGCCTACGGCGAGCAGCGCGATGGACAGCACGAGCGCGGTCCAGCTCAGGAAGTAGTAGATGCCGGTGACGGGCAGGCCTTCGGCGCGGTCGCGCACGCTCTTTTGCAGCGAGATGGCCGCGTACAGGCCGAACACGAGCACGGTGAAGTAGTAGCCCTTTTCGTTGAGTTGCATGCCCGCATTCCACAGCCCGATCAGATAGGCGCAGAAGCCCGCGAACAGCGCGGCCCACGAGGCGGCGATAAAGGCGAACGAAGGTTGTTGAATGGTGCGGTCGATCATCGAAGTCCCCCTGTTTTTTGTGGCAGCCAGCTAGCCGTAAGCAATGGTGAGGCCGAATATAGCGCAGCGCGCGAATGCGCAGCGCGCCGATGTATGCAAACAGCGTACGTAGGGGGGATTTAGCGCAACTTTATGCGCGATGACTGGTAGATCGACCGTGAGGTTGCGCGCGCAAGCACCGGCAGGAAAGCACCGACCAATAAAAAAGGCGTCACGGTTTCCCGTGACGCCAAACCAGCAAAAGGCCCCGGCTCGCGCCCGATGCGCGGCCGGAGCACCTCTCGCGTCGACTCAGTGTGCCGCGCTGCGCGGCATTTCCTGTCCGGCTTCCGGCTCGTGCTGCGCATCGTGCGCATGACGGCCTTCGAGATCGTGACCGGCGCGGCGGATGTCGCGCTCGGCGGCGCGCTCGCTCTTCACGCCGTTGAAGATGATGTTGAGGATCACCGCCGACACCGAGGCCAGCAGGATGCCGCTATGCAGGATCGGCGAAAGGGCGGGCGGCAGTTGCGCGAAGAAGTGCGGCGAGACCACCGGCACGAGGCCGAAACCCACGCTCACGGCGACGATGAACAGGTTGTGCTGGTTCTTCACGAAGTCCACCTTCGAGAGCACCTTGATGCCGTTGGCGGCCACCATGCCGAACATCACGAGGCCCGCGCCGCCGAGCACGAAGGGCGGCACCGAGGCGACCATCTGCGCCATCTTCGGGAACAGGCCGAGCAGCACGAGGATCACGCCGCCCATCGCGCAGACATAGCGGCTTTTCACGCCGGTCACGCCGATCAGGCCGACGTTCTGCGAGAACGAGGTATGCGGGAACGAGTTGAAGATGCCGCCGATCAGGGTGCCCAGACCATCGACACGCAGGCCGCGCACGAGCGTCTGCTGGTCCACCGGACGTTCGACCATATCGCCCACGGCTAGGAACATGCCGGTCGATTCGATAAAGGTCACGAACATCACGATCACCATGGTGGCGATCGGCAGCACGTGGAACTTCGGCAGGCCGAAGTGGAACGGCAGGACGAAGCCGACCCACGGCGCATGCGTGACGCCGTCGAGGCTCACGCGGCCGAGCGCCAGCGCAATCGCGAAGCCCGCGACGATGCCGAGCAGCACCGAGATATTGGCGACGAAGCCGCGGCCGAACTTGTTGATGAGCAGGATCAGCATCAGCACCATCAGTGAGAGGCCGAGATAAACCGGGTCGCCGTAGTGCGGATTGCCCACGCCGCCCGCGGCCCAGTTGATGCCCACTTCCATCAGCGAAAGGCCGATCACGGCGATCACCGTGCCCACCACGACGGGCGGGAAAAAGCGCAGTAACTTGCCGATCATCGGTGCGATGACGATGCCGATCGCCCCCGCCGCGATGGTCGAGCCGAAGATGTCGAGAATGCCGAGTTGCGGATTCGTGCCGATGGCGATCATCGGGCCGACGGAGGCGAACGTGCAGCCCATGATGACGGGCAGGCGGATACCGAAGATCCACAGGCCGAGCGTCTGGATCAGCGTGGCGATGCCGCAGGCGAACAGGTCGGCGCTGATGAGGAAGGCGACCTGGTCTTTCGGCAGGCCGATGGCGCCGCCGACGATGAGCGGCACCGCGACCGCACCCGCGTACATCACGAGTACGTGCTGGATGCCGAGCGTGAGGAGCTGGCCGAACGGCAGGCGCTCGTCGCACGGGTGAACCTGGTCGCGACCCTGTCGGATCTGCGCCCTTTCGATACCCTGGGGATGCATGTCGTCTCTCTCCGTCTTCGTTTGGGAATATGGCCTCCAAGGTATGCGGGACGAAAATAAGCAACAAGACCACTGGGGACTATTCCGTGCTTTCCGGGGGCGATATGCGGATGGGTCGCGCGGCGCGTCATATCGGGGCGCGATCGGGCTTCGGCTGGGGCTCGCGATGCGGCTGCCGCGCGTCGCGACAAACTGCGCGAGGCGCTGTCAGGCGGCGTTCAGGCCGTTTTTCAGGTGCTCGAATGGATGGCGAGTGTTGCGCTAGAGCGGCGTCGCGATGACATCCACGTGACGTTTGGCGCGTGGTCGCAGTGGTGCGGGCGCGTTCCGGATCGCGCTTCGCATGGTCGGGTGGTTATGATCTCTATTTCGCTTTTCACATAGGGGCGATTTGGCATCGCCTGGCAAGCCACCGGGTTAACCCGTGAACGCCCTCAAAATGCGTGCGATCTGCATCGAATCGAACCCCTCGCGCGGACCGCTCGCGACGTGGATTTCGCACCGCTATGATGGCTCTTTTGGCCGTCGCGATCCAGCCCTCTACGCCTCGTCTGGATGCGGTCTCAATCCTTCTTTCCCATTCATCGCATGAACGCATCGCTCACGCGCTTTCTCGGCATCGATCTTGGCACCGGCTCACTCAAAGTTGCGCTCGTCGATGAGGCGGGCGTCGAGCGTGGCGTATCGAGCGTGGCCTATACGCTCGATACGCCGCAGCCCGGTTGGGCCGAAATCGATGTCGAGCGCTGGTGGCGCGCGCTGGTCGAGGCCTGCGCGCGATTGCCCGAAGACGAGCGCGCGATGGTGCGCGGGATCGGCTTTTCCGGGCAGATGCATGGCGTCGTGCTCACCGATGCGGTGGGGCAGGCGTTGCGTCCCGCGATGCTGTGGCCCGATACGCGCGCGCATGCTTTGCTCGATGCGTGGCAGGAAGCGAATGAAGGCGCAAACGAAGGCGCGGCGTCGAACCCAGTCGCGCCCGGCATGGCCGGGCCTCTGCTGCGTTGGCTGCTGCAAAACGAACCCACGACCGCCGACGCCACGCGCTGGGCGCTGCAACCGAAGGACTGGCTGCGCGTACGTCTGGCGGGTGGGGCGCCGGCCGCCTTTGTGGCCGACCCATCCGATGCCTGCGCGACTGCGCTCGCCGCGCCCGATGGCGCGTGGGATCTCGCGCTGATCGAGCGCCTCGGTGTGCCCGCGCGCTGGTTTGCGCCGCTGGCGGCGTCGGGCGCGGCAAGTGGCACGCTCTGCGCCGATGCCGCCCACGCACTCGGTTTGCCCGCAGGCGTCGTGCTCGCGACGGGCGCGGGCGATACGCCATGCGCGGCGCTCGGCAGTGGCCTGGGCGAGGACGGCGACGCGCTGCTCACCACCGGCACGGGCGGCCAGATTCTCGTCACCGCGCGTACGATGCCGCCCGCGCGGCGCGGTCTGCATCGCTATCGTTCGGCGAGCGGCGGCTGGTATGCGATGGCTGCGATGCAGAACGTGGGTGTCGCGCTCGAAGCGGCGCGCGGCTGGCTCGCTTACGATTGGGCGCTCGCGTATGAGGAAGCGTTTGCCGCGCCGCCGTCGCCCACGCTCACGTTCCTGCCGTATCTGAGTGGTGAGCGCTCGCCGTGGCTCGACCCGGCAGCGCGCGGCGGCTGGCTCGGCGCGGGACTCGGCGATACGCGCGGCATGCTGATGCGCGCGGCGTTCGAAGGCGTGGCGTTCGCCTTGCGCGCGGGGCTCGACGCCTTGCGCGAAGCGAATGCGGGCGCTGCGCCAGACACGCACGATACGTGCGATGCAGCCATCGCGACGCTCAAGCTAGCGGGCGGCGGTTCCGTCGATGCGCGCTGGCGGCAACTGCTTGCCGACGTGCTGGGCGCGCAACTCGACGCCATCGATTGTCCGAACGCGGCGACGCGCGGCGCGGCCTTGCTGGGCGGCGTGGCCAGCGGACATTGGCGAATGGATGATTTGATGGCGCTCGCACCGGCGGCGACACGCGTCGCGCAGCCGCGTGAGGACGCCGCGCTCGCGCAACGCTACGCGCGCTTCATCGACCTCTATGGTCGTGTGCGGACGTGGTTCCCCGCAGCGTGAGTGCCAAAGCGCACGACTGAATGCAAAGACAATGGTGAAAACGGAGCAACCATGCTGATCCTGATTGAAGAACACGCTTGCTACGACGGCGTGCAGCGCATCTACAAGCACGACTCGGAAGCCATCGGCCTGCCGATGCGATTTTCGGTCTATCTGCCGCCGCAGGCGCGCACGCGCAAGGTGCCGGGGCTGTTCTATCTCGCGGGCCTCACCTGCACGGAAGAGACCTTCCCGATCAAGGCGGGCGCGCAGCGCTTCGCCGCGCAGCACGGCATCGCGCTGATCGCGCCCGACACCAGCCCGCGCGGCGCCAACGTGCCGGGCGAAGCCGAGTCCTGGGACTTCGGCGTGGGCGCGGGTTTCTATCTCGACGCCACGCGCGAGCCGTGGTCGACGCACTGGCGCATGGCGACCTACGTGCGCGACGAATTGCGCGAGGCGGTCACGACCAACCTGCCGATCGACGGCGCTCGCCTGGGGATCTTCGGTCACTCGATGGGCGGTCACGGCGCGCTCACGCTCGCGCTGAGCAATCCGCAGATCTACCGCTCGGTCTCGGCATTCGCGCCGATCGCCGCGCCCACGCGTTGCGCGTGGGGCGAGAAAGCGTTTTCGGGTTATCTGGGCGAGGATCGCGAGGCCTGGAAGCAGTACGACGCCAGCGAACTCGTTGGCCATGCGGCGCGCAAGTTCGAGGAGGGCATCCTCGTCGATCAGGGTCTCGCCGATAACTTCCTCGCGAACCAGCTCAATCCGGACGTGTTCGAAGCCGCCTGCGCGGCGGCGGGCCAGCCGCTCACGCTGCGCCGTCACGAGGGCTACGATCACGGCTACTTCTTCATCCAGAGCTTCATCGAGGATCATCTGGCGCATCACGCGCGGGTACTGCTGAAGTAACGCGCGCAAGGGCTTGCGGACAGGGAATCCGACCCCGTGTGAATTTTTGATATCTGGTCAGGTTGGTACTAGAATCTGGTCAGGTTGATCTTTTCTGGAGTCTACGTCCATGTCCGCATCCCTGATTGACGCCGAAGGCCGCAAGGAGTCCGCCGAGCGACGCATGGTCGATTTCCAGGCGGCCGTGAAGGCGATCGCCGCACGCGTGGGCGCCACCGACGTCAACGCCGCCGGCACGCCTATCTCGGCCTTCAAGACGAATTATTCGAGCGTGCTCAAGCGCGTCAAATCGGGCTCGGTCGAAGTCGTCAACCAGGGCCAGGAGCCCTTCATCATCCTCGGCCTCGACCAGGCCGTCGCGCTCATGTCCAACACGGTCAGCGATCGCACCGTTGCCGAAGTATTCGCCGGGCTACCGTCGGTGCCGGCCTCGGGCAAGCTACCGCGCGACGTCTCCATCGACGCCGAAGATCACTACCGCGTGCCGCGATAAAACGACTTTATAGGCCGTTCATGCCGAGATTCCTTTTGGGCACCAATACGCTCATCGACATGTGCATCGAAGACACCGCCTCGCGCAAATGGATCGAAGGCGGCGTGAAGGCGCGCGACATCAATCTGAGCGTCATCAGCGTGGCGGCCGCGCGCCAGGTGATCGCCCAGCACAAGATGAGCGAGCCGCGCCGCGCGGCGTTCAGGAAGGCGCTCGAAGCGCGCCTCGCCGCGCTCGTGGACGACGGCTCGGTCGTGCTGCCGTTCGCCGGCAACGAGGCTTCCGAGTGGGAGCAGTGGCGCGGTCATCATCCGCTCGACATCGAGAAGGGCGGCACGCGTCATCCGGTAGGCCAGGACACGCGCATGGTGATCGCCACGGCGGTTGCCAACGGCTGCACGCTGGTCGAGCCCGAGGAAACCTACCACCGCGAGTTGCGCAAGCTCCAGGTGGAAGTCGTGTCCCTGCTCGAGGAATAGGCCGTTGGACGACCAGTTCCGGGTGCCCGACGGCCGGCTCACTCCGGCGCCCGCCTGCACGCGCGTGCTAAGTCTCTCGGGCGGCGGCTATCGCGGTCTCTACACGGCAAGGCTGCTCGCGCGCATCGAGGAAAGCGAGCGCTTCGGCAGCACGCCGATAGGCGCGCGTTTCGACCTGATTGCGGGCACCTCCGTGGGCGGCATTCTCGCGGCGGGCCTCGCCGCGGGTGTGAGCGCGCGCGTACTCTACGCGATGCTCGCGCAGTGGGGGCCGACGATTTTCCCCCGGCTCTCGCTGCGCACACTGCGCAAGCTGTTGAGCGAAAAGGTCTATGCGGCCGAGCCGCTCGAACGTGCGATCGTCGCCTGTCTCGATGGCTGGGCCAGCAAGCGGCTCGCCGAGATCGACAAGCCGCTCATGCTCACGACCGTGAGCTGGTCGCTCGGCGAACTGCGGCTGTTGCGCAGCCGCGGTCTGGCGGGCGACGAAGCCGATACCTGCACGCTGCTCGAAGCCGCGCGCGCCACCTCGGCCGCACCCGCGCATTTCCCGGCGATGTTGCTCGACGACGACTGGCACGTGGATGGCGGTCTTGCCGCGAACTGTCCCGACGCGCATGCGCTGAGCCAGGCGCAGCGGCGCGGCGTGCCGGTGAGGATGCTGGGCGTCGGCACCACGGGTGTGCGCCACCGCAGCGTGCCAAGCCGCCTGCCGCTGCGCGGCCTCGCGTGGGCGCGGCCCGCGCTCGCGCTGAGCATGGAGGCGCAGGAGCACATGGCGCAGGCGCTCTGCACAAGGGAGCTGGGCGAGCGCTATCTACATCTGGACAGCGACGCGGGCGCCGATCAGGATGTGCTGCGCGGCCTCGACATCGCGACGCCCGACGCCACCGCGGCGCTCACGCATCTCGCGGATCAGCGCTTCGAGGCGCTGCTCGCGAATGCGGACGAATCGCGCCGTCTGCGCTCGATCATGGGCGACGGCTGACGCGGTGTGATCGAGACGGCATCGGCATAAAAAACGGCGTTGCACCTCGCGGTGCAACGCCGTTTTTGCTTGGCGGAAGCGGCTCCGCTCAGCGCCGCCCGATCAGGCTCCCGCCATACACCAGCGCGGCGAGCGCGGTGATCCAGAAGCTCGTCGGCCAGTCGGTGTAAAAGGCGAGCGTGACGCCGATCCACGCCTGCGCGAGCGCGAGCAGCGCCGCGAGCACGAGTCCGGTCGACAGGCGCGTCGTGAGGTTCTGCGCGGCGGCGGCGGGGCCGACCATCAGCGTGAACACCAGCAGCACGCCCACGATCTGCGTGCAGGCCGCCACAGCCAGCGCCGCGATGCCGAGGAACAGCACCGAGACGAGGCGCAGCGACACGCCCTTGGCTTCGGCCAGTTCCGGTTGCAGCGAGGCGAACAACAGCGGCCGCATGATCGCCGCAAGCGCCACGAGGCTCGCCACGGCCAGCGCCGCGAGCGCGCCGAGGGTGTCGCGGTTCACGCCCAGCACGTTGCCGAACAGGAGCGCCGTGACCTGGGTCGCGTAGGCGGTGAAGAAGTGCAGAAACAGCAGCCCGAAGCCGAGCGCGAGCGACAGGATCACGCCGATGGCCACGTCGCGGCCCGCGAGCTTTTCGCCGAGCGCACCCATCGACAGGCCTGCCACCAGCGTGAAGCCCACCATGCCCCACATCGGCGAGATGCCGAGGAGCACCGCGCCCGTCGCGCCCGTGAAGCCCACGTGCGAGAGCGCGTGACCCGCGAAGGTCTGGCCGCGCATCACCAGGAAGTAGCCGACGATGCCCGCGAGCACCGCAACGATGCCCGACGCCGCGAAGGCGTTCACCATGAAATCGTAATCAAGCATCGTGCGAATGGCCGTGGGCGTTGTTGTTGTGATCGTGGGTGTCGCTATGGCCGTGGTCGTGCGAATGACCGTGGTCGTGCTGGTGATCGTGCTCGTGTTCGTGGTCGTGCTTTTCGACCTCGACGTCGCCCGACATCACGAAGATGCGGCCCTTCATGCGCATCACCTCGATGGGCGAGCCGTAGAGGCGCGAGAGCACCGGCGCGGTGATGACTTCGTCGACGCTGCCGAGCGCCGCCACGCCATTGCCCAGATACAGCACGCGGTCGAGCGAGTTGAGCAGCGGATTGAGTTCGTGCGCCGAGAACAGCACCGCGATGCCGAGTTCACGCTGCACGCGCCGCACGAGTTCGACCACGCCGCGTTGATGATGCGGATCGAGGCTGATGAGCGGCTCGTCGAGCAGCAGCAGCTTCGGGTCGCCGAGCAGGCATTGCGCGAGCAGCAGGCGCTGGCGCTCGCCGCCCGAGAGTTCGGACAGCGGACGATCCGCAAGCTTCGTCGCGCCTACCAGATCGAGCACGCGCGAGACGTCGGCGCGCGTGGCGGCGTCGGCGCGCGGCAGGCCCCAGCGGTGCCCGTCGGCCGCCATCGCCACGAAGTCGCGCCCGCGCACCCGGCGGCTTGCGAGCGCCGTGCGCGTCTGCGGCATATAGCCGATCTTCGCGTTGCCGCGCGCCACCGGCTCGCCGAGCACGCGGATCGCGCCGCGCGAGGCGGGTACGAGGCCGAGGATCGAGCGCATCAGCGTGGTCTTGCCCGCGCCGTTCGGCCCGAGCACGCCGATGAACTCACCCTGGTTCACGGCGAAGTTGGCGTCGCGCAGGATCGTGCGATCGCCGAGCGTGAGCGTCACGCCCGCGAGCGTGAGCACCGGCTGCGGCGCGTGCGCGTGGTGCGCGGCATGCGGGGTCGAGTGCTGAGCCGCTCGCGAGGCCTCTGTCATTGCTTCTTTTCCGTGCTGACTGCGTTAGGTATTGGACTTACTTCGTGGCCAGCGCATGGCCGAGTGCATCGAGTTGCGCAAGCATCCATTGCTGGAAGTTCACGCCCGCCGGCTGCGTTTCGGTCACGCTGACGCTCGGCACCTTCGACTGCTGCGCAAGGCCCAGCATGCGGCGCGTGAGCGCCTCGGTCGCCTGGCTGTTGTAGATCAGCACGCGCACGCGGCGCTCGCGCAGATCGCGCTCGAAGGCGGCGATATCGGAGGCGCTCGCCTCGGTATCGTTCATCGCCGCCAACTGGAAGCGCAGGTTGCGCATATCGAGGCCGATCGCATCCGACATATAGCCGAACACCGGTTCCGTCGCCGTGACCGGCTGGCCCTTGTACTGCGCGCGCAGCGCCGCGACCTTGGCGTCGATCGGCTTGAGCGAGCCGAGAAACGCCGCAAGGTTGGCATCGTACACGCTCTTGTGCGCGGGGTCTGCGGCGTCGAGCGCCGCGCCCACGGCGCGCGCCACGGCGGGCATGGTCTGCGGGTCGTACCAGAGGTGCGGATTGTCGCCCGGCTTCTTGCCAACGAGGTCCGCCGCGACGATGGTCACGCGCTGGCTGCTCTGGCCGGCGGTCGCGCCCAGCAGCTTCGTCATCCACGGATCGTAGTCCGCGCCGTTGTACACCACGACGCGCGCGTGCTGGAGCGCGCGCGCGGTCTTGGGGCTGGCTTCGAAGAGATGCGGGTCCTGATCGGGGTTGCTCAGGATGCTCGTGACGTTCACATAGGCGCCGCCAATCTGCTTGACCACGTCGCCGTAGAAGTTCTCCGCGGCCACCACGGGAATCGCCGTGTCCGCGGCACGTGCGGCGCCCACGGGACCGAACAGCGCGCCGAGCGCCGCAATGGCGAGCGCAGCCGAGCGGACGACGGGCGTTAGCGAAGCGGCGGCGTTGGCCAGCCGGCCGCGCGTGCGCAGCGTGGCGCGGGGGAATGCGAGCATGGTTCTATCCTTGACGAGAGCGAGGCACGAGAACGAGGGCGGCATGCCGGGCGTCTGGGCGCGACAGCACCCGGCGAAGGCAAAAATCCGTGAAGGCGAGATGATATAACGTATCACAAAGCTTGGCGAGTTAGCCTGTCAGGGGAGACGGCGCGAGGAACGCTGGGCAGGCGCGGTAAATGCTCCTCAGCGGGCGTTCGGCGGGCGCCTGGCGCGCCGCACCATCGAAATCCGCGCCGCTGGCGTTTGTCCGCCTTGACATGTGTGCATCCGTATCCGATCATTCGACCACCAAGAGAGCAAATGTTCATGTGATGGGCGGCGTCGGGTGGCAAGCCTGATGGGTCCATCGTCAAGAACGACAACGGAGACAACCCTGTGGCACATCCCGCGTACCCGGCGGCAGGACGTTTGCAGGACAAGGTGGCCGTGCTGACCGGCGCGGCAAGCGGTATTGGCGAGGCGGTCGCGCGCCGCTATCTGGACGAGGGCGCGCGCTGCGTGCTCGTCGACGTGAAGCCGGCCGACGCCATCGCGCCCGCGCTAATCGAAGCGTTCCCCGAACGCGTGCTCGCACTCAGCGCCGACGTCACGCGCCGCGAGGACATCGAGCGCATCGTCGCCAGCGCGGTCGAGCACTTTGGCCGCATCGACATCCTCTTCAACAACGCGGCGCTGTTCGACATGCGCCCGCTGCTAGACGAATCCTGGGAGATCTACGACCGCCTCTTTGCGGTGAACGTGAAGGGCATGTTCTTCCTGATGCAGGCCGTTGCGCGCCGCATGGTCGAGCAGGGCCACGGCGGCAAGATCATCAATATGTCTTCGCAGGCGGGACGGCGCGGCGAAGCACTCGTTTCGCACTACTGCGCAACCAAGGCGGCGGTGCTGAGTTATACGCAGTCGGCGGCGCTTGCACTCGCGCCGCACCAGATCAACGTGAACGGCATCGCGCCGGGCGTGGTGGATACGCCGATGTGGGAGCACGTGGACGCGCTTTTCGCGCGCTACGAACAGCGTCCGCTCGGCGAGAAGAAGCGGCTCGTGGGCGAGGCGGTGCCGCTCGGGCGCATGGGCTTGCCGGACGACCTCACAGGCGCGGCGCTCTTTCTTGCTTCCGCCGACGCCGACTACATCACCGCACAGACGCTCAACGTGGACGGCGGCAACTGGATGAGCTGAGTCCACCGAAGCATTCGGCGACTTCAACCCAGGCAGCACGACATAACGTAACAAACAAAGGAGACAACGCCATGAAACCCGCATTCCAGACCGTGCTGCGAACGCTCAGCGCGGGCGCGCTGATCGCCGCGGCCGGTGCCGCGCAGGCGCAGACCGTCACGGTCGCGATGTTGAATAACCCGGACATGATCGAGCTGAAGAAGCTCTCGCCGGCCTTCGAGAAAGCCAATCCGGGCATCAGGCTGAACTGGGTGATCCTCGAAGAAAACGTGCTGCGCCAGCGCGCCACGACCGACATCACGACCAACAGCGGCCAGTTCGACGTGATGATGATCGGCACGTATGAAGCGCCGCAGTGGGGCAAGCGCGGCTGGCTCGCGCCGATGACGGGCCTGCCCGCCGAATACGATCTCGACGACGTCGTGAAGACGGCGCGCGACGGTCTCTCGTACAACGGCACGCTCTACGCGCTGCCGTTCTACGTCGAAAGCTCGATGACCTATTACCGCAAGGACCTGTTCGCGGCGAAGGGCCTCAAGATGCCCGACCAGCCGACCTACGACCAGATCAAGGACTTCGCCGACAAGCTCACAGATAAATCCGCGGGCACCTACGGCATCTGTCTGCGCGGCAAGGCGGGCTGGGGCGAGAACATGGCCTACGTGACGACGGTGGTGAACACCTTCGGCGGACGCTGGTTCGACGAGAAATGGCACGCGCAGCTTACGACGCCCGAGTGGAAGAAGGCGGTGGGCTTCTATGTCGATCTGCTGAAGAAGGACGGCCCTCCGGGAGCGAGCTCGAACGGCTTCAACGAAAACCTCACGCTCATGTCCTCGGGCAAGTGCGCGATGTGGATCGACGCTACGGTCGCGGCGGGCATTCTCTACAACAAGTCGCAGTCGCAAGTGGCCGACAAGATCGGCTTCGCCGCCGCGCCGACGCAGGCAACGCCCAACGGCGCGCACTGGCTGTGGTCATGGGCGCTGGCGGTGCCGAAGTCGTCGAAGTCGCAGGACGCCGCGAAGAAGTTCATCGAGTGGGCCACCTCGAAGCAGTACATCGAAATGGTCGC
The DNA here is from genome assembly GCF_905220265.1 of Paraburkholderia sp. J67. Taxonomy (NCBI): domain Bacteria; kingdom Pseudomonadati; phylum Pseudomonadota; class Betaproteobacteria; order Burkholderiales; family Burkholderiaceae; genus Paraburkholderia; species Paraburkholderia sp. J67. Next base: position 98,372 of record NZ_CAJMZK010000025.1, read on the forward strand.
GAAGGACGAAGGCTGGGCCTCGGTGCCGTCGGGTACGCGTATCTCGACCTATCAGCGCCCCGAGTACAAGCAGGCCGCGCCGTTCTCGGACTTCGTGCTCAAGGCGATCCAGACCGCCGATCCGAATCATCCGACCGCCAAGCCGGTGCCCTACACGGGTGTGCAGTTCGTCGGGATTCCTGAATTCCAGTCGTTCGGCACGGTCGTGGGTCAGAGCATCGCGGGTGCGGTGGCTGGCCAGATGAGCGTCGATCAGGCGCTCACGGCGGGCAACGCCGCCGCCGATCGCGCCGTGGCGCAGGCCGGGTATCAGAAATAAGCAGAAGCAAGCCTTGTCCTTGTCGCGAGACGCGCCCAGCCCGGCGCGCCTCGCGAAGCAAGATGCGGCGTCGTGCCCCCGCGCGGCGCGCAACAGAGAAGGGTGGTCCTCATGCGTCATCTTCATCTCCACATGCCTCTATTCCATCGAACCCGAGCGCCCAAACCGAACGTCCAGCAAGTGGAAACACGCCGCTCGGCCTCGCGCTGGCTCGTGTCGCCTTCGGTCGCCGTCCTGCTGCTGTGGATGACGATTCCGCTCGCGATGACGATCTGGTATTCGTTCACGCGCTACAACCTGCTGAACCCCGACCTCAAGGGTTTCGCGGGCCTCGATAACTACAAGTTCCTCGCGACCGATCCCTCGTTCGTGCCGTCGATCGTCCACACCATCGAGCTGATCGTGGCCGTGCTCGCGATCACCGTGATCGGCGGCGTGCTGATGGCGGTGCTGTTCGATCGCAAGTTCGTCGGCATGGGCGTCGCGCGCCTGTTCGCCATCGCGCCGTTCTTCGTGATGCCCACGGTGAGCGCGCTGATCTGGAAGAACATGATCCTGCATCCGGTCTACGGCCTCGTGGCCCTCGCGATGCGCGGGCTCGGCATGACGCCGATCGACTGGTTCGCCGACTATCCCTTGTTCGCGGTCATCCTGATCGTGGCGTGGCAATGGCTGCCGTTCGCGTTCCTGATTCTCTTTACGGCGATCCAGTCGCTCGACCAGGAGCAGAAGGAGGCCGCGAAGATCGACGGCGCGGGCGCGATCGCGCTGTTCTTCTACATCACGCTGCCGCACCTGCGCCGCGCGATTGCCGTCGTCGTGATGATGGAGAGCATCTTCCTGCTGTCGATCTTCGCCGAGATCTATACGACCACCGGCGGCGGTCCCGGCAACGCAACCACCAACCTCACTTATCTGATCTACTCGATGGGCCTGCAACAGTTCGACGTGGGTATCGCATCGGCGGGCGGCATTCTGGCTGTCGTGCTGGCGAACATCGTGTCGTTCTTCCTCGTGCGCATGCTCGCGCGCAACCTCAAAGGGGAGTACGAAAAATGAGCCAGGTTACTGCAACGCACGTACCCGAGTCGCCGCACGCCGTCAATCGCTCCTCGCCGCTGCAGTTCATCGGCCGCGTGGTGCCGGGGCTGCTCGCGTGGATCATCGCCATTGCGCTGTTCTTCCCGATCTTCTGGATGACGATCACGGCGTTCAAGACCGAGCAGCAGGCCTACGTGCCGACGATCTTCTTCATGCCGACGCTCGACAGCTTCCGCGAGGTGTTTGCGCGCAGCAATTACTTCGGCTTCGCGTGGAATTCGGTGCTGATCTCGGCGGGGGTGACCGTCGTCTGCCTGATCTTCGCCGTGCCCGCCGCCTATGCGATGGCGTTTTTCCCGAACCATCGCACGCAGAAGATCCTGCTGTGGATGCTTTCCACCAAGATGATGCCGTCGGTGGGCGTACTCGTGCCGATCTATCTGCTGTGGAAGAACACGGGCCTGCTCGACACGGTGAGCGGGCTGATCATCGTCTATACGCTCATCAATCTGCCGATTGCGGTGTGGATGGCCTACACGTACTTCAACGAGATTCCACGCGACATTCTGGAAGCCGGACGCATGGACGGCGCGGCCACGTGGCAGGAGATCATCTATCTGCTCATGCCGATGGCGGTGCCGGGTCTTGCTTCCACCGCGCTTCTCTTGATCATTCTTTCGTGGAACGAAGCATTCTGGAGCATCAACCTGTCGAGTTCGAACGCGGCGCCGCTCACGGTGTTCATCGCCTCGTATTCGAGCCCTGAAGGCCTGTTCTGGGCCAAGCTCTCGGCGGCCTCGCTGCTGGCGGTCGCGCCGGTGCTGATCGTCGGCTGGCTGTCGCAGAAGCAGCTCGTGCGCGGCCTCACGTTCGGGGCGGTCAAATGATGCAAGGGATGGATCGAGCCGCATTGATCTGCGACTGCGACGGCGTGCTGATCGACAGCGAAGCGGTGGCGGCGAGCGTGCTGGTGCGCGAACTCGAAGCGCGCTGGCCGGGCGCCGAGGTCGCGCCCGTGCTGATGCCGCTGCTTGGCCAGCGTATCGAGCGCGTGCTTGGCGGCACGAGCGAAGCGCTGGGTCGGCGTCTCACCGACGCCGATGTCGAGGCCATTCGCGCGGTGGCCGAGCGCGAAGCCGCCGAAGCCCCGCTCTTTCCCGGCGTGAGCGCGGCGCTCGACGCCATCTCGCTCAACAAGGCTTGCGCGAGCAACAGCTATACGGCCGTGGTGCGGCGCGTGCTGGCGCGCACCGGCCTCACGCGCTTCTTCGGCGAACGCATCTATTGCGCCGATACGGTCGCGAAGCCCAAGCCCGCGCCTGACGTCTATCTCGCCGCGGCGCAGGGTCTTGGCGTCGCGCCGCAGGCGTGCGTCGTGGTGGAGGACAGCGTGACGGGCGTGAGCGCGGCGCGCGCGGCGGGCATGACGGTGCTCGGTTTCGTGGGCGGCGCGCATGTGGGCGGCGACGCGCACGCGCTGGAGTTGCGCGAAGTCGGGGCGCAGACCGTCTTCGACGACATGCGCATGCTGCCCGCGCTGGTAGCGGACTGGATACAGAAAGCGCAGGCGCGCGCGCAGTGAGCGCGGCGCGGCGTACTGGATTGAACGTGCTGAAAACGCGGTGACTTGCGCAATCGGTCAAAGACCGGCGCACACACCGCAACGAATGGAGACACACATCATGGCAAGCGTGATCCTGAGAAACGTCCTCAAGCGCTACGACGACAACGAAGTCCTGCGCGACGTGAACCTCGATATCGCGGACGGCGAGTTCGTCGTCTTCGTCGGCCCCAGCGGCTGCGGCAAGACCACCCTCATGCGGATGATCGCAGGGCTGGAGGACATCAGCGGCGGCGATCTGACGATCGACGGCACGCGCATGAACGACGTGCCGCCCGCCAAGCGCGGCATCGCGATGGTGTTCCAGTCGTACGCGCTCTATCCGCATATGACGCTGTACGACAACATGGCGTTCGGCTTGAAGCTCGCGGGCGCGAAGAAGCCCGAGATCGACGCGGCTGTGAAGAACGCCGCGAAGATCCTGCACATCGACCATCTGCTCGACCGCAAGCCCAAGCAACTCTCGGGCGGCCAGCGTCAGCGCGTGGCGATCGGGCGCGCGATCACGCGCAAGCCCAAGGTGTTCCTGTTCGACGAACCGCTCTCGAACCTCGATGCGGCGCTGCGCGTGAAGATGCGGCTGGAATTCGCGCGTCTGCACGATGAACTCAAGACCACGATGATCTACGTGACGCACGACCAGGTCGAGGCGATGACGCTCGCGGACAAGATCGTCGTGCTGTCGGCCGGTAACGTCGAACAGGTTGGGAGTCCGAACACGCTTTATCACGCGCCCGCGAATCGTTTCGTGGCGGGCTTCATCGGCTCGCCGAAGATGAACTTCTTCGAAGGCGAGATCCAGCAGGTGGCGAGCGACGGCATCGTCGTGCGCTACGCCACCGGCGAGACGCAGAAGGTGTCGGTCGAACCGCGTAACGCGCGCGAGGGCGACAAGGTGACGGTCGGCATCCGTCCCGAGCATCTGCACGTGAACGCAGGCGAATACGGCGTGAGCGCGAAAGCGATGACGGTGGAGTCGCTCGGCGACGCGGCGTATCTCTACGCTGAATCGGCGGTCGCGCCCGATGGCCTGATCGCGCGCATTCCGCCGCTGGAAAAGCACGAACGCGGCGAGACGATGAAGCTGGGTGCCGTGCCCGATCATTGCCATCTGTTCGACGCGCAAGGCCTGGCGTTCGAGCGGCGCTTCGCGCAGGAAATGGCGGCTTGAGCTTGAATTGAGCAGGAGCAGGAGCGGGATCGCGGTGCTGCGCAGGCGGTGCCGCGCTGCGATCCGGTGGTGTCGTTGAAGTGTCGTTGTACTTGTCTGAGGTTGCCTTGCCCCAATCAAGGGACGCCCGCTTTCGAGCGGGCTTTTTTTCGCGCGCGGCTAGCCTGCGCTTCAGGCTTCCAGCGCCGCCCGTGCGCACGCCTCGTCGGTCACGAGGCCCGACAGCCAGCCGCCCTTGAGCACCGCGATCAGCGCCTCACGCTTGCGCGCGCCGCCCGCGAAACCGATGGTCGGGCGCTTCGGCGGCGAATCCAGATAGAGACTGGTCACGCGCCGTCCCGTCGGCGAATCGACGCGCTTGCCGCGCGCGTCGATCGGCAGGCCCAGCATCTCGGCGATCGCGCCGAGCCCCATCAACTCGTGCACCTCGTCCGTGGTGAGGAAGCCGTCCTCGTGCAGCGGGCAGTGCTCGCCGATATTGCCGATGCCGACGAAGGCCACGTCGGCCTCGCTGGAAAGCGATTCGACGATGCGATAGAGACGGTGATTGCACCACTGCGCGCGCTCGGCCTCGGTATCGGCGATCAGCGGGGCGGGCAGCAGGAAGTGCTTGCCGCCGGTTTTCTCGGAGATGTGCAGCGCGACGTCGTAGCGGTTGGACGAGCCGTCCTGGGCGATCGCGCCCACCATCGACACGAGGCGATGCTGCGGCCGCTCGATCTGCGCGATCTGATCGACGGCGGCCTTGAGCGTGCGCCCGCTGCTCACCGCGACGACCATCGGCCGCTCCTCGTTCAGATAGCGCTCCATCACCTGCGCGCCCGCCACGGCGAGCTTGCGGTCGATCGCTTCCTGGCTGTCGTCGTCCACGGGCACCACTTCGCACATGGAGAGGCCGTAACGCTTCGAGAGCTGGTCCGCGAGCGCGAGGCAATCCGCCAGTTGATGATCGACGCGTACGCGGATCAGGTTCTTTTCGACCGCGAACGCGACAAGGCGCTGCGCAACGGGGCGCGAGACCTGGAGCTTTTCGGCGATCTCGTTCTGGGTGTTGCCAGCCACGTAGTAGAGCCACGCGGCGCGGGTGGCGAGATCGAGTTTTTCGGTGGACTTGGGCACGGTGGAGATCGGCGCGGCCTGGGTTGAATAGGAGATACGGGGGGGACGAAGTGTACTTGATCCGTCGTCGTCCTTACGCCAGCCTTTCGCGCGCGGGGTCGAACAGCGGCCGCACGTGCCGGTAGAGCGCACGGTAGGCCTCGAGCCGTTCGCGCAGCGCTGCGTGGCGCGCGCCATCGGGCGTGTATTCGGCCGTGACGGGGGCTTTCGCGAGCACCGCGTCGAATTCGCCGCCCGCCGCGAGCCAACCCAGCCGGGCCGCGCCGAGCGCCGCGCCCGTTTCGCCGCCGCCGTGCTGACGCGTGGGGGTGTCGAATGCGTCGGCCACGAGCTGCGCCCAGTACGCGCTGCGCGCGCCGCCGCCCAGCATCGAGAGCGGGCCGACTGCGGTGCCCGCGGCGCGCAGGGCGTCGAGGCCATCGGTGAGCGCAAGCGTCACGCCTTCGAGCACGGCGTAGCCGAGCAGCGCGCGGTCGGTCGCGTGGGTCATGCCGAAGAACACGCCTTGCGCGTAGGGGTCGTTGTGCGGCGTGCGCTCGCCCGAGAGATACGGCAGGAACAGCGGCGCCTGGCCCAGCGTGCGCGCGTCGAGCCGTTCGACTTCGGCGAGCAGGGTGGGCTCGTCGGTGCCGGTGAGCTTGCAGACCCAGCGCAGGCAACTGGCGGCCGAGAGCACCACGCTCATCTGATGCCAGCGATCGGGAATCGCATGGCAGAACGCATGCACCGCCGAGGCGGGATTGGGCGCGAAGCGGTCGCCGATCACGCACAGCACGCCCGAGGTGCCGAGCGAGACGAAGCCATCGCCCGGCTGCACCGCGCCGATGCCGATTGCACTGGTGGCGTTGTCGCCGCCGCCCGCTGCCACGACGACGTCCTCGCGCAGTCCGAATTCGCGCGCGACGGCGGGCAGCAGCGTGCCGGACGGCGCGCTGCCTTCGGCAAGCGCGGGCATCTGCGCGCGCGTCATGTTGCAGGCGTCGAGCAGCGCGTCCGACCAGTCGCGTTTGGCGACGTCGAGCCAGAGCGTGCCGGCCGCGTCGGAAGGATCGGAGACCTTGCCGCCCGTGAGCTTCAGGCGCAGCCAGTCTTTCGGCAGCAGCACGCAGGCGGTCTGGCGGAACAATTCGGGTTCGTGACGCGCGACCCACAGCAGCTTCGGCGCGGTAAAGCCCGGCATCGCGAGATTACCCGCCACGCGATGCAACTGCGGCGCGCGCGCGGTCAGTTCCGCGCATTCGTCCACGGCGCGCATGTCGTTCCAGAGGATCGCGGGACGCAGGACGTTGTCCTCACGATCGAGCAGCACCGCGCCGTGCATCTGCCCCGAGAGGCCGATGCCGCGCACCTGGGCGAACTCGCCCGGGTGCTTCTCGCGCAACGCGGCAAGCGCCTGGCGCGTGCCGTTCCACCAGTCGGCGGGATTTTGTTCCGCCCAGCGCGGATGCGGGCGCGAAACGGTGAACGGCGAGCCCGCCGTGCCGATCACGCGGCCATCGGGCGCGAGCAGCAGAACTTTCACTTCGGAGGTGCCGAGGTCGATGCCGAGGTACATGGGCGCGCGCGGAAATCGTGAGGGGGAGGCGCTACTTTAGCCGCGCGCGCAGGGCGGCGCCATGCGCGCCGACCCGAGGGCGCATGGCGCGTCGAGCGAGGAGTGGAAACGATGCGTCGTCAAACGCTGCAGCCGCGTTGCGCGAGCCAGGCGTCGACGCGCGCGAGCGCTTCGCGCAGCGCACTCGTCAGCGATGCGTTCCCTGCGAGGCTGCCCCAAAGCAGCTTGTCGGTGCAAAAAGCCGCGAGCGGGTCGGGCGACTCGAACAGCTTCGCCACGGCCGGGCCGTCCATCACGCCGTCCTGGTACGGGTATGGCAGCGTGCCGGCGTTCCAGCGTTGCAGGAAGCGCAGGAACAGCGTAGGCAGGATGGCGGTGGCCGCAGGCGTCGCGCCGGCCGCAATGCGTTGGGCGATGGTAGGCGCGATAAAGCCGGGGATTTTCGAAAAGCCGTCGGCGGCCACGCGCTGATTGGTGTCCTGAATATACGGATTGCTGAATCGTTCGAGCACCACGTCGCGGTACTTCGCCAGATCGAGCGGGCTGGGCGTGAGGCAGGGGATCACGTCCTCGGTGACGTAGGCGCGCGCGAAGGCCTGGATATCGGCGTCGTTCGTCCCTTCGTGGATGTAGTCGAGGCCCACCAGCGTGCCCGCCCACGCGATACAGCTATGCGTGGCGTTGAGGATGCGGATCTTGGCTTCCTCGTAGGGCATCACCGATTCGACCAGCTCCGCGCCCGCGCGCTCCCACGCGGGCCGCCCGGCGCAGAAGTGATCCTCGATCACCCACTGGATAAAGGCTTCGCCCATCACCGGGCAGGCGTCGTCGACGCCGGTCGCGGCCTTCACGCGCTCGCGCACGTCGGGCGTGGGGCGCGGCGTGATGCGATCGACCATCGAATCGGGACAGGCCGTGTTCGTGTCGAACCATTCACGCAGCGCCAGTGCGCCGCGCAGGCTGAGGAATTCGCGCATCCCCGCATGAAAGCGCTTGCCGTTGCTGCGCAGGTTATCGCAGGTCTGCAGCGTGACGGGGCCGCCGCCGTGCGCCATGCGCGCTTCGAGAATCGCGGCGAGCGCGCCGTAGATGGTGGAGCGCGCGCCGTTCAGATCGGCGGCGAGATCGGGGTTCGCGGTGTCGAGACGGTCGTGCTCGTCGAGGTAATAGCCGCCTTCGGTGACCGTGAAGGCGATGATCTTGCAGGCGGGCGCGGCGCCCGCTTCGATCAGGCTTTTGAGGTCCGCCGACCACGGTAGAACGCGCGTGATCGAGTGGATCGACTCGTAGTGGCGCTCGCCCTGCGGCGTGACGGTTTCCAGCGTGTAGACGCCGTGCTGGGCGGCAAGGGCGTCCATCACGGGGTTCATATCGGCGCGGATATTGCCGACGGACAGCGACCACGCCGGCTCGTCGGGCTGGCGCGTGAGGTTCACGCGATGCAGATACCACGCCTGATGCGCCCGGTGGAACGACCCGGCGCCGATGTGCAGGATCACGTTCGCGTCGCTGCGTGCGTTGTCCATTGTTGTCTCCTGTTTTTGCCTTTCAGGGCGCTGCGCGCATTTGGCGTGCGCAGTTCGGTGTGCCCGTCGGCTTTCGAAATGATCATTTGCTCGATTGATGAACGAATGATCGTATTCGACCAAGCGAAAGTCAAGACGCAGCGGCGCGGATTTTGGTGATGCGGTGCGGGGGCGGGCGGGAGAAGGGGCGAGTGCTGCTCTGGTTGTGCGGGCGGACGGCGATGTTGTAGCGCACAAGATCCTCGCCTCGACAGCGGTGTAGCTGCCGAGGCGCTGGGATTTTTCAGATGACGAGCAATCGTGCCGGGCGCGACCGCTAACTGCAGGCGTTCTTTCGAGCGGCGTTCAGCATGCTCTGGAGTTCGGCATGCACGTCTTCGGCGGCAATATATGCGTCGTCATAGCGTGCGCGGGAATCGGCTTTGCTCGCATCGATCTCACGGCGTAGCCGCCGACGCGCGATACCCTCGCGCAGCGCGGACACCATGAAGTCGGATAGTGATTCGTTCTCGTGCAATACCTCTTCGGCGGCCCGGCGCAATTCGGGATCGACGAGCAACTGGGGCAACGTGACGGTCTCCATCCTGTCTCCTTGCAGCACAAAGCGATTGCAGTAGTTGTCAGCGCGAAGACGACTACCACTAAGCGCTAACGCGCTCCACCGCCGCCACCGCCTGCGCCGTCAGGTCGGCTGCGCAGCAGTCGATGACGATACGCTCCGGCATCGCGCGCAGCCATGTGAGCTGGCGCTTGCAGAGCTGGCGCGTTGCGAAAACGCCTTTATCGCGCATGGTCGCGTAGTCGATCTCGCCATCCAGATATTCCCAGGCCTGCCGATACCCGACACAACGCATCGATGGCAGATCCGCATCGAGATCGCCACGCGCGCGCAGCGCCTTCACCTCGTCGAGCAGACCGCCCGCGAGCATCGCGTCGAAGCGCTGCTCGATGCGCTTGTGCAGCACGCCGCGATCCGACGGTTCGAGCGCGATCGGCACGAAGCGGTAGCGCGCCGCTTCATCGTCCGTCGCCGCCTGGCGCGGCGCGGCCAGCAGCGTCGACATCGGCTGTCCGGTCAGCATGAAGATTTCCAGCGCGCGCTGGATGCGCTGCGAGTCGTTGGGCGCGAGGCGCGCGGCCGTGGGCGGATCGACTTCGGCCAGACGCGCGTGCAGCGCGGGCCAGCCGTCGCGGGCCGCGTCCGCGTCGAGTTGCGCGCGCATGGCGGCGTCGGCGGTCGGCAGGTCGTTGAGGCCCTGCGTGAGCGCCTTGTAGTAGAGCATCGTGCCGCCCACCAGCAAGGGCACGTTGCCGCGCGCGACGATCTCGCCGGTCACGCGCAGCGCGTCGGCGCGGAAGTTGGCGGCGGAGTAGGCGTCGGCGGGGTCGACGATGTCGATCAGGTGATGCACGGCCGCCGCGCGCTCTTCGGCGTTGGGTTTGGCCGTGCCGATGTCCATGCCGCGATAGACCAGCGCCGAATCGACGCTGACGATCTCGACCTCGCGTCCGCGCGCCTTCGACTGGGCGGCGAAAGCGAGCGCCGAAGCGGTCTTGCCCGAAGCGGTCGGGCCGAGCAGGCACGCGACCGGTAGTACGTGATCCGTCATGCTCATTGACCGCGCATGAAAAGACGATCGAGATCGGCGAGTGTGAGCTGATACCACGTCGGCCGGCCGTGATTGCACTGGTCGGCGCGCTCGGTGGTTTCCATCTGGCGCAGGAGCGCGTTCATCTCGTCGAGGGTGAGGCGGCGGTTCGCCCGCACCGCGTGGTGGCAGGCGAGGGTGCCGAGCATCTCGTGCTGGCGCTCGGTCAGCACGCGCGAGCCGCCGTAGGCGTGCAGGTCGGTGAGCACCGCGCGCGCGAGCGCCTGCAGGTCGGCGTCCTTGAGCAGCGCGGGCACCGCGCGGATCGCGATCGAGGTGGGTGAGAGCACCGCGAGGTCGAAGCCGAGCGCTTCGAGCGTGGCCTTTTCCTCTTCGACGGTGCCGGTTTCCACCGGGTCGGCCGTCATCGAAATCGGGATGAGCAGGGGTTGCACCGCGAGCGAGCGCTCGGCCAGCGCGTTCTTGAACTGCTCGTACAGGATGCGTTCGTGCGCGGCGTGCATATCGACGATCACGAGGCCGCGCGTGTTCTGCGCGAGCACGTAGATGCCATGCACCTGGCCGAGCGCGAAGCCGAGCGGGTGATCGTCGCGGGCGTCGAAGGGTTGCGCGGGTTGTGCCGTGGGCATGTCGAACGAGGCGCTGGCGTCGGCGGCCTGCGGCACGGTCGAGCCGTCCGCGGTGCCTGCACCGACATCCTTGCGGCCGAACAGCGCGTCATAGAGCGCGAGCGGCTGCGCGACGGGCAGGCTGCCTTGCTGCATGCGCGACTGGCGCAGCCACGTGTTGCCGCTGCCCGAACCGCTCGATCCTCCCGAGCCGCCGGAACTTCCCGCCCCGCCGAAGCTGAAGCCCGACCCGCGCGAGCCCGAACCGCCCGACGGAAAGCTGCCGCCTGATCCACCCGATCCGCCGAAGCTGCTCGCCACGCTGGCCGTGCCGAACGTGCCCGACGCCGGGCTGAAACCCGATGGCGCACCGCTCGTCGCGCCTGTTGCGCCGGAGCTGAGGCCGACCGATCCGCCCAGCACGCCCGCGCCCGGAATCGCACGCGGTTCGATCATCGCCGAATGACCACCCGAGGTGGTTTCGGGCGACGCACCCGCGTGCCGCGCAAGCGCGCGCTGCACGGCGTGGAACACGAACTGGTGAATCGAGCGCGAGTCGCGGAAGCGCACTTCGATCTTCGACGGATGCACGTTCACGTCGACCGCCTCGGGCGGCAGGTCGAGGAACAGCACATACGACGGGTAACGATCGCCGTGCAGCACGTCTTCATAGGCGGCGCGCACCGCATGCGTGAGCAGCTTGTCGCGCACGTAGCGGCCGTTGACGAAGAAGTACTGCTGATCGGCTCGATTGCGGCTTGCCGTGGGCAGCCCCGCACAGCCGTAGACGGCGAGCGCGCCCGCGCGTTCGTCGAGCGGCAGGTGGGCGGTCGCAAACGTCTCGCCGAGAATCTTCGAAACGCGTGTGGACGGATCGCTCGCGTTCCAGTGCTCGACCGCGCGGCCGTTGTGCAGCACCGAGATCGCCACGTCGGGCCGTGCGAGCGCGCTGCGGCGGATCATCTCGAGGCAATGGCCGAGTTCCGTCTGCTCGCTCTTGAGAAACTTGCGGCGCGCGGGCGTGTTGAAGTACAGCTCGCGCACTTCGATCGTGGTGCCCTGGCCGCCGGCGGCGGGCGAGAGCGCGCCCGTGTTCGCGTCGATCTTCACGGCATGCGCGGCGCTCGCGGGGCGGCTCGTGATCGACATGTCGGAGACCGAGGCGATCGAAGCGATCGCTTCGCCGCGAAACCCGAGCGTCGCGACGCTTTCGAGTTCCGCGAGCGAGCGGATCTTGCTGGTGGCGTGACGCATCAGCGCGAGCGGCAGCTCGGCTTCGGGAATGCCGCAGCCGTCGTCGGCGATCGAGATGCGCTTTACGCCGCCTTCGTCGAGCAGGATGCGCAGCGTGGTCGCGCCCGCGTCGAGGGCGTTTTCGAGCAATTCCTTCACCACCGAGGCGGGACGCTCGACCACTTCGCCCGCGGCGATCTGGCTGATGAGCTGGTCCGGCAGCGCCTGGATCGCGCGTGCGGGTTGCGCGGCGCGCGACTCGTGCGCGCTCCTGTCGATGGCGGGCGCGGCGTCGGTGGCCGTGTCGGGCGCGGTGGCGCCGGTGGGCTGGGCGCTGGGATCAACGCCGGGATCGAGATGGGCAGACATGCGCGCAATTATAGCGAGTCGGGGCAGGCGGCCTTGCGGCCCTGGTTTCGACACGGTTGCTGCGCATTGGCGGCGCTTTTGGCGAATTTTTGCGGATTTTCGTGGGAATTTTTCGTGACGACGGGCACTTTCGGTATCATGGCGCGGTCAATTTTGCTTCTCGCGCAACACCGGTTCTGCAAGCCTCGATCAACACAATGGGCCTGCCGGGCCATGACCAATAAGGGACACTTTTGGATACGCTGCTGCAGTTCGTCAATCTTGTCTTGCACATCGACAAGTTTCTCGGAGTCTTCATCCACCAGTACGGTGCCTGGGTCTATGCGGTCCTGTTCCTGATCGTGTTCTGCGAGACCGGCCTCGTCGTGCTGCCGTTCCTGCCGGGCGACTCGCTGCTGTTCATCGGCGGCGCGTTCGCGGCCACGCACGAAATGAATCTCGGGCTGCTGCTCACGCTGCTGATCGTGGCGGCGGTCACGGGCAACACGCTCAACTATCTGATTGGCCGCGCTATCGGCCCGAAGGTGTTCAATTCGCGCATTCCTGTGCTTGAACGCTTCCTTGACCGCGCCGCGCTGGAAAAGACCCACAACTTCTACGAGCGCCACGGCGGCAAGACCATCGTGCTCGCGCGTTTCATTCCGGTCGTGCGCACCTTCGCGCCGTTCGTCGCGGGCGTTTCGCAGATGAGCATGCAGCGCTTTCAGCTCTTCAATATCGCGGGCGCGTTGTTCTGGGTGCTGTTGCTCGTGCTGCTCGGCTTCTTCTTCGGCAACATCCCGTTCATTCGTCAGTACCTCAACGTGATCGTGCTGGTGGGGATCGGCGCGGCGATCGTGCCGGTGGTCCTTGGCGGCCTCTGGAAGATGATGCGCAAGAACGCGGGCGGCAATGCCGTGCGCGGGCCTAACGGTAATTGAGTGCAACAGAAGGAAATCGAGGGAAGCGATTAGACAACGCGCTTCCCCCATGAAAAAACGGCATCGTCCTCGCGGGCGATGCCGTTTTTCTTTGCACGGCCGGATTCGGCCGCGCGAGCGCTATGAGGCGGCGCGGCGGAAGATCGATGGCGTTTCCGGTGTCGGGTAGCCCGCGTCCCGGAAGGTCTCGACAATCGTGCGGTTCGTGTCGAAGTAGACCTGCCAGTAGGTATCGTTGTTCGTGTAGGGCCGCACGGCGAGCAGCGGGCCTTCGGGCGTGAACGAGAGGATCTCGACGTCCGGCGCGGGGTCCTGCGCCACATTCGGGATCTTCGCGAGCGCCGCGCGCAGACGGTTGGCCGCATCGACGGGATCGACGCCATTGGCGATCTTCGCGGTCAGCTCGACCCGGCGCACGGGCGTGGCGCTGTAGTTCGAGATCGTGTCCGAAAAGATCTTGTTGTTGCCGATGATGTTCACGACGTTGTCGGGCGAGATGATGGTCGTGCCGAAGATGCCCAGTTCCTTCACCGTGCCCGTCACGCCGCCCGCCGTCACGAAGTCGCCCACCTTGAAGGGGCGCAGCACCTGCATGAACACGCCTGCCGCGAAGTGCGCGAGCAGGCCGCCCCAGGCCGTGCCGATGGCGAGGCCCAGACCCGCGAGCAGCGCCGCGAACGAGGTCGTCTGCACGCCGAACACCTGGAGTATCGCCAGCACCAGAATCAGGTTCAGCAGCGCGGCGAGGATCGAACTCAGGTAATGGGCGAGGGTGGGATCGACGCGCTCGTTACGCGCGAGAATCTTGCGCAGGAAGCCGGCGACCAGGTTGATGGCCCAGCGCCCGACGATCCACAGGACGATCGCCGCCAGGACCTTGGTCCCGAAGTCGATGCCTCGGGTCATGATAAAGACGCGGATGGTTTCGAGATCCAAGATGCCCTCGCTTGATTCGGTGATTGAGCCGGAAAGACGCGCGAACTGCAGGAGACTGCATGTTGAAGCGACTGAAACGACGACTGTGCAACCGTGGGGGCGAGGCCTGGGAATTCCGGCGGGCAAGGTAGCGGGCCCGTCAACGCATCGCTTGTGCCTTTATAGGCCAAGCGGCGATCGCGTGCATCCTGCGTGCCCAGGCGCGCTGGGGTTGACCCCAGGCAAGACGCCGTGATCCGAAGACCGGGCATCGGCATCGGGCCTTCAGATCATCCGCATCGCATACGCATTCGGCGGTATCGTTGCGGGTTGCCTTGAACGCCGGTTTCAACGCCGTATCGAGCGCGTTCGGCCATCAGGACACCTACAAGGAGGCTTCATGAACCTGTCGAATTCCGATTTGCATCTCATCACGGTCAATCTCGAAGAGCTGCGGCCGACGCAGCGTACGGTCGGCTACCGTGAGGTGGAGATGAAGCGCGCGCACTGGAAGACGCTCGACAAGAAAGGCCGCGCCGCCGCGATCGAGAACCACTGGTTCCCGGCCGTGCTCGGCCCGAAGGGGCGCTACTACGTGGTCGATCATCATCACCTGGGTCTGGCCTGGCTGCACGAGGGCGTGCCGAGCGTGCGCGTCACGGTGATCAAGGACCTGTCGTGGCTGGAACCGACGATCTTCTGGCGGATGATGGAGCACAACCAGTGGGTGCATCCGTTCGACGCGGAGGGCGAGCGTTGCGGTTATGAGTCGTTGCCCAAACAGCTTTCCGGTCTCGCCGACGATCCTTATCGGAGCCTCGCGGGCGAACTGCGTGTGGCGGGCGGCTACGCGAAGGACACGACGCCCTTCAGCGAATTCCTTTGGGCCGACTTCCTGCGCCAGAAGGTGAGCGCTACGCGTGTGCAGAAGGATTTCGACAAGGCGCTCGCCGACGCGCTTGCGCACGCACACGATGTCGATGCGCGCTATCTGCCGGGATGGTCGGGTGTGGTGCCGCAGGCGGCGGCGAACGGCGCTCAGGGTGCGTCCGCCGATGCCGCGACGGACAAGGCGAAAGCAAAGGGCAAGGCCGGGAAGAAGTAACGGTTGAGTGCTGGCGCCGATGCGCTCACATCGGCAGCGTGGACTTGCTGTACGGCGACGTTTCGATCACGAGCGCGCCGTCCTTGGCGCGCGCCCCTGCATCGCGCCGGGCTGCCGCCCGCCCGGCGCGCCGCGCGAGGCCGAACGCGACGGCAACCGCGAGCGCATAGGCCACGGCGCGCGCGTAAAACGCGTTGACCGGGTGATAGACCTTCCATGCGCCGCCCGCATCGGCGAACACGAGGAAAGTGAGTGCGGCGTCGAACACGAACGCAATCGCGATCATGCCGACGAAAAGGCGCGTGCCGTGGACGGTGAGGTCTGGGCGCATCGCGCGGATGAACCAGCTCGCCAGTTGCACGGCGGCAAGCAGGGCGAGATTCGAGAGCAGGCAGCAGACGAAGTTGTACATGAGGCGGGTCGATGTCGAGCAGCTTTCCGGACGAAGGGCCGGGGAGCGGCGCGATCATGGCACGCCTCGTCATCTCGAAAAATCACCCTTGAATGCGTTTGCGCGCATGTCGACGCCTGCATGGGCGACGGCGCGCCGCGCGGCGCGGCTGAGGCGGCTTTGTGAAGCTTTGTCAGGCGATGGCGCGAGGGTTGTATCCGTACAACTCGACTGCACGGCCACGCTGTCAGTGCGAGTCGGGCAGCGGGGCGTCGGGC
Source organism: Paraburkholderia sp. J67 (assembly GCF_905220265.1). NCBI lineage: Bacteria > Pseudomonadati > Pseudomonadota > Betaproteobacteria > Burkholderiales > Burkholderiaceae > Paraburkholderia > Paraburkholderia sp. J67. The sequence continues at coordinate 114,153 of NZ_CAJMZK010000025.1, forward strand.
GGCGTGCCGCTCGTGAGGTAGTGGCCGAGCCACTCGCAGGCGGGGCCCGTGGCGGCGTCGGTGCGGTGGATCAGCGAGACGTTGTAGTTCACCGATCCGCGATCGGCGAGCACGATGCGCGCGAGGCGTCCGGCCTCGAGATCGGCTTCGACGAGATGACGCGGCATCGACCCCCAGCCGAGCCCGGCGAGCAGCAGCCGATGCTTCGCACCCAGATCGCCAAGCTTCCATGCGCGGTTGCTGTACACGCCAAAGGTCTGCCCGACGGTCAGGCGGCTGCGATCGGTCAGCACGAGCTGGGTGTGCTCGCGCGCGTCCGAGATGCGCACCGGTTGCGGCATCTGCGCGAGCGGATGGCTGGGCGCGGCCACCAGCACCAGTTCGACCGTGCCGATCGACTGCGCCTCGATCACGTGCGGCCAGTTCTGGTTCGGCCCGCTGATGCCGATGGCGCAGTCGCCGTCGAGCACCAGCTTGAGCACGCCGCCGAGCGCTTCCATCGTGAGGTTGAGCGCCACGGTGGGAAAGGCCACGGCGAACGCCTGCAACGCCTCTACGAGCCGCTGCGAGGGAAACATCACGTCGACGGCCACGGAGACCTCGCCCTCCAGCCCGCGCTGCAAGCCCGCGGCCTTGGCGTTAAGCTGACCCATCAGCAGGTCGAGACGGCGCGCGTCGGCGAGAATGGCGCGGCCCGCGGCGGTCAGTTCGGGCTTGCGCTTGCCGCGCTCGAACAGCGCCACGCCCAGTAGCGCCTCCAGATTGGCGATCGTATAGCTCACCACCGATTGCGCGCGGTCGAGCTGGCGCGCCGCCGCCGAAAAACTGCCGGTTTCGGCCACCGCGATCAGCGCGCGCAGTTGTTCGAGGCTGGGCGAGCGGTCCATGATCGACCTATCGAAAAAATGGATGATAACGATCCATTTTAGACGATTGTTTGTATAGCTGGCGTCGGGTTAAAGTGCGCCTTCCCTATCGAGGTTGTCCATGCCGATGAATCGCTCCATCAAGCCTACCGGCCGCTATAGCGGCGTCGCCATGCTGCTGCACTGGCTGATCGCCGCGCTGATCGTCTGGGGCTTCGCACTCGGCTGGGTCATGACCGATATCCCCGGTTTCACGCCCACCAAGCTGCGCTACTTCTCGTGGCACAAGTGGATCGGCGTGACCGTGCTCGCGCTCGTGCTGGTGCGTATTCTCTGGCGCGCGACCCACGCCGCGCCGAAGCTGCCGCAATCCATGCATGGCTGGGAGAAGGGCGCCGCGCATCTGGGCCATTTCGCGCTCTATCTGCTGATGGTGGCGATTCCGGTGAGCGGTTATCTGTACAGCTCGGCGGCGGGCATCCAGGTGGTGTATCTCGGCATCTGGCCGCTGCCCACGATCATCGGCCCCGACACCGCGCTCAAGGGCGTGCTGCGCACCGTGCACGTCGCGCTCGATTACGCGCTGCTCGCCGTGGTCGTGGTACATGTGCTTGCGGTCGTCAAGCACCAGCTGCTCGATCGCCAGAACGTCCTCGCGCGCATGCTGCCGTTCGGCACGCCGCGCGACTGAACCCGACCGTCCGACCGCACAGGTTGAACCCTATTCACCGCTTCACTGCTCACCGCTCAACGCGAACCGAACGAACATGATCCAACGTCTCGCCTCCAAAGTCTCCGTCGTCGCGCTCGGCGCGGCGCTTGCCGCCGGCGCGGCCTTCACCGCTTCCTTCGCGCTGAACGCGGATGCCGCGGACACGGCTAAAAGCACCGTCTCCGCCGTCTTCAAGCAGATGAACGTGCCGGTGGAAGGCAAGTTCAACCACTTCAGCGCCGACGTCCATTTCGACCCGGCAAACGCCGCTGCGTCCAGCGCCAAGCTCGACGTCGACGTGGCGAGCTTCGACCTCGGCTCGGCGGACTACAACAAGGAAGTCGCGGGCGACGAGTGGTTCGACGCCGCGAAATTCCCGCATGCGACCTTCGTGTCCTCGCAGATCAAGCCGGGCGCGAACGGCACGTATAGCGTGGTGGGCAAGCTGACGATCAAGGGCAAGACGACCGACGTGGTCGTGCCCGTGACGTACCGCAAGGACGGCGCGAACCAGGTGTTCGACGGCGCGCTGCCCATCAAGCGCCTCGCCTACAACATCGGCACGGGCGAATGGAAAGACACCTCGGTCGTCGCCGACGACGTGCAGATCAAGTTTCACATCGTGGCCGCTGCGCACTGACGCGCGCCGGTCTTTTGCTTCACCTTTCGTTTTATCCGTAACAGGACCCACGCCTCCATGAAGACCACGATTTTCGCCGCCGCCGCGCTGGCAGCCGCTATCGCAACGCCTGCATTCGCTGCGGCCACGACCTATAACCTCGACCCGACGCACACCTACCCGAGCTTCGAGACCGACCACTTCGGCGGCGTTTCGGTGTGGCGTGGCAAGTTCACGAAGAGCTCGGGCACCGTCGTGCTCGACACGGCAGCGAAGACCGGCACGGTCGACGTGACCATCGACGCATCGTCGATCGACACCGGCAACAAGGCGCTCGACAAGCACGTCAGCTCGGCAGAAATGCTCGACGCAGCCAAGTACCCGACGGCCGAGTACAAGGGCACGTCGATCAAGTTCGACGGCGACAAGCCCGTCGAAGTGATCGGCACGTTCACGCTGCACGGCGTCACGAAGCCGCTGAACCTGAAGATCGACTCGTTCAAGTGCTTCCAGAACCCGATGCTCAAGCGTGAAGTGTGCGGCGCCGACGCGACCGCCCAGTTCGACCGCTCGGACTTCGGCGTGAACTACGGCCAGGCTTATGGCTTCAAGATGCTCACGACGCTGCAGATCCAGGTCGAAGGCGTCAAGGCTGACTGAACGTAGCGTCAGTCGCCACGCGTTTGCTGGGTGAGGAGCGCGTGAAAAAAGCCCGTGCGTGAAGAGCGCACGGGCTTTTTGTTTTTGAGCGGGAGAGCGTGCGCCAGATTATGAGGATAACCAGGCAATTCGTGCCTGCATGGAAAGCGCGCGAAGGCGCGCTATCGTGCTGCTGCCGGTTCAGTGAATCGGCGAGCTTTCGTGCGTCGAACGCGGCGAGAGCGCCACGTCGACTACATGCGTGTGCCAGATGCCGCAGGTCGCCTTCACCGGCACCCATGCATATTTGCCGCGCACTTTCGCAAAGGCGCGCAAATGAATGAGCGTATCGATGGGCGAGGCCTGCGGTGCCGCTTGCGGCGCCGCAACCGGCACGACGGCGCTTGCGGGTACGGGGCTTTCGATGTGCGCGCTGAGCGCGCGACCATCGGGCACGAGCAGCGAATCGTAGTGCTGCGCCTTGTGCACCCAGTCGTCGAGTGCGGCAACGCAGTTCACCACGGCATCGGGTACGCGGATGCGGCGCAGATACTCATAGTCGTCGGGCGGGGCTTGAACCTGCGCCTGTACGCGCAGACTGACCCAGAGCAGCGCGACGAGAGCGCAGGCGAGAGTCGGGAACTTCATGTAGACGTGGCCTGTGCAGCGGGAGAAGAACAGCGGGGGAGGGCGAAGTATACACGCTGAGGCTGCGATGTGCCGCCGCGCGGGGCGTGTGCGAAGGCGGCGGCGCGGGCCGTAGTCGCATGAAATCGACGATAATGCCCGCCAGAAAAATGAACCGCGAAGTCTTGCGCAACCTCTGGGTCACGGACGCGTCGATGCAATTCAGAAAAGATGTCAACGGCCTGCGCGCGATCGCCGTGGCCGCGGTCGTGCTGTATCACTATGGTGTCGCGCCCGCACATGGCGGCTACGTGGGCGTCGATATCTTCTTCGTCATCTCCGGCTTCCTGCTGAGCTCGATTACGCACCGCGAGATCCTGAGCGGCACCTACAGCGTGCGCGAGTTCCTGATGCGGCGCGTGCGGCGCATCTTTCCGGCGCTCGTTGTCGTGACACTCGCTACCGTGGTCTGGGCGGGCTATGCCTATCTGCCCGACGACTATATGCGACTCTCGCGCGATGCGGCCTCCGTGCTCGTGATGCGCTCGAACTACGTGTTTCATGGCGCGACGGGCTACTTTGCGCCGGACGCCAGCCAGAATCTCTTCCTGCATACCTGGTCGTTGTCGCTCGAATCGCAGTTCTATCTGCTCTTCGCCTTGCTTTGCACGGTGTTCTGGCCGAAGAATGGCGGTCTGCGTCGGCACCTTGGCGCCGTATTGTTCGCGGTGATTGCGCTGGCCTCCTTGCTCTGGTGCATCGTCCACACACCCGTCGATCCCAACTCGACGTTCTATCTGCTGTGGAGCCGCGCGTGGGAATTCATGGCGGGGTCGGTCGTCGCCGTTTACGCGAGCGCGCGTGCGCCGCGTGTGGCCATCGCCCAGCCGCTTGGTCTGTTGGGCGCCGCGTTGATTGGCTGGAGCATCGTCGCGTTCAGCGCGGTCGATCCTTATCCGGGTTGGCGCGCACTCTTTCCCGTGCTCGGCACGGCGCTGGTGATCTTCGCGCAGGGCGGCTTGCTGACGCGCGTGCTGGGCACGCGGCCGTTTCAGTTCCTCGGCACGATTTCCTATTCGGTTTATCTGTGGCACTGGCCGATCCTGCTTGCGTTTCGCGAGCGCACGGGCCACGACCCGGTTGGCGCGCAGACGGTGGCAATGATCGTTGCGGCGACGCTGGCGGGTTGGTTGTCGTACCGTCATGTCGAAGTGCCGACACGCAGGCGTGCGAGCAACCGGCGCCTGCTCGCAGGCTCGCTCGTCTGTGTGGCGGCGGCGTTCGCATTCTCCGGTGCGATGGCGGCCACGCACGGCTGGCCTGCGCGCCTGCCGTCGTGGCAACGCAGCGTGACGTTCGCGAAGCTCAACACGCACCCCGATGCCGATCAATGCATGCGTGAAGTGGACGGCTCGAAGCGGACGACGCAACCCGGCGACTTCTGCACGATCGGTGCGACGCAAGCCGCCAATGCGGGCGCAGCACCGACGCTGATCCTCTGGGGCGATTCGTTCGCCAATCGCCTCCAGCCCACCGTGGACGACATCGCCACGAAACTGGGCATAAAGGGCATCGTCGCGACCCAGGGCGGCTGCCCGCCGTTCAAGGGCAAGGTGTTCAAGGGATCGGGTGCGGAGGTTTTTTCGGGCTGCGAACGATATGCCAATTTCGTCTACGACTATTTCATGCGCACGCCTACGTTGCGCTACGTGGTGATCGCGGGTGACTGGCAGCGTTACGATCCGGCCTTCGAAGGCGAGGTGATCCGCCAGATCGCGGCGACGGTCGCTGCGCGTGGCGGCAAACTCGTGCTGGTGACATCGGTGCCGAGCCCGGGCGGCGATCTGCCGGTTCAGTGGGCGCGGGCGCAGTTCCAGGTGGGACACGCGATCGGCGAAATGACGGTGCCGCGCGAAGGGCAGGCGCGGCTGTTTGGCATGGGACAGCAGATCGCGTCGATTGCGCAGCGCGGCGGGAATGTGATCGTTGTCGATCCGTTCGAGACGCTGTGTGCGGGGCAGGTCTGCTACACCGTGAAGGGCGATCGCGCATTGTTCAGCGATACCGATCACCTGAGCGAAGCCGGAGTCGGGTTTCTCGCGCCGGGCATCGAGGTGGCGATGACGCGGGCAGTGGGGCAGTGAGGTCGGCGTCCCTGGAGACGCCAGAAGCCAGAAAGCAAAAAGCCCGGTCGCAATGACCGGGCTTTTTACCTGAAGCTTTTGGTAGGCCGTACGGGATTCGAACCTGTGACCAACGGATTAAAAGTCCGCTGCTCTACCAGCTGAGCTAACGACCCAAAAGAGAAGCGGGATTATAGCGAGATACCCGGGGGGTGTCAACACACTCTGCCGTTTAATCTCTACCCGCGCTCATGGAACCGCATTCACGCAGCCCGCGCACCCAACAGAAAAGGCCCGAAACACGCCAATCCAGCCGACGTTTTCCGGGCCCTTCTCATGAATGCGGTCAACGCGATTCGCGGCCATGTCCGCGTCACGCGTTCCTGCGATGCCAGCAGCGCGTTACTTGAGCTGCGTGAGCTTGCTCTGCGCCGTCTGCGCGACTTCCGAACTGCCGTACTGCGCAACGATCTGCTCGAGCGTGCGCTTGGCCGCAGCCTTCTGCCCTTGCTCGATCTGATTGTTCGCGATGGCCAGCAGCGCTTCAGGCGCACGCGGATGCTGTGGATACTTGGTGGCCAGGTTCTGCCAGGTGGCAGTCGACCCCTTGTAGTCCTTCAGCGCGTAGAGCGCGTTGCCGAGCCAGTACTGCGCCGTCGGCTGATACGGGCTCTGCGGATACTTCGAGATGAAGCTGCGGAACGCCGCGGCGGCCTGCTTGAAGTCGCCGTTGCGAAACTGGGTGGAAGCGGAGTTGAACGCGTCCATCTCACCCGGCTGAACTGTGCCTTGCACGCCATCCACGGTTTCCTGCTGCGGCTCGAACTTCTTGAGACGCGTATCCAGGTCCGTGTAGTAGTCCTTCTGCTGCTTCGTCAGGGTCGTCAGCTCGTTGCCGAGATCTTCGCTCTGTCCACGCAGCGTGGCGACCTGCTGGTTGAGCTGGTCGATACGGTTGGACTGATCGAGGATCGTGCGCTGGGCGGCGGCCAACTGGCTGGACAGATTGTCCGTCTTCGCGCGCAGGTCGAGAATCGCCTGGCGCGCCTGATCGTCATCGAAGATACCTGCGTGAGCAGGCAGCGCCGAGAAGGCGATGCCAGCCACGCAGGCGGCTGCGGCTGCCCGCAGCGGGGAGAAACGGTGCGACATACGCCCCTTCATCCAATGCTAATTACTGTTGGTACACGAGGTCAGCACGGCGGTTCTGCGCCCACGATGCTTCGTCGTGGCCGGTCGCCAGCGGCTTTTCCTTGCCGAGGCTGACGGCTTCCATTTGCGAATCCGGCACGCCCATCAGCGACAGGGCCTTGCGCACGGCTTCAGCACGCTTTTGACCCAGCGCCAGGTTGTATTCGCTCGTGCCGCGCTCGTCGGTGTTGCCCTGGATCAGGACGTGACGTTCCGGGTGCGTCTTCAGGTACTGTGCGTGGGCCTGGATCACGCCCTGGTAGTCATCCTTGACGGCGTAGCTGTCGAAGTCGAAGTACACGCTACGCTTGGCGAGCGGGCTGTTCGGATCGTTCAGCGGATCGACGTTTACTTGCGCGACGGCGTTCGGGTTCGGCTGCGTGCTCATCGAGCCAGCGTTGGCGTTTTCGTCGGCCTTGGGAGCCGACTTACATGCTGCCAGTGCACCGATCATCAAGACGGCCAGAGCCAGGCGGACTTTGTTTGACATCATTGTTGCTCTCCTGAAGTGTTATTGCATAAAAGGACCCCAGGACGGCTCGCGTACGCTGCCGCCCTGAACGGACAGGATTTGCCGCGTACGACCGTCGGTCGATACAGCAGCCAGCACGCCACGGCCGTTCACCTGTGTGGCGTAAAGAATGTACTGACCGTTCGCCGCGAAGCTGGGCGATTCGTCATGTGTCGTGTCGGTCAGGGCGGTCGCGACGCCGGACTGCAGGTCTTGAATGTACAGCTTAAACCCGCCGCCGGTACGTGAAATGTACGCCAGCTGCTTGCCGTCCGGGCTCACGCGCGGACTCGTGTTATAGCTGCCGGTAAACGTCACGCGTTGCGCTGCTCCGGTGCTTTCGCCCTGGGCCGGCATTCTGTAGATCTGTGGCTGGCCGCCGCGGTCGCTGGTGAAGTAAATCGAGCGTCCGTCAGGAGAGTAGGTGGGTTCCGTGTCGATCGTGGTGCCTTGCGTCAGGCGGCGCAAACCGGAGCCGTCGGAATTGACGGCGAAGATCTGCGTATTGCCCGTGCGCGACAGGGCGACGGCAAGCGTGCGCCCATCCGGCGACCAGGCCGGCGCCGAATTGTTGCCCTTCTGATCCGAGATGATGACGCGCCGCCCCGTGGGCAGGTCATGCACATAGACGATGGGCTTCTTCTTTTCGAAAGAAACGTAGGCGACCTTGGTGCCGTCGGGCGACCAGGCCGGCGAAATGATCGGCTCGGGGCTGGAGAGCGCGATGTGCGCGTCCTGACCATCGGAGTCCGAAATCTGCAACTGATAGCGGCCGCCCGTCTTGATGACGTACGACAGACGCGTGGCGAACACGCCGCGATCGCCCATCAGCTTGGCGTAGATGTAGTCCGCGACCTTGTGCGCGCTCATGCGCAGGCCGCTGGGCGGGCTCTGCAGCACGAGGCCGCCGAGGCTTTCGCCCTTCACCGTGTCGTAGAGCTTGAAGCGCACTTCGTACTGGCCGTTCGGCAGCTTGTTCACGCTGCCCGCGACGAAGGCATTGGCGCCCTTGGCTTTCCAGCCGCCAAGATCGACCGAGTCGGTTTCCGAGACCGGTGCGCTGCCCGCGTCGACGTTCGTGAACTTGCCGCTACGCGCGAGGTCGGCGCGCACGACGGCGGCGACCTGCTGCGGCGAATTCGCCTCGCCGGCGAACGTCGCCGTGGCGATCGGGAATTGGGTGGAGCCCACGCCAGTGACGAGGACGTTGAGTTGTGCGTTCGCAGCGCTGCCGACCGTAATCAGGCAAGACGCGACGAGGGTTCGCAGGCCAAGCTTCGTCATCAAACTCATGCTGTGCTGTTTCCTGAAAAAGCGATATTTGTCACATCGCGCAACAGCAGACAGACTCGAAATGCATCGAATCGTTCCTTGTCCGCTGTCGCGCGCCAGCTTTCCTGTCCCCTGACTTGCGCCGTCAACCTGCCGGGCGCAAGGTAATCTTGAAGCTCGACGGCGTCTTGCCGTCCGTATCTTGCGGCATCGGATCCGAGCGTTGCACGGCACGCAGTGCCGCGTCGTCCCACGACGAGTTGCCGCTGCTGCGCGTGACCGTTGCCGAAAGCAGGGTGCCGGTTGGCGAGCAACGCACCGAGACCACCGTTTCGAGGCCCGACGTGTCACCCGACCAGACGATGTTCGGCTGCACGCGACGACGCACCTTGTCCGCATAACCCGGCGACGCCGCATTGCCGCCCGAACCGCTGCCGGTGCCGCTTTTCGCCAGACCATTGCCGCTGGAGCCTTCGCCGCCACCCATCGAGCCTTGCATCTGCGCGATGCGCGCGCGACGTTCGGCGTCGAGCTTCTTCGCCTGGGCGTCGGCTTGCGCCTGTGCCTGCGCCTTGGCCTTGGCGGCCTTTTCGGCGTCAGCCTTCTTCTGGGCGTCGAGCTTCGCCTGCTTCTGCTGCTGCTCTTGTTCCTGCTGCTTTTTAAGCGCGTCTTGCTGCTGCTGTTGTTGCTTCAGCTTTTCAGCGGCTTGTTGCTGTTCCTGCTGCTGTTGTTGCTGCTTGAGCTTCGCGGCTTTCTGCTGCGCGGCCAGTTGCGCCGCCTGCTGGGCGGCAAGCTGCTGCTGGCGCTTCGCGTCGGCTTCCTGCTGCTGCCGCTCGCGCTGCTGTTCCGCAAGTTGCGCCTGGCGCGCCGCTTCCTGCTGCTTACGCTTTTGCTGTTGCAGCGCGATGTCGGCGTCTTCCGTCGGCTGTGGCGGCGGGGCCGGCTGGACCGGCACGGGCGGCGGCGGCGGAGGCTTGGGCGTGGAGAGATCCGGGACCTCGGTCCACAGTTCCGCCTCCTCGCCCGCCGGCGTGCTGTTCTGCCAGTGGATGCCGTGGTACAGGAAGAAGCCGAGCAGCAAATGCATCACCACGGCGAGCGCTATAGCACGTCCCGTGCCGCGCTCGCGCGGTGGCTGCAAGGGATATGAATCGTTCTTCCGGGTCATTGCGATTTGACGAGCAGTCCGACACGTTTGACGCCGTGCGACTTCAGATCGGACATCACGTTCATCACCGTCTCGTATTTGACGGCCTTGTCGGCGGCGATCACGACCGGCTGGTCGGGATGGCTTTGCTCGCGGTCGGCGACGAAACCATTGAGGTCGGCGCGCGACATGGTTTCCTGCTGCGTGGCGCCCGCGTCATCCTTGTAGCGTACGCTCAGATTGCCGTCGGGGCGAATGTTGACCACCACGGGCGGCGTTTGCTGCTGTTGCGACGCGCCGCCGACGGTCGGCAGATTGACGATGGACGGCGCCACGAGCGGCGCGGTCACCATGAAGATCACGAGCAACACCAGCATCACGTCGATGTACGGCACGACGTTGATGTCGGCCATTGCACGGCGCGAGCGGTTGCCTCGCATGCTCGAACGCATTGAGCCTGCCATCTTCGACTCCTTGAAGATTAGTGGGCCTGACGTTGCAGGATGTTCGAAAACTCTTCGATGAAGGTTTCGAAGCGGATCGCCAGACGGTCGATGTCGTGCGCGTAGCTGTTGTAGGCTACGACAGCCGGGATGGCGGCGAACAGACCGATCGCGGTAGCCGTGAGCGCTTCGGCGATGCCGGGTGCGACGTTCGCGAGCGTAGCCTGCTGCACGTTCGCGAGACCGCGGAACGCATTCATGATCCCCCACACCGTGCCGAACAGGCCGATATACGGGCTGACCGAGCCGACCGAGGCGAGGAACGAGAGATTGGCTTCGAGCGCATCCATCTCGCGCTGGAACGCTGCGCGCATCGCGCGGCGGGCGCCGTCGAGCACGAGGCTCGGATCGTTCAGACGTTTCTCTTTGGCCTTGAGGAATTCACGCATGCCCGACTCGAAGATACGCTCGAGCGCGCCGATCGTGTGGCGGTTGTTGGCCGCGCTTTGATACAGCGCCTGCAGATCGCCGCCCGACCAGAAGTCGCGTTCGAAGCGCTCGGTTTGCGAGCGTGCACGACGGATGGCAAACCACTTGCGGAAGATGAAGGTCCAGGAGATCAGGGACAGCAACAGGAGAAGTCCCATCACCGCCTGCGCCAGGATACTCGCATTAAGAACGAGTGAAATGATCGACAGATCTTGTGTAGTGTTCATAGAGATTCGTTGTGACGTCCCGGGAGGGGCGAGCGGCTGCAAGACAAAGCGAAGCTTTCCGAAGGCAAACGGCAAGGCGGCGCATGGTTGCGGCCGAACCCAGCTTGGTCCTGCATTGACCGACGCGAGTTCACTGGCGTCGTATCAACGGCAATAGTTAAGTTGTCGTTGACACAGCCGGCAAGACTTTCTTCATGCCACGCTCCAATGCTTCGAAAACGTGGCCAGGAATGGCGGCGGGGCGCATCGCGGCGCCGTCGACGCAGGCGATGCGGATTTTGCCCGACGCCAGCAAGGTATCGCCGCGCCACGCTTCCTGAATGAAGTCGACGGACGCGCGGCCCAGCTTGTCGAGACGGCTTGCGATCGTCACGACGTCGTCGAGACGGGCGGGCGCCCGGTAGTCGAGCGCCGTGCTGCGTACGACGAAGAGCGTGCCGGATTCTTCGGCGAGCCTGCGCTGATCGACGCCGCACGCGCGTAGCCATTCGGTGCGCGCGCGCTCGAAGAACTTCAGGTAGTTCGCGTAGAACACGATGCCGCCGGCGTCGGTGTCTTCGTAGTAGACGCGAACCGGCCATGTAAAACCGTTCGCGGCCTGAGTTGGGGCCGTATCCGGCTTGCTGGTGGATCTTTCCATGCCGCGCATTCTACCGGAACGCGCGGCCGCTACGCCGTTCGGACGACTGAGCTAAGAAAGTATTCTGAAAGCTTTCAGCCGCGATGAATGGTCAGCCCGGCGAAGCTCTGCGCGACCGGCATCAGCTCGATCGTATTGATGTTCACGTGGGCGGGGCGCGTGGCGATCCAGTAGATGGAGTCGGCGATGTCCTCGGCCGTGAGCGGCTGCACGTCCTTATAGACGTTGGCGGCCTTGGCGTCGTCGCCGCGATAGCGCACGTTCGAGAACTCGGTGCCGCCGCACAGGCCCGGCTCGATGTCCGTCACGCGCAGCGCCGTGCCCGCGAGGTCGGCGCGCAGGTTCAGGCTGAACTGGCGCACGAAGGCCTTGGTCGCGCCGTAGACGTTGCCGCCCGCATAGGGCCAGCGGCCGGCGACCGAGCCCAGGTTGAAGACATGACCGCGGTTGCGCGCGACCATGCCGGGCAGGAATGCATGGGTGACCTGCACCAGGCCGGTGCAGTTGGTGTCGATCATGGTTTCCCACTCGTCCAGATCGGCCTTCTGCGCCGGTTCGACGCCGAGCGCGAGGCCGGCGTTGTTGACGAGGACGTCGATGTCGGCGAATTCGGCGGGCAGGGCGCCCGGCGCCGCCTCGACCGCGGCGCGGTCGCGCACGTCGAGCTCGATGGGCAGCAGCGCGTCACCCAGTTCCGCGGCGAGGTCGTCGAGGCGGTCCTTGCGGCGCGCGGTGGCGACGACGCGGTGACCGCCCTTGACGAATGCTCGGGCGATGGCGGCGCCGAATCCTGCTGATGCGCCGGTGACGAAGACAATCATGTTTGCTCCCTGGTCGGTAGAAGGCGAGGAAAGGGGAAAGCCTACTTCCATTGACGCGCTGCGGCAAGGAAGCGCCAACACCGGCGCGAGCCACGCCTCGTGGGGCGCGCGGCCGGTCCGGTTGCCTATTCCGGACGGTTCCAATACACTAACGCGCTCAATCCCTGCGTGACTGGCGATAGGGTTCCCGAGGGGCAGATGCGGCAACTGCGGTTGTAACCACAGTTGTAACAAATGCCCGGCAAGCTGTGCTGCGCATGGCTCGAGCGGGGGCTCAAGGTGGAACGACCCACCGTGAAGCGCAGGGTGCCGTTTTGCCGTTCGCCTGGGCAGCCGAGATCCGCGCGCTTCAATGAGCGCTGCACGGGCTGTCCTGCCTCGCGTGTGCGGCACCTTCTTCCGCCACGTCAAGGCTGGCCACTTCGCCAGCAGCGCCGCGTACCCGCTACGCGTTCCGCGCGAGACCCGGTCAACCTGAACACACTTAACGGAACCCGTATGTTTGACAGAGCCGAAAGCACCATCGCCAACGTCGATCCCGAACTCTTCGCC
>NZ_CAJMZK010000026.1:0-124636 GCF_905220265.1 Paraburkholderia sp. J67
AAGACCATTGAGAATCTGCTGAACGAATATATCCACCGACACACTCCCCTAGACCCCATTCGATTGGGGTAGCCCGGCCACACAAGCATGGTTCGAATGCTTGCGAACCCTAAGCACCAAAAGGCGCGATACCTTGCGCGAAAAATTAGGACTACAAATTCAGAAAATTCCGGTGAAAAGTAAAATCCATCAGAATTTCGACCTATAGGCGTTTACACTGAGAGCGCTTCCCCGGCCTGACTCCGCGCCTAACAAAAATCCAGAAAATCACCATAAAAACAACGGCTTGCAAGACCCCAAACCGAGCAGCCCGGCCGTTCTTCCCAGCAATTTAATTTGTTCGTGTTGACAGCACTGTAAGACGTCACTCATCATATGTCAACGAAACAAAAAACCCGTCAAAACGTCGCAGCAACGACTGCCCGGACTGACCGGTAGAGGGATGGAAAACGGCGCCTCGAAGGCGTTTGTTGTGAGGAATTCGTGGATAACATGTCCACGCTGGATAGGGTTATGAACAGGAGAGTCACGGTGGCGAGTCACGACAAGGCAAGAGTGGGTGTGGACATCGGTGGAACCTTCACCGACGTCGCACTGGAATTGGGTGGGGAGCTCTTTTCCACCAAGGTGCTCACGGATTACACGGCGCCGGAGCGCGCCATCATCAAGGGTGTGGGCATCGTGGCGGACAAGGCCGGCATCGCGCTGAAAGATATCGGCGTGATCATCCACGGCACGACACTCGCGACCAACGCGCTGATCGAGCGGCGCGGCGCAAAGACCGCCTTCATCACCACGGAAGGCTTTCGCGACACGATCGAGATGCGCACGGAGAACCGCTTCGAGCAATACGATCTGAATATCAAGCTGCCGCCGCCGCTCATCGAGCGCTGCGACCGCTTCACGCTCGCCGAGCGTGTCGACGCGCAAGGCGGCGTGCTGCTCGCGCCTACCGAAGCGCAGATCGACGCAATCGTCGATCGCATCGAGCAAGGCGGTTACGAAAGCGTGGCGGTCGGCTTCATTCACGCCTATGTGAATGGCGCGCACGAGCGCATGATGCGCAATGCGCTGGAAAAGCGTCTGCCGCATGTTTCCGTGTCGATTTCCAGCGAAGTCTCGCCGCAGATCCGCGAGTTCGAGCGCTTCAACACGGTCTGCGCGAACGCCTATGTTCGCCCGATCATGAAGTCGTATCTCGACCGCCTGCTCGACAAGGTGCGCGAAGCGGGCGCCGTCTGTCCGATCTTCATCATTCACTCGGGCGGCGGCATCGTGTCGATCGAAAGCGCTTCGGAATTCCCCGTGCGCCTCGTCGAATCCGGTCCCGCAGGCGGCGCGATCTTCGCGGCACATATTGCGGCTCGCTACGACCTGAACACGGTGCTGTCGTTCGACATGGGCGGCACCACCGCCAAGATCTGCCTGATCGACGACCTCACGCCGAAAACAGCGAACACGTTCGAAGTCGCACGCACGTACCGCTTCAAGAAAGGCAGCGGGATGCCCATTTCGATCCCGGTCGTGGAGATGGTCGAGATCGGCGCGGGCGGCGGCTCCATCGCCTCGCTCGACGTGATGCGCCAGATTCGCGTCGGTCCGCACAGCGCGGCTTCGGAGCCGGGCCCGGCGTGTTACCAGCGCGGCGGCGACCAGCCGACCGTCACGGATGCCGACCTGCTGCTCGGGCGCCTGGACCCCGCCAACTTCGCGGGCGGCAGCATCCCCCTCTCGACCGATCACGCGGCCAGCGCGATGGTGGCGAAGGTGGGCGGCTCGATCAATCTGAGCCCTGCGGAAACCGCTTACGGCGTCGCCGAGGTGGTGGACGAAAACATGAGCAACGCGGCGCGCGTGCATGCCGTGGAAAGCGGCAAGGACATCAGCGACTACACGATGATCACGTTCGGTGGCGCGGGTCCCCTGCACGCTGCGCGCCTGTGCGAAAAGAGCGGCATCAAGAAGTTCATCGTGCCGCCTGGCGCGGGTGTGGGCTCGGCGATCGGTTTCCTGCGTGCGCCGTTCGGCTATGAAAGCGTGCGCAGCGCGACGATGCGTTTCAATACGTTCGACGCCGATGTGCTCAACGACATCGTCGGCGAACTGAGCGAAGAGGCGCTGCGCTTCGCACGCCAGGGTTCGGGCGATGCCGAACCCGAAGTCGAAGTGAAAGCCTTCATGCGCTACGTCGGCCAGGGTTGGGAAATTCCTGTGGCCTTCCCGTATCGCCGCTTCACCGCCGAAGACAAAACCACGTTCGCGCAGGCCTTCACGCGCGCCTATACGCAGTATTTCGGCCGCCCGATCGACGGACTCGACATCGAGATCGTGAGCTGGGCCGTGAAGGCCAGCTCGCCGCTGCCGCCGGTCGAGCGCCTGAAGCTGGTCACCTCGCGCGACGCCGTGGTAGCGCCGAAAACCCGCCAGATCTTCGACGCCGCGCTGCATCGCTTCGTCGAAGCGGCGATCGTCGAGCGCGGCTCGCTCAAGGTCGGTGAAAGCGTGACGGGACCGGCGATCATCGTCGAGCCAGAAACGTCGACGCTCATCACCTCCTCTTTCGATGCAATGGTCCAGCCCGATGGCTGCCTGCTCGTCGTCGCCAAAGAATTGACTGCCGCCAAGGCCAATCAGGAGTAACGCATGTCTCTCAGCAACCTCGATACGATTCACATGCAGGTCATGTGGAACCGCCTGATCTCCGTCGTGGAAGAACAGGCCCTGGCGCTCATTCGCACCGCGTTCAGCACCAGCGTGCGCGAAGCAGGCGATCTGTCCGCCGGCATCTTCGACAAGCAGGGCCGCATGCTCGCGCAGGCCGTCACCGGCACGCCGGGTCACGTGAACACGATGGCCGAAGCCGTCGAGCACTTCATGAACGACATCGGCGTCGAGCGCATGTATGAAGGCGACGTGTACCTGACCAACGATCCGTGGAAAGGCACGGGCCACCTGCACGATTTCACCGTGGTGTCGCCGTCGTTTCACAATGGCGAACTGATCGGCTATTTCGCGAGCACGGCGCACGTCGTGGATATCGGTGGTCGCGGCTTCGGCCCCGACTCGCGCGAGATCTACGAAGAAGGCCTGTTTGTGCCGATCATGAAGCTGATCGAGCGCGGCGAAGTGAATCGCGATTTCGTGAACATCCTGCGCAACAACGTGCGCGAAGCCGACAAGGTCGTGGGCGATCTCTACGCCCTCGCCTCGTGCAACGAGACGGGTCACAAGCGCCTCCTCGAAATGCTCAAGGAGTTCAATCTCAAGGACGTCGAAGGGATTGGCGAATTCATTCTTGCGCGCAGCCGCGAGGCCACACTCGAACGCATTGCGGCGCTGCCCAAGGCCGTGCAGACGAACGAGATGACGCTCGACGGCTACGACACGCCGGTCAAGCTCAACGTCACGCTCACGGTCGCCGACGATCACCTGCTCGCCGATTTCGCGGGCACGTCGCCGTCGAGCCCGTACGGCATCAATGTGCCGCTGCTGTATGCGAAGGCTTACGCGTGCTACGGCCTCAAGTGCATCATCGCGCCCGAAGTGCCGAACAATGCGGCCTCGCTCGAGCCGTTCCGCGTCCAGGCACCCGCGGGCTGCATTCTCAATGCGCAGCGCCCGAGCCCGGTTGCCGTGCGTCACGTGCTGGGCCACTTCGTGCCTGACCTCGTACTTGGCGCGCTCAACAAGATCCTGCCGAACCAGGTCCCTGCCGAAGGCGCGGGTGCACTCTGGAATCTGCATGTGAGCGCGCGTCCCGTGCGCGAAGATTCGGGCCTCAAAGGCAGCGAAATCCTGATGTTCAACAGCGGCGGCACGGGTGCACGCGCGGAGCTCGACGGCCTCTCGGCCACGGCGTTCCCGAGCGGCGTGCACGCCATGTCGGTCGAAGCCACCGAACAGGTCGGCCCGATCGTGGTCTGGCGCAAGGAAATGCGCTCGGGTTCGGGCGGCGCGGGCGAGCATCGCGGCGGCCTGGGCCAGATCGTCGAGATCGGCCCGCGCGAGGGCTATCAATTCCGCTTCAACGCCATGTTCGACCGCATCGATCACCCCGCGCGCGGCCAGTCGGGCGGCAAGGAAGGCGCAGCCGGTGAAGTCACGCTTTCCGACGGCACGCGCATGAAGGGCAAAGGCACGCAATTCGTCGCCGAACACGAGCGCGTTACGCTCTCGCTGCCGGGCGGCGGCGGTGTGGGCGCGCCCGCGCAACGCAAGCACGACGCGCTGCTGCGCGACATCCGCAACGAATACATTTCCGAAGCGCAACTGCGCGAAGACTACGGTCTCACGCTCGACGCGCTTTCGGCATCGAATCCCCAGAATCACCAGTAAGGAGCCACGTATGACCGACATCACCAAACCGCCGTTCAAGAACATCCTGATCACGGGCGCCGGCGGCGCGCTGGGCTCCGTGCTGCGCGAGAGCCTGCGTCCGTATGCCGAGACGCTCAGCCTGAACGGGCGTCATTCGCTTGGCGAAGTGCGCGAAAACGAAAAGCACTTCATTTGCGACCTCGCGGATCGCGACGCCGTGTTCGAGATGCTCAAGGGCGTGGACATGGTCATCCACATGGGCGGCGCGCCGCGCGAGAATACGTTCCAGGTGATTCTCGATTCGAATATCGTCGGCAGCTACAACATCTACGAAGGCGCACGCCAGGCGGGCGTGAAGCGTGTGATCTACGCAAGCTCCGTGCATGCCATCGGCTTTTACGAATGCACGCAGACGATCGATGCGAACGCTCCACAACGCCCCGATAGTCTCTACGGCGTGAGCAAGACGTTTGTTGAAAACCTCTCGCGCTATTACTTCGACAAGTTCGGTATCGAATCGGTCTGTCTGCGCATCGGTTCGTGCTTCCCGAAGCCGGTCGATCGCCGCATGCTCGCGACCTGGCTCTCGTATGAAGACTTCTCGCATATGTGCGTGCAGTCGATCATGACGCCGAGCGTCGGTCACATGATCGTGTATGGCAACTCGAACAACAGCGCGAACTTCTGGGACAACACGCAGGCTGCCTACCTCGGCTACCGCCCGAAGGATTCCGCCGATGCCTATCGCGCGGAAGTCTATGCAAACACGGAAGTGGGCGATCCGCGTAATCCGGCCGTGCGCTTTCAAGGCGGCCAGTTTGCAGCCGATGGCCACTTCGAAGATCCGAAATCGAACTGAACGCCGCTTCCTCACCGATCTATCTGGAAACACACTGAGATGGCACAGCACGCACTCAAGTCTCACTACGATGTGGTGATCGTAGGCGGCGCAGTCGTAGGCAGCGCGACGGCGTACTTCCTCGCGGAGAACCCTGACTTCAACGGCTCGGTTCTGGTGATCGAACGCGACTGGTCGTATGCGAAGTCGGCGACCGCGCTGTCGAGCGCCTCGATCCGTCATCAATTCTCTAATCCGCTGAACATCCAGATTTCGCAGT
Organism: Paraburkholderia sp. J67; assembly: GCF_905220265.1. Taxonomy (NCBI): domain Bacteria; kingdom Pseudomonadati; phylum Pseudomonadota; class Betaproteobacteria; order Burkholderiales; family Burkholderiaceae; genus Paraburkholderia; species Paraburkholderia sp. J67. The sequence continues at coordinate 5,436 of NZ_CAJMZK010000026.1, forward strand.
TCGGCACGGAATTCATCCGCAACTTTCACGACCGCGTAGCGGTGAATGGCGACGCGCCCGAACTCGGCTTCAAGGAAAACGGCTACCTGTATCTGGGCGATGCAACCGGCGCGCCGATGTTCGAGCGCAATTGCGCCACCCAGCAGGCGTGCGGCGCCGACGTCGTGCTGCTCGACCCGGAGAAGCTGAAGGCGCGCTTTCCGTGGCTCAACATGGAAGGCCTAGTCAACGGCGTCTATGGGCAGTCGGGCGAAGGCTGGTTCGACAGCTACGGACTGCTGCAAGGCATGCGCAAGAAGGCGCGTTCGCTCGGAATCGAGTACATCGAGAACGAAGCGGTCGATGTCCTGCGCGAAGGCTCGACCATCACCGGCGTCGTCCTCAAGAGCGGCGAAACCATTGGCTGCGGGCTGATGGTCAACGCAGCCGGCACGCGCGGCCCGGCGATGGCGCGCCTCGCGGGCCTCGACATCCCCGTCGAGCCGCGCAAGCGTTCGCTGTTCGTCTTCGACTGCCGTACGCCGCTCGAAGGTATCGTGCCGCTCACCATCGACACGACGGGCATCTTTTTTCGCCCCGAAGGCAAGTATTACCTCACGGGCTGCTACCCAGACCCCGATCCTCTCGCCGACGTCAACGACTTCGAAGTCAACCATTCGGAGTTCGAAGAAGTCATCTGGCCCGCGCTCGCAGAACGTATTCCCGCCTTCGAAGCGATCAAGGTCGTCAATTCGTGGGCCGGTCACTACGACTTCTGCATGCTCGATCACAATGCGATTGTCGGCCCGCATGCCGAGGTGAAGAATTTTCTGTTCGCGAACGGCTTCAGCGGTCACGGCCTGCAACAGTCGCCCGCAATCGGCCGCGGCTTGAGCGAGCTGATCGTCTATGGCGGCTATCGTTCGCTCGATCTCGCCCCGCTCGGCTATGAGCGCGTGGTCGAGAACAAGCCCTTCCTAGAAGAAGGCGTGATCTGATGGCTCTGTCCATCGCCCTCGAAACATCGATTGAAATTAGCGGAAAGTCGTCAACATGAGTTCCCTACCCTACAAGACCGCTCTGGTGACGGGTGCGTCCAGCGGCATCGGACGCGCCATCGCCCAACGTCTCGTGAATGCGGGCCTGCGGGTCTACGCGCTGGGACGCGACGCCAAAGCGCTGGAAGCGCTCGCGCTTGAGTGCCACGTCATTCCGGTTGCGGTCGACCTGAAGGACACGTCGTCGCTGCACGAACTGTTCGATAGCACAGAAATCGACGTGGTCGTGAACAACGCCGGTCTGCTGCCGGCCATCGCAAAGTTCAGCGATACCGATCCCGCCGATATCGACGCAATGATCGACGTGAATCTGCGCGCGCCGCTGCGCGTCGCTCAACTCGCGCTCAAAGGCATGGTCGCACGCAAGCGCGGACATCTGTTCTTCGTCGGATCGAGCGCGGGCCGCTTTCCGCATCCTAATACGGCCGTCTACGGCGCTACGAAGGCTGCGATCAGCATGTTCTGCGATTCACTACGTTGCGATCTGCTTGGCACGAAAGTGCGCGTGACGGAGATCGCCCCGGGCCGCGTGCAGACCAATCTCTATCGTACGGCGCTCGGCGAACAGGGTGCGAACGAGAAGCTCTACGACGCGTATCGCTCGATCCAACCCGAGAACATCGCGGAACTGATCGCAACGGCGCTCACCCTGCCCGAAGCCGTGGACGTGTCGCGCATGGAAGTCTTTCCCACTGACCAGGCTGCCGGCGGATCGCAGATCGTCTCGGTCGACTGAAACTCCTTACTGAAACGGGATACTCGAATCATGAAGAATCAACGAGTCGTTATCGTTGGCGGCGCATCCGGCCTGGGTCTCGCCGTCGCCAAACTGATGCTGGCCGAAGGCGCGGAACGCATTGCGCTGATCGACAAGAACGGCCCCCTGCTCGACGAAACCGTCGCGAATTTGCGGGCGGAAGGCCATCAGGTTTTCGGCGCCGAGGGCGACATCACGCGCAAGGATACGGCACAGGCCGTGTTCGCGCATGCGCTCGAATCGCTGGGCCGCGTGGATAGCCTCATCAATAGCGCCGCGATCTATCCGCGCCGCCCCATTCTCGAGATCACCGACGACGAGTGGGATCTGGAAAACGCCGTCAACATCAAGGGCACCTATCACATGATGGTGGCCGCGATCGAACACATGCGCAGCCGTCCGAAGGTCGAAGCGCATGTTGCGGGCCGTATCGTCAACATCACGTCCGTCGACGCGTTCAAGGCGCATCCGCAAAACGCGCACTACGCGGCGACCAAGGCAGCCGTGGTCAGCCTCACGAAATCGTTCGCGCAGGAAGTCGCGCAAGACGGCATCCTCGTGAACTCCGTGGCGCCCGCTGGCTTCGCCACCGATCGCGCGAAGAAACTGGGCTTTCTCGGCGAACTCGCCAGCGCGAATCCGCTTGGCCGCGCAGCGGAGCCCGAAGAAATCGCGCAGTGGGTCGTCATGATGGCGAGTGCGCGCAACACCTACGCCACCGGTGAAAACGTGATCGTCAGCGGCGGTTACATCTACGCCTAAGCGGTCTCGTGCCGCCCCCGAACAATATTGGGGGCGGCAACCCACGATTCCCGACTGTGGTAAAGTCGTAATATGTCATACGGCGCAGGTCAGACAAACGATTACCGCGCCGCGCGGTAAGTCTGCATCCGTCAATTGCAGCGCTCCCCTGATTCGCTGTGCACCTGGAATGACTCTGGACGCTGAAACCCTACTGAAAAATGCCGCTACCTCGGGAAAGCGGCGCAGCCTGACAGAGCTGGTCATTCAGGCACTGAACGACAAGATGGACCGTGGCGAGTACACCCCCGGCTCCAAGCTTCCCACCGAACCCGAACTCTGCAATGAATTTGGCGTGAGCCGCACCGTGGTGCGCGAGGCCGTGGCTTCGCTCAAACTCGGGCGGCGTCTCGTCTCGCGTCATGGCGTGGGCGTCTTTGTTGCCGAAAGCAGCAGCCAGTCGGCAGAACCCGATTTCATTGACGGTACGACGCTCAACAATTCGATGCACGTGCTCGAATTGCGTATCGGCGTGGAAACGGAATGCGCGGCTTACGCGGCACAACGTCGTACCGCTGCGGATCTTCGCTCGCTCAAGGAAGTCTATGCACGACTCGAAGTCGTGTCGGCGGAAGACGATGCCGAATGCGCGCGTGCGGACTTCGAGTTTCATCTGGCCATCGCCACCTGTTCCAAGAATCCGCATTTCGCCTCCATCCTGCGCACGCTCGGGCAGGAAATCACGATCGATCTTCGCCTCAAGCACGCGAAGGCCAACGCGAAAGAGCGCAAGACCTATATCCGCAAGATCCAGCGCGAACACGCGGACATTCTCGACGCCATCGAACGGCAGGACGAGGCCGCCGCACGACGCGCCATGCGTCGTCATTTGAACGAAAGCCTCGAGCGGTATCACAACCTGTCCAGCACGCGCGCCGAATAACGGACTGCGCAAAGTCAGAGTCGCTGCTCCAGGCCGATGCTTTGGCCCGGAAAGCAGCGACTGACACATCACCCGAAGTCAATCAGAACTTGTGGCGCAGCCCAATCGTGGCAATCGCCTGCGAACTCTTGCCCGAGTCGATATCCATCGAACCGATCACGGCCTGTGCGGCCCCCGCGCCATTGGTCCCGCTCGCATGCGCGTACGAGATGACGCCATAAACGTCGGTGCGCTTGCTCAGGTTGTAGTCGGCACCGAGGCTGAACTGGTTATATTTCGCCGACGAATCGCCTAGCGAGCGCATATAGTTGTAGCCCGCTTCCGTGAGCAACGCCGGGGTGATTTGCCAGACTGCATACACCGAGCCGTTGTGATACTTCTCCGAACGCGTGAACGTCGACGACGCATCCGGCGAATATTCGGAGTAGCTGTAGTAGCCCCCCAGAATGACCGACCCGATCGTGTAATGACCGCCAGCCCGCGCGATGTTGATCGAGCGCGCCGACGCGTAAGCGGCATTGACGCTGCTGTTGAAGAACGAGTCGGATGAACTCGTGCCGCGCGTCGAAGCGACTGCATTGCCGTTGTCGATATGCAGATACCCGCCGGCAAGGGCTAGCCTGCCCGCACTCCACGCAAGCGCACCGCTGTACGTCTGGCCTGAGCCCGTTGCCCCCGCCACGCCGCCGAACGAATACATCGCGGACAATTGCAGACCGGCCCACGTCGGGCTGGCCCACTTCACCGCGTTATTGATGCGCTGGCTGTTGTCGGCGTTATCGACGTCGCCAGGCGACGTGAAAAAGCCGCCCAGATACCAGTCGCCCTGCACCGGCTGAACCAGATCGATCAGCGGATCATATTGGCGGCCCAGCGTGACCGTACCCCACCCGTTAGCCTGGGAAAGCCCGACATAGGCCTGACGTCCAAACAGCTTGCCGCCCTGCCCCAGCGCGCCCGACGTCGAGCTGAATCCATTCTCGATCTGGAAAATCGTGGCAAGCCCGCCACCCAGATCCTCGCTACCCTTCAAGCCCCAGCGCGAGCCTGACTCCGTGCCGCTCGCCATCATGATCTGGGTCGATTGACCGGCGCTGTTGTGGACGTACATGAACCCGGTATCGACGATGCCATAGAGCGTGACCGTGCTTTGTGCGTTGGCGTGCGCGGCGACACAGAGTGCGGAGGCAAGCGTTGCGACTTTATACGTATTCCTCATTAAATTCCCCAAACCTTTGTTTTACGGATTGAATTGTTGTGGTAATGAATAGCGGTCTGCGACGGTGCGAGGCCTCACACCGTCCCGACCTTCAGGCTGCGATCAGTTCTGGAGCGGCTCGACCTTTTCGCCGTAGGCCACTGCCTGAGGGACCCACTTGCCGTCGACGACCTTGTAGAACGTTGCCGCCGGATCCTTCATGTCGCCATTGGGCATAAAGGCGATATTCCCCGAAATACCCGTGAACGCCACCGATTTGATCAGCGGACCGTAGACCTTCGGATCGGTCGAATTGGCCTTCTTCATGGCGTTGATCAACACCCACGTGGCGTCATAGGCGGCCGGCGCATAGGCCACCACGCCTTCGTTGTACTTCGCCTTCATCTTGTTGTTGAAGTCCGCGCCCTGTTTCATCTTCGACAGCGGCACACCGTAGTCCCACGAAACCGAGCCATTCGCGCTCGCGCCCGCCACCTGCAGGAACGTCTCGTTCTCGAAGCTGCCGCCGCCAAGCAGCGTGGCGCGCATGCCGAGCTGACGCATCTGCTTCACGAGCATGCCGGCCTGCTGGTCCAGCCCGCCCCAGAAGACCACATCGGGATTGAACGACTTCATGCGCGTGAGCTGCGACTTGAAGTCCACCGCCTTGTCGTTCGAAAACTCGCGATCGACCACCTTGCCGCCCGCCTGCTCGACACCCTTCACGAATTCGTCGGCCATGCCCTGTCCGAATGCCGTGCGGTCGTCGATCACCGCGATGCTCTTGCCCTTGAGCGCCTGTACCGCGGAGTGACCCGCAAGCTGTCCCATTTGCGCGTCGGAGTTGACGACACGGAACACGTTGGCGAAGCCTTGCGAGGTCAGCGTCGGATTGGTCGCGGTCGGCGAGACCATCGGAATGCCGGCCGTGTTGTAGATGCGCGAAGCGGGCAGCGTCGTACCGGAATTGAAGTGACCGACGACGCCCGACACCTTCGAGTCGGCCATCTTCTGTGCCACTTGCGAGCCCATACGCGGATCGGCCTGATCGTCTTCCGCATCGAGCACGAAATGGACCGGCTGGCCGCCAATCACGAGCTTCTGCGCGTTCGCGTCGTCGAGCGCAAGCTCTGCACCGCGTTTGAGGTCGACGCCGTAGTGAGCGGATGCGCCGGTTAGCGGCGCAGCGAAACCAATCACGACGTCGCCGGCGTGTGCCGCCGGGCTGAAGAAAACGGCGCTCATCGTCAAGGAAACAGCCAGCGTGGTGCCCTTGAGTGCAAGCGGATCTTTCATGACATACCTCTGCCTATCCAGGTCGGTTGAAATAACTCGTTGAACTACGTTTGCCCGTGGTGCGGGCGTGACGTTTTCCGGAACGGCTGAAAACATCGCGATCTCGAGGGCACGGATGAGTCGAGCTATCGCGTGCGTCGTGCAGTGAACCTCGAATGAACGAAAAATATTAGGTGAGACGTCATATGTCAACGAGTCAAAAATAAGGGGTTTTACGCACACGACAGTGTCACGAACTGTGCAAAATACGAGGAAAAAACCTCGAAATCCTTATGCCGCGTGGGTTCGACGGCACCACGCCCTTTGCTTCGAACACCATCATGGCCTGGCTCGACCAGAGCCATTATCAGTCGATTAAACCCTTTAAAAACAACACCAATCCCTATCTTCCACCACACATCGAAACGCTTGCCTCCCGGTTAACCCCACTCCCGGGAACGTGTACAAACGCGCGCGCCCTGTGCTAGAGTCATAATACGTCATACGGCATAGGTGTTAACTCTCATGACATCTGCGCACACGGTCTGTCGCGGATGACCGACACCAATTAAAGGGCAAACGGGTGGAAAACCTACATCGCAATCTCATCGGCGGCGAATGGACTGAGGGCATCGAGGTGTCCGAGAATCGCAACCCTTCCCGCCCGAGCGAACTAATCGGGCTGTATGCCCGCGGCGGGCGCGACGATCTCCACGCGGCCGTGGCGGCGGCACGCGCTGCGCAACCAGGCTGGGCAGCCGCTGGCCCTCAGGCACGCGCCGATGTGCTCACACGCGTGGGTAGCCTCATCCTCGCGCGTGCGGCCGAAATCGGCCGGCTGCTGGCACGCGAGGAAGGCAAGTCGTTGGCCGAGGCGACCGGCGAGGCCACGCGGGCAGGCCATATCTTTCACTTCTTCGCTGGCGAGGCGCTGCGCCTGGCAGGCCAGAAGATCGATTCGACCCGTACAGGCGTAGAAGTCGACGTGACGCGCGGCCCACTCGGCGTAGTCGGGCTCATCACGCCGTGGAACTTCCCGATTGCGATTCCGGCATGGAAGACCGCGCCCGCCCTCGCCGCGGGCAATGCCGTCGTCCTCAAGCCCGCCGATCTCACTCCCGCCTGCGCGCACGTTCTGGCGCAGATTCTCGTCGAGGCGGGCTGCCCGCCAGGCGTCTTCAATCTCGTGATGGGCTCGGGTTCCACGCTTGGTCGCGCGATGGTCGATCATCCGGACGTCGCCGCCGTCTCCTTCACCGGTTCGGAACAGGTCGGCAGGCAGATCGCATTGGGCTGCGCGGAAGGCCTCAAGAAGGTTCAGCTGGAGATGGGCGGCAAGAACCCGATGGTGGTGCTCGACGATGCCGATCTCGACATGGCCGTGAAGGCCTGCCTGAATGGCGCGTTCTATTCGACCGGGCAGCGTTGCACGGCTTCGTCGCGCCTCATCGTCCAGAAGGGAATTCACGACGCCTTTGTCGCCGCGCTCGATGAAGCGCGTGCCGCGCTTCGCATCGGCGACCCGCTCGACGAAAACACGCAGATCGGTCCCGTCGTCTCGCAGGCGCAACTGAAGGGCAATCTCGATTACGTGGCGCTGGCCGCGCGCGAAGGTTGCGAGGTGCGTGGCGGCGAGCCACTCGACCGCGAAGGCTGGTTCCAGCGTCCGGCGTTGTTCATCGGCGCGCGCAACGACATGCGCTCCTCGCGCGAGGAGATCTTCGGCCCCTGCGCATCAGTGATCGAAGTCGCCGATTTCGATGAAGCGCTGGCCGTTGCCAACGACACGCCGTTTGGTCTCTCCGCTGGCATCTGCACCACGTCGCTCAAGCACGCCACGGCGTTTCGACGCAACGCGGCCGCCGGCATGGTGATGGTGAATCTGCCCACGGCCGGCGTGGACTATCACGTGCCGTTTGGCGGCCGCAAGGCCTCCAGCCTGGGACCGCGCGAGCAAGGAACGCTGGCGATGGACTTCTACACGACCGTCAAGACGGCTTACGTTTTCGCGGGGTGATGTCGTGAGCACGAACACCCACCTCGCGGCCACATTGGCCGCGCTGCTTGGCCCACAGGGCTGGCTCAGCGGCGCGGATGCCAACGCCTACAGCCGCGACTGGCTCGACCGCTACGGCGCGACGCCGCTAGGCGTGGCCCGCCCCGCATCGACGGAACAGGTCGCAGCGGTTGTGGCCGCCTGCCATGCGGCCGGCGTACCCGTCACGCCACAAGGCGGCAATACCGGTCTGTGCGGCGGCGCTGTGCTGGAACAGCCCGGCGGCGTCATCCTGTCGCTCTCGCGCATGACGAAGATCGCGCGCCCCGACCCCGCCGCCGCGAGCATCGAGGTGGAAGCGGGCGTCGTGCTTGCCGCATTGCACGAGACACTCGCCGAAGACGGGCTGATTTTCCCGATGCATCTCGGCGCGGAAGGCTCCGCACAGATCGGCGGCCTGATCGCGACCAACGCGGGCGGCAGTCATGCGTTGCGGTACGGGATGATGCAGGACCTTGTCCTTGGCCTCGAAGTGGTGTTGCCCGACGGCCAGATCTGGAACGGCCTGCGCGCCGTGCAGAAGGACAACGCGGGCTACCAGTTGCGGCGTCTGTTCTGCGGCGCCGAAGGCACCCTGGGTGTCGTGACCCGCGCGGTGCTGAAGCTCTACCCGGCTCCCCGCATCCGCGCCACGGCGCTGCTCGCCCTGCCTGACGTTCCCTCTCTGCTCGCATTCGGCAAGCGCCTGCGGGCCGACGCAGGCGAATTCATCAGCGGGCTGGAGTTCTTCTGCGACCTTGGCCTCGACATGGCGCTGCGCCATGTGCATGGCCTGACGTATCCGCTGACCGAACGCGCTCCGTGGTATCTGCTCGTGGAAATGACGGCGGGTTCTCCGCTCGTGCCGCTCGATGCGCTTTTTGAAGCGACGCTGACCGCAGGGCTGGAAACCGGCGAGGTGCTGGACGGCGTCCTGGCGGTCAACGAAACCCAGCGCGCCGCGCTCTGGCGCTTGCGCGAGGAACAGCCCGAAGGCCAGCGCCTCGAAGGCCCGCAGTTGAAGCACGACGTTTCCGTGCCTCCCGGCCTGCTGGACCGCTTTATCGCGCAAGCCTGCGAATTGTGCGAGCACATGCTTCCTGGTGTACGCGTCAATCCTTTTGGCCACCTTGGTGACGGCAATACCCACTTCAACCTGAGCCCGCCGCTCAACGCTCCGGGATTCGGCGACCTGGCGCCGGAGCTTGGCCGCGAAATCGGCGCGCTAGCCAGCGCGCTGGGCGGCAGCTTCGCCGCGGAACACGGCCTCGGGCGCGCCAAGGTGTCGCTGGCCGACGCCCTGCGCGCGACGCCAGAGCGCGCGCTGATGGCGGCAATCAAGCAGGCCATCGATCCAGCGCAATTGATGAACCCCGGCGCGGTTCTTCACACGCCCGGCACGAACTTCGCTAACGATTAGGAAATTACGATGACACGCAATGGCGGCCAGCTCCTGGTCGAAAGTCTGATCGCACTTGGAGCCAGCAAAAGCTTCGGTATCCCAGGCGAAAGCTATCTCGCTGTACTCGATGCACTCCACGATACGGCCGAGCGCCTGGATTTCGTCCTCTGCCGCAATGAAGGCGGCGCGGCATTCATGGCGGCGGCCTACGGCAAGCTCACGGGCAGCCCAGGCATCTGCTTCGTCACGCGCGGCCCCGGCGTCACCAATGCGTCGATCGGCGTGCATACCGCCATGCAGGACAGCGCGCCCATGCTGCTGTTCGTCGGCCAGGTCGGCACCGACATGAAGGGCCGCGAGGCCTTCCAGGAGATCGACTATCGCGCGGTGTTCGGCACGATGGCCAAATGGGCCGTCGAGATCGACGACGTCGAACGGATTCCCGAGATCCTCGCGCGTGCCTGGAAGACGGCCACCACAGGCCGCCCTGGACCGGTGGTGATCGCGCTTCCCGAAGACATGCTGACGTCCCGCACCGACGTCGCGCCCATCAAGGCGCCAGCCCATATCGCCGAGGCCGCCCCCGAAGCCGACGCGCTGCGCGATGCCGAAGCACTGCTGGCGAAGGCAAAGCGCCCGCTGCTATTGATGGGCGGCTGCAACTGGAGCGAGTCGGGCCGCGCCGCGCTGCAACGCTTCGCCGAAGGCTCCGGCATTCCCGTGGTGGCAGCCTTCCGCTATCAGGACCAGTTCGACAATTTTTCGCCGGTGTTCTGTGGCGAGGCTGGGGTCGGCATGCCTGCACACGTGCGCCGTCTCATGACCGAGGCCGATGTGATCCTGGCCGTGAACGTCCGCTTCGGCGAGATGACGACCGATGGCTACACGCTGCTTAGCGCGCCCGCGCCCAAACAGACGCTCATCCACGTACACGGTTCGGATCTGGAGATCGGCAAGATCTATCAGCCGGCCATTGGCATTCACGCGGGTCCCAATGCGTTCGCACGTGCAGTGCAGCCCGTCAGGGGCAACTGGAGCGACTGGCTGGAAACGGCCCGAGTGGCCTACGAAGCGTCCTTTGACGCACCGAGCCAACCTTCGCCCGTCGACATGGTCGAGGTAAGCGCCTGGTTGCGCAAGCGTCTGCCCGAGGACGTGATCCTCACAAACGGCGCGGGCAATTTCACCGTCTGGCCGAACAAGTTCTTCAAGTTCGGGCCGAAAGCCCGTTTGCTTGCGCCTCAATCGGGCGCGATGGGCTACGGGCTGCCCGCAGCGGTAGCCGCGCGCATTGCATTCCCTGAGCGCACGGTCGTGTGCTTCGCAGGCGACGGCGACTTCCAGATGAACTGCACGGAACTCGCGACAGCCTTGCAGGCGGGCGCCCAGCCGATCGTGCTCATCCTGAACAACGGCATTTACGGCACGATCCGCGCCCATCAGGAACGCCACTATCCTGCGCGCGTTTCGGGAACGACGATGACGAACCCCGATTTCGTCGCGCTCGCCAGGGCCTATGGCTTCCATGCCGAACGCGTGGAGACCACCGCCGACTTCGCGGCCGCTTTTGAACGCGCGATGGCATCCAGCAGTGGCGCGGTCCTCGATCTCAACATTTCGGCTGAAGCGCTTACGCCACGCCAAACCCTGTCGCAAATGCGCGCGGCTGCGCTCGCGGCGCAAAAGAGCACTGCAAAGGAGGCCTGCGCATGACCCGCATCGCCAAACGGCTGTCAACGGTGAAGCCCTCGGCCTCGATGGCCGTTTCCCAGGCCGCCAGGGAACTGGCCGCAACCGGTGTCGATGTGATCGACCTGGGTCTCGGCGAGCCCGATTTCGCGGCACCCCTCCACGTGACCGAAGCCGCGTTCAAAGCGGCACGTGAAGGACGTATGCTCTATACCCCTTCGCTTGGCACGCCGGAACTTCGCCGCGCCGTGGTGCAGAAGTTAAAACGCGAAAACGGCCTCGAATACGCGATCGACGAGATCGCTGTGGCCAACGGTGCCAAGCAGATCATCTTCAACGCGCTGCTGGCAACGTTGAATGAAGGCGATGAGGTCATCTTGCCCGCGCCCTACTTCGTCTCCTATCCGGAGATGGTCAAACTGCTAGACGGCGTCGCCGTGACGCCGGCTTGCACCGCAGAAAACGGCTTCCGTTTGACGCCGGAAGTGCTGGAAGCGGCCATCACGCCCAGGACAAAGTGGCTCTTCCTGAACTCGCCTGGCAATCCGTCCGGCGCGGTCTACAGCGAAGCGCAATTGCAGGCGCTCGGCGCCGTCCTCAACAAACATCCGCACGTTCTGATTCTCTCCGACGAGATCTACGAGCATATCCGCTTCGATCGCCGTCGCTTTGTGTCGTTCGGTCACGCGTGCCCGGAACTGCGTGAGCGCAGCCTGATCGTCAATGGCGTATCCAAGGCCTATGCGATGACCGGCTGGCGCGTGGGCTACGCCGCGGGACCACGCGATTTGATCAAGGCGATGGCCACGGTGCAAAGCCAGTCGTGCACCTCGGTTTGCACGGTCGCCCAGTGCGCTGCGCAAGCCGCCCTGGAAGGTCCGCAGGAGGAAGTCGAACGCTTCCGGCAGGCATTCGAATCCCGGCGCGATCTGGTTACCGAAGGAGTCCGTAGCATACCGGGATTGACACTGGCTCCGCCGGAAGGCGCCTTCTATGCCTACATCGGCTGTGCGGACTTCATCGGAAGCCACACGCGGCATGGTGAGCGCATTGCCGACGACCAGGACTTCACCCGCTTCCTGCTGGAAGAAGCCCACGTCGCTGCGGTGCCGGGAACGGCGTATGGTCTCTCGCCGTTCTTTCGGATTTCGACGGCGACATCGGAAGTCGTATTGACGGAGGCACTCCGGCGTATCCGAACCGCAGTGGGTTCCCTCAAACGATAGTTCGAGCAAGCGATTGGATATCGACGGGCATCCCGTCGCTATCCAACTCACGCAGCTTAACGATCCGCTCTTTGCAAGCGCCTCAAAACTTCTTGCGCATGCCGACGCGCAGCGCAACCTGATTCGCCGAACTCGACGCCGACAACACGGGCGCAAGATCGGCCACCGCGCCGCCACCCGCATGCACCCAGGTGGCGCTGGCGTAGACGTCGGTGTTCTTGGACAGAAAGTAGTCGACGCTCGCGTCCGCCTCGGCGTAGTGCGGCGTCTGCCCCGTCGCGGAGACATTGCCGCTCGTATAGCTGAAGGCCGTGCCGAGTTGCAACGTGGGCGTGACGAAATAGCTGCCGACCAGTTCGCCGGTGTCGAATGTCACGTGACCGCCAATCTTCGCGCCGAGCGATGCATCGAGATCGCCAAAACGGGTATGCGTCCAGTCGGCGCTCACGCGCACCGCGCCGAATGTGTAAGCCGCACCGACACCCGCCACCGAGTATTGCCCGGCGGCCGCCCCATAGTTGCCGTTGACGGTGTTCGACGCGGTCCATAGGCCTTCGGTCACGGCATCGGCGGGATCGTTGATCGTCGTGTAGGCCGCGGCGAGTTGCAAGCCGCCATACGCGTACTGAAGCGCGAACGACTTCGCACTGTTGCGCGAGAAGTCCCCCGCCACGCCGCCAAAGCTGTACAGCGCCATCGCGGACAATCCGCCGATCGTGGGCGACACGTACTTGACGGCGTTGTTCAGGTGATAGTCGATGCCCACGTTGTCCATATCGCCGGGATGCGCGAACAGGATGCCTCCGGCCAGCGATCCGTTTGCCGTGAACGGCCCGATGTAGTCTCCGATCGCCTCGCCCTGGCGCCCGAGCGTGATCGTGCCGTAACGGGTGTTCGACAAACCGACATAGGCGAGTCGCCCGAACATCCGGCCACCCTGCCCCGCCGTGCCCGTGTTGCCATTGAAGCCGTTTTCCAGTCTGAACAGCGCGGACCATTGATCGCCCAGATCCTCTGTCCCCCGCAAGCCCCACCGGTTGCCTTGCGAAATCCCCGCCTGCATCTGCCATGCGCTGTGGCCGCCCTGATTGCTCGACCACGTCAGGCCGTCGTCGATGATGCCGTAAATGGTGACACTGCTTTGCGCGTGTGCGGCCTGCGCAGCGAATAGCATTCCTAACGATATGGCAGAAAACTTTTTCATGAGATCTCCAGTGGGGTTGGGCAACAATCGTTATCGGAGCGTTCGGCCAATGCGGGCCGAACGCCTGATGCCGTAAAGCTCGGTCGGGCGGATACGCGGGTTTAGATGGGCTTGCCTTCGCTCGACGTCCAGTTCTTCATCAGCGTGTTGCTGGGCAGTCGTTCGTCGACCATCTTCTTCGCCGTCACCACACCGGCAATGGGCAAGCCCGTTGGGTCAAGCACGCCAATCTGCACCAGCAGCGACGCCTGATCCCAATAGATGTGCTCGTTATAGAGTTTGTCGCCCCGGAAGCACACGACGGCGAGCATCGGAATTTCGAAGTACTGCCCGGTGGGAGCGAGGCCCGGCAGCAACCAGTCGATTTCGCGATCATGCGTCGCGCAAAAGACGAACTCGTCGACGATGCGGTCTGCGCCAATCGTGCGCGACAAGGGGATCAGACGCGTGTCCTGCGGATTCGCATCGACAAAGTGATACTTGTAGAAGCGCTTGAGCTGGTCGTGACCCACGCCGCCCGTCATGGTCGGGACATGGTTCACGTAGGGCTGCGCGACCATCGTCGGCATGATGGCGTCGACGTCGCGCGTGGCGAACTCGTGGTAGCAATGCGCCTCCCACAGCGTGTTCAAATCGTAGACGGGGCCCAGCACCTTGCGTAGCAGCGCGATCGTGCGCGACCACGCCATGATGGCTGCGGGCTTGTCGTAGGACGCGCGCTCCGGCGTCGCGAAGGCGTGATCGCAATCGGAATAGACATACTGGTCGATCAGCGGATTGCGCGACATTGCTGCCTGAATCCGTTCGCGTACAGGCGGCGGACAGAGGCTATCGTTGGCCGCGAAATGAAAGGCCATCGGGCAACGGATCGACGCAATCTCGTCGAGAAAGGCGTCGAGGCCCACGCCGTAATAGCTGACCGCGCAATCGATATCGGTGCGCGCAGCGGTGAGCATCGCGAGTTTGCCGCCCAGACAAAAACCCACGGCGCCAATCTTGCCCACCTGTTGCTTGAGTCCGCGTAGCGCCGCCATCGTGGCCGACACATCCTGCACGGCGAGATCGAGATCGAGCTGGGTGTTGTATTGCAGCGCCTGTTCGAGATCCGCGCCTTCGTAGGCGAGGTTCACGCCCGGTTTCATGCGCCAGAAGAGATCCGGCACGAGCACCACGTAGCCTTCTTCGGCGAGCAGATCGGCCATGCTGCGCATGTAGCCGTTAATGCCGAATATTTCCTGCAACAGCACGATGCCGGGCCCGGAACCTTGCTGAGGTGTCGCGAGGTAGGCGGAGAATGTTTGACCGTCGTTCGACGGAATATCGATGAATGTACCGCTCACGTTGCGCTCCATGATTTCATGAGTTCTGGAAAAGGTGGTCGCTCAAACCGCGCCCGCCAGTTGACGTTGCGTCGCGTGCCGATCGTTCGCGAGGCCCTTGGCGATCTGTGCGGCCATCTCGCCGACATAGATTTCGCTCGCCTCGCCATCGAGCGCGTTCAACACCGCGTCGACGACTTCGCGCGGCATGAGCTTCGGCGGCGGAAAGTCGCGGCTCATGGCCGTGTCGATCGCGCCAGGCAGCACCGACATCACGCGAATACCGCGCGGCGCCAGCTCGGCGCGCACGCCTTCCGACATGCGCAGCGCGGCGGCTTTGGAGGCGCATAGCGTCGCCATCGACGGCAGCGTGACGCGCGCGAGAATCGACAGCACGTTGACGATCGCGCTGCCCTCTTGCATCGCGGGCGAAAACGCGCGGATCATGGCGAGTGGTGCGAAGTAGTTGACTTCCATTTCGGCGCGCGCGGCGTCGGCCTCCGTGCAGGCCAGCGCCGGTTGCAGACGGTTCAAGCCAGCGTTGTTGACTAGCAGCGTCGTGTCGCTGGCCAGCGCGGCGGCGCGCTGCACCTGGGCGGTATCGGTGACGTCCAGTTCGACGGGGACGACGCGTGGATCGTCGTGGCTCAGCGTGTCGACGCATCGCGCCGCGGCATAGACCTTTGCCGCGCCGCGTGCGAGGAGCGTGCGCACGAAGGCGTCGCCCAGGCCGCCGTTCGCACCGGTCACGAAGGCGACGCATTCATTGATCGGCATATCGATCTCCAGAAGGTTCAGGGGTGTCGAGCGCGCTAGCGACGATGCGATGCGCGGCATCGACCATCAGGCTCACACGCGTTTTGTCGGCGAGCGGCGTGGCGCTGCATGCAATCACAGCTGGGCCGGCATCCGTGTGGACCGTGGCCAGATACAACGGCGCTGCGCCCGGCGCTCCCGCACGATGGCGCACGATCGTGGTTTCCATCACCGTGCCGGTTTGCGCGACGTACCGCCGCCAGTTCGCACCACCGCAGGCCGGGCAAAAGTAGCGCGCGGGGAACAGCGTCTTGCCGCATTGCGTACATTGGTGAACATCGAGTGTCGTCGTGGTGTCGTTCATGTCCGCTCCAGCACGACCGCGTTTGCACACATGCCGAAGCGGTACTCGACCATTCCATAGCCGCTCACGACGGCGCGCGACGCATTCGCCACCTGCCGTTCGCCGGCTTCGCCGCGCAACTGCGTGATCGCCTCCACAAGCCCGTGCATGCCGCCCGCCGCCCCCGCCTGCCCGGCGGAAAGCTGCCCGCCCGACGTGTTGAGCGCGAGCGCGCGCGAGCCGATGCGCGTGATGAGCGCGCGCAGATCGCCATCGGGCGCGAAGCCTAGATCGGCTAGCTGCACGAGTGTCATCACCGGATAATCGTCGTACACCGAAACAACATCGACGTCGCCGGGACCGAAACCGGCTTGCTGCCAGAGATCGTCTGCAATCCTTGACAATGGCGTTTGCAGACCGTCCCCTTCCTGATGGTCGGCGTTGTAGAGGCATTGGAGCGCACGCACGCGCACCGTCGGCGTTGCGCCTGCGAAATCATCGCGCGTAAGCAGGATCGCGTTCGCGCCACTCACCACCGGCACGCAATCGAAGCGTCCGAGCGGATCGGCGATAAGCGGTGCATCGAGGTAGTCGCCGAGCGTCATCGGCGTGCGATAGACCGCTTGCGGATTCTGCGTGGCCCACGCGCGCTGCGCGACGCACACCGCGCCGTAATCGCTGCGCGTGAGACCGTAGCGCCGCGCATGACGACGCGTGAGCATGGCGAATACGCTATTCGGGCCGCCGTTCTGCAAGGGGCGTAGCCAGGTGCGCGTCGTGAGGTTGTAGTGCTCGACCAGTTGGCGAAAGTCCGCTGGCTCGAAGCGGTCGCCCGCGACCAGGGCGATGACGTTCGCATCGCCATGCTGGATCGCGCGGATCGCATGTTGCAGCAGGTTGATGCCGCTCGCGCCGCCGTGGCAATCGTCCATGCACCAGCGCGGGCTCAGGCCAAGCCGCCAGGCCATATCGATCGCATGATCGGGGCCGAGCGTGAACGACGCGACACCCAAACCGTCGACCTGTTTGGGCGACACGCCCGCACGTTCGAGCAACAGACCGAACGCACGCGCGAGCAGGTCGCCCGTGTTGCCGTCGCCGGGTTGACGGCTGTACGGCAACTCAACCGCACCGGCAATCGCCACGCCGTCGAAATTGCTGGAGGTCATCGTAGCGGTCCTCATGCGTGTGCGCGGCGCTTGACGGTCTCGCGCGTGAAGGCCAGCGCGACAACGGTGATCAGCCCCATCGCCATCATCATGAGCGCGACCGGCCACGCGGCGTGGTAGTGCGCGAGGAGCGCCGTCGCCAGCATCGGTGCGAGGCCGCCTGCGAAGACCGCAGCCACTTCATGACCGAGCGCCATGCCCGTGTAGCGCACTTCGGTGCTGAAGAGTTCGCTCATCAGACTGGGCTGCGTGCCGACCATCGCGCCGTGGCAGACCGCATTGCCGAGCAGGAAGGCCAGCCAGACGAGCGCCGCCACATGACTGTCGAT
Organism: Paraburkholderia sp. J67; assembly: GCF_905220265.1. Lineage (NCBI taxonomy): Bacteria > Pseudomonadati > Pseudomonadota > Betaproteobacteria > Burkholderiales > Burkholderiaceae > Paraburkholderia > Paraburkholderia sp. J67. Next base: position 22,859 of record NZ_CAJMZK010000026.1, read on the forward strand.
CAGCCAGAAGAACGGAAACGCGATCACCACGAGCCCGGCCGCGCCGATAAAATAGACGGGGCGACGGCCAATGCGATCCGACAACTTCCCCCACAGCAGCATCGTCAGGAGTTCTACACTCATCGATACGATGACGCCGCCGAGCATCACCTGATTCGATACGCCGATGAACTTGCCGTAGGCGAGCGAAAACGCAAGGATGATGTACGAGCCGCCGTTCTCGGCCACGCGCAGGCCCATCGCCAGCAGGATTTCGCGCGGATGCTTGCGGATCACTTCGACGAGCGGCATGCCCGCGTGCTTGCCCTCGGCCTGGTTCTGCGCGAATTCCGCGCTTTCCGGCAGGCGCGAGCGAATATAGACGCCCACGCCGAAAATGAGGATCGACAGCAGGAACGGCACACGCCAGCCCCAGCTCATGAAGGCGTCTTTCGGCAACGTCTGTACAACGAAGAAAATTGCCGCGGAGAGCACGAACCCGCCGCCCACGCCAATCTGGCTGAGCGAAGCATAGAAGCCGCGCTTTTCCGGCGGTGCGGACTCGCTGATCATCAGCACGCCGCCGCCCCACTCGCCACCGGCCGCCACGCCCTGCAACACGCGCAGCACGAGCAGCAGCGCGGGCGCCCATACGCCGACCTGCGCATAGGTCGGCAGCGCGCCGATCAGAAACGTTGCGGCGCCCATGATCGACAGCGTCCACACCAGCGCGCCCTTGCGCCCATAGCGGTCGCCAACATAACCAAACACGACGCCGCCCAACGGACGCGCCGCGAAGCCGACCGCAAAGCCCGCAAAAGCCCCGAGCGTGCCGACGAGCGGATCGGTGCCCTTCGGAAAGAACAGCTCGCCAAACACGAGCGCGGCGGCGGTGCTGTAGAGGAAGAAGTCATACCATTCGAGCGCATTGCCGGCCACCGAGGCGAGCACGATGCGCTTGAGCGATTTGTCGTCGACGTGCGCCGCGGACGCGCTCGAAGCGCCTTCGGCGTGCGAGTCCGGGTGGGACAGGGATTGCAGACTTGCCATCTGTGGCTCCTGGTGTGCAGCGGGTGCACTGAGTATTTCGATGGAATTGCAGGGAATTCGCCGCACGGCGAACGTTGTTCTGAGTTGGGCCGCTTACGCGCGTTTCAGGCGATAACCCGAGGTCTCCAGATCCCAGGTGGTGGCGGTCACGCCGGTTTCGCGCAGACGGTATTTCTGGATCTTGCCGTTCTCCGTTTTGGGCAGACCATCGCGGAAGTCCAGGAAACGCGGCACCGCGAAGTACGGCAAACGTGGCTCGCAAAAGCGCACGAGGTCGAGCGCGTCGAGCACTTCGCCTTCGCGCAGCACGATCGCGGCCATCACTTCGTCTTCTGCAAGTGCGGACTGCACCGCGAATACCGCGGCCAGTTCGATTGCGGGGTGGCTCAGCAAAACCTGCTCGACTTCGAACGACGAGATGTTTTCGCCGCGTCGGCGGATCACGTCCTTGAGGCGATCGACGAATCGAAAATAGCCATTGGCATCGCGCACCACGCGGTCGCCGGTGTGGAACCAAAGATTGCGCCATGCCTCGACGGTCTTCTCCGGCATGCCGAAATAACCACTTGCGAACGCCCATGCCTCGTCGGCGCGCAAGATGAGCTCGCCCGCTTCGCCGTCGGCCACCGGCTGATCGTGCGCATCGACGACACGCGCGTGAAATCCCGCAGCGAGCTTGCCCATATAGCCCTCACGACGCTCCGCCAGCTTGCCGCCGATCACCGAATTCGTTTCGGTCGATCCATAGCCGTCGATCAGGCCAATGCCGCTGCGCTCGGTAAACGTGCTCTGGAATTGCGCGGGCACAGCCGGCGCGAGCGCGACACGCACACGATGCTCGCGCTCCTTGGGCGACTGCGGCCGCGAGAGGAGAATCGGCACCATCGCGCCGAGTACGAAGGTGACTGTCGCGCGCGTCTCGATCAATGCGTCGAAAAAGCCGCTCGCCGAGAATCGCCGATCGACAATCAATTGCGCGTCGTGCATCAGCGCCTGAAAAAAGCTATTGAGCGCGTTGGTGTGAAACAGCGGCAGGCAGGTATAGAGCACATCGCCCGCGCGCACTTCGAGATCGCCGCCCGTATGGGTGCCCCACCAGTAGAACTGCGCGTGCGGACACACGACGCCTTTCGACAAACCCGAGGTCCCGGACGTATAGAGAATGGCGAACGGATCGCCATCGTCCAGCGCAACGGCTTCGAGCGCTGCGCCCGGCGGCGGAAAGTCGCTCACGGCATAGGCCGTTGCACCCGCATCGACTGGCCCAGTCGCGCCAATCGCCCAGATCGCCTCCAATGCAAGCGCTTGCGGGGACAGTGCGAACACGGCGTCGAGTAGCGCCGCTTCGGCAACCAGCAAACGCGCACCGGAATTGGCGAGGATGTGCTGCAACTGCATGCCGCGCGAAGCCGTGTTAATAGGCACCGCCACCGCGCCAAGCCACGCGCAGCCCAGCACCGTCTCCATGAATTCAATGCGGTTCGAACACAGAATCGCGACGCGGTCTCCGCGACACACGCCGTGGGCGCTCAGCGCACCCGCGCGCCGCGCGGCGGCGTCGAGCGCCTCGCGCGCATTCCAGCTCGTGCTGCGGTCGGAAAAAAGGGGCGCTTCGCCATTGCGCGCCACGCGCTGCTTCAACAGGGCGGGAAGCGTGCGATGCGGCGCGATGTGCGGCGCGGCCGCGAGCAGTGGATCGACCTGCGTATTCATACGATCAAACACCTTGGGGGATATGTGGGTGCGATCGAGTCTAGGTTTGCCTATACTATCCGTCAAATTCATAAATAATATGGGCGGCATAAATATGGCGGATTTTAATAAGGTCGATCTGAATCTCTTTCGCGTGTTTCAGGCGGTGCTCGAAGAGCGCAGTCTCACGCAGGCGGGCAACCGTCTCGGCTTGTCGCAGCCAGCGACAAGCTATGCATTAGGGCGATTGCGAGCCTTGTTCGACGATCCACTTTTTGTTCGGACACCTGATGGGATGGTGCCAACCTCGTTCGCGCAGCGGCTCAAGGACCCGGTCGGCATCGCGCTCGCCGCCGCGCGCGAGGCGTTGCGCCAGAGCGAGCCGTTCGATCCCGCCACGAGCACGCGTGAATTCCGCATTTCGATGTCGGACGTGGGCGAACAGGTTTTTCTTCCGGCTATCTGCGAGCGGCTTCAGACCATCGCGCCCGACGTGCACATCGCGGCCGAAGCCGTGCTGCTCACGGAAGTGGAAGAGCGTATGCGTCTAGGCAGGCTGGATTTCGCGATCGGCAATTTGCCGTCGTTGAAGGCGACGACGAAGCACGCGCTGCTGTTCAACGAGGAATACGCGTGCATGACGCGTAAGCGCCGGGGGCTGCCTGCGCGGCGGATTTCCGCGGCGCAGTTTCAGGAGATGTCCCATGTGGCGGTCGCGTCGGCGGATCGCAGCCATGTCCTGATCGAGGAATCGCTGCGTCAAGGGGGCTTGCATCGGCGCATCGCCTTGCGCGTCTCGCACTTCAACGTGACGCCGGACATTCTTCGACGTACCGACTGGATGGTGACGCTGCCGCGCGGCGTCGCCGAAGCGTTCAACGAATCGGGGCAATTCGTCATTTATCCGCTGCCGATCGAACTGCCGCGCTTCGAGTCCACCATTCACTGGCATGAACTCTACGACGGCGACGCCGGGAATCGTTGGCTGCGGGAATTGCTGGTGGAGATACTCGGGCGGTGAAGCTAGGCGAGCGCTTGCGTATTGCCGCTCCACGCAGCCTTGCGCAAGCCCGCGATACTTAGCGCCTCGCCCTGCACGGAGACGCCATCGCAATGCCCGTGGTGGAACACGAGCACGCGGTCGGCAATCTCCAGGAGTTCTTCTTCCTCGCTCGACACCACGACGACACAACGCCCTTCTGCGGCCATGCGCCGGATAATCGCGTAGATATCGGCTTTCGCGCCTATGTCGACGCCCTTGGTCGGCTCGTCGAGCAGCACGAGCTTCGCGTCCTGGCCGATGACTCGCGCAAGCAGCACCTTCTGCTGATTGCCGCCGGACAGCGATTTGATCGGCCCACGCAGATTCCCGCGCGTGTTCATCTCGACCAGAATCTGGTTCGCGCTTTGCGCGGCCGCGCGATGGTTCACGAGCGCCCGCTTCCTGAAACGCCGAAGAATGGGCAGCGTCGCATTCGAGAAACTGGACATCAGCGGCACGATGCCGTCTTTCTTGCGCTCTTCGGTCAGGTAACCCACGCCCTTGCTGATCGCATTTGCCGGGCTGCGCGCGCGATAGGGCTTTCCTGCAATCAAGACCTCGCCGCTCGTCACCTCCTCCAGACCGAACAGCGTGCGGCAGAACCGCGTGCGCCCTGCGCCAGCCAGTCCGTAGATACCGACGATTTCTCCCGGCCACGCCTGCAACGACACATCGCGCAAGCGGGACGTCGACAGATTGCGCACATCCAGATACGGCGCGGCGCGCTTATCGACATCCGTCTTCGACGTACGCTCGCCCTCATCCATCGAAGGCGCGGCGTCGCCGACAATCGCGTCGACGATGTCCTGCTTCGCGATGTTGTGCGTCGCGTGATAGATCACCTTACCGCCGCACATGACCGTGGCTTCATCGCACACACCGAGCACTTCGTCCAGCTTGTGCGAAACGAGCACCACGCCAATCTGCTTCTCGCGCGCAATGCGTTGAACCGATTTGAGCAGCGCATCGGCCTGCGCGCCTTCGAGCGCTGTGGTCGGCTCGTCGAGAAGGAGAAAGCGCGCATCGCGGTCCAGGTTCGCGACCACTTCCAGCATCTGCTTGTCGGGATGCGACAAATCGCGAACCAGGCTCAGCGGATCGATCTTCAGCTTGTACTCGTCCAACACCTGACGGGTGTGGTTCTTCATTGCCACTTCGTCGAGCCAAGCGTTCTTTCTCAGCTCGCGACCCAGAAAGATGTTCTGCCAGACCGTCATGCCGGGGATAAGACGAAGCTCCTGATACACGCAGGCGATCCCCTGATGCAGGGCATCGCGCGGCGATGACAATGCGATGGATTCGTCGCCAATGAGCAGTTCGCCGGCGTCCGGCCGGTTCACGCCCGCCAGGATCTTGAGCAACGTGGACTTGCCTGCGCCGTTGTGGCCGAACAAGCCGTGAATCTCACCTGGCACCACGTCGAAGTCGACACCTCGCAATACCGGCACTCCCGCAAAGGAGACCTTGATGTCACGTGCCCGATACCGTCGGTTGCTATTGCTCATCGCTCATTCCCAATACGTTCACGCCTCACAGGCGAAACGAGATGGCGTGGCGTTGCACGCCCACACGAAAATCAGTAGGCCTGACCAACGACCTGACCGGCGTTGTCCTTGTTGACGAGCAGCGGCGGGCTGTTGACCATCGCGGTCGTCTGTTTGCCGGAAAGCTGGTCGCCCACGCTGTCGACCAGCAGGGACGCCAGGCGCACCGGCTCCTGGATCGCACCCGCGCGCAGCACATCGCCCGACTGGATCTGCTTCACGCCTTCCTTGTCGACGAATGCGTAGAGCTTCACCTTGTCCTTGAGGCCAAGCTGGTTGATGGCGGCGAGCGCGCCCAGCGCCGAAGGCTCCGTATCGGAATAGACGATGGTCATGTTGGGATTGCCTTGCAGCATCTCCGTGGTGACCTTCAACGACGTCGTCTCTTCGACCTTGCCGTTGACCAGTGCGACGACCTTCAGATTCGGGTTGGAGGCGATCGCCTCTTTAAAGCCGTCGTCACGCGCGTTGGCCGCAATGGAGGTGGGCTCGCCAACGATGCCGATGACCGCATTGCCCTTCGCACCCAGGTCCTTCACAAGCTGCTGGCCGATAAACACGCCGCCAGCCTTCTGGTCGGTCTGCACGCCCTGCACGACGTGCGCGCCTTGCTGTTTCATCCCATCGGCATCCGGCAGGATGTTGATGGCGAACGCCGGAATGTTCGCCTTGTTCAACTCGGCAATCACCGATACGCACGGGCCCGAACTCACGCAGTTCACCGCGACGGCATCCACCTTCTTCTGGACGAAGCTCTGCACTTCGGAGAGTTCGCGCGCGTCGTCGTTGTCGGCAATCGAGACTTCGACGTTCATCCCCTTCGCCGCGCCGCTCTCCTCGAAGCTTTTCTTCATGGCGACGTAGTAGGGATTCGTGAGATTCGGCAGCACCACGCCGAGCGTTTTCTTGCCGCTTGCGGCGTTGACCTCGGGTTGCCGATTACAGCCGGCAAGAGCCAGCGCGAGCGCCGCAGCGAGGATGCCGAGAACCAGAATTTTTTCGTTGCGCATGCTATTCACCTGTCAGGACGTGCTTTTCAAGGAGTCGGGGTGTTGGGCGAACTTCCGCTCTTTACGGGCCTTGAGCCAGGGGAAGCTGAGGCGCTTGTTCGAACGCATCGTATCCAGCGTCACACCGATCAGAATGATCAAACCGATCACGAGCGGCTGCCAGTAAGCGCTGACGTTGAGCACGTTCATCAGGTTCGAGATGGCCGCAATCATCATCGCGCCGATCATCGCGCCCACGATGCTGCCGCTGCCGCCGAACAGGCTCACGCCGCCGACGACGGCGCCCGCAATCGAGAAGAACAATTCGTCGCCGCGCCCGGCCGTGGGATAGCCCGTCATGAGGCGCGAACCGTAGATGAGCCCGCCGCACGCGGCGCACAGGCCCGAGATCGAATACACGAACAAGGTGACGCGCGGAACGCTGATGCCGGACAGGCGCGCGGCATCGGCATTGCCGCCGACCGCATAGATATGCGTGCCCGTGACGGTGCGTTTCAGGAGTAGCGCGGCGAGGACAATCGCCACCAGCAGCGCCAGCACCGGGAACGGCACGCCGAAGGGTCTCGACTGGCCGATCAGCGCGTAGCCGATTTGCGTGACGCGAATGGATTCCGCACCGGTGATGATCTGCGGGATAGACGCCGCGACGCCCATCGTCGCGAACGTGACGATGAACGGCGGCACGCCCGTGCGTTCGATGATCCAGCCGTTCACCATGCCGGCCAGCGCGCCAATCACCAGCACGAGCGGAACGGCAAGTTGCCACGGCAGCCCCAGGCTCTGCATGAGCAGCGCGGCAACGACGCAGGTCATCGCGACGATGGAGCCGCAGGAAAGGTCGATGCCGCCGGTCAAGAGCACGAACGACTGCCCCAGACACAGAAAGCCAATCACGGCGCCGTTGAGCAACAGCACCATCATGTTCGACACGGTGAGGAAGTTCGGCGTGGCAATGAAGCCGCCGAGCATGACCACGAAGAACACGGCCGCAATCCCGGCTTCGGGCGGTAAGCGCACCGGGCGCTTTGTTGTCCCAGGCGATTCAAGACTGCTCATGTTTGTCTCCTGATAGGGCGAACCCGCGCCAGGCGCTACGACTTTTCCTTGTCGCTCGGCAGCGTCTGCGTGTTCGCAGGTTCACCGTCAAATGTTCTACATCGACCACATGCTAACCCACAAAAGTTATAGTTTCAACTTCATGTTAGAACTATGAACATTAATCAATGTTTGAGAATCAGGGGTAAACCTGGGAGAAAACGGATTTTCCGCGGATGTTCGCGCCGGAATTGCGAGCCCCGGTGCTGTCTGGCCCTTCGTATTTCCCGCCCGGCAACGGGAACCACCCTGTCGCCTTCTGTTGGAACTCGAACCATTTGCCGCCTGGACTGGCTCGTAAGCGTTGTAATTGAGGTAAAATGTTCGACGTCGAACACATATCGAACCCGTCTGCGCCTGGGTTCCCCCTGGGCGCTGCGCACACATTCCCCTATCTATGGCGAGCAAAGAGCAACGATCCGACCAAATCCTTGGGATGCTCGATTCCCGACATTTCATGAGCATTGGCGATCTGGCCAAGGCGCTGGATGTGTCGGAGATGACCATACGCCGCGATGTGCGCGACCTGGCTGACGCGGGCAAGCTGCGGGCGGTCTACGGCGGCGTGGCGTCGCTCGAGAACGGCAGCACGGTCGCGAGCTACAACGCCCAGACCGAACGCGGCCAGCATGCCGAGGAAAAGCGGCGCATCGCGCTCGCGGCCAGCAAGCTGCTCACGCCGGGAGACGTCGTCATCCTCGATTCGGGCACGACCGTCCAGCAACTCGCGGAGTGCCTGCCCGCCGATGGCGCCTACACCTTCATCTGTTACAGCCTGAACACCATCAACGTGCTGGCGCGGCGCGAGGAAACGACCGTGATTTCGCTTGGCGGCGTGCTGTCGACGAAGTCGTACACGTTTTCCGGTCCCGACGCCGTACAGGCCATGCAGCGATACCGCGCGAACAAGGCGTTTATCGGCGCAACGGGCTATGAGCTGAAGCACGGCCTGACCTGTAGCTATGTCGAAGACTGCTCGTGGAAGCAGGCCGCCATGCGATGCAGTGTCGAACGCATCCTTCTGGTGGATTCGTCCAAGTTCGGCAAGGTGTCGACGTGCAGCTTCGCCGATGTCGACGAGTTCGACAGGGTCATCACGGATACCGGCGTGCCCGAGCGTTACCGGTTCGACCTCGAAGCCAAAGGCCTCAAGGTCGTCATCGCGGAGTGAGGAGTGAGGCGCGAGGCGGCTGCTTATGCGCCCGCGGCGGCCGAAGTCGTTGTGGTCACGCTGCGGCGTAGTTCGGCAAGTTCGGCAAGGCCCGTTGCGGGCGACTCGCGGGAAATGCACTGGCTCCCGGCGACGAACATGTCCACCGTCGAAGGCGCGAACTGGCGAATGGTGTCCTTCGATACGCGGCCATCGATTTCAATCGCGGTGTTGAGGCCACGTTCGCGAATCATCTCGCGTAGCGCCCGAATCTTGCGCTGCGCGTACGGCACCTGCGACTCTCCGGGCACGCCCGCATAGCCAGGATTGGTCAGCATCAGCAGAACGGTGTCGCAACGCTCCAGCACGTAGTCGAGCACAGAGAGCGGCGTAGATGGCTTCAATGCCACACCCGCCCGCACACCGGCCGACCTGATGTAACCGAGCATGCGGTCGACGTGCGGCTCCGATTCGATCTGGAACGTCAGTTGCTGCACGCCGATCTTCAGCAGCGCGTCGATAAAGTAATCGTGCCGCGTAGCCATGACGTGCACATCGAACGCAAGGTCGGTCTTCTTGCGCAGTTGCGCGATCGTCTCGATGCCTAGCGGCATGCTCGGGCTGAAATGCCCGTCGAGCACATCCAGATGCACCACGTCCAACCCGGCCGCAGCGATACCCTGCACCTCGCGTTCGAGATTGCAGAGATCGAACGTGATGAGCGACGGCGCAATAAGACACGATTGTTGCCAGGCGATATCCACGGTCAGTTCGCCTCGAAGTCTTCGTTCGCGATGGTGTCCGTGAACGCGGCAAACAATGCCTTGTAGCGCTCGGCGACTTCACGACGCGGTTGCGCCACGCGCGTATCGTCCAGTTCGACGTAGCGCTCGCATACGTCGTAAAGCGTGACGTTCGCGCCGCTCGCGCGCTGATGCACCGTGAGCGCCAGAAGCGCCGCGGCATACGCGCCGCCTTCGTCGCACTTGACGCGAATGACGTCGATATCGAATACGTCGGCGAGAATCTGGCGCCACGCCGCGCTGTTGGCGCCGCCGCCGGTCAGGCGAAACTGCTGCGCGCGCTCGAAGCTCTGCGAAAGCAGTTCATAGCCCCACTTCAAACCGAACGCGACCGCTTCCGCGCCGGCGCGCATCAGGTTGGCGCGTGTCATGTTATCCGCCGACAAACCCTTGATGACGCCGCGTGCGCGCGGCAACGCGGGAATACGCTCGCCGCTGAAATACGGGAACATGCGCACGCCGCCCGCGCCCGGATTCGCCGATGCGATCAGGCTTTCGACCTCGGCGATCTCGACCTCGAATAGTTGCTGGAGCAACGTCGTCGTGGACGTGGCGTTCATCGTCGCGATCGTCGGCAACCAGCCGCCGTCCAGCCCGCAGAAAACGTAGATGCTGGGATCGACGGTATCGGTCAGCTTGTCGGCGTGGAGATTCAATACACCTGACGTGCCGAGACCCAGCGTTGCGCGCCCGGCGGCAACGTTGCCCGTGCCCAGCGCGCCCATGACGTTGTCGCCGGAGCCGCACGCCACCAGCGTGCCCGGCAAGAAGCCGAACTCCGAGGCCACTTCGGCTCTCAGCGTGCCGATCGCTTCCAGCGGCGACACGATGCGCGGCAATGCGCGTTCTAGCCGCCCGGTCGGATCGATCAGCCCGGTCATGGGCTTCGACCACGTACGCGACGCCACGTCGAAATAGCCCGTCCCTGAAGCCTCGCCCGCATCGGTTGCGTACTCACCGGTCAGCCAGAAGTTGACGTAGTCGTGCGGCAGCAGCACATGCTCCACCCGCTCCCACGTTTGCGGCTCGTGCTCGCGCACCCACGCGACCTTCGACGCGGTAAAGCCCACGGGAATCGTCGTGCCGATCAGCTTGCGAATGCTGCGCTCGCCGCCAGCCGCGTGAAAGAGCTTTTCGTTCGCCTCGGTGGTTTCCGTGTCGTTCCACAACTTGACGTCGCGCACCACCTCGCCCTTGCCATCCAGCATGACGAGTCCATGCTGCTGACCAGAAACCGCGATTGCCGAGACATCGGCGGGACTGCGCGACGTTTGCGCAAAGAGTTGCTTGAGCGCCTGGCGCAACGCCGTGATCCACCACTCCGCCTTTTGCTCCCGGCGGCCGTTGGCTTCCGAAATGATGGGATGGCTGGCATGACCGCGGGCCACGAGGGCGCCGCTTTCAGGGTCTAGCAAAACGACTTTCGTACCTTGTGTTCCGCAGTCGATGCCGAGATACATTCGAGACCTCTATTTCCTGTTGATGATTGATGTTATTCGAGTTCGATAAGAACCTTGATGACGTCCGGCTGCGCGGACGCGGCAAGATCGAACGCCTCGATACTGTCCTTGAACGCGTAGCGGCGCGAAATCAATGGCTTGACGTTGATCTGGCCGGACGCGATCAGCGCGATCGAGCGCTCGTAATCGTTCGCATAACGGAAGATTCCGACCGTTTCGATTTCCTTGACCTGCATCGCGACGATGTCCATCGGCACGAGATCCTGCGGCATGCCGACAAACACGAGCTTGCCTGCCGGGCGCAGACAATGCGGCGCGGCGGCGATGGCTTTCGCGTTGCCGCTGCAATCGACGAACAGATCCGCGCCGTGCGGGAAGTGCTGGTCGACGAACGCTTTCAGGTCGTGTTTCGCGACGTTGCAGGTGATGAGCCGATCGCCGTAATGCTCGGACAGAAAATCGAGCTTCTCCTGCTTCACGTCGGTGATGATGACGCGGCTAGCGCCAGACGCAAGCAGCGCAAGCGCCATCAACGAGCCGATCGTGCCCGCGCCCGTCACGATGGCGGTGTCGCCCGGCGCAATGCCCACCTTGCGGGCGACGTGCGTGCCGGAGGTCAGCGGCTCGGCCAGCACGGCCTCTTCCAGGCTGACGTTGTCCGGCAGCTTGAACGTGAGGCTGGCCGGATGCACGACCGATTCGCGCAGCACGCCGTGAATCGGCGGCGTGGCCCAGAAGCGGATGCCCGGATCGAGGTGATAGTTGCCTTGCATGGCTTGCGGCGAATTCGGGTCGAAGATGCCGGGCTCCATCGCCACGCGGTCGCCGACCTTCAGATTCTTCACGGCACGGCCTACCTCGGCAATTACACCGCTCGCTTCATGCCCGAGGACCATCGGTTCGTTCACAATGAAATCGCCGATACGGCCATGCTTGTAGTAGTGCACGTCGCTGCCGCAAACGCCGACATTGGCAATCTTGATGCGAACGTCGTCGGGTCCCAGCGCTTCTTCGATGGCGATGTCGCGAATCTGTAGCTTGTCTTTTTCCTCGAGAACCAGCGCTTTCATATCCATTCCTTTCAGTAGAGGGTGCGGTCGGCCGATGCTCGACCGTTACTTGATGTCGCCCAGCTTCTTGTGAAGCGCGATGCATTCGTTCACGTTCTGCTTCGTGTACAGCACGGTGCCTTCGACTTCGTGAAGGTCGGTCTTCTGATGGGTGAGGATGTCATGCGCCATTTTCATGGACTTCACGGCCAGTTCGTCCGCGCTTTGCAGGGCCGTCGACGTCATCTTGCCGTCCTTGATGAGCAGGCAGGCTTCGGCCGTGCCATCGGTGCCATACACCAGCGGGAACGGCTGCATGCCTGAGCCCTTAAGCGCTTCCACCGCGCCGGCCGCCATGTTGTCGTTCATCGAAATGACCGCATCGATCTTGGGATTGGCCTGAATCCAGTCCTCCATCAACTGCATCGCCTCGTCCTTGTTCCAGTTCGCCGTCTGCTCGGCGACGATTTTCACGTCCGGGCGCTTGGCGAAAAACTCCTTCTGCCATGCATCGCGACGGCCCAGCGAGTGCGGGTTGCCCGGAGGCCCGAGCAGCACCACCACTTTCGCGTTCTTCGGCACCTGCTTGAGCGCCAGTTGCGCGTTGACCTGGCCCAGCAGATACGGGCTCGAATCGACCGACGGCACCGAGTCGTCCGAGAACTTCGGATTGGTCGCAACGAACTTGACGCCCGCGGCCATCGCGGACTTGACCGGCCCCAGTTGCACGGCCGGGTCGTACGGCTGAATGATGACCAGGTCGTACTTGTTCGTGACCGCGTTCTCGATATTCGATTGCATCACCGAGTTCTGGCTTTGACCGTCGAATACCGTCAACGAAATATCGGGGTACTTCTTCGCTTCCTTGACCATCGAATTCGCCAGCCACGCCGCGAATGAATCGCTCTGCGCGCGCGCAAGATAGGCGACCCGGTATTTCGCGTTCTGCGCAATGGCCGCGCCGCTTGCGGCAAATACACCCAGCGCCATCGCGCAGACCATCAGTTTCTTCAGCTTCATTTTTTTGTCTCCTTCAGATTAGACGTTATGCAGGCTTCTTGTGAGTAGAAAAAACGATGACGCGCTCAACCGGCGACGGCCCTGGCCTTGTCGGCCTGACCGCTTTTCGCCGCTTTCTTTTTCTTGCCATGCTTCGACGAGATGTCGTAAGCGACGGCGAGGACGATGATGCCGCCCTTGATAATCTGCTGGAGGTACGACTGCACACCCAGCAGGTTCATGATGTTGCCGAGGAAGCCCATGATGAAGGCGCCCGCCAGCGTGCCGATCGCCGTGCCGATACCGCCCGAGAAACTCGTGCCGCCGATGATGGCCGCCGTCATGGCGTCGAATTCGAAACCGATGCCCGCGTTGGGCAGACCGGCGTTGACGCGCGACATATAGAGCACGCCTGCCAGACCCACGAGCGCGCCGTTGAGCAGAAACGCGGCCATCTTGATGCGGGTGATGCGGATGCCCGAAGCGCGCGCGGCTTCCTGATTGCCGCCAATGGCGTAGATATAGCGGCCAAGACGCGTGTGATTCAGCACATACCAGGTCAGCAAGGCAATCAGGACGAGGAAGATGACCGGCGACGGCACACCGAGCACCGAGCCCTGCCCCCAGCCGGTGAACTTGTCCAGTTCGTAGATGTTCTGTCCGCTCGTCAACATCAACGCGCCGCCGCGTGCCGCCGTCTGCATCGCCAGCGTCGCGATAAACGCCGGCGTATTGAAGCGCGTGACAATCCAGCCGTTCACCAGGCCGCATGCCGAGCCAATCGCAATGCCGACGATCATCGACGGCACGAACATGCCCGTCGCCTTGTAGAACATCACGGAAAGCAGCCCCGACAAGGCAAGCACGGAACCCGCCGAGAGGTCGATGAGTCCGCAGATGATGAGCAGCGTTTGCCCGAATGCCAGAATCGTCGTAATCGAAATCTGGCGAGAGATATTCAGGAAGTTAGTAGTAGAAAGAAAAACCGGGCTGATGATCGAACTCACCACAATCATCGCAACCAGAATCAGGTAAATGCTGTAACGGCCATTCGAAAACAGCGTCCAGCGCGCGGGAGGGTTACGTGTTGCCGTGTTCAATTTTCGTCTCCACCAAGGGTTGCCAGGCGCATGATGCCTTCCTGACTGAATTCAGCCTCTTGCAACTCGCCACTGATGCGTCCGTTCGCCATCACGTAGATGCGATCGCAAATGGCGATCAATTCCGACAATTCAGACGAGATGACCACCACGGCCCGCCCTTCCTGCGCAAGCTCGAAAATGATCTTGTAAATTTCGAATTTCGCGCCGACGTCGATGCCGCGCGTCGGTTCGTCCAGAATCAGGATGTCGGGATCGCACAGCATCCACTTCGCGAGCATCACCTTCTGCTGGTTGCCGCCGCTCAAGAGGCCGATCTGCGTATTGAAGTTCGGCGCCTTGACCTTCATGCGGCTGCTGACACTGTCGATCAGGCGCTTTTCGGCCTTCGCATCCCGATAGCCACGCTTGAAGAATTTGCCGAGCGAAACGAGGCCGGTGTTTTCGGTGATGCTGCGCATCGGCACGATGCCGTAGCGTTTGCGGTCCTCGGACAGCATGGCGATCTTCAAACGGATCGCGTCCTGAACGTGGCGAATCCGCACCGGTTTGCCGTGCACGCGGACTTCGCCCTGCGTGTACGGATCGAGACCGAACACGGTGCGCACGACTTCCGTTCTGCCCGCGCCCATTAGCCCCGCGAGGCCGATGATTTCGCCTTTGCGCACCTTGAAGCTGACATCCGCAAAGCGCGTTTCGTCGCCGAGACCCTTGACTTCTAGTGCTGTGTCGCCGAAGCGGCGTGCCGGCTTCTCGGGATAAACGTTGTCGAGCTTGCGGCCCACCATCATCTGGATGATGGTGTCGATGTCGATTTCGCTGGCCGGGCGCGTGCCAACGTGGCTGCCGTCGCGGATCACCGAAATATCGTCAGCAATCCTGTAGAGTTCATCGAAACGATGGGAGATATAAACGATCCCGGCGCCTTTTGCGCGAAGCTCGTCGATCTTCTTGAAGAGCACATCGACTTCTTTCGACGTAATGGCCGAGGTTGGCTCGTCGAAGATGATGATGTTCGCTTCGCGCGACACCGCCTTCATGATTTCGAGCATTTGCAGGTCCGACACGCTCAGGTCCTTGAGCTTCGTGTCGGGGCTGTACGGCAGGCCTTCTCGTTCCAGGAGCGTGCGCGCGTCCCGGTAGACCTTCTTCCAGTCGATCGAGCCAATGCGGGTTCTGGGCTCGTCGCCCAGAAACAGCGACTGCGCAACGGTCATTTCCGGAATGTAGTTCAGCTCCTGCGTGACCATCGAAATCTTCAACCGGCGTGCGGTCAGCGGGCTGTCGATCGTAACCTTTTCGCCGCCGACGAAGATCTCGCCTGCGTCGGGCTGGTAGATGCCGCTGACGATTTTCATGAGCGTCGACTTGCCCGCTCCGTTCTCGCCGCAGATCACGTGGACCGAACCCTTGCGCACCGAGAAGCCCATGTCCTTGAGCGCAATGACGCCCGGAAACCGCTTCTCGATCCCGCGCAATTCCAGGATTGGTGTGTCTCCCATCTTGATCGCCTTATATCTGTGTACAAGGAATGGCGCCAAAGCTGGCCAGCCGGCCCGGAACGCCAAAGTTGAGAGCCGCTTGCCGTGCGTCGATTGCGCGGCATCGCTCAACCATGGGCGCACTTTACCCGCAAAAAGTTACGGATGCAACATCAATGTTTTAGGATTACCACCAACAAATCGCATCAAGGGCACCTGTCAGCGGGGAAAATATTCGTATAAATGCCCACATTTACCGCCATAGCGGCGTTTTCCATTGCAGACTGCGCTTGTCCGACCCAGGGAATGCACCGATGAAAATGGTATAACTTCACCATCAAGAAAGTTTGATGTTATAGTTTACCCAATAGATGGAGCTACCACACTGAACGTCGACGCCGCGAACCGGCCCCGACCTTGTCAGCCGCCGAACTCCGCCAACCTGAAGGGAATGAAGTGCGACCATGACCGACTTGAAGCAACTGGAGATACCGAGCCTGACGGGCGAGATCCTCGGTGAAATCCACGCCTCCCTCCGCGACGTCGAAGCCGCGGACCTCGACTCGCTCGTCGCCGAAATCGAGCGCGCGCCGCGGGTGTTCTGCCTGGGCGCGGGCCGGTCGGGCATCCTGTTGCAGGCGTTCTGCATGCGGCTCAACCACCTGGGCTTCCAGGCCTACATGGCGGGCGGATTGCCCTGTCCGCCGGTCGCGGCCAGGGATCTGATCATCGTCGCTTCAGGATCGGGCGAGACCCGGAGCGTCTCGGCGGTGCTGGAACAAGGCCGGCAAGCGGGCGCACGCGTCGCGCTGTTTACAGCACGTCGTGCGGGCGGACGTTCGATGAGCGCGGACGTGACGGTACGCATTCCCGCCCCCGCTGGACTCGTGAACCGCGAGCACGGTCAGAGCCTTCAGCCGATGCGGACGTTGTTCGAACAGGTGTTCTTCCTGCTCTGCGAAGCGGTGGTGTGCCAGCTCAAGATCAAGAAGGGAATTGGCGAAGAAGAGATGGCGCAGAGGCACGCCAATCTTGAGTAAGTGTGAGGTAGTGCGCGCCCGGTCGGGGACAAGCGCAAATCGCCGGGCGAAAGACGCCTCGCCCGGCTGCGCATAACGCTACGTGATCGCGCTGGCGCTCGGTTCCAGCGCGGAGTGACTTTCCCCTGCATCGGGCCTGATCCTGAACCAGATCGAGTACATCGCCGGCAGAAACACCAGCGTCAGGATCGTCCCGGCAAACGTCCCGCCAATCAGCGTATAAGCCAACGTGCCCCAGAACACGGAATGGGTCAGCGGAATGAAGGCAAGCATCGCCGCAAGCGCGGTCAGGACGACCGGTCTCGAGCGCTGGATGGTGGCCTCCACCACGGCATCGAAAGGCGTCATGCCTTCACGCGCGTTCTGCTCGATCTGGCCGATCAGGATCAGCGTATTGCGCATCAGGATGCCCGAGAGCGCAATGAGCCCCACCAGCGCGTTGATCCCGAATGGCTGGTTGAACAGCAACAGTGTCGGGACAACGCCGATCAAGCCCAGCGGGCTGGTCGCAAACACCATCATGGTCGCCGCAATCGAGCGCGTCTGGAAAATGATGATGAGCAGCGTGAGCGCAATCATGATCGGAAACAGCGGCGCGAGCGCCTTGGTCGCCTTGCCCGCTTCCTCGATGGACCCGGCCTCCTCGATCCGGTAGCCGTCCGGAAGCTTCGCGATAATCGGCTGAAGTTGCGCGAGCATCGCCGTCGATACATCGGGCGGCTGAAGTCCTTCGGCAATGTCGCCGCGCACGGTGATCGTCGGCGTTCGATCGCGGCGGCGAAGGATCGGATCTTCCATCCGGATTTCGACCTTGCCGATCTGCGAGAGCGGTACGCGCTGCCCCGCGCTGCCGATCAAGGTGAACGCCTCGATGCGCTCCGGATCGAGCCGGATATCGCCAGCCGATCTCGCGATCATTTCTACAGAACGAATGTCCTCGCGAATGCTCGTGACAGGAATGCCGGTCAACAGGAATTGCAGTTGCTGCGCGACGGAACTGGACGTCAGTCCAAACGCACCGAGACGATCCTGATCGAGCGTGAAATGCACCGTGGGCACGCGCGGCCCCCAGTCGGCGTTCACCGTTCGCATCATCGGGCTGGCGCGCATGGTCTGTTCGACCTGCGCGGCGATGGTGCGCAACGTTTGAGCGTCTGGACCCATGACGCGGAACGCAACGGGATACGGCGAGTAAGGGCCGAACACCAACTGGGTGACGCGAACCTGCGCCCCCGGAACCAGGCCCTCGGCAATGACTTTGCGCAGACGGAATTTGAGTGCCTCCCGCTCCTTCTCGTCAGTCGTGCGGATCACGATTTTCGCGAACGACGAATCCGGAAGCTCCGGCGACATGGCCAGATAGAAACGCGGCGCGCCCTGTCCAATATAGGCGGTCACGATCTTCGCTTCCGGCTGCTTCGCAAGCCAGGCTTCCACCTTGTGCGTTGCCGCCGATGTCTGCTCGATCGACGTCCCGTAGGGCATTTGCACTTCCACGAGCACTTCCGGCCGGTCGGACGTCGGGAAGAACTGCTTTTTCACGAGCCCCATGCCCATCACGGCGATCACGAACGATGCCACCACGATCCCGGCGACCATCCACTTGCGCCGGATCACACGCACGAGAAGCTGGCGAAAGCGCTGATAATTAGGCGTGTTGTAGATCGCGCCATGACCACCTTCGATCACCGGGATATTGGGCAACAGCTTGACGCCGAGGTAAGGCGTAAAGACCACGGCCACGATCCACGAAGTGATCAACGCGATGCCGACGATCCAGAACATGTTGCTGGTATATTCGCCGGCCGTCGAACGGGCGAAGCCGTTCGGCATGAAGCCGACGGCGGTGACGAGCGTACCGGAGAGCATCGGCGCCGCCGTGTGACTCCATGCGTAGGCCGACGCCTGAACGCGGCTATAACCCTCTTCCATTTTCACGACCATCATCTCGATGGCGATGATCGCGTCGTCGACGAGCAAGCCCAGCGCGAGGATCAGCGAGCCCAGGGTGATGCGGTCAAAGCTCTTGCCGGTTGCGGCCATGACGACAAAGACGCCTGCGAGCGTCAGCGGCACGGCAGCCGACACCACGATGCCCACGCGCCACCCCATGCTGGCGAAGCTGACGATCATCACCACCAGCAGCGCGACAAAGAACTTGACCATGAACTCGTCGATGGCTGAATGGATGTTGACCGCCTGATCGGTCACCTTCGTGAGGCTCATCCCCAGCGGCAAGCCGCGATTGATAGACGCGACCTCCGTATCGAGCGCCTGCCCCAGGTTGAGGCCATTCCAGCCATCTCTCATCACGACGCCAAGAAGCAGCGCCGGTTCGCCGTTGTTGCGGATCTCGAAGGTGGCCGGGTCTTCGTAACCGCGCTCGACGCTCGCCACATCGGAGAGCTTCAAGGTTCGGCCCTGCACGACGATCGGCGTGTCGCGAATCCGCTGCAATTTGTCGAACGCGCCTTCGACACGAATGAAAACCTGCGCACCCGCCGTATCGATCGAACCGGCCGGCGTCAGCACGTTCTGGTTATTCAGGGATGCGAAGATATCCTGAGGCGTCACGCCCAGCGTCGCGAGCCGGTCGTGCGAAAACGAGACGTAGATGCGCTCCGCCTGCTCGCCGATGATGTTCACCTTCTTGACGCCCGGCACATGAAGGAGACGCTGGCGAAAGCCCTCGGCGTCGCGCACGAGGGATCGTTGCGGCTCGCCCCTGGCCTTGAGCGCGAACAGCGCGAACGTTACATCGGAATACTCATCATTGACGAGCGGACCCATCACGCCCGGCGGTAGGCTGCCCGCTTCGTCGGAGAGCTTCTTGCGCGCCTGGTAAAACTCCTCGGGCACCTCGGCGGGCGGCGTGCTGTCCAGCAAGGTCACCGTGGTGAACGCCAGGCCCGGACGCGTATAGGTCTCGGTACGGTCATACCAGCGCAACTCCTGCATGCGCTTTTCCAGTGGCTCGGCGACCTGGTCCTGCATCTCCTGGGCGGTCGCGCCCGGCCATGCCGTGATGACCGTCATCGATTTGACGGTAAAGGGCGGATCTTCGGCGCGCCCCAGTTTGAAAAAGGCAACGATGCCCGCGATCGAAATCAGGATGATCAGAAACAGCGTGACCGAGCGCTCGCGCACCGCAAGCGCCGACAAATTGAAGCCGCTCATGGCTGTGCTCCTGCTCTCGCGTCCGAGGCCGCCGCCAGCGCATCATCGGCAAGACGCACCGGCTCTCCGTCGTGTATCAACTGCGCGCCGAGTGCGACGACCTGGTCGCCCTGGTGAAGATCGCCGGTCACCGTCGCCGTGTCGTCGCTCAAGGCGGTGATGTGAACCTTGTGCCAGGTCGCGCGGAGCTTCGATCGGTCCACGGTCCAGACACCGGTGCCGGTGCCCGGATCGAACAATGCGCCGACCGGAACCTCAAGCGCAGCCTGCCTCTGAGCCGCAGCGCCAGCGAGGTCGATGGTCACGGTGGCGCCCAGCGGCGCGTTGGACAGCGCGCCTTCGAGAACGTATCGGGCCTCGTACGTCCGCGTCAGCCGGTCGGCCGAATCGGAGAGCTGACGCAACGTGGCGGGCACCGGCTGCCCGGTCGCGCCGTAAAGCGTCGCCTGCGCGATCGAGCCCGGCGCGGGCCGCAAGGTCTCGGGCAGTTGCACGACGGCCTCGCGGGGGCCGGCATGCGCAAGCCGCACGACGATCTGCCCGGGCGCTACCACCTGGCCCGGTTCCGCCAGCGTCTCGACCACCACGCCGTCTGCATCCGCCACGAGGACCGCATAGCCGGAAGCATTGCTGGCGAGCACCGCCTGCGCTTTCGCCGCGACGAGTTGCGCCCTGGCGGCATCGGCAGCCGCCTTGAGCTGCTCATAAGTCGATGCCGATACCGCGCCTGCCGCCACGAGATCGCGATAGCGGGCCTCGTCGGCGGCCGTCTGCGTGGCGCGCGCCTGCGCGGCGTCCACCAGTTCCTGCTGCGATCGGGCCTGCAAACCGAGGTCGATCGGATCGATGCGCATCAGGGGCTGGCCGCGCTTGACCGTCTGCCCCGCGTCAACCAGACGCTCGATGACCTTTCCCTGAACCCGGAAACCCAGATCGCTTTGAACGCGCGCGCCCACTACGCCCGAGAACGACCGGCTCGCGCCCGGCGCGGCCTGTACGGCGCTGGTGCGCACGAGCGGCGCCTCGGTGCGCGGGTCAGTGACATGCCGTTCCCCGCACGCCGCGAGGGCGAGCGAGACCAGGCTCAGTGTGTAGACAAATTGACGATGCCGGAACATGAGGTCGCCCCTTGCAGATAACAGGAGACCTCATTCTGGTTCTAGTGACCAAATTAGTCAATAGTCACTATCGCGTTCAGGGTGCAAGACTGCGCAGCACCAGGCTAGTGAGTTGGGCCGTCGCCTCCTCGGCGGAATCGAGATTGTGCTGGAGCAACAGGGGATTGAAGTACGGCTTCATCACCAGAAAGATCGCATTGACGGCTTCGTCGAGCGGCGTCTTGCGCTCGAATTCACCGGTTTCCCGCCCGAGTCGCACGATCTCGGCAAGCAATTGCCGGATTTGTTCCTCATAGCCTTTGACTGAAGGCCAGGGCGCGGCGGCCGCAACGGCCGCGATATCGTAAAGCTTGCGATCCTGGAAAAAGAGCTGGTTTCCCGACGCTAGTAAGGCCTTGAACATACGACGAAATTTCTCCGTCGCACTGTGCGCGTCTGCGACGCTTTCACTGGCTGCGGCAATCATGGCCGCGAGGCGATTCGCGCAAATGACTTCGCCGATTGCCTGTTTCGAGTCGAAAAATTTGTAGATATAGGCTTTCGAAAAACCGATTTCCTTCGCAAGGTCGGACACCGTGGTCTTTTCGTAGCCGTAGCGACTGAAGTATTCCATCGCGGCATCGACGATCTGCGCGCGGACTTCGTGGTCCGAGGGACCGCGGGATGGGGAGACGGGGAGGATGGGCTTGTTCATGTCTCAAGCTTAGTCCCTCACCCGATAGTTGACAACGTGTGACCATATTGTATATTGGTCACAAATTACCCCCTCCCGAGATGATCATGTTTTCGCGTCGTCCACTTTTTCTCCTCGCTGGCGTGTTCGCCCTTTCCGCCTGCGCGGTCGGTCCCGACTACCAGCGCCCGGATGCGCCACTGGCGCAGCACTATGTGACACAACCGCCTTCCGCGACCGCAGCCACCATGCCGGCAGCCGATCTGCCCGCGTGGTGGGAAGGCTTCAACGACCCGCTGCTCACGCACTACGTTGCGCTGGCGCTGGCCCAGAATCTGGACCTGGCCCAGGCGGTCGCGCAAATCGACCAGGCGCGCGCGCGCCTCGGCACCGCCAATGCGGCCCTGCTTCCCTCGGCCACGGCGTCGGGCTCGGCGGCACGGGCCTACCAGTCCGTCGACACGCCGGTGGGCCAGTTGCTCAATGCGACGCCGGGTTACGAGCGCTGGGGCAGCGAATATGAAACCAACCTGGAGGCCGGTTGGGAAATCGACATTTTTGGCGGCCTTCGGCGGCAGCGCGAGGCCGCGCTCGCCGATTACTCCGCCACGCAGGCAGCGGCCGTGGCCACGCGGCTCGCCGTCGCGGCCCAGACTGCGGATAACTACGTCACGATACGCGGCCTCCAGGCGCGTCTGGATATCGCAACCCGGCAAGTGCAGACGCAGGAGACGCTGCTCGCTGACGTGAAACTGCTGTATTCGAAGGGCGCGGCCGCCGACTATCAGGTTCAGCAGGCGCAAGGCACGCTCGACCAGGTGCGGGCAAGCGTGCCCGTGCTCAACGCGGCGCTCGATGCGGCGTCGAACTCCCTTGACGTGATGTTGGGCGCACCGCCGGGGACCCACCGGGCAGAATTGAGCCCGCCTTCCCTGATCCCGGTTGCACCGTCGCTCTCGGAGATGGGCACGCCGGCCGATCTCCTGCAACGGCGTCCCGATCTGATCGCGGCCGAACGTCGCCTCGCCGCCGCCAACGCGCGCATTGGGGCGGCGATCAGCGAATACTATCCAACGGTTTCGCTGAACGCGTTCATTGGCAGCGCGACGTCCGCCGCGGCCGGCACCTTGTTCACGGGCGGCGCGAGCCAGGCGGCGGGACTCGTGGGACTGCGCTGGCGCCTGTTCGACTTCGCGCGTATCAATGCCGATGTCGAGGCGGCAAAGGGCGCGGACGCGCAAGCACTGGCGGGCTATCGCCAGGCCGTCCTGCGCGCGACCGAGGACGTTGAAAGCTCGCTCTCGTCGTTGGTGAATCGCGAATCGCAGGCCGCTACCCTGTCGCACGCGGAATCGTCACTCGCCAAAGCCAAAGACTCCTCGATGACGGCGTATCGCAGCGGCGCGGCGAGTTTCATCGACGTCCTGCACGCCAACGAGACCTTGCTTCAGGCATCCGACGCGCGCGCACAAGCTCAAACGGAATCCGCGCGAGCCGCGATATCGACGTTCAAGGCGCTTGGCGGTGGCTGGGACCCGGCATCGCTTGCGACACAGAAGGCCCTGTCTTCGCGTTCCGCGGCCAAATCCGCAGCCCCGGACGGGGTGTAAGCGTGACGTGACAAAGACCGCCCGTTATTGGCGCACGCAACGAATTCTGCGCACATACTGGGATCGCACAGGCGAGCGCTGCACCATTGCTGAGCGCGTCGCTTTACGCTAGCGGACGCCCCGTCACCTTGCGCGCGGCAGTCACAAAACTGCGCTAGATTAGGCCTGCTTTCATTTGAACCCGCCGCCAGGCAACGGCACATACGCCTGTGCGAGCGCACTCACAGGCGCGATGAATGAACGACAAGAGTCCTGCCAGTCTGGCGCGGCTTTCTCCAGACGATGTCCTCGCCAAGCGGTTTTTATTGCGGGAAGCCCCCACCGTTCGAGCAGGCATTTTTTCGCAGGGACAGCCCATCTCGTTCACGCGCCTGACGAACGCCCGTCCGCAACCGGGGCGCTCGTTGACACCGCAACCGGAAGAAGCCTTTGTCTTTCAGATGCCGCTGATTTCGAGCCCGGATCCGGGCATACGTAATTCAAGCGGTAGCGTCGATAGTTCGACATCCTGTCGACCCGGTTGCTGCTATCTGCTCGACTTGCGCTCGGGTCCGACGCGCCGGCTCGACATGCCGTTCGATAACATGCGGCTCTATCTCGCGCAGAGCGCAATCGAAGCCTTCACCGAGCAAAAAGGGCTGCGGCGCATCGGCGGACTGCTCCAGCCTAATCTCGGCGCGAGCGATCCGGTGCTGTTTCGTCTTGCACACACGCTACAGGCCGTGGTGCAACAGCCCGATCTGACGAGTTCGCTGTTTATCGATTACCTCGCCCTCGCCTTTTGTGAGCACGTCGTCACACGCTATGGCAGGGCCGACTCATCAGGCCGATCGCGCCGCGCCGCACTCGCTCCGTGGCAGATGCGACGCATCGAGGAATTCTTCGCGTCCCACCTGCACGGCAATCCCTCCATCCTCGACCTTGCGCGCCAGTGCGATCTCTCCACGAGCTACTTTAGCGAGG
Organism: Paraburkholderia sp. J67; assembly: GCF_905220265.1. Classification (NCBI taxonomy): domain Bacteria; kingdom Pseudomonadati; phylum Pseudomonadota; class Betaproteobacteria; order Burkholderiales; family Burkholderiaceae; genus Paraburkholderia; species Paraburkholderia sp. J67. The sequence goes on from NZ_CAJMZK010000026.1 coordinate 46,894, forward strand.
CCTTCAAGCAGACCACCGGGAGCACGCCCCATCAATGGCTGCTCAAGCGTCGCATCGAACGCGCGAAATCCCAATTGCGGGAAACCGATGCGAGCCTGGCAACCATCGCATCGGACTGCGGCTTTTTCGATCAGAGCCATTTTTCGCGCGTGTTCTCGCGCCTCGAAGGGTGCGGTCCCAAGGACTGGCGTCTGCACAACCGGTCACGCTAGCTTTGTGCGAACGTCGTTATCGACGCTTGCGCGTCATCGCCGTCACTGCGCGATAGCCGCCCACGAATCGTCCATCGAATCGTTGAATTGTCCAAGATGGGTCCGGCACCAAACAGGTACGCTGCATCCACATCGACCCATCGATGCCTCTGTCCTTCATCACCCGTTGATCGAGTGCCCGACGCAACGAGACAGGCTCGCCTCGCCGCGCCGGCAGAAATAGCCCGCTGATTGTCCGTATAGCTTCGCGTGTCCGCCAGCCTGGAACGCCACAGCGCTGCGCCGGTACCGCACAACCCTCCTGGAGTCGTGGCATGACAAATCGCGTTACGCCCATGCGTCTGGATCACGCAACGGGTGCGCCCGTTGCCGACAATCTGAACATCGAAACGGCCGGCCCACGCGGACCCGCGCTGTTGCAGGACATCTGGTTGATCGAAAAACTCGCGCACTTCGACCGCGAAGTCATTCCCGAACGGCGCATGCACGCCAAAGGGTCGGGGGCGCATGGCGTCTTCACGGTGACGCACGACATCACGCGCTACACCAAGGCGAAACTCTTTTCGGAAATCGGCAAGACGACGCCGGTATTCCTGCGCTTTTCCACCGTGGCCGGCGAGCGCGGCGCCGCCGATGCCGAGCGTGACATTCGGGGTTTCGCCGTGAAGTTCTACACGGAAGAAGGGAACTGGGACATTGTGGGCAATAACACGCCCGTGTTCTTTTTCCGCGACCCGCTGCGCTTTCCCGACCTGAACCACGCGATCAAACGCGATCCCCGCACGGGTCTGCGCAACGCCAACAGCAACTGGGACTTCTGGACGCTTTTGCCGGAAGCGCTTCACCAGGTCACGATTGTCATGAGCGATCGCGGCATTCCGCGCAGTTATCGGCATATGCACGGATTCGGCAGCCACACGTTCAGCTTCATCGATGCGGACAATCGCCGGACGTGGGTGAAGTTTCACCTCCGTACGCAGCAAGGCATCGCGAATCTGACTGATAGCGAAGCCGAAAATCTCGTAGGCAAAGACCGCGAGACGCATGGCCGCGATCTTTACGAGAGCATCGAAAACGGCGATTTCCCGCGCTGGACGCTCTTCATTCAGGTGATGGACGACGATCAGGCGAGAGCGTTGCCGTTCAATCCCTTCGATCTCACCAAGGTCTGGCCGAAAGGCGATTTCCCGTTGATCGAGGTTGGTATTCTCGAGTTGAATCGCAACCCCGACAACTACTTCGCCGAGGTCGAACAGGCCGCCTTCTCGCCCGCGAACGTGGTCCCAGGCATTGGCTTTTCGCCCGACAAGATGCTTCAGGCGCGCCTTTTCTCCTACGGCGACACCCAGCGGTATCGGCTAGGCGTGAACTTCAACCATATCCCCGTCAACGCACCGAAGTGCCCCGTCCATAGCTATCACCGCGACGGCGCCATGCGCACCGACGACAACCTCGGCGGCACGCCGTCTTACTTCCCGAACAGTACCGGCGAGTGGGAAGTAAGGCCCGGCCTTCATGAGCCGGCACTGCGCATCGAAGGCGACGCCGCGCATTGGGACCATCGCGTGGACGTGGATCACTTCGCGCAACCCGGCGATCTGTTTCGTTTGATGAGCCACGCCCAGCAACAACTGCTGTTCGACAACACGGCTCGCCAGATGGCCAGTGTTGACGCGCCTATCCAGGAACGCCACATCCTCAACTGCTCGAAGGCGGACCCTGCCTACGGCGCGGGCGTTCGCGAGGCTTTAGCGAAGCTAGGAGCGGTAGCGGCAGCGAAGTAGCAGCCCATTCGCACACGGCCATGCAGCACGACCGTTCAACACTCGAAGGAGAACCGCAATGTCATCTATCGCTGTGCCCGACAGTCAGCTTGCGCGGCAAATAACCGAATTCGTGCGCGACACCTCCAGCCCGCTGCTCTTTCATCATTCGAGCCGGGTGTATCTGTTCGGCGCCCTGGAGGGTACGCGACGCGGATTGAAGTTCGATCCGGAACTGTTGTACGCCGGGGCCATGTTTCATGACGTGGGCCTCGCCACTGCCTACAGCAGCGCCACGGAGCGATTCGAAGTCGACGGGGCCAACGCCGCCCGCGACTTTCTGTCGGCCCGGGGCATCACGGCGGCCGATATCGATCTCGTCTGGACGGCCATCGCGTTGCACACCACGCCGGGAATTCCGCGCCATATGCACCCGATCGTCGCGCTGGTGACGGCGGGCGTCGAGATGGATGTGCTCGGACTCACCTACCACGAGTTTTCCGACGAAGAACGCGAGGCCGTGACGCACGCGCACCCGCGCCCGCCGCATTTCAAGGAAGACATCATTCAGGCGTTCTACGACGGCATCAAACACAAACCGGAGACCACCTTCGGCAATGTGAAAGCCGACGTTATCGCCGACAAGGAACCGCATTTCCATCGCGGGAATTTTTGTTCCGTGATCCGCCATTCGGCCTGGCCGGGCTAACGCACAGACGCTGCATCCTATTAACGCTGTCATTCACACTGAGGTCGATATCATGGGCAAGCTTGCAGGGAAAGTCGCCGTTGTAACCGGCGCATCGAAAGGCATCGGCGCCGCCATCGCGAAGGCGCTCGCAGCAGAAGGGGCGTCGGTCGTCGTGAACTACGCGAGCAGCAAGACCGGCGCGGACGCCGTCGTGTCCGACATCACCACGGCCGGTGGAAAGGCGGTTGCCGTGGGTGGCGACGTGTCGAAGGCCGCTGACGCAAAAGGTATCGTCGATGCGGCGATCGAGACGTATGGCCGTCTCGACATCCTCGTCAACAACTCCGGGGTCTACGAGTTCGCGCCCATCGAAGCGTTCACGGAAGCGCAATACCGCAGGCAGTTCGACATCAACGTGCTGGGTGTTCTGCTCACCACACAGGCGGCCGTCGGACATCTTGGTGAAGGCGCAAGCATCATCAACGTGAGTTCGGTTGTATCGACGCTCACGCCTCCCACCACAGCCGTCTATAGCGGCACGAAGGGCGCGGTCGATGCCATCACCGGCTCACTCGCCCGCGAGCTTGGGCCGCGCAAGATTCGCGTGAATACGATCAATCCGGGTGTGATCGTGACGGAAGGCGCACAGAGCGCCGGAGTGATCGGCTCGGAATTCGAAAGCTCAGCGGTGAGCCAGACGCCGCTTGGGCGCGTGGGCAGTCCGGACGACATTGCGTCGATTGCGGTGTTTCTGGCGTCGGAGGACGCGAAGTGGCTGACGGGGGAACACATCATCGCCAGCGGGGGGATGCGGTGAGCGTTACGCTCCTCCACAGAGCGCGATTTCGCCTCATTTGAAGGGCCGCTCGAATGAGTGCCGCGTCTATCACTGCGATCGACAACGGCACTCGTTCTGGGCAGCTAGCGACAGGTATCAGAAGCCACTTATCGCGAAGCACTCATCATCTCAGCCTCATCGCCACGCGAGGCGCCGTCTTCGGCTTCATTGGATGCTTGCGCGGACAACTGCTGGAACGAGGCGAACGGTCCAAGCAACGACACCAGCGCAAAAGCAATCACCAGGAATCCCAGGCAGAGATTCAGCGCAAAGTGGTAGTTGCCTTGACTGCGATGCAGGACACCCAGTAACACGGGGCCTAATCCCAGGAAAATACTACCCGATGCAAATACCAGAGCATCGATCGCACCCGGTGCTCGCAAGCCGAAATAGCGGGTGATGAGCAGCGCCGTTTGTCCCGACCATGCGCTAAAACCAATACCAATCAAACCTGCGGCCGCCATCATCGCCGCGCCCTCCACCTGAAACGACAGCATGGCGTAACCGATCAGCGCCGCGCCGAGGAACGGCAGGAATGCCTTCGGTCCATTCAACCAGTCGGCGAGTAGACCCGACAGCACGGGGCCAGCAACGCCGCTCAAGAAGGCCGCGGACATCAGCGTCGCCCCAAACGCAGCAGACTGCCCGCTCTCCGTGGCAATCGCGACAAGATGGCTCGTCACACCCCCAAAGCTGCAAGTCATGAGGATGCTGACTGCAAGAATGATCCAGAAAGTCCGTTGCCCCACTGCCGCACGCACGCCAAGACCGGGAGCCATTTTGCAATCCTCTTCACCTGAGGCATCTTCACCAGGCGGCACGAGTTTCAGCACCAGGACCATCAAAAGCGAAGCCACCACGCACGCGACGGCCATGCCTCGGTAGGTCGTCCGCCAGCCGAGTTCGGCAACCGTGGACGAGATGAGCGGGCTGAGTGCGCCTGCGGCCAGCATGGGCCCCGCACCGAAGATAATGCCCATTGCCACGCCCCGCCGCTTTTCGAAATACATCGATACCCGGCGGGCAAGCGTAGGCGGCCCCACCAGTGTTCCACCTAGGCCAAGAAGCGTCGCGCTGCCGACCAATTGCCAGGTCGAACCAGTCATGAACGACAGGCTCACCAGACCCGCGGCCGTGCACAGGCACCCCAGAACGAATGCAAGCAACGCGCTCACCTGATCGGACAAGCGTCCGGAGAAAGGTGCGACCAGCGAATAGGCAATGGAGTACGTCAGCATGCCTTGCGGAAATGTCACCAGACTCCAGCTGAGATCTCTCGACACCGGGCCTAGAAAAAGAGCGAAAAAGCTCACGAACAAAGACATGGCGCTAAACAGCATCAGGACCAGTGCGGCGAATCCGCCGACCAGTGAAGATGTGGCACGGTTATTCATGGTGTTTCCTTTATCTGCAATCGCGCGGGCTTCGATAGTCATTTCGACAGCCCCGCGAGTCGGCCAAGATCCACGAGCAAAAACGCTCCCACAATCCATCCGCTTCGTTGCGGCGTCGTCGCCGGTAGTGGAATCACCTGATTGGGATGAATCACATATTGTGCTGACGCGCCCACCATCACGCCGGGCAAGATGCCGTATTGGGTATGCACGTCGATCGCAAAGTTGTCCCGATGGGTGGGTTCGGTGCTGATCGGCACCGCGCCACCCGACATGGCGTTAAGCATCGTGGTATAGGCTTGACGCGACTCGGTTTCGTAAAGCGCGCGGTCGCCGCTCAAATGAATCCATCGCAATGTCGAGCCCACGAGGGCGACGGGGTTGTCGAAAAAGCCGCCATATTCGACACCGGTATAGGCTTCCAGAGGATAAGCGTTGTACGACGGTGGGGCAACCAGCGCGCCGCCATAGACTGCGAGATTTCGCGGCACCGGACCGCCGCCGCTCTCACGCCAGACGACCTTGCGCCCCTGCGCATAGAGGCCCCAGTTGCCGCTGGTATGCATCAGCGGATCGCCCGTGGAGTTGAGCGCCTGGCTGGAACCGTCCGTGTTGTACAAGGGGTCCTTATAGGGCGAGGTATTGCGGAACAGGCCGAATTCCGCCTTCGCGGGATACCGGGTATCTGCGAACGTATCTTCGTACATGGCATTGGCGAAAATGATCCAGCCGGTGCGGGTACTCGTGCTCCAGTCCCAACCCGAATGGTTCTGCCAGTTGGCCATGTTGTCCTCGACAATCCCCAGGCCAAGATGCCATTGCGGCGTCAGGTCGAAGGTGGTGTGCGCCCCCCAGACTGACTTCGTCAGACCTGGCGTGAACACCGTCATGGACAATGCCCCCATCAGACACTGGCTGCACATTGTGCCGACCAGAAAATCCTGGCTCGTGTTCATCCGCCCGTATTCGACGTGCAGTCTCTTGTCGAAAAAGTCGTGTGACAACGTGAAGCGGACTAGATCGGCATTATTCGTTTGAACCGGAAACGGTTGATAGGCTGCTGCGGTTTGAAGCAGATATTTATCCGTATTGTAAGAAGGTTGATTTAATACCTCGTGAAAGTTAATCGTCGTATTGGGAATACCAACAGCTTTTTCCAGATCGACTTTCGCCACGAAATTCAATCCGCCGAAAATCGCGGAATGGCCGGGTGACGTACCGGTGCTCAAGCTGTTCACGTATGGCGACAGGAAAACCAGTCCAAGGTCGATGCCGTGATTGTCCAGAGCCTGCCCCACGCTGCTGAGCGGACCATTGAACCCCGCCGGGGGCGAGGGTGCCAACGGCGGCGATAAAGGCGAAGGCGGTGATCCAATTGCATTAACCGGCAATTGTGCTAGCGTTCCCTCGGGATCGCTTGCTGCCGTGGTGGACGTTTGTGCCTCAGTTAACGCGGGCAGCATGGCGGCGCCCATCAATGAACATAGAACGGCTTTGGTAAGCAACCTCACGTTTGTCTCCAATATTCATTTTTATGTTTTGTTAAATTACTAATGGCGATACGGTCAAACAAGGGGACGTTTTTGAACGAACATCATTCGAGACAGAAACACCGCGACACCTATCGCGAAGAGCATGGCGAGCGCGTACCGCAACGCACTACCAAAAACGACTAATGGCGCGCAGGCTGAAATCGCTGCAAAAGCCACCGATTGAACAAAGCCCAGCATCGACGATGCATTGCCCCGTTCGTTGCCATAGCGCTCGAGAATGTCGTAGGTCGAACTGGGTAAGAAGATGGCCACACCAAAGGCATAGACGCCACAGAAAATCACCGCCCACGGGAGCTGTGCGGGAAGGAGCCACGCAAACACCACGTTCAGCGCGGCGGCACCCATCAATATGGTCCGGCCCGTACGCATCTGTGATGTGCTCGACATGCGAAAAGCCCATCGTCCTGCTGCGAACGAGCCGCTGACCAGTCCGACCACTACCGGCAGGAACAGCCAGATGAATTGCGTCTTCGGCAACTCCAGCACATTCAGGACATAGTCCGGAGCCGACGCCACATAAAACAGCAATCCGCCTGTCGCGCAAGTGCGCTCTACGGCACGTAGCAAAAAGTCACGCTCCCCAAGCAGCGCCCACGGAGCAAGCACGATGCGGTGCCATTCCCAGCGCTTGCGCTGCTCGACCGGTAAAGATTCCTCAAGCGAGCGCAGGCTGAAAACCAGCATCGCTAATGCGATTACCGCGAGAAAGACGAAGCACGCGGGCCACGTAAAGCGCAGCGCAAGCCAGCCGCCGAAAGCCGGTGCGACAGCCGGTGCAAGCGCGAACATCATCGACACATGCGCCATCTGCCGCCTCGCCTCGGCGGCAGGGAAGCGCTCCTGCACCAAAGCAGGAATGATGGTCACGCCGACACCCGCCGACACGCCCTGAGCGAGGCGCGCGAAACAGAGCAGCTCGAAGGTCGGCGCGCCCGCACACACCAGCGTTGCGCCGATAAACGTTGCCAGCGCAACCAGAATCGTCCTCCTGCGGCCGATGACATCGGAGATCGAGCCTTGAAATGGCATCATCAGCGCAAAGCCGATGAGGTAGAACGTCAGCGTCGTCTGAATCGATTCGAGCGACACGCCGAAGGCCGCGCTCAACTCCGGAAAGTACGGGAAGTACGTATCGGTTGTCAGCGGACCCAGCGCACTGATTCCCGCCAGAAGCACGGTCCATTTCCACATCGCTCGTGCCCCGCTCATCAGCCGATACTCGCCAGATCGCCTGGCGCGTTTGTCACGCTTGCCGCCCTTTGAATCGCAAACTGTACGATCTGCTGGCCAAGCATGGCCAGTTGCCTTTCGGTGACTTCATCGACGCATTTGCCGTTTTGAAAAGGCCGTGTGCTGCTGTTGATGGCCACGCCCAGAGGCGTTGGCCATCCCCTGAGCGCATGCGTGATGGTACGCAGCGTATGGAGCGTATTCACCGATGCCTGGCCGCCATACGCCGTCGCGATCAACCCAACCGGCAGTCCGTCGAGATAGACGCGCTGGTCTTTCGCGGTCTCTTCGATATAGTCGAGCGCGTTCTTCACCAGTCCAGACACCGACCCGTGATAGCCTGGACTGGCAATCACCAGACCATCCGCCGCCCGCACCGCCTTGACGAGCGCTCGCGCGGCCTCGGGCAACGCTTCAGGCGCAGCCCCGTAGTGCGGCAGGGCCAGCATTTGTTCGCTGCCGATCAATTGGGTCCGGCAGCCAAGCAGGCGTGCGATAGCCAGCACATGCTCTACCGCCTGCTCCGTTGATGAGCCGGCCGCCGCCGTGCCGCCAATACCGACGATTGTGGGAATGTAGGTCACTTTGCCGTTCTCCTTATTTATCTTCAGGCGCCTTGGCGGAGACACCAGGCAAACCGCCAGCGAATGCGGAGAACGGCGGCAGACCCATGACGTGACGGCCGTTGATCTCCGCCGCCGGATCGAAGCGCAGCGAACCGTGGGTCAGAATCACGCGCACGTCACGCACATAGCGTTGAATGGGGTTCATGTCGCTTACGGTTGCGGAACCGATGGCGTACTGAATGGCGTCGATGGCTTCGCCGCAAAGATTGCCCGCGAACACCATATCGATGATGGCCTCGCTTTCCTCGGCGGGCTCGAAATTGCCATCGCCTTTGGCACGCTGGTCGATCTTGTCGGCGGTCTTCATGAGCAGCGCTTGCGCTGCGCGGATCTTCGCGCCGACCTTGCCCGCGATGATCTGTGTTGCTGGCGCATCGGCCACGCTTGCATAAGGAAGATTGAAGGGCTTGCGCGCCTTGGCCTGCGCGATGAAGGCTTCGTAGGCGGCTTTCGCCACGCCCAACGCCGCGCAGTTCATTTCCAGCGGCACAGTCAGCATGACGCCAAGCGCATTCAACTGGAAACCCAATCCGGCGTAACGCGAGCGGAAACTGCCCAGGCGTTCCGGAAACTTCGACAGATCAAGGAAGCGGTACAACGGAACCTCAATATCCCGGGTCGTGGTCAGGCTGTTGCTCGATGAAGCGCTCATGCCCATCACGTGCCAGTCGTCGACAATCTCGTACTGATCCCGCGTGAGCAGGACCATGCCGCGACGGCGCTCGCCTTCTTCTTCGAAATCGATGCCTACCGCCGCAAATGCAGCATGCTTGCTGCCACTGGCAAACATCCATTTACCGCCTGCTTTGACAATAATGGCGTCGCGAGTCTTTTCCGCCTTCTGGATTTTTTCCGAGAACAGCGACCCGCCCGCAATGGTCGGTCCGGGCCATGTTGCGGCGTGCTCGTAAATTTCGGCGATGGCGCGCTCCGGAAGGGTGAGCGCAATGCGGGTGTGGCCACTCGCAATCATGGTGACCCAGGCCGTACCGCCATCGCCTTGTGCGACTTCAGTGAGGATCTCGGCAAGGTCGCGCGCGCCCAGGCCATAGCCCCCCAGCTCCGTGGGCACGGAGGCGAGGAAGAGCCCCGTCTTTTGCAGCGCCTGCATCGTTTCCGGGTGCACCATCCCCAACTGTTCCCCTTCCAGCGCATTCTTGCGAATCAGAGGAAGCAGTTCACGCACGCCATCGCGAATCTGGCGGCCCTTATCGGATCCCTGCCAGTCGTCTGCCGTCAATTGCACCGTTTCAAGTTTTGCGTTCATGTTGAATTCCATCCCTCATCAGATAATTGAGTACCGTCGCCCGCTTAGAACGGATAGCGAGCCGGCTCGCTGCTGAGGGTCATCCATTGCCATTCGGTGAACTCGTCCCAGTTCGTCGGGCTGCCGAAACGCGAACCGTTACCGGACGCGCCTGTGCCGCCGAATGGAATGCCGGCATGGTCGTGGATGGTCTGGTCATTGATGTGCATAAGGCCCGAGCGGATGCGTCGCGCAACACGCAAGCCACGTTCGAGCGAACCGGTCTGCACGGCCGCGGACAGGCCGTACTCGGTATCGTTGGCAATGCGAATGGCTTCCTCTTCGTCGTCGACGATGACCACGGGCGCAACCGGGCCAAAAATTTCGAGCCCGTAAGCGGGCATGCCCGGTTTCACATCGCCCAACACGGTCGGACGATAAAAGCGGCCTTCGTGCGTACCGCCCGCCAGCAGCGCTGCGCCCGCCGCCACCGAGTCGTCGACAATCTGTTGAACGCGCGCGACCTGCCTGTCATTGATAATCGGTCCGATGGCGACCTGTTGGCGATACGGGTCGCCAATGGGCAGAGCCTTGGCCTTGGCGGCAAGCAGGGCGAGATAGTCAGCGGCGACCTTGCGTTGCACGATGTGACGACCGCTCGCCATGCAAATCTGGCCCTGGTGCAGAAAAGAGCCCCACGCGCCTGCGGAAGCCGCGGCCTCCAGATCGGCGTCGTCGAGCACGATGAAGGGACTCTTGCCGCCCAGTTCGAGCGCAACTTTCTTCAGGTTCTTGCCCGCCAGTTCGCCCACCCGTCGTCCCACGGCCGTCGAACCGGTGAACGTGATCATGCGCACGCCCTCGGCCGTGACCAGTGCCTCGCCCACATCGGCGCCGCCATTCACGACCGAGAACACGCCTTCGGGCAGACCGGCCAGTTCGAACATCCGCGCGAGCAACGCACCGCCGACGATGGGGGTTTGGGGATCGGGTTTGAGAATGACCGCATTGCCGAGCGCAACAGCCGGAGCGACCGAGCGCATGGCCAGCAGCATCGGAAAGTTCCACGGTGCGATCACGCCCACGATGCCGATCGGCACGCGACGCGCGAAACTCAACCGTGCCGGATGGGTGCCCGGCAGAAGATGGCCCTCCGGACCGATCAGGATGGCGGCCGAGTGAATCAGCTCGTCAATCGTGCCTTGCAGTTCGACTTCGGCTTTGCCTCGCACTCCACCCGTTTCGCGGATGATCATGCCAATAATGGCTTCGCGGTCCTGCTCCAGGATCGCCGCGGCGCGCCGCATCAGTGCCGCGCGTTGTTCCGCGGTCCATGCCGCCCATTGCGTTTGCCCATTGCGTGCGGCCGCAACGACTTCGTCGAGATCGGCAGGCGCGCATGCGCCAACACTACCGAGGCGCTCGCCGGTGGCTGGTTCGGTGACGATGAGCGATTCACGGGTTGAGCGCCAACGGCCGTTGAAAGTCGATTTTTCCCAAACGGATTCGTCGAGCAAAGCGGATCGGGTTGGTGCGTTATCTTGCGTATTATTTAGCATAGCGAATTGATCCATTAATCGATGAAATTACTTCAGGCGGTAGCCCGTCACCCAGCTGGCGTGGATACCCAGCCGCAGCGACACCGGAACGTTCAGCACCGCGAGCGGCCCCGCTTCGAGCTGCTGCGCGTCGAGAATGACGAGTTCGCCGCCGCGCACACCCCGCCTGTTGCGGATCACCATGATGTAGCCATCGCCTTCCAGCGCATCGGCCGACCGTGGGCAGAAAACCGGGTCCTGGACCCAGGTGTCGTCGCCGGCGTACCACTGACGCTTCGTGCCGGCTTCCAGATCGAACAGGCTGATCGCGTTGAACATCGTGGGCGAACTGCCATGCTCATTGCCTTGCGGTGCGGCAGGAAGCGGGCCACGCGCCGGGATAGCGCCCGGAAATGCGCCCGGAATCGGGGGCATGGGCGGAAGTGGCGGCGGTGCCATATCGGCGGCCGCGGTCGTTTGTTTGAGCTCGGGAAGCCACAGATAGCGATGCTTTTTCGCGTGCCAACGTTCATCGACATGCGGCCCTTCGCCGGTGACTTTCGCCAGCACCTCGCAGGTCTCGATACGGTCACTGCCCGAGCACGGGTCGATCGTCCATCGCACGAGCGAAGTGGGCGCGGAGCCAAACGGGCCGCCACGTCCATCCTTGTCGGGTACGACGAAACCGAAGGCGTTACCGTCCACTCTCAGCACATCGAATTTGATCAGGCCATCTTCTTCGAATGCATTCGCCGTATGCGTGAGCACGCACTTCGGACCGCGCAACCAGCGCACCTCGTCAGCCGAGCCATAGCGCGGAATCACACCGACAATCATTTCCTCGTCGGGTTCGAACATCCAGAACGGTCCACCATCCTTGATGCGGGCGACGTCCGTGCTGTATTGCATCAGCGGCAACAGGAAGTAGTTCGGCGTGACGGCGCAGTCGTGAATCATCCACGGCTCGGGGGCGTCGAAGCTCGCTTCGTGCGTAACTTTGCCAAGCGCGTCCACCACGTAGTAGCGGATGCTCATGGAACCCACGCCATCTGCGAAATAGCCGAAGGTAAACATCTCGCCCGTTGCCGGATCGAACTTCGGATGCGCCGTCATCGTCTGGCTCTGGATCGCGCCGTTGGCGCGCCAGGGACCGATCGTCCGCAGCGTGGCGGGATCGATCGCATAGGAGACGCCATCTTCCTTCGCTGCGAGCAGCACGCCCGCGTGGAAGTTGATCATCGTGTTGGCCGTCGTACGCTCGATGCCTTTCGCCTCGGGCGCATCCGAATAGGGATTGCGATACTGGCCAAAAAGTCCGCGGCCTGCCTCGCGTTGCGCGTTGAATCGCTCGGTGCAGATGTATTTCGTGCTGAACGCCGCGCGACCCTGCTCGAAGCGAAACGCCCGCACCATGCCGTCGCCACCGGCGCCCAGATCCATTGGGTAAAGAATGTCGCTGATGGGCGCGTACTGATAATCCGGAACGGCCTGGACGTAGAGACCATCGAGATCGGCGGGCACCGCCCCTTCCAGAATCTCGAGATCGGAAATTTCACCCTCAAAACGCAGGGGTTCATCAAAACCAAACTTCATTGGCGCAGGAAAAGTCGCCGCCATGTCTCCACTCCTTAGATTTGATTGCTCGGTTCTTGCAACGGATCTCAGGATAGGGGCGCGGACCTGGCGAAACCAGGAGTCATTTTGCGGGCCGACGGCAACTCGATTTGTCGCCTGGTTTTATCGCAGCGCGAAGCGTCCAATCTTCCGGAACCCTTTCCGAAACACTATTGGACAAGCGACTTTTTTCATCATGACGATCAATGCGATATTGAAGCGCCTGGTGCTGACAACGCCACAGCCGCAACCGATGGCCGAGTTCTATCAACGCGCGTTCGGCTACCGCCCGGCGCAAGTGGGCGCGGATCAGCACTGCGAAGCGCAAGACCGCTCGCTCTGGCTGCGAAACGGCCCGGGCAATCAATTGGCGGAAGCCCACTTCATGTTCCCGCATACCGACGCATTCGCGTCGTATGAAGACCGGCTGGCCTCGGCTGGGGTTCCGTATGCGATAGACAGCCGCTCGCAATCGATCGCGGCCACGGACCCGGAAGGACGCACCCTGCGTTTCTTCGTGTCAACAGCGAATGCCGGCTCGCATGAAGCCGCCGTCGGTTCGCCGCCCCCGGCGCGCATCCAGCACTTCGCGCTCAGGTCACCCGATATTCCCCGACTGTTGCGCTTTTACGTGGAAGGTCTGGGTTTCGTCGTATCGGATCTGGTGCTTGACGCCGAGGGCGCGATAACAGCGGCCTTTCTGCGCACGGATGCCGAGCATCACTCGCTCGCACTGTTTCGCGCAGCAACGCCCCTCTTCGATCACTTCTCGTGCGAAGCACCCGACTGGACCGCTTTGCGGGATTGGGCCGATCACATGGGCCGCAATGCCATCGAAGTCGTTTGGGGCATCGGTCGCCATGGCCCGGGCAATGACACGTTCTTCATGGTGCGCGACCCCGATGGCAACCTGGCGGAAATATCATCGGACCTGGAGGTTTGCGCGGAAGATCGTCCAGCAGGTCAATGGCCCCATCAGATGACGACGCTCAATCTGTGGGGCCTGGCGATCATGCGCAGCTAAAGCGCAGGCGTGTCGCTTCCGTGAGTACGGGAGCGACACGGAGATTGACAGCCCTGCTTTAGCCCCAGCCCGATCCCGTTCCGGCCGCAAGAATGACGTGCAGGTGATCGACATTGCGTATTTCGTCATCGACGATTTTCACCACGCTGAAGATGTAGAACGCTCCCGCGTCCGGTCTCTCCGCGTTCTTCCGGAACTCGACAATCGCGATGCTGCCGCACACCCCAAGCTCGACATCCAGAATCGGAAAGCGCCGTTCGACCACATGCGGGCGCGCCGCGCGCGTCGCTGTGATAAGCGACGCTGGCGTATGCACCGCTGCGTCCGGCGAAAGCAGCAATGCCAGACTGTTGGTGATTTTCTTGCCGTTGGCATAGCGGTCGCAACGGTGATTGAAGTGGGCAAGGCTGCCGTCGCTCTCGTTCAAGGCGACCCAGTAGCTATCGCCTGCCTTGCGCAGCCTGGCGCGGCTGCCCGCACCGCGTTCGACCGGCACCGGCGCATCGTAAAGCACGTCGGGCGTAAGCAGACGGTCCACATCGGCGAAATGGCCATGGTTCGAAGAACTGATCATCACCTCGACTTCAGTGATCAATTCATCGACGAGCGCGAGGCGGATGCCATAGGGATATAGCACGCCGGAACAATCCACGGCCCCGGTCACCATGATTTGCGCCGACGTCGTGTCGACGAAACATTGTCGACTGACGAATGTTGTGATGTGTTCCCAGTCGGCTGCCTGTATGCCAACTTGCACACCGTTTCGCGTCACACGTACATTGGCGGCGAGCGGTGCACGCTGTAAGTCATGCGCCTGGACTGCATCCAGAAACCTCTGCGCTACGGCATTCAACAGGGCGCGGCGCGAGTCGGCATGCCTTCGTGCAGTACGCGAAGGCGGTTTAAGTACAGCATTCATACGATATTCCCTGGAAGCTCAATGGCCCGATACGACGTGGTCGCTGACGACCGGCCGCTCCTCGACAATCTCCAGCCCGTAACCGGCAAGCGCAACCGGCGCATGATGGCTATTGGTCAGCAACACCATTTTCTGCACGTTCAATGCCGAGAGGATCTGCGCGCCGATGCCGTAATCGCGCAGTTCTGGCGTGGGATGGGACTCTTTTCGGGCGCGCGCGCGAACGTCGCGGAACAAGGTGTCCACGGTCGGTCGATTGATGACGATGACAACGCCGCTTCCTGCTGCGGCGATCGCTTTCATCGAATCCTGAAGCACCGTGCAGCCCGCTCCCGCCTCGCCAAACGTATCGGGGAAAATACTCAGGGCATGCATGCGCACGAGGGTCGGTTGATCGGCGTGAATCTGCCCTTTGACAAGCGCGATCTGCTCAGTGCCAAGGGCCTTGTTGACGAAGGTTTTCGCGGTCCATACGCCGCCCCATACACTGTTGAACTGTGCTTCGGCGGTCTGCTCAACCAGTTGGTCGCGCTTCATCCGGTAGGCAATCAGTGACCGTATCGTGCCAATCTTCATGCCGTGCTCGCGGGCAAATGGCATCAGGTCGTTCATCCGCGCCATCGTGCCGTCTTCGCGCATGATCTCGCAGATCACGCCCGATGCATTGAGCCCCGCGAGACGGGCGATATCCACCGCCGCCTCCGTATGCCCCGCGCGAACCAGCACGCCGCCGTCTCGCGCAATGAGCGGAAACACGTGTCCCGGGCGAACAATATGCTCTGCGCCTTTCGAGGCGTCGATTGCCGCCGCGATGGTGCGAGCGCGATCCCCCGCGGAAATCCCCGTCGTGACGCCATCGCGAGCCTCGATCGACACCGTGAATGCCGTTTCATGCAGGGTCTGATTGTGCTGCTCCATCAACGGCAAGCCCAGTTGTTCGACGCGTGCGCGAGTCAGTGCAAGGCAGATCAGACCACGTCCATGTCTGGACATGAAATTGATGGCCTCCGGCGTGGCCATCTGGGCGGGCATCACGAGGTCGCCCTCGTTTTCCCTGTCCTCGTCATCGACGAGGATAAACATGCGGCCGTTGCGGGCCTCTTCGATCAACTCTTCAGGAATGGCAATCATATCGTTGCTCATTTCAAACTCGCTTGCCGTGCCAGCACTGCGCCAAATCCGACTCCCACTTCACGCACGCCACGCTGGTAGACAATGTGAGGCCGCGTGGCGGTTGCCGTCTCCATCGCCTGCGTCGCTGCGATCCATGTCAGCACTTCCATCGTCCCGATGCCGCGCGCGGCCACGAGTGCCTCTGGCGACCACGTATCGAATGCGGACAGAGCGCCGCGCGTCAGCACATCGAGAAACGTGCCGTCCCAGTCCTCGTGAATGCCCAGTGCCGGCAGCGGAATGTTTTCGTCGACGAGTACCCTGGCGCCCTGCTTGTGCGCGGCCACTTCGTAGTCGATCCAGGACTGCTGCGATACCTCGGACTGGCGGCTGCCACTGAGAATGTAGGGCTTCCATTCATGAGAGACCGCGTCGAGCGTGGGGAACAGGAAGGCCGGATCGTGCGACAGCCCGCCGGTTCCGAGGATCAAAACGCGTTCGAGGTCGAGCCCTGCAATGTAATGGGCCACTGCCATTCCCAATACGCGCGCTCGGCTAAATGGCACAAAAGGCGGGTGCAGGCACGATACGAAGACAGGCAGCACAGGATATTGCGCGAGGCCCCCGGCCAGTTCGTGCAGGGCCTGCGAAAAGCCGTGATCGACCACCATGTCATACGACACGGCAACATCGACGCCATCGTCACGCAGCGCGCGCACGGCATTCGCTGCCAGATCGGCCGGCACGTTGAGTTTGCCCGGCGTGCCGCCGACATCCGCAAGCGCATGCGCCGCGAGGCCGACGCAGAACGACGGCATCGAATACATCTGATGCCCGCCGTAGTGATCGCAGCCAAACATGACAATGAGCTGCGGGTCGAACCCGGCAATCTGTTCGCGGATTTCGGCCATCGCCTTGCGTGCGCCGATCAGCGCGTCGCTTTCGCGGGCCGGGAAATACAGCAGCGGCGAATGCGACGCACAAGCCATCATGACTTTCATGGAGTGTCTCCCCGTCCTCGTCGCGTGGGTCAATCAGCCACAGGATGCGCGACCTTGTGGCCGAGCAGCATCGCGCCGGTACGGGTATAGGCCATCGGCTGTACGGCGGCGTGCTGCGAAGCGCCGTGGACGTCGCGCAGATAGCGTTGCAGCGGTGAGCTGCTGTACAGCGCCGAACCGCCACCCAGACGATAACAACGCTCGACAATGTCAACGCATTCGTTGGTCACCCATGTCGAGGTCTGGAAGCAATCCGCCAGCAAACTGGTATTCGACAGGTGCAGCCCGCCATTGAGCGCCTGTTCCCAGAGTTCGTCCGCTTGCGTGCGGGCCGTGGCCCGCGCCGCGCGCAGACGTGCGTTCAACTGTCCCAACTCGGTCTGGAAAATCACCGAGTCCCGCATCGCCTCGGTCATCAACAATTGCTTCTTGCCGGTGTTCGCCAATTCGATCAGGTGGCTAACGGCCGCCTCCGCAATGCCGATTGCGGGGCTGCAATGCAGCGGGGGAATCAGATGCAGCGCCGAGCCATAAAGCGGTCCCGGCAGGCACGATTTGTCCTTGTAACCGAACACCTGGGCGTGCGGCACGAACACGTCGTTCAAACGGATGTGATTGCTGCCGGTGCCTTTGAGCCCCATCACCTTCCAGGTGTCTTCGATTTCCCACGCGCTCGCGGGCAGAGCCGCATGGCCCGTGAGCGGCATCGGGCTGCCCGGCGACCTGGGAACCGGCTCGCCATTGCGGGTGACGACGAAACCGGCGAACAGCCAGTCCGCGTGCTGACAACCGCTTGCAAACGGCCAACGTCCGGTGACCCGATAGCCCCCCTCGACGATCTCGGCCGTGCCTGCCGGTGCGGCTGAGCCCGCCACGATGATGTCCGGACCATCGGCATAGATCCTGTTGAACGTCTCGCGCGGCAGCAACGCAAGGTGCGGCATGTGACCCACGCCCAGCATCGACACCCAGCCCAGCGAGCCGTCTAGCGCGGCGACCTCTCGCAGGAGTTCCAGCGTCTGCGGATAGGGCAGTTCGAGACCACCGTGACTTGCCGGTGCGCAGCTGCGAAACACGCCGATGTCGCGCAAGCGCTCGATCAGATCGGGCGGAATCCGGCGGCCGGTCTCGATCTCGTCAGCCCGGCTCGCGACCTCGGGAGCCAGCGCGCGAATTCGCTCGACCATCGACTCGAAGAGATCCGCCTGGCTGGCAACGCTGGACTTCAAAACTTGACTCGCTCTCATGCAAATGTTCCTCAACGATATTGGCGGCCGCGCCGCGCATGGTGTTTTTCCAAGCGTCAAGATAGCCAGCGCGGCGATGTCAAACCAGGGGATAGATCCGTGTGTGAGGCGGACGGAACACGTTGTGTCGGCACGAATGTGGGGCCGGACAGGGCCTGCGGGCCGAATGTCCCTGGCATCCCCAATTGACTTGCATCAATTTATGAGCGATAAAAAAAGCCAACAGAGACAAGGGCATGCAGGCGTATGCGTGCCCGCAAGAGACCATGCCTAAATCAGAGACTATTGGGGCTGACGCCACGTACGGGCGATCATTGATGTCCGAAGCCGTACGCGACAATAGCGGCGCCAAGCTGGGTTGCCGCATCGCGCTGGCCCTGGAGGAACAATTCATCGCGCAGGGCTGGCCGGTTGGCAATTTCGCCGGCTCAGAGGAGGCCCTCAGTCATCGCTTCGGTGTCAGCCGGCGCATCGTGCGCGAAGCAACCCGCGTGCTGACCATGCGCGGCATCGTTCGCCTCAAGCGCGGCGTGACACTCGGACTGGAAATCACGCCGCCCGATATCGACCTCATTGTGGATATCATGCGCGGCTATGCCTTTCTGAACGATGTCACTGAAGCGCACCGCACCGAAGCGCTGACCTTTCTCGAACGCGTGGACGCGCGCGTGAGCGGCGTCGAGGAAGTGCGTTCCGCGCTTGATTTTCTGCTTCAGTTTTTGCGCGAAGATCTCACGCCCGGCGCACCGCCATTGGGCGTGGGACGCGACCGGCTTCGCAAGGCTCGCGCCGGGCAGATTGTCTTCAATATTATTCAGGAGTTCTTCTTTCGTGAATTCGAGCCTGGCCGTCGAATTGGATCGGAAGAAGATCTGTCGCTGCAATTCAACGCCGACCGCAGCATCACTCGGCAGGCGATTCGTTTGCTGGAAAGCTCAGGCCTGGTGACGTCCATGCCGGGACGCGGCAACGGGATCATTATTCAGCGCCCGCCTTCCGGGCCGGTCTGCCGCCTGATTTGCTGCCTTTTTGCATCGCGCCAGCTATCGGTCGCGGGTACGTTCGAACTGTTTCATGCCATGAGCGTCGAAGCCGTCTCGCTGGCTGCGACCAAGGCAAACGCTGAAGATGTGCAACGCCTTCAACGCGAGCTGCACATGAGCCGCACGCCGGAGAAGTTCAGCGATCTCTTTTCTACCGAAGACGCACAATTCGAAGCCATCCGCAATCCGCTGATCGATCTGTTCATTCGCAGCATCCGGGGATATGTCGCCCTGACCATCAACGAAAGCGGTAAAAAGATTCCGCAGGACGTCGCAGAATGCTTCGCGAACGAAACGCGGCGCGTCTACGACGCCATCATTCGCCACGCGCCAGAGGCGGCGGCTCAAGCGCATGATGCGAAATTTTGCGCCATGCGCGACCTGGAACGCTCTCACAATCCAACTCTCGCCGATATGCTGTACCTCCACGGCGCACGCACGGCTGCCCACGCGACGCATCAGGACGCGCCAATGCAGGCAGCTCCGGCATAAGCGGAGCATTCCTCGATCAACGTGCTGAGGCGAGTTCGCCTCAGCACGCATTCATGGTCGCAATTCAGGCAAGCTCAAGCGGGTTCGACGCGTCGCATAGCGTCGACCGAGATACCAATACCCGGTCCGGAAAAGGCGACCAGTTCCGCGTCGATGTACTCGATTACCTCCAGATCCGCTAGCACGTTGACAACGTGGGCCGCCAGCGGAAGCTGCTGGAACGTCGCAGCATGCCAGGCGACGGTTCCCTTGCCCGTCCAGCGACGGAACTCGAAATCGGCGAATTTGATGTTGTCGCTCGATCCACCCGATCCTGCCGGCGGCGCGGCAGTCGTCACATAGGCGACATCGGCGCCCTCGCGTCCGCCGGGACTCGTGCGCGGCATGTACTTGAAGTAGAGTTGTGCGCCGCCACCCGAACCGGGCAGATTCTTTGCCGGATTCGCCTCTTCGACCAGCCCCGAAAGCGCGACATCGCAGAACCGGAAATCGAGCCAGGAGGCGTGCGACGACGCATTGCCTTCGGAATCGCGCGAGATTCGCGGAATATTCGCAAACATCTTGGGAAAGCCCAGTTCCTCGCGTCCCGTCATGATCGCATCGGGCGCTCCTTCCCAGATGACTGGGCAGAAGGTGCCTTCAAGAGTCTCGGTCTTGCCGCGATACGTCACCGGGAAATCGATCGACAAGATCCCATAGCCGCGTCCGGCCAGCCAATAGAGCTTGTCGAACCAGGCGCACGATACGGACACGATCGGCGCGCCGCGCAGCGAAAACCCGGGCGGAAGCAGGTTGGCCAGCCTGGCTTCGTCGGTGAGATAGCTGACTTTCATCCACTCCGCTTCCATCCGCCCCGTCTCTTCTTTTGTCCACATCCGTCCTTCGGGATGCTGGCGCGGACCCGGAGCCGGCCCAAACGGAACCGGCATACGGTAGCGCACCCCTTGCTTGATCTCACAACTCATAAATAGTCCTTATCATGATTCTGAAGCCGCGACGTTCTTCGACCAGCTACGCGCCGGCGTGGATCAGGCGGCGTCGGCGCAAACGTCACGTCGTGCAACCCATCCCAACCCGCGTGTGCGTCGGCAAAGCCACACGCCTTCAGTCGTCGATCAATTCGACCGGATTAAGCAAAGTGCCAATACCGCTGATAGCGATCTTCACCGGGCCACCGTACTTCTGGAAATCCTGTTCGCGCAGCGCTTCGCGCTTGGGGTCGACAGCCGTGCCCATATGCACGATGTCACCCGGTTCCAGCGTGACGTAGCGCGACAGGTGTGCCAGCGTACGCTGCACAGAAAAGCGCAAGTTCGCCGTCGAATCTTCAGCAATCATCCGCCCGTCGATCCACGAATCCACCGTGAGCACATTGGGATCCGGAATTTCGTCGGCCGTGACGATCCACGGCCCACAGGGGCCGAAGGTGTCGGTATTCTTCGAGCGCATGTGGTAGGTGAGATAGATGTCACCATCGTCGGGCGCCTTGGCGCGCCGCCACGGGATGTTGGCCGGACGGCTGAACTCGAGATGGACGCTGTCCTCGTCCTTCAACGCCACCGATGTGATGTCGTTCAGAATGGTGTAGCCGAATACTGCATCGAGAATATCGTCTTCCGATGCGCTGCTCAGACGCTTGCCGACGACCACCGCCAGTTCCGGTTCGGGATGGGTCAGTCCATACGAACGGCGAATGCGAATCGGCTGGCCATTGCCAATCAACGCCGAAGGCGACTTCATGAAAAACGCGGGGTTTTCGAAATACTTGTAGATCTGGCGCGCAATGGCATCGTTGTTCAACGCCACACCGATGATCTTTCCCGGTTTGCGCAGCGGCGGCAGCCATGCCTCCGGCTTCACGGGCTGGACCTTGCCCGCCGCCAGTGCGGCTTGCGCCACGTTGCTCCAGTGTGTTTGTTGCTCTTGAGAAGATTCGATAATCTCCAGCATCGAACGCGGGCGCCCTTCTGCCGCAACATCGCCTGAGATCAGTTCATCCAGAAGAAAGAGTTTGTCAGCCTGATCGACGACTGCGACCTTTTCCTTGCCATTGACAATAATGGTTGCCAGTTTCATGGCGTCTCCATTCGAGTTTCGTGCGGGGTTGAAATACGCTTCAAAGCGCGCTTGCTCCGCCGCCATCCACGACCAGATGGGCACCGGTAATAAAGTCTGCCTGCTGGCTCGCCATGTACAGCACGGCACCGGCGATGTCGCCCGGTCGGCCTACACGCGGCACAGCGTGGTGGAAAAACTCCAGGGCGAAACGGCGCTCGTCCTTTTGCCAGTCGTCCATGCCGAACGCCCTGGCGGCCTTGTCCAGTTCACCATCCGATCCCGGCGTGTAGATCACCCCGGCGCTGATCGTGTTTGACGTTACGCCGCTGCCCGACAAGGCCTTGGCAAGGCTGCCGCTCAGACTGACGACGGCCGTCTTGGCCGCCTGATAGTCAGGGAACACGGGCGGCTGCTGGATTGCGATGCCGCTGGAAATCTGGATGGCGCGTCCCCAGCCGCGCGCCTTCATGCCCGGCACGAATTGCTCGATCATCAGCGCGGCGGCGACAACGTTCAGTTTGTATGAACCCAGCCAGTCTTGCGCCGGAATGCCAAACCAGTCCATATGATCGAATCCCGCGTACCGGCCGCCCGCGTTATTGACGAGGACATCGATTCCGCCGAGTTCAGCGTCCACCTGCTCGCGTATGTGCGCAGCAACGCCGTCTTCGGTCAGATCGCCGGTCACGCTGATGGCGCGGCCGCCACGCTCATTGATCGCCCTGGCAACGGCAGAGGTACGCTGAGGGTTGCGGCCATGCACCACCACCGTCGCGCCGGCCTCGGCCAATTGGTGCGCGATGCCTTCGCCAATGCCGGAACTGCTGCCCGTCACCAACGCCCGTTTTCCTTTCAGTCCAAAATCCATTTCATTTCCTGAGATAACGTGTGGAATCTGCACCTAAAGTAGCGTGCAGCCGACACGGAAACCAGGGGATAGAGAGGGAGTTAAGCAGGTGCGGCGCGTAGAAGCCGCAGATGGGCGGGAGCACCAGGCGCGAGAATCGGCCGGCCCCCGGGGGGCGGCCAATCTCGTGGAAGAATGACGACAGCCGGCGCATCGCCCATGTGGGCTACGCAATCGGCTGCCGGATCAGATTCAGGTCGGCAAAGCGCCAGAGTTAGTCAGCGACGCGCTCGACTCATGGGCACGCTGGCTCTTGATGATGCCAGCCAGCACTAACGCACTCGGCTTCGCGGTACGTTTAAAAGTCGTACGATCAACCGAATAGAGCCCAAACCTGGGTCCATAGCCGAACAACCATTCGAAATTATCGAGCAGGCTCCAGTGGATATATCCGTGTACCGGAACGCCGTCCCGCATGGCTCGTTGCATGGCCTCTACAGCTAGCGGGATATAACGTACGCGCTTAGCGTCATCCAGAGCATCGATGCCGTTTTCAGTCACGATAACAGGCAATCCCGTCGCCGCGTGCGCATAGCGAACCGCACCTTCCAGGGAGTCCGGATAAAACTCCTCACCGCTATCCGTCATTTCCGCGCCTTTGGGCGGCGGCATCGCGCCATGCCGATCCAGGCGCTGCCGTCCGTAGTTCTGAACGCCGATAAAGTCTCCCGTTCGCGCAGCCTCCATCCAGACGCCATAGACATCCTGCCGCTTCTGATCGCGCTTGCTATCCGGGCCCACGGCCTGATCATCCGTGATCGACAGGCTCACCCCAACCTTCACCTGCGGATTGATGCTTTTGATCGCCTCAACCCCTTTTTTATGGCCCAGAATCATCTGCGCGGTTTTCGGCTCGGCGTCGCCGACATTGGCCGAAGAGAAACTCGACGAGCCGCTGACCTTGGCCGCGGCCGCCAGCATCGCTTGCTGGGTCTGCGTAAATTCGGGTGGAAATGCCAGAGGCAACCACGCAATGACTTTCAGAATATTGGGCTCGTTCAGCGTGGTCGCATAAGTCAACAGATCGCCCATGTGCCGCGTCACCCGCTCGCAATAGCGGACGAAATGATCGGCAGCGCCATTCGTCTCCCATCCCCCTGCTGCGGCGAACCAGATTGGCGTCGTAAAGTGATTGAACGTCACCATCGGTGTCAGGCCGCGCTCGCGGCAGCCCGCAATCAGTCTTCGGTAGTGGTCGAGCATGGCGATGGAGTATTCGCCCTTTGCCGGCTCAATGCGTGACCACTCGATCGAAAAGCGAAACGTGTTCAGTCCGAGATCGCGCGCGATGTCCAGATCTTCCCGCCACCGGGTAAAACTGTCGACGGCATCGCCGGACGGTTCCTTGAAAATCGTCGGGGAGACGTGTTCGAGCACCCAGGTATCGGCGTTGGTGTTGTTGCCTTCATACTGGTGGCCGGCCGTCGCCACGCCCCACAGGAACGAATCGGGCTGGTGCTGGTAGCTTTCGGAAAACGCGACCTTGGAGAAAGGCATCGTCGCTGCGGTCGTTGCCATCAATTTCAACAAGGCACGCCGGTCAAGATGGAAACTCGTCTTGTTCATTTTCATCGTCAGAATTTATGCGTGATACCCACACGGAGCGCGAGCTGATCGGAATTGGACGAAGGGCTGGCGTAAAGCAATTGCGCCACCTGTCCGGCGCCCGTGACATGCTCGAAATCGGCGTCGATATAAACGGTCGTTTGCTTGGACAGCAAGTAGTTCATCATCGCGTTGTAGACGTGCCAGCGCCCACCGAGTCCGACCGAGTAGCCATAATCCGCTGCCACGTTCAAGTCCGGTCGAATGTCGTACGTCACGCCAACGTCGCCGGTTTGAAGGCGATCTTTTGCGCCATCGAGCGCCTCAAAGTGGACATACGAATAAGATGCGACGAGTCTGGCGGCGCCCAGCTGGTAGGCTGCGCCGACAGCGTAAGTCGAGAGGTTATGCAGCTCGATGCCGCTATCCGCAGTCGACGCGGTTGATTTCCCGAACGCGTAAGCAAGACCGATTTCGGCAGGGTTGATCGTCGTGCCGTTCAGATCGGTCATGGCCGCGCCGATGGCGAACGGCCCATTCTCGTACTTCAGCTTCAGACCGAAAGCACGACCGGTATTGGTCGGATTTCCCGATGTCGAACCGAAGCTGTACATGACGCCGCCCTGCAATCCCGCCAACTCCGGGCTGTCGTACTTGATGGAGTTGTTGAGTTGCTCGCCAGTGATGCGGTCGTAATCGCCGGGATGATAGCCATAGATGGGCCCCACAATCCCCGTGTATTGCAGCATCTCGACCATGAAATCGTTCTGACGCCCGAGCGTGACCTTCCCGTACCTGTCGCTCTCCAGGCCGACAAACGATTCCTGCCCAAAAGCGGTGCCGGAATTCATCGCCTTGCCGTTGGTCGACTGGAACGATTGGGTGAGCTTGAATATCGCCCGGTTCCCGCCGCCCAGATCCTCCGATCCGGAGAAGCCGATCATGCTAGGCGCGTTCACATAGCCGTCCTCGATCACGGTCGAATGGCCGCTTTGGTTGCTAAAGTACGTGATCCCGGTATCGATCATGCCGAACAAGGTCACGCTCGATTGAGCGTGTGCCGTGCCCGCAGCAAGCAGTGAAGCCAGTGCAAATGTATTTAGCGATACTGAATACTTCATTTTTGTCTCCTAGTATTTGTTTTTTATCATCGCCGGTACTTCGTGGTTGCGATCGACGCCTCTTCGTCAACCGGAATGGAGTGTCTTGAGGGGTTCGGGGCAGGGACTACCTGAGCAGGCAACCTTGCGGATGTAGCAGCAGCGAAATCCCTTTCGCTGCATTACCGGGAACATCGGTCGGCGGTTTGATCGGTGGGAACACGGTTGTCTCCTGGTAGCCGGGCCGTGTGCGGCGGCGCGGTCAGGTCAGCGCTTCTTCGGCGAGCCGGAACCTGTTTCGTGGCTCGGCGCTAGGCGTCATGTCAATGTTTGAGCAAATTTTATAGGGTTGCCTCTTGAGCCATCCGCCTCTTTCTCGATACCTGCTATCGTGAATCGCGATGCATCCTCTCTGGCGGCAACCTTACTTCCCGCCACATTCCAGCGCGCAAACCAGCGCACCGACGACACCCACCGCACCAATGCCCGCCCCAAGTACGACGTTACCCAGGGTCGAGGCGCAACCTTGCAGGCTCAGCAACCCGCTAACGCAGATAGCCAGGAGAATTTTCCGAACTGGATGCATGTTTATCTGGAAATGGAATTGGCCTTGAACCGTTGCCATGCACGGCCCACGAACCGAAAAAAAAGCCCGCTTGCAACGCAAGCGGGCAGGAGAATTACAAGATGAATTGCCGCCTGTTGGTGGCAAATTCATCATACTCAAATAATGTATTACCGTGGATATTGAAAATTGACGGAATCTATCAACACGCTTCCCCGCTGCCTGACGCAAGCAATTTCACGACGGAAATTCCACCGATTTCTTCCGGATAATTACGTCGTATTTTTAACGCTGCGTAATAAACCTCCCGGACTTCCTTGCCTGGGTTCGCATTGATCGTCTGAACCCGCTGTAGCCGGGGGCGAGTCTTTCTGGAACGAGTTGCCCATGCAAATTGCAGGCGCTTTCCTTGAAATGAATATAAATAGAATCCGGTGGATTGTAACCAACACATGAATTTGGCACGGGGACTCGATCCTTAGACTGTGCTGGCAGTCACACACAACAGTCGAGGAATAGATGAAAAAGATAAGTCTTGGTGCAATGTCGCTCGCGCTCGCGGGTATCTCGGGCGTGGCTCACGCGCAGAATAGCGTCACCCTTTATGGTTTGATCGATGAAGCCGTGATGTACGCCAATCACGCTTCGGGTAGTTCAAACCTCACCGGCCTGAGCTCCGGCAACCTGAGCGGTTCGCGCTTTGGCCTGAAGGGCTCGGAAGACCTGGGCGGCGGTCTGTCCACCGTCTTCCAGCTCGAAAGCGGGTTCGACGTCAACACGGGTAAGAGCGGCCAGAGCAGCCGTCTGTTCGGCCGCCAGGCATTCGTTGGTCTGAGCGACAACAAGTGGGGCACCGTGACGCTCGGCCGCCAGTACGATCCGGAAGTCGATCTGGTGCAGCCGATCACGGGCGACAATTATTTCGCGAGCTTCTTTGGCACGCCGGGTGACGTCGACAACAACGACGACAGCGCGCGCTTCAACAATTCCGTCAAGTACACGTCGCCGAATATCAACGGCCTGCAATTCGAAGGCATGTACGCGTTCAGCGGCGTAGCGGGCCAGACCGGTCAGGGCTACACCTACGGCGGCGCCGTGTCTTATTCGACCGGCGGTCTTTCGCTGGCCGGCGGCTACCTGCTCGCGACGAACGGCAGCAACGACGGCGCCGTGCGCTCGTCATGGTCGAGCGGGACCGCCGATTCGTTCTTCGACAGCGCCATCAACGAGGGCTATGAAACGGCGAAGTCGGTCGGCATCGCACAACTGTCCGGCCAGTATGTCCTCGGTTCGTTCACGGTGGGGCTGGATTACAGCAATGCGCAGTACAAGTCGGATGGCTGGTCGGCGTTCACGGGTACGGAAAAATACAACACCGGTCGCGCATTCGCGCTGTACCAGTTTACCCCGGCACTGATCGCTGGCGTCGGCTACGCCTACACGGCGGCGAGCGGCAATACGAGCGCGCACTACAACCAGTTCAGCATCGGCGCGGACTACTCGCTGTCGAAGCGCACGGACATCTACGCGGTTGGCGCGTACCAGAAGGCCAACGGCACTCAGCTTGTCGATGGCGTGAGGCAGAGCGCCCAGGCATCGATTGGCTCGTTCGGCTACAACGGCACGGATACGCAGACGGCAGTGATGCTCGGTATCCGTCACAAGTTCTGACGCGGCAACGCTGCCTGAAAAACAGGAAGCCCGCTGCGAGGCGGGCTTCTTGTCGTGGTTCGATTAATGTCAGATCAATGTCCGATCAATTTCGGGCTTCGATGTCGTAAGTGCCAGGCCCCACGTCGTTGATATAGGCATAGGCACGGCCATCGCTATGCACGCCGTCCGGGTCGAGCGCCGAAACAGCGGACGTCGCCACGGTTTCGCCGTTCAGGCGCACGCCACCGCGTGTGAGAGGAACCGCAATGGTGCCGCTCGTGCCCTGCGGCACGACGACATGCATCGCAATCCCGCCTTGCGCGTCGATGCCCCACTTCACATCGATGGCGCCATGCGGCGTTGGCGCGCTACCCTGCGCCCAGCGCAGATCGCCGATTTGCGGCTTGACGAGCCAGTGGCCATAGCCCGGGCTCGCAGGGCGAATCCCCAGCACGTATTGCGAAAGCGCCGAGGTCGGCCCCGATGACCAGCCGTGCGCCAGGCTCGTTTGCGGGCTGACGGGCTCGCCATTTGCGTTCATGGCCTCCCATGTCGTGCCGGTGTAGTGCTCGCCCGGCGCAATCATCTTGCCCCACAGCGCCTGAATCAGGTTCAGCGCACCGGTCGTATCGCCGGTGGTCAATCGCGCACGCAACTCGGCATCGGTCGCAAACGGGCTGATGACCGGAGGACGCCCGCTGTCGCTGGAGAATGCGAGGCGGCCATTCTCATTGGCCAACCCGGTCGCCACGTTCGCCAGCACCTGGCGCGCGCGCTCCGGCGACGCCACGCCGTTCAGCACAGCCAGCGCGTTAGCGTCCTGGGCGAGCGCCTGCGGCTGGTTCTCACTCATCGCGTAGAATCCAGCCCGTTCGTTGTAGAGCTGCTTGTTGATCGATTGACGAACGCGCGCGGCCTGCTGCTGCCATTCGGTCTGCTCGTCGGGTTTCGCCAACGCGCCGGCCAGATACGCCGCATCGTTCAGGATGCCGTAATAGATCGCATTGGTAGAAGTCACCACGCCCGTCACCGGATGCGCGAAGTCAGGCAGCCAGTCCTGTGCTTCGTGCGCGTCCACCGAAATCAATCCGTTTGCATCCGCATGATCCCGCAGGTAGCGCAACTCGCCCTCAAGCGCTGGCCACTGCGCACGCACGAGCGCGAGATTGCCGGTGTACTGGTAGTAGTCGCGCAGCAACTTCACGAAGTACATCGAGTACTGCGTCGAATAGAAGCCGGTCATGCCGTAGGCGTCCGCAGGCGCATCGATCAGCGGGTCCTGCGAGCTATGTGTGGTCGACACTTCGCCATTCGCCAGCCGGTAACTGCCGAGCAGCCGAATCGATCCCTCGATGGCGTCGACGCGATTGGACGTATAGAACAACGTGGGCGCGGCGACAGCAAGGTCCGCGGACCAGACGGTGCGATCGCGCTTGGCGCCATCCACGAGCAAAGCAACGTCGTTGGTGTCCGCGGAGAAGTCCTTCAAGGCGTCCGCGCTCGTGAGCGGGTTCGAGTACAGGACCTTGTCGGTGGCATCGGTGATCGACAGGTTGCGGTAGGTCGCGAGCGCCCCAGGTTCGTTGAAGAATCCGGCGCTGCCCACCGGCGCCAGCAGCATGCTGGTAGCGCCCAATGCATCGGCGTCGAGCGACCCTACCGGCTTGCCGTCGACGAATACATTCAAACGCGGGCCACGCATGTCGGTGCGTACGCTATGCCATGTCCCCGGCGCTACGGCCTCGGGCAACTGCAACACGGCAACGCGCTTGTTGCCGCCAGCAAACGTGCTGAATGCGCTGAATTCGAGGGTGTTCGCGATGTCCTTCGACGCCGTATCGGCATGCAGCACGAAGCGCAGCGCGCTCAGGTTCGACATGTCCCGCATGACCCATCCCGCGCTGTCGCGATCCACGCGCACATCGAATGACATCGTATAGTCGGCGGGCCAGTGACCGCTCTTTTGCACGATGCCAGTGCCGGTCGCGCCCAGCGTCACGCCGGTCTTGCCGATCCGCCACGCCGACGGCAGCGCCTTCGCATCGAGACGCGTGAGTTCGACCGTGTAGGCGCCCGCGTTCCAGATCTGATTGAGCGCGTCCGAACTCGATACGAACGTGCCCTCATTCGCGCCAGCGAGCGTGTCGGCATGAGCGTCGTTCAGGGAGCGGATGCCTGCGCCCGAGAGGGAAACCGTGCCCGGCGTCGAAAGCGAAATCACCTGATAACGCTCGCCGCCCTGCACGACCGGATGCGAGAGCATCCCGTTTCGCAGCACCGGGAATTGACTCGTGCGCGCCGGGTCCACCGCAACGGTCAGCCCCGCCGTGACGTCACCGCTCTTCGCGTTTGCGCGGCTCTCGCTGAAGGTCGCGGCAATCGTCGGTGCACCTGTGTGCGCCGTCACGTCGAAATATGGCACGCCGCCCACTTCACGCGCGTATTCGAGCACGACGACGGGAGCGGTTCCGCCCGCGCTATAGCGCAAGACCGTCACGCCGCCCGAAATCAACGCCTGCGCATTCGTGACGTCGCCCGATACGCTCACGATGCGCGCGGCTCGCACGCGGCCCGTGTCCGTGCGCCATGAAGCGACGGCGGCCTCTGCGGGCCACGGCGTCGTGGCGATGGTAGCGGGCGCAACAGCCAGCGCTGCGTACGGAGGGAGGGCGAGAGAAAGCAGGAGCGCCGTGGCGCCGCATGCGCCCATCGACGATTTGAACCGCGTAGTCATGTTGTCTCCGTGTATTCGGACCGCCCGTCCACGCAGGGGTGCCGGTTGAATTTTTTTGCGGCGCCGTGGCCCGCATTGCGGGCCGGCCTGTCGCGCCATATCAAACTGATCGCACGGATTCTAGATGCCGCTCCCTGGTCCGTAACGCCTTGTTTGGCGATACGTGCTATCGCGAATCGCGATAGCTGAGGTGGCGAAGGTGGCGAAGGTGGCAATACCCACCGCAGAACACGCACGCGCCAACACCGGCGAGCCCTCGCGAAACGTGATAGGGCGTATCGCGAAACGCGTCCGCTCGCTGTGCGTCGAGCCCCTACACTTTCCGCAAACGCAGCACCTCGCATCACATCACAAAAACTCCGGAGACAGACATGCCAGCCCGACGCGGCTCCCCCTTCGCGCTAGTCGCCGCTCACGTAGCGGGAATGATCGACCTGGTCGCCCTGCCGGTCTGGGTCAATACGCTAATCGAGCGCTTCCATTTCGACGCCCAGCGCGCCGGGGCGCTCGCCACCGCCTATCTCGCCTGCGCGGTCATCTGCTCGGTCTGCATCGCCCCGCTGATCACGCGGCTGCCGGGACGGTTCACCTCCGCAAGCGGTTTCGCCGTTGCTGCGTGCGGCTTTGCGCTGGCGACGCACGCCACGAGCTTCGGCGGCATGCTCGTCGCCCACGCCATCGCTGGCTTCGGCGTGGGTTGCGGGCTGTCCGTCGCGCACGGCGCCATCGGCAGGACGAGCAATCCGCATCGTCTGTTTGCGATTGGCCATCTCGCGCTGGCGCTCTTCGGCGTCGTCTACTTCGCGGCCACGCCCACGCTGATCGCCACGCATGGCGGCGCGGCCCTGTTCACGGTGTTCGTCGCGTTGTCGATCGCCGCGGCACTGACGCTCGCGCTGGCGTGGCCCGCAGCGGCAGCAGGCAGCGAAGGCACGCGGCCTGTTCGCCGCGCGCCTCGCATGCGGCTTGAACGCGGCTGCTGGAGCGCGATCATCGGCATCGTGTTCATGGCGATCAACCAGGCGATGGTGTTCAGCTTCGCCCAGCGTATCGGGCTCGCACGCGGTTTCGGCGAAGGGCACGTGAACGCCGTGCTGGTGGCGGTGGGCCTCGCCAACCTGTTGCCGCCGGTATTTGCCGCGCTGCTCCAGGGCCGGCTCGATGCGCGCAACGTGGCGCTCGCCGGACCCGTCGCACAAGCGGTCCTCGCGCTCATTCTCTGCAACACGACGTCCTTCGCGCCGTATGCGTTCGCGGCCAGCCTTTGGGTCTTCGCGATGATCTTTACGCACACGTTCCTGTTCGGCCTGCTTGCGCAACTCGACAAGACCGGCCGTGCCGTCGCCTATACGCCCGCGATGCTCATGGCCGGTTCGGCCGTCGGCCCGATGCTTGGCGGCATGTTGATCGTGCGCTTCGGCTTTGGCGCGCTCGGCTTCGCGGCCGTCGTGATCGGCCTGCTCAGCTTCCTCTTCTTCAGCCGCCTGCGGGCACTCGCGCGCGCACAGCCGTGCTTCGAGTTGCCCCCGGCGCGTTGATCCTCCACTCCACAACAATTCACCGAGACCCCATCATGGCAGGCATCGTTTTTCAGAACGTTCATGTTTTCGACGGCAGCGGTCGCGCGCCGTTTCCCTCCCAGGTACGCGTGGAAGGCAAGCGCATCGCCGCGCTCGCACCGCCCGATGCACCTTCGCTCGCACAGGACGGCGACGATATCTACGACGGCCGCGGCGCTACGTTGATGCCCGGCCTCGTCGAAGCCCATGCCCATCTGTCCTGGCCCAGCTCGGTCGAGAAGTTCGTGCCGGGCATGGCGCTGCCGCCCGAGGAACTCGTGCTCACGACCGCGCGCAACGCGCGCATCCTGCTCGACCACGGCTTCACCAGCGCGTACTCGGCGGGCTCGCTCAGCAAGCGGGTGGAAGTCGCGCTGCGTGAGCAGATCGAGAGCGACGGCATGCCCGGCCCGCGTCTCATTGCTTCGTCGATCGAACGCACACCGCCGGTTGCGGCCGATGAACAAGCGCTCAATCCCGGCGAGGTGGACCCGCACGGTGCGGGCCCCGAAGCCGTGCGAGCCTTCGTGCGCTCGTGCGCCGAAATGGGCGCGCGTTCCGTGAAATTCCTGCTCTCGGGCGAAGACGCGCTCAAGCCGGGCGCCTCGCAGCAACTGCTCTATTCCGAGGAAGAAGCGCACGCGGCTGGCGACGAAGCCGCCGCTGCGGGCGTGTGGCTCGCCGCGCACGCGCAGGCCGCCGAAGCGGTCAAGATGGCCTTGCGCAACGGCTTTCGCGTGCTCTACCACTGCACCTACGCCGACGAAGAAGCGCTCGACATGCTCGAAGCCGCGCGCGATCGTATCTTCGTTGCGCCCGCCGTCGGCATCATTCAGGCCACGCTCGATGCTGTACCGCCGCCGCATTTCGACATGTCGCACATGAAGCGCAGCGCCGCCGAAGTGCGTGAATTGCAGCAGCGCCTCGTGCCGGAACTGGTGCGGCGCGGCGTGCGCGTGCTGCCGGGCGGCGACTACGGCTTCCCGTTCAATCCGAACGGCCGCAACGCGCGCGACCTTCAGCTTTTCGTCGAGCTGTTCGGCTATACGCCCGCCCAGGCGCTGCACGCCGCCACGGCGCTTGGCGGCGCGCTGATGGGCCTGCCCGATGAACTGGGCCAGATCGCGCCTGGCTATCTCGCGGACTTGCTGATCGTGGACGGCGACCCAACGGCGGACATCGCCATTCTCCAGGACAAGCAACGCCTGACCGGCATCATGAAGGACGGCCGCTTCCACAAGACCCCGCACGCGCTGCGCGTCGCGCATGAGCGCGCGGAGACCACGCGATGAGCCACGCCGATCTTCCGACTGCCGAACAGGTCGAGCAGCTCGATCAGTTGATCCGCAATACCGGTGCCGTCATCGATCCGCCGCTGGTGAAAAGCTGGTACGCGCCCTTTCGCGAGACACAGCGGCGCGACGGCGCCGAAGTGCGCGCCGATATCGCCTATGGCGAAGATGAGCGACACAAGCTCGACGTCTATCTGCCGACCTCGGGCGACACAAAGGGCCGTCCGTTGCTGCTCTTCGTTCACGGTGGCGGCTTCGTGCGCGGTGACCGTCGCGATCGCGCGAACGTGGGTTATCGCTTCGCGCGCGAAGGTTTCGTCACCGTGCTGCCGAGCTATCGGTTGGGACCGGCGCACCAGTGGCCTGCCGGTGCGCAGGATATCGCGGCGGCCTGGGCATGGGCTTACGCGAATGCGGAGTCACTAGGCGCCGATCTCAACCGCATCTACGTGGCGGGCGAATCCGCGGGCGCCGCGCACGCGGCGGCCGCCACGCTGATCCAGCGTCTGCGGCCAGCGGGCGTGCCCGCGCCGCGTGCGGCGTTGCTGATATCGGGTGTCTATAACGCGCAACTGGAAAAGCTCGCGCGGCGGCAGTTCGGCATTCCGAGCCCCGACCCGCGCAACGAGGCCTATTTCGGTGCCGACTTCGCGCGCTATCCCGCCATGTCGACAGTGGAAAACGTCGATAGCGCGCCGTTCCCGCTGCTGATCAGCTGGGCCGAACTCGACCCGCCGCAGATGCAGGTTCAGGCAGGTGAGTTGTTCGCGCGCCTGACCACACAGCATGGCTTCGATCCCGATATCGCGGTGATACGCGGGCACAACCATCTGTCACAGCTGGAAGCGATCAACACGGTCGACGACATCTTGCCCCGCGTGATGCTCGACTTTCTTCAGCGGCATTGACGCTCAAGCGTACACGCCGCGCTGCGCGCTCAATCCGGCAGCCCGGCGGCTGCTTCCACCAGCAATTCGCGCAGCCAGCGATGGCACGGGTCCTTCTCACGGTACTCGTGCCATTGCAGAAACTCCCTGACCGCCGGAATGGCAATCGGCGGCTCCACGAGTCGCAGCGGCAGCCTGTATGAAAGTTCAGCCGCCAGCCGGCGATGCATGGTCGCGATCATCCGCGTACCAATGAGCGCGGACGCAATCGAGCCGAAGTCCGACGTCGTCACGCGCACACGTCGCCGAATTCCCTGCGCTTCCAGATAGCGGCTGTCGTAGGTGGGTGCGCGCGGCCATCCCAGCAAAGCGGCCACGTGATCGAGACGTTCGAACTCTTCCACGCTCACCCGCTTGCCCACCGCTTCGTTGCCCTCCCACACCACGCACGTATAGCCGTCGTCGAACAGCGGGCGATGCGGATGATCCTGGGCGAGGAACGGTTCCGGAATGATGAGCAGGTCGTATTCGCCACGACGGAGCTTGTCCGCCGAGTCCTCGACCAGGGGCATGAATTCGAGCGTGACATTCGGTGCACGCTGTTCGAGCGCGGGGATCACGCGTCGCATCAGCACGTTGATCACATAGTCCGAGGTGGCAATCGTGAAGTGACGGCGCGCGTGTGCCGGATCGAATGTCGGATCGATCGCCACGATCGTCTGCACCTGAAGCAGCAGATCGCGCACCGGCTGCACCAGTTCCAGCGCGAGCGGCGTGAGTTCGAGATTGCGTCCGACCGGCACGAGCAATTCGTCGTCGAAATATTCGCGCAGCTTGGCGAGCATGCCGCTGATTGCCGACTGGCTCAGGTTCAGGCGCTCCGCCGCACGCGTGATGCGGCGCTCGTCCAGCAGCGCATCGAGCGTGACGAGCAGATTCAGGTCCAGTCTGTTGAAGCGCATCGCGTGCGTCTCTCCATGCAAAAGGCCGCCTTGTGGGGCGGCCTGTCTTTATTCAAAGGCTCATATCGGATCGCGGGTGGATCGACCCGACGACGCACACGATAACAGGCTCGGGTCCACCGCCTATCCGGTTCAACCCGACTGTCATGCCCTTTTTTGCCTGTGCCTCAACCGTGTAACGCCGTGTCCAGTTGAACGAGCGAGGCAAGCAGCGCCGTTGCATCGTCGGCCACGCCATAGACGTAGTGGTCGGGACGCACGATCGCCGCGCGGCATTCGTTGCGCTTGAACCAGGCCGCCAGCACGCCGTCGATCTCCACGATGTGGTGCGTGCCGGGCAGCAGCGCCACCTCTTGCGCGTTGCCATCCGATGCGAGCACAACGAGTTGCGCGCCGACGCGTTTCGCGGCCTGCTGGACGGCATCGCTCACGACTTCGCCGCCTTGCGTCACGACACGCCAGTTGCCACCCGCGACGATGTCGAGCAACGCGCCCTCATCGACATGACCCTCATGCTGCACGCGCGGCTGCGGAAACAGCGTGCCGTTGGCTGCGTGCGCCGCGCCGGCGAGCAGACCGGCTTCGAGCTTCGGCACGATGTCCTGACGCGCAATCGTCTTGACCTCGCCGCCCGCCTCGCGCAGCAAACGCGCATCACGCTCGCGGGCCGCCGTTACATCGCGCTCGCAGATCAGCTTGCCGATCTCCTTGATGCGCGTCGTGAGCCGCCGTACATGCAGGCCACGCTCGGCCGCGTAACTGTCGAGCAGCGCGGGCTGCGCCTCGCCCTGCATCACGGCGTCGAGCTTCCAGACGAGATTCACCACGTCGCGAATGCCCTGGCACATGCCCTGGCCGATAAAGGGCGGCTGCTGATGCGCCGCGTCGCCCGCGATGAACACGCGCCCACGCCGCCATTCCTTGGCGACCAGTGCGTGAAAGCGATAACTCGCGGCGCGCCACAACTCGCCGTCCTCGCGCGTGAGCCAGCGCGAGAGCAGCTTCCACACCTGCTCCTCGCCTTGCATCTCGCGCGGATCTTCGCCCGGGTTCAGCATGATTTCCCAGCGACGATGGCCGCCCGGGCCGACGATATACGTGCAGGGCCGAGACGGCTCGCAATATTGGATCGCCACCTTCGGCAGCTTCGCGAGACCGCTTTCGTTCACGCGCACATCGACCACGAGCCACGGTTCGTCGAACACGAGATCTTCGTAGGCGATGCCCAGTTGCGTGCGCACGGTGCTCGACGCGCCATCGCAGCCAATCAGGTAATCGCAGGTGACGGTGCGCGTGTTGCCTTCGTCGTCCTTGAGTTGCACGCTTACGCCTTGCGCGCTTTCCTCGAAGCTCACCAGCGCCGTGCCCAACGCAACCTCAACCGTTTCATAAGCGCCCGCATGTTCGCGTAGCGCCGCTTCCACGGGCGGCTGCGTAAACACCATCGTCGGCATGTAGCCGAGCGGCCAGGGCTTGGGCACGGTGTCGATGCGCTTGATGAGCTGGCCATCCACGCCGTAATACTCCGAGGGCGGGAATACGGCCACGTGTTCGGCGATGCGCTCGACCACGCCCATGCCCTGGAACACGCGCATGATTTCGTGATCGACGGCGATGGCGCGCGGCTTGTCGTACACCTCGCGCGCGCGGTCGACGCACAGCACCTTGCGGCCACGCTGGCCGAACAGGCCCGCGGCGACGGCGCCCGACGGCCCGAAGCCGACTACGACCACTTCGTAATGGTTGTTCGCCGTCATGGTCATGCGCTCAGTGCTTGCGGCTCGTCCTGCACCGTGTTCTGGAGACGGCCCACGTGCTCGATATCGACTTCCACGCGGTCGCCATGCTTGAGCCACACCGAAGGTTCGCGCGCCCAGCCCACACCAGCGGGCGTGCCCATCGCCACCACATCGCCAGGTTCGAGCGTGAGGCACTCGCTGAGCAACTCGATGGTCTCGGCGACGCCCCAGATCATGTCGCTCGTGCTGGCCTGCTGCATCACCTGGCCATTGAGGATCAGGCGCAGCGAGAGGCCTTGCGCGCCCGGCGGCAGATCGTCGGCCGTCACGAGCCACGGGCCGAATGCGCCAGTGCCGTCGAAGTTCTTGCCGATCGTCCATTGCGACGTGCGCTTCTGATAGTCGCGCACCGACACGTCGTTAAAGCATGCGTAGCCGAACACATAGTCGAGCGCGTCTTCGCGCTTGACGTGGCGTGCGCGCTTGCCGATCACGATCATGAGTTCTGCCTCGTAGTCGAGCTTCTCCGACACGCGCGGACGGATCACCGGATCTTCGTGCGCGATCAGCGACGACGCGCCACGGAAGAAAATCAGCGGATAAACGGGCTTGAGATTGCCGCCTTCTTTGGCGTGGTCATAGAAGTTGTGGCCCAGACAGACGATCTTGCCCGGCTCCGGCACGACGGGCGCGAGTTCCAGCGATGCATACGGCGCGCGATGTTCACCGCTTGCAATGGCGCGTTGCGCGGCGGCGTGCAGGTCGACGCCAGCCTTCAGCGCCGCGCGCAGATCGGCGGGCACCGACGCATCGGCCTTGTTGAGGTCGACGACGTCGTCGCCGTCCAGTACGCCCAGTCGCGTGGTATCGCCCGATTTGAATGTGACCAGTTTCATGATGTTCTCAGCTATTGGATTGAATGGATTTGTGCTGCGAATGATTTGGCAAACGACGCGTCGGCTCAGTTAGAGACGGCTTGTGGCGCGCGAAAGAAAATCGTTTTCTGCGCGGTCTTGAGCCGCTCGGACGGATTGCGTCCCACGCCCCACTGGTCGATGCGCCCCGGCGGCCATTTCCAGTCGTCCGGGCCACCCGTGCGGTAGGTGTCGTCCACCTGTTGCACTTCAGCCGTGTATTCGATGACAAAATCGAACGGCCCGAGAAAATAGGCGAACACGTTGTTGCCGGGACCGTGGCGGCCAACGCCCCATTCGATCGGATAGCCCGCGTCGTTCATGCGTCCGCCGCCACGCATCACCGAATCCAGATCCGGCATCACGAAGGCGATGTGATTGAGGCTGTTTTCCTGCGCGTCGGCGAGCGCGATGCTGTGGTGATCGCTCGAACAGCGCATGAAGGCCATGATGCGCGTGCGATCCGACAGCCTGAAACCCAGTGCGTTTTCAAAAAACGCCTGCGCCACGGCCACATTCTCGCTATTGAGCACGACGTGGGTGATCTTGATCGGACGGTCCTTCACGCTTTCCGTATTCGCATGACTACGGTCGCCAGCGATAAAGCGCAGCAAGCGGCCTTGCGGGTCGAGCGCTTCTAGCAGCGTGCCGCCGCCGGGCATCGTCGTCGGAGCGGGAGCGGACACCACCGTGCCGCCGTGCTCGACGATCGACTGCGCGAGCGTGTCCAGATGCGCGGCTTCGGCCACGCTGAATTCGATGGCGCGCACGTCGGCGGTGTCGCTCTGCGTGAGCGTGAGGATGTGATGCGCCGCGCCCGTGCCGCGGAAATAAACCTTTTCCGGGCGGCGCGTGAGTTCGGTGAGATGCCAGGTGTCCGCGTAGAAACGCGCGGCGAGTTCGAGATCCGGCACGCCGATCTCGATGCCTCTGAGGCCCGTGACGAGGCTCTGCGTCATGTCATGCTCCATTCCTGATGCCCAGGAATTCCCGGGCGTTGCGATAGATGAGTCGTTCGGCGGCGGCCGCGTCGAGGCCCAGCGCCTGCACGCTGCCCACGGGGTCGCGCTCGCGGAACGCAAACGGGTAATCGGTGCCCAGCATCACGCGCGTATCGCCGAAGGTCTCGACGAGATGGCGCAGCGTAGGGGTGTCGAACACGAGCGAGTCGTACCAGAGACGGCGCGCCTGCTCGCGCGGCGTCATCTCCAGCGTCTCGCGCAGCGGCGCGAATACCTGGCTCGCCTGCTCCAGACGCGGCAGCAGCGAAGCCAGCGTGCCGCCGCCGTGACTGAACGCGATGCGAAGCTTCGGATGCCTGACGATCAGATTCGACGTGATGGCCGAGGCCGCCGCGAGCCCCACGTCGGTGGGAAACGCGAGCGCCTGCACGAGTTGCGCGGGGCCCACGAGACGCTCCTTGCCCGCAGGGCGCAACGCGTGCACGAACACGGCCGCGCCGAGCGCCGCGCAGGCCTCGAAAAAGGCGTCGAATTGCGCGGCGCCGATGGGCGCGCCGTTGATATTGCTGCCAATCTCCACGCCCGCGAAACCCGGCGTGCGCATCAGCCGTTCGAGTTCGGCAATCGCCATGTCCACGTCCTGCAGCGGCACCGCGCCCAGTCCGACGATGCGGCCGGCGCTCGCGTCGGCCATGCGCGCGATCGTGTCGTTGAGGTATTGCAGCAGCGGCAACGCATCAGTCGCCGACATCCAGTACGAAAGCAGTTCGGGCATCGGCGAGATCGCCTGGATCGCCACGTTCTGCGTATCCATGTCGGCGAGGCGCTTGTCGGTGTCCCAGCAAAGATCGGACACGGTACGGTAGATCTTCTCGTCGATCACCACGTGGCGGTGGCAAGCGTGCGCGGCCTGCATCGACGGCCACTCGCGCGGGGCGCGTGCGCCCAGATAGCGCGGAAACTCGGCCGGCACGATATGCGTGTGAATGTCGATGCCGTGGCAGGCGCAGCGGTAAGCGGTTTGCATCGTGCGGCTCGCCTTACCGGTGCGCGAGGCCCGCTGCGCGCAGGCCTTCGATGCAGATGGCTTCGTCTTCGTCGCCCGTGCCGCCGCTCGCACCGATGGCACCGAGCACTTGCCCGCTCGCCGCGACGATCACGACCGCGCCCGTCTGCGCGATGAACTTGCCGCCGCTTGCGGGCGCGATGGCGTTGAAAAACACCGGGTTCGCGCTGGCGCGTTCGTGCAGCGTGCGCGTATTCACGCTCATGCCGAAAGCCGCGGCGGCCTTGCCGTGCGCGATCTCCACGCGCAACGGTGTGGCGCCGTCTTCGCGCAACACCAGTTTCAACTGGCCCGATTCGTCGAGCACCACGAGCGCCATCGGCCGCATGCCGTCGCGGCGCGCTGCGCTCAACGCAGTGGCCGCGATACGGTTGGCTTGATCCAGCGTCAACGTCTCCATCCTGTTTGTCTCCTGCGGTTCGATCTGTGGATGATCATAATATATACAAAACATACGTGTCGATTCTTTTGTATATTTAGACAGTAAAATTGCCTTGCCATCCCTAACCAAAGTGAACAGCGCCAGATCGGATATAATTTCCGCCAGACGAAACATTGCAGAGGTGTGAACTTGTCCCGCACAGTGACTCATCCCGCGACGGCCGCGGGCGCGGGCGGCGCAAGCGCCGCCACGCTGGCCACGAACCTGTACGACCGCATCCGGGCCGACCTGCTCGACGGCAAGCTCGAACCGGGGCGCAAGCTCCAGATCGAGTTTTTGTGCGACCAATATCAGGCCGGGCAGACTCCCGTGCGCGAGGCGCTCAACCGCCTGACGTCGGATGGCCTCGTCGAGCGGCGCGACCAGCGCGGCTTCGCGGTGGCCGGCATCAGCGCGAGCGACCTGCAAGAGATCACGAAGACCCGCTGCTGGCTGGAAGAAGTCGCGCTGCGCGAGGCCTTCGCCAGCCGCTCCGTGGAGTGGGAAGAAGAGGTCGTGCTGGCTTATCACCGGCTCTCCAAGGTGCCGCGCTCGCTCAGCGACACCGAATACAAGGAGAACCCCGAGTGGGAACGCCGTCACCGCGAGTTCCATCGCGCGCTGATCGGCGGCTGCCAGTCGCGCTGGCTCATCAACTTCTGCGAGCAACTGGCTGATCAGTTGTACCGCTACCGCCAGCTTTCGGTGCGGCGCGTGTTTCCCAAGCGGCACGAGGGCGCCGAGCATAAATCGATGCTCGACGCCGTGGTGGCCGGCGACGCCGCGCTTGCGATCCAGCTGCTCACGACGCACTACCGCCAGACGGCGGACATCATCCTCGCGGACGCCGATCTGTTTCCGCCTTCGCGCTAAGCCGTCCGGCCTGGCGCTTTGTCTCCCTGCTTTGTCCTCACTCCCGCGCGCGCCATTCGGCGCGGGCGGGAGTGCGTTCGCGCTAGATCCGCTGACTCAAGACATAGTTTGTCGATTTCTCTAGTTTTGTATATATTTTTTGCGGAAAGGCGACTTAGCCCTCCAGCAGACGTCCCTCGTCGACCGTCGCGGCTTGTGCGCTAGCCGACATCCGTAGCAGCAGCGCCATCGCAAACAGCAGCAAAGCACCCGCCAGCGAGAGCATCATCGGCGCACCCAGTCCGAAGCGTTGCGCCAGACCACCGCCGAGTGCGGGCGAGACCGTGCCGCCCAGGAAGTCCGTACCTAGCCCGGCAAAGCCGATCGCCGCCGCTGCGAAGCGTCCCGGTACGCTCTCGACCGGAATCAGCACCATCATCAATGCGGCGCATGCAGGCGCGGCCATCGTCGCCAGCGCGAGCGCAGCCAGCAACCAGGGGCTTTGGTAGAGCGGCGAGTACATGAACAGCAACGGTTGCAGGCAACAGAGCAATGCCGCGCCCAACACGGTCTTCCTGCGGCCGATCCGGTCGGACAGCCCCGTGCCGAAGAAGCTCCACAAAAACCCGCCCAGCCCCGAGGCGCCAAGCAGAAAGCCGGCCACGGTCGGCGCCTGCCCCATGCGCTGCGTGATATAGAGCGGCGAGAACACGCTGAACGCGAAGATATAGGTGGCAAGGCCGAAGTTCGCGACAAGGCAACACCAGAGATTGCGATTGGTGAGCAGCAGCCGGTATTCGCCGAACCCAAGGCGTTCGCGCGCGCCGCGTTCGACGTGTGCCGGTTCGTGCACGAAGACCCAGATCAGCACGGCCAGCACGAGACCCGGGATGCCCGCCGCGAAAAAGCCCCAGCGCCAGCCGAAAGCACTCGCCACCTGCGTCGTGAACACGGGCGCAATGGCCGAGCCCACCAGCGCGCCTGCACTGTTGACGATGCCCACGGTGCGCCCACGCGCGTCGCCGCGCGCATAGGCTTCCGCAAGCGCCATGATCACGCAGTAGCACGGTCCTTCCGCGAGGCCGAGCAGCGCGCGGATGGCGAGCAACTGCCCGAAGTCGTTGGCGAGACCCGACAGCCAGGAGCACGCCGAAAACACCAGCACGGCGGGAATCAGTACGGCCCGCCGGCCGAAGCGGTCCGACACCGCGCCGAACACCAGCGCGGAAATCGCCCAGCACACCCCGACCACCGAGGCGAGCAGCCCGATCTGCGCTTGCGTGAGATGCATGGCCTCGACGAGATACGGCCCGAGGAAGAGTTGCGACATACGGTCGAGCATGAGCGTGCCGAAGGTCGCGAACAGAATCGCTACGACGCCCCAAGGTGCGGAATTGCGTGTCATGGCTGGATGAACCTGTCGATCAAGGAATAAGGTGCGCCCGCTGCGGGCGCGTTCTATACGTTTGCGATGCGCGCCGCGCTCAGTGCGGCGGCGGCATCGAGATGCCAAGCAGGTCGCCAAGCGATGCAATCAGCGTCACGCCCACGACAAAGCCGCTGTGCGGCACATGCGCCGAGAACGGGTTGTTGAACGTGTCCGGATTGACGATGTACTGCACCATCGGCTCCAGCGCAACCGCTTTCGCGATCGCGAAGTGTCCGTCGATTTCGAGGCGGAACTCGTTGGGCGAGGTGCGCACGTCGGGGCCGCCGGAGACCGCGCGGGCATCTTGCTGGAAGTCCAGCTCGTGACCGCCCACGCGCACATAGCTCACCTTCGCGCTGATGCGATCGAACGGCCGGTGCGCGAACGGTGCGAACAGCGTCGTGCCCACCTCCGCATAGGCCCGGTACGGCTGCATCGGATCGGGGGTGCCCGAGACGGTGCCGAACAACGCCAGGCTGCGCGGCGCGAGATCGGCGGTGGCGCCATCGTCGTCGCGCCAGACGAACTTCTGCCAGCGGAACATCGCGCCGCCCGTCCCGCGCCGCGTATCGGCCGGATTGCCCGGAAACAGCACCTTAGAGCGGCCGAATGCGCCATAGGCGGGATCGCTCTGGTTCGAGGTGTTGTAGAAGCCGATCAACTCGTAGCTGAACGGAAAGCGCGCATTCGCGAAGCTGCTGCGATAGCCGTACTCGCCCATGATGAGCGCACCGGTGGCGTTGCGCGTGGTCCAGTCCCAGCCCTGCGTGTTCACCTCGCTGAAGTGGTCCTCGAAGACGCCGAACTGCGCGAACTGCTTGTCGTTGAAGAGATACTTCGCGCGCCCGCCCCAGGTCGCGAACGGCGGCGGCGCGATGTCGGCCGTGAATTGCGCGATCGGGTCGAGACAGGTCGCGATGTTCTCGCAGTTCTGCAACTCGAAATAGCGCGAGGCGTTCATGCGGCCCGCTTCCAGTTGCAGGCGATCGCCCATCAGATGTTGCTCGTAGGTGAGCAACGAAAGGTAATTGGGCGGCGTGTTGTTCGGAAACGGCTGGCCCGCCATATAGCTGCCCACATCGCCCGCGAACGAATTGGGCGCCGAGCCCACGTTGTGCTTGAACACGAAAAACGCTTCTTCGATATGGAAGAAGCCGCCGTTCAGGCCCGCGAGCTTACCCAGATCGACGTCGCTGCCCAGGATCAGGATGCCGCTGTTGCCCGTGCGCCCGGTGTTCACACCGGTGCTCGGATTGGTCATGAAGAAGTTCAGCAACAGCGCATGCATGTCGATGCCCAGGCCGTTGAGCGTGGCGGCAAACGGCAGCAGATCGCGATCGCTCGGCCGCGCGGCAATCTGCGGCGGCGTGCCTGTGGGTGCGCCGCTATTTTCGTTCAGGCCCGGCACGCTGGTCGCGCCCTGCGCCAGCTTGACGGCAGGCGATGCATCCGGTGTCTGTTGCGCGAAGGCCGTGCCCGCGCTCGCCGCCAACGCGGCGGCGAGGCTCAATGCCAGCAAGGTTTTTTTCATGTGTCTCCTCCAACCTCTGTCTCTAATGACTGCGTTTTTATGGCGTGCCTGCTTCCGTCCGTCTTTTTGTAGTGCGAATCAAATTGAAACCATCGCGTCGCGGTGCTCGCGAGCGGTGCGTCAGGATTTGGCGTGCATGCCCAGCGACGTGCTGCGGCCAAACGCAGCAAAGCTCGGATGCGGTTCGAAGCTCACACGGCAATCCAGTACGGCGGGCAAACCGCTCGTCATCGCGCGTTCAAGCGCGTGGGGCAA
The DNA here is from genome assembly GCF_905220265.1 of Paraburkholderia sp. J67. NCBI lineage: Bacteria > Pseudomonadati > Pseudomonadota > Betaproteobacteria > Burkholderiales > Burkholderiaceae > Paraburkholderia > Paraburkholderia sp. J67. The sequence goes on from NZ_CAJMZK010000026.1 coordinate 90,869, forward strand.
CTGTTCGATCGACGTGACGATTTCGCCATGACAGCCGAAGCCCTCGGCAATGCGCGCGTATTCGGTGCCGCCCAACTCACAACCCAGCTCGAACTCATTGCGCTGCTGCCCGGCGCGGATCACGCCCCACGCGCTGTTGTTGTGGACCACATTGATGACGTTCAGGCCATAACGGCGCGCCGTATCGAGTTCCGCAATGGAGAAGCCGAACGCGCCATCGCCAGTCAGGTTGAACACGGGCCGATCCGGGAACGCGAGCTTGAGCGCGAGCGCGGCCGGTAGCCCGAAACCCAGTTGCGCCATACCCGGTTCGTGAAAGCGCGTGCGCGGCGCACGGGCGGGCGTGAGGTCGTTGCTCCAGAAAGACGTATGACCGCCATCGAAAGTCGCCAGCGCGTCATGCGGCAGCGCCTCGCCGACTGCGGCGGCCAACGCGGCGGGATGCATGAGGCCGGCGGCGGACGGCGGGCTCGCGGCCAGCGCATGCAGTTGCTCGCGATAAGCGCGCCAGTTGTGCGCCAGATTGTCGAGCCACGCGGGATCGGCTGCGCCCCGGCCCTTGCCCAGCGCCGCGACGAGTTGGCGAGTCACCACTTTGGCGTCACCCACGATGCCGAGCGCGATATCGGCATTGCGGCCGATGATGCCCGGGTCGCTATCGACGTGAATGAGCTTCTGGTCGGGGCGCACCATCGCACCGTGTTCGTTCCACAGCCACGACGAGAAGCGACAACCCACGGCGAGGATCACATCGGCCTCGGCGAATGCCTGCACGATGGCCGGACCGCCGATCACGCCACCGTGGCCGACGAACCCTGGCGCCTCGGAATCGATCGCGCCGATGCCCATTTGCGTCGCGGTTGCCGCCGCGCCCAGCGCGTGGGTCAGGGCGCGCAATTCGCCGGAGGCGTCGGCCATCGACGCGCCGCCGCCCGCCACCACCAGAACTCGCCGCGCGCCGAGCAAAAGTTGCGCGGCTTCGTCGATCTGCTCAGGCGCGGCACCGCCCGCCGAAAGCACCCGGTAGCGCGAAGGCGGCATCTCGAACACCGCTTCGTCGAATTCGTGGATGCGGTTGAGCACGTCCTGCGGCACGTCCAGATGCACCGGCCCGGGACGCCCCGTGAGCGCTTCGCGAAACGCCGTGCGCACCAGTTCCGGCAGGCGGCGGGCATCGTGCACGACAGCGTTCCACTTCGTCACCGGACGGAACACGGCCGCCGTATCCATCTCCATCAGCATGCCGCGCCCCGGATAGCTCGCGCACTGCTGATTATTCGAGGTCAAGGCCAGCATCGGCACGTTGTTGTTGTAGGCGCTGGCCACGGCAGCGAGCAGATTACCGGCACCCGGCCCCACCTCGCCCATCGCCACTGCCATGCGACCGGTTGCGGCATACACGGCGGCCGCCATATGACCGCCCGCCGCTTCATGACGCGTCCCGACATAGCGGATCGCGTCTTGCTGCGCCAGCGCGCGCATGAACTGCACCAGCTTGCCGCCCGCCACGCCGAATACAAAAGGCACCCGCTCCGGGGCCAGCAACCGCACGAGTGCCGCCCCGCCGCTCATCGAAATCATGTTCAGGTTTCCATTCGAAAAGGCGCGCGCCGCGCGCCTCAGGTTTCAAATTATTTGGAACCGTGGTTCCATTGAACGGAATTCTATGGACTTGATTTCCCATGTTCCAGAGAAATTTGCCCCTTTGCGGGTTAACTGGTAACTTAGGTTTCACTCACTGAAACCAACTCCGATCAGGTACGCGATGACCGACAAGACAAGCGATGGCGTGGGCAATCAAGGACTGGAGCGCGCCTGCTCGGTGCTCTGGGCGCTGCGCAAGGGCGGCGTGCAAGGACTGCGTCTCATCGACGTCGCGCGCGCGACCGACCTGAGCAAAGCCACCACGCATCGGCTGCTGGCTTCGCTCGTGCAAGCCGGCCTCGTCGAGCAGGACGAAGAAACGGCCTCGTTTTATCTGGGCTTCGATCTGTATGTGCTGGGCTCGGGGGCGATCAACCGGTTCGGTATCGCCGAGATCGCGCACGAGTCGATGAAGCGCATCGCGCAGCAAACCGACGACTCCGCGTTCCTCACGGTGCGCGCCGGCTACGACGCCGTCTGCGTGGATCGCGTGGAGGGCGGCTTTCCGATCAAGGTGCTCACGCTCGATGTCGGCGACAGGCGGCCGCTGGGCGCAGGCGCAAACGGTATGGCGCTGCTTGCAAGCCTGCCCGACGAGGAAACGCAACTCGTGGTCGCCAATAATGGCGAGCGCTTCAAGAACTACCCCGGTCTGAGCGCGTCACGCGTGTACGAAGAGATCGAGGCCACGCGCAGACGCGGCTATGCGATCAACAATGGTGGCGTGATTCAGGGGATGTCCGCGGTGGCCGTGCCGATCCTCACGATGGCGGGCCGACCCTCGCACGCTTCGATCGGCATCGCGGCGGTCACCGACCGCATGCAGCCCGAGCGAATCGCAACAATCGCGCAATGGCTACAGGCCGAGGCGACTCGCATCAGCGAGCGCATCGCGAAGATGACGGAGGGGATGTCGGAGATTGCAACGGAGCGGCTGATCGCGAGCGCCGCTGGCAGACGGGTCACGGGCTAGTGGCTGCGCGGGTGAAGGGAGAATCCGCGCGAATTGGCGGCGCTTGCCCGGCCATGTGAATCCGTGGCTCGCGCAAGCGCCCTCCCCGCGATTAATTTTTCGCGAAGAACTGATCGTCAGGCACGACGTTCAGTGCAATGGTCAGCCGGTTTGCGTAGTTGAAGAACGCGGTGATCTCCAGGATCTCGACGACCGTTTCACGCGTGAACCCGATCTCCGCGAGCGACTGCAATACATCCTCGCCCACCGACGTCGGATCGAGCGTCAGTTGTTGCGCCAACTGCGCGAGTGCCGTTTCCTTCGGCGTGAGGCGCACGTGGTGAAAGCCGTGAGCAATGCGCTGCGCGCGTACGGCGTCATCGAGTGCAACCGCCAGCGCCTGGGTATGGTTGAACACGCAGTAGCTGCAATGATTAGCCGCTGAAGTCACGACTGCGATGAGCTCGCGTTCGGCCGCCGTGAGATGACTGCGATTGGGATCGAACAGATGCTCGTAGAACGTCACGAGCCGATATGCGGTATCGGGATTGATGGCGAGCGCCGCGAGCCAATTCGGCACGAAGCCATAGTGGCGACGGAATTTGTCGTAAAGCTGTGCGACGTGCGCAGGCAACGAGGCTTCGTCGGGCACGCCGAGGCGCGATAGCGGTTCGTGCTCCGTTTCATGAAGCGTGACAGTTGGCCTGGTAGGGCGCTGCGCGGCGCCGTTTTGAGCAATAACAGCAGACACGTTCGAAACTCCTTTGAGGAGAATGAATAGACGGCGAACGCCGTCACGAAGAGGCGTGATCGAATGCGAATGACTTCGACAGCACGTCGTTCATACTGCGCCCAGCACGCCCAACCATGACTGCCCGATCAATTCGAGCGTTGCATCGCTGTTAGGCGGGTGAAAAGCGCCTGCACGCACATCGCGGAACAAACGCTCCAGTTCGTTGCGGCGCGACAGCGAAGCCGCTCCGCCCACCTGCAAGGCCAGGTTCACGACACGCAATGCACCATCCACGGCGTGCTGTTTGGTCGCCAGCAGTTGCGCAAGCCACGGCTCGCCTGGGGCATAACCCTGCCACCAGCGTTGCGCCGTGCGTTCGAGCAAGGCTTCGATGCTCTCCAGTTCGATTGCCGCCTGGGCCACGTGCGCCTGGGTGAGCGGTTTGAACGCGTGAGTCCGGCCGCCAAGCGCGAGCGAGCGGCGGCTACCCGCCGCTTCCAGCGCCAGGTCGAACGCGCGCTTCGCAATGCCGTAGTACACCGCGCCGAGACCCGGCAGCACCGCGCCAAGAATGCCGTCCACGAAGGGATCGTCGGGCGGTCCGGCCGGCAGGATACGCGTCACGTGCTCGGGCTGCGCGATGACGCCTTCGAGCCACGTGTCGTCGCTACGGGTCGCGCGCAGCCCTAGCGCATCCCATGTTTGATCCGTGCGATGGCCTTCTGCGCTGCGGCGAATGAAGGCATGGACGATGCGCGGATTGGCCGGGTCGCTATCGTCGCGGCCATGAATGCCGAGCCAGTCCCAGGCCGGCGCCAACGAAGTGAGGATCTTGTGGCCGTCGAAACGCCATGCCCCGCCCGGCAGCGGCGTTGCCTTGACCGTCGAATCGGCGAGGCCTGCGTCGTTACCCGGTTCGCCGTGCCCGGCTGCGAATACGCGGCCCACGCCGATCTCGCGCAGAATCCACTCGGCGCTGCGGTCGCCTCGGCGCCATAGATAAAGCGCTGCGCCGGCCCAGTAAAGATGCATGTTCAGTGCGAGCGCCGTAGCGGGGGCGCGATACGCAAGACGAATCTGCTCGCGCACGAGTTGCGGCAGCGTCAGCCCCAGTCCGCCCAGTTCGCGCGGCACGCTTGCCCGCAGGAATCCGGCCGCCTTGAGTTCTTCGAGATCTTCGGCGAAGAAGGCGTTATCGCGATCGTAGTTCGCCGCGCGCGCGCCAACGCGTTCGAGCAGCGCTTCGGTGAGCAGCGGTGTGGCTTGACTGCGTTGTTGATCTGGCGACGCGTGCGCTGTGTCGTATTCGAGTACGGTACTCAAGGCGATGCCTCCGGCAGCGACACATACGCGAACCGTCTGCCGGCCGGCGTCATGCCTGCTGCGATCATCTTGCGGTTGTGAGTGAGCGTTGGATGCTGGCCGTTTGCTAACGGCGAATCCGTACGCGGGCGCGCGGTCTGGTGCGCTTCGAAGTGATCCTGACCGGCACAGGGAAATAGTGGCGCGACGCGAATGCGTGCGCCAATATCGATTTACGAAATCGATATCGTTTAGATCAATAAGGATGACCGATTAAATTCGCAATCTAAACGCGTGCGCCGATGCAGCAACTGCTGTGGTTGCCGCATCGGCGCAATCGTCGCTGGATTGAACTCCCGTTACCGGCTCTCGTATTCGCCTGCGCGTTTATGCACGCGCAAGACGAAAGACCGACACCGCTTCACGCATACGCTGCGACTGCGCTTCGAGTGCGCTAGCAGCGGCGGCCGCCTCTTCGACCAGTGCCGCATTCTGCTGCGTCACCTGATCCATCTGGCTGACCGCATGCCCAACCTGCTCGATACCATCGCTTTGCTCGGCGGTGGCGGTCGTGATTTCGCCCATCAGCGTCGCGACGTTGCGCACGGCGCCGACGATCTCGCCCATCGTGTTGCCTGCCTGCGTCACGAGTGCGTTGCCGCTCTCTACGCGTTCAATCGATTGGCCGATCAGTTGCTTGATGTCGCGCGCCGCGCCCGCGCTACGCTGCGCGAGCGTGCGCACTTCGCCCGCCACCACCGCAAAGCCACGCCCCTGTTCTCCCGCACGCGCCGATTCCACCGCTGCGTTGAGCGCAAGAATATTCGTCTGAAACGCGATGCTATCGATCATGCCGGTGATTTCCGCAATCTTCCTGGAGCTTGCGCTGATCTCCGCCATGGTGCGTACGGCACGGCTCACGACTTCGCCGCCCTGCTGCGCGAGGTCGGCCGCGCCACCCGCGAGCGTGCTGGCCTCGCGCGCGTGCTCGGCGTTCTGGCGCACCGTCGAGGTGAGTTGCTCCATGCTCGCCGCCGTTTCCTCGAGCGAGGCCGACTGTTCTTCCGTGCGGCTCGACAGATCGAGATTGCCCGCCGCGATCTCGCGCGCGGCGGTATGGATCGCTTCGCAGCTATCGCGCACGCCGCTCACGGTTTGCGTGAGTCCCGACTGCATGCGTTGCATCGCCGCGAAAAGCAGGCCGATTTCGTTGCCGCTTGCCGGCGGAACACGTACCGTGAGGTCGTTCGAGGCGATGCGGTCGAGCACGTCTGCAGCTAGCGCGAGCGGTGCCGAGACCACACGGCGCAGCGCGAAATGCGTGGCCACGACCAGCGCCAGCGCAAGACCGACACCCAGCACCACCATGCCGACAATCCATTGATATTGCGTGTTGGCGCTCGCCAACCCCGCTTCGGACAACTGGTTCGCTAGCTGCTGGAACTTCTCCACGTCTGCCGAGTAGGCGGCACCTGAAGCGGTGATCGTCGTGTCGTTGAGCGTCGCGTAAGCGGTGGTATCGCCGCTTGCGAGTGCGTCGCGCGCGCCAGCGAGATTCGTGGCGAGTTGCCGCGCCGAATCGAGCAGCTTCGCCTTGAGCGTGGCGTCCATGCCATCGAACGGCGCCGCATTCTGGAATGCCTGCGTCTCGTTTGCGGAAAGATCGAGCGTGCGCTGCGCGCTCTTGAGCGCGGCGTCGCGCCCGGCGGCGTCGTTGCGTTCCTTGAGCGCCGTGTAGGCGCGCATCAGCGCCGAGCGAGTGCGGGCGGTGTCTTTGTAGGCATCGTTGACGAGAATGGTCTGACGCGCCATTTCTCGCAACGACTGAGTCTGGCTATTCGCACCATGAAGCGCCGCGATGCCCACCAGGCCACCCAGCAGAATCATCGTCGAGAAAATCGCGAGGACAGCCAGCAAGCTGGCCCGAACGGTTACATTGCGCATGCTGCGGGTGCCGGCGAACGCCGAAGAGTCGAGAGGATAGTTCCGATAACGGCAATAATCGGCACCAGCTTTAGCGTCTGGCTTGCAGTCGTAAGCGAAATGCGGGGCCCTTTCCGGCAACCAGCGCCCCGCATAAGGCCATCAGATCAATCGAGGCCGCCCTGGCACAGATACTTGATGCTCAGATAATCGTCGAGACCGTACTTCGAGCCCTCGCGCCCGTAACCCGACTCCTTCACGCCGCCGAACGGCGCCGCTTCGCTGGCGACCGCGCCCTCGTTGATCCCGACGATGCCCGCTTCAAGCTTGCGCGCAACCCGATCGATACGGCGCACGTCGTTCGAGTAGAAGTAAGCCGCAAGACCAAACGGCGTATCGTTCGCAATCCGTATCACTTCGTCTTCGTCAGTGAAGCGGAACAGCGGCGCAACAGGGCCGAACGTTTCCTCACAGCACAGCACCATGCGATCGGTTGCGTCGGCGAGCACCGTGGGCGCATAGTAATTCGGGCCGAGTTCTTCGAGCCGCTTGCCGCCAACCAGCACGCGCGCGCCGTGCGCCACGGCATCGTCCACATGCTTCGCGATCTTCTCGATCGCGCGTTCGTTGATCATCGGGCCGATCTGCGACTTCGCATCCGTCGCGGGGCCAACATGCAGTGCGCCCACGCACTTCGCCAAAAGATCGCCGAATCGCTCGTAGACCGACTCATGAACGTAGATCCGGTTCGGGCACACACAGGTTTGACCGCCATTGCGGAACTTGGCCGCCATCAGGCCCGTGACCGCCGCATCGAGATCGGCGTCGTCGAACACGATGAACGGCGCGTTGCCGCCGAGTTCAAGCGAGAGCTTCTTGAGCGTGCCCGCCGACTCGCGTGCAAGATGCTTGCCCACCGCCGTCGAGCCCGTGAAGGTGATCTTGCGCACGCGCTCGTCTGCGAGCCAGTCCGCAACGGCTGCGATGCCTTCGTCGCGCGCGGCCGAGATCATGTTGAGCACGCCGTCGGGCAAGCCCGCTTCCTGCGCCAGCGCGGCGAGCGCGAGCGCCGTGAGCGGCGTATCTTCGGCGGGCTTGGCCACGACCGTGCAACCGGCTGCGAGCGCGGGCGCAATCTTGCGAGCGATCATGGCGAGCGGGAAATTCCACGGCGTGATCGCGGCCACCACGCCGATCGGCTCCTTGATGGCGGTCATGCGCTTGCCGCGCTGCGTCTGCGGAATGATGTCGCCGTAGATCTTCGTCGCTTCTTCGGCAAACCACGCCACGTACGACGCGCCATAGGCCACTTCGCCGCGCGCTTCCGCCAGCGGTTTGCCCTGCTCCATCGACATCAGGCGCGCAAGGTCCTCGGTGTTCTCAACGATGAGCGCGTGCCAGCGGTTCAGGAAATGCGCGCGTTCGCGAGGCAGCTTGTCGCGCCATGCGGGAAGCGCGCGCGAGGCGGCGTCGGTGGCCGCACGCGCGTCGGCGGCCGTGCTGTTCGCGACTTGCGCGAGCGTGGCCTGAGTGGCCGGATTCGTCACCGCGAAGCGGTGGTTTCCAGAGGCGGCAATCCACTTGCCGTCGATGAAATTCTCTTGTCGAAGCAGTTCGCCTCGCGTCAACTCCAGACTCACTTCGCTCTCCTTTCGATAATCCATTTTCAGCGCCCGAATCTTTAGGGATTCGACGCGACCGGTTCTTCCAGCGAAGCTGTCTCGGCTTGCACTTCGTCGCGCTGACGATCGAGCCACTGCGCGAGATGCAGCGCTTCGCGGCCCGTCGTATTGCGAATCTGCGAGCGGCAGCTAAAACCATCACTCACAATCACCGCGTTCTCTTGCAGCGCGTCGATCACGGGCACGAGTTCCGACTGCGCGACTTTCTTCGCGAGGTCCGCCGTCTTCTTGTGATACCCATAAGCGCCCGCCATACCGCAACAACCCGTGGGCAGCACCGTGCCTTTGCTCGTCGCCTGCTTGAGCAGTGCCGTTTCGGCCTTCATCCCGCCGCAGGCTTTCTGGTGGCAATGGCCATGCACATGCACGTCCTCGTCGAGTTTCGGCAGCGTGACGCCGTGCTCCTGAAGCAATTCCGCGAGTGTCTTCACCGCTTTGGCGAGCGCGTGCGCGCGTTGATCGTTCGGGAACAAGGCGCGCAGTTCATCGCGGAACACTGAGAGACAACTCGGTTCGAGTACGACCACGGGCAACTGTGCGTCGATGACTTCCGCCATCTCCGCCATGATGGTTTCCAGGTTGCGCTTCGCTTCGTCGAGCAAACCCGCGTCGTACATCGGGCGTCCGCAGCACACGTGTTTGTGCAGCAGTCGCACGGCGAAGCCCTTCGATTCGAGCACGCGCACGGCCGCTTCCATTACGTCAGGCGTGAAGCCGTTGTTGAACGTATCGGTCCATAGAAGCACGGGCGTGCCGCTCTTGCGCGCGCTATCTGCCGGTTGCGCGAGCAGGCGCTTCGCGAGCGCGCCGTTGCGGAACGTCTTCGCGGCAATGGCGGGAAATTTCACGTCTTCCGCCAGCCCGAATTTCGCGCTCACCTTGCGGAATGCCGGATTGCGCATCAGCGCATTCGCGACACCGCTCACATGGGTCGCCACCGGCAGCCAGTTGCCGATGCGGCTGACCATCGCATCCATCACATGACGGCGTTTGTGCTTGTGGTATTCGTAAAGAAAGTGGCTCTTGTACTTGGCGATATCCACATGCGTCGGGCAATCGCTGCGGCAACCCTTGCACGCGAGACAGTGATCGAGCGAATCCTTCACGGCTTCGCTCTGCCAGCCGTCCTCGATCACCTCGCCCTTGAGGAGTTCGAACAGCAGGCGCGCACGTCCACGCGTCGAATACTTCTCTTCGCGCGACGCGCGATAGCTCGGGCACATCGTGCCGCCGCTCAGCGAGCGGCACTTGCCCATGCCGATGCAGCGTTCGGTCGCACGCGCGAAGGTGTCGGGCTTGCCGAGATCGCCGAAGGTGAACGGGCTCTTTACATCGACGCGCTTGTACGTCGGCCCGAGGCGCAGGTGTTGATCGACGGGCATCGCATCGACCAGCTTGCCCGGATTCATGCGCCCGCGCGGGTCCCAGATCGCCTTGAACGCACGGAACGCTTCCATCAGTTCCGGCGAGTACATCAGATGCAGCAGTTCGCCCTTGGCCTGGCCGTCGCCATGTTCGCCCGAGAGCGAGCCCTCGTACTTCACGACGAGCTTCGCCGCGTCGAACAGGAATTCGCGCCACGTATTCACGCCTTGGGGATTGCGCAGATCGAACGTGATGCGCGAGTGGATGCAGCCATCGCCGAAGTGGCCGTACATGTTGGTCTTATAGCCGTACGATTCGACCAGCGCCGAGAATTCGCGCAGATACGCGCCCAGATGGCGCGGCTCCACGGCGGCGTCTTCCCAACCGACCACGGGATCGGGCTTCGTCATATCGTCGCCGATCGAAGTCGCCGATGCGCCCGTTTCGCGCACGGACCACAGCCGCTTCATGAGCGCCGCGTCGTCCACCAGGCGCGCCGACGGATTGCCCGGCAGCGAAGGGGCGAGCGCCGCCGCGCGTTGCGCGAACTCCATCGCAACGAGTTTGTTCGTCGCGCCGAATTCGACCATCAGCCACGCGTTGCCTTCAGGCAGTTCGGCGATATCGGCCAATGCGAGGCCGCGTTCGCGCAAGCCGCCAACGATGCCGGTGTCGAGCCCTTCCATCGCGATTGGCGACAGCGGCAACAGTTGCGGCACGCAATCGGCGGCATCGAAGATAGTTGGGAATCCGAACACCACGAGCAGACGATGCACGGGGTTGGTCACAAGCGTGGTCTTCGCACGCAGCACGGAAACGCAGGTGCCTTCGGAGCCCACGAGCGCACGCGCGATATTGAAGCCGTTTTCGGGCAGCAACTGATCGAGGCTATAGCCAGACACGCGGCGCTTGAGCTTCGGAAAGCCCTCGCGAATCGCGTCGCCGTATTTCTCGACGAGGCCAAGCAGGCCCGAAACGATCTCCGCACGGCGTCCGCCCGCTGCAAGATGCGCTTGCAGCGCGTCGGCATCGGTCGGGCCGACCCAGAACTGTTCGCCATCGTAGGTGAGTACTTCGAGCGCTTCGATGTTTTCCGCGGTCTTGCCCGCCATCACCGAATGCGCGCCGCACGAGTTATTGCCGATCATGCCGCCGAGCGTGCAGCGGCTATGCGTGGCCGGGTCCGGCCCGAAGGTGAGGCCCTTTTGCGCCGCTGCATCCTTGAGCTGGTCGCAGATCACGCCCGGCTGCACCGTGGCCACGCGCTCCGCCACGTCGATCGCCTCGATTGTCGTCAGATATTTCGACGTGTCGATGATCACGGCCGCATTGACCGATTGCCCGCACATCGAAGTGCCCGCGCCCCGCGTGAGCACCGGCAGATCGGACTCGCGGCACGCGCGCATGGTTTGGACCACGTCGTCGATCGTGCGCGGCACGACGATGCCGATCGGCACCTGCCGGTAGTTCGAGGCCTCCGATGCATACGCGGCGCGCGTGCCCGCGTCGAAGCGGACCTCCGCCTGCGTCTGGCTGGCGAGGCGGCGCTGGAGCGCGAGCAAGGCGTTGATATCGGGGCGGGGCAAGTCTTTTGCTGAATTCATGACATCGAAATCGTGGGGCTAAGTTTTCTGAGTGTGTGCGGCGACGCGCGCCTAGACCGTGGCGACCGGCGTCACCGGCGAGCCGACCGCGCGTGGCAAGCGCAGCGGCGGCGCGGTGAGCAGGAAGCGATTGCGGCCGTGCGCGTGCAGCCAGTGGGCGAGTTCGCTCAGGTGCCAGAGTTCGCCCAGGTGCACGCCCAGACGGAACAGGCACAGATCATGGAGCGGATGCGAGGGATAGCGCGCGTCATCGCTCGGGGCAGCAGGCAGGAATTCGACGGCTACGTTATCGGAGATGAGCGCGGCCACGTTCGACTCGACGATCCAGCGCCTGAGCGCCGGGTCGCGGCCATCGAGTCCAGCGAAGCCGACTTCGAGCGCCGTTGCGTCCTGCGTGCGATAAACGTCGAGCAGCGCCTCGTCCATGCCGGTGCGCAGACAGAGCATGTCGCCCGGCTCGACCGTCACGTTCTGCGCCTGCATCGCCGTCATCAACTCGCGATAGCCCACGCGCAGCGGCCCCGCGCCGAACTGCCGCTTGATATCGACCATCACAGCGCGACCCTGCACGCAGGCGGCGGCCATGTTGTCGATGCCGAGCCGGTACGCGCCCGGCGCGCGATCGGTCGCGGGCAACGATGCGTCGCGGTAGTCGATCGGCCCGACAATGTCCTCGCCTGCGCGAAAGCCGTTGTAGAAGCACATTTCCGGCTGGCCATCGCCGTCGGCGTCGAACCATTGGCCCATGTGCGCGAGGCTGTCCCACTGCGTCGAGTATTGCAAGGCGAGCGTGACGGTGTCGTCGCAGATCACGTCGGTGAGGCTCGCGTTGTCGCGTGAGAGCGGGTACGTCATGTTGGGCATGTCGCCGCGCATCGTCGGTTCGACGCGCGGCGGCGCGCGACGTGGATTCAGCACGCGATTGCCGGGACAGTCGAGCGGCAGGCTCAGGCAAAACGTACGGCCTTCGTGCACTTCGCGCAGGCCTTCACGCACCTTCTCGGGCGTGATCAGGTTGAGACGGCCAAGCTGGTCGTCGGCGCCCCAGTCACCCCATGTGGAATCGTCGGGGCGCTTGACCCAGCGGCGTGCGGATGTGTTCATCGAAATGTCCCGGTAATTACGCTATGGACCACATCAACGCGCGGCGTTGCCGGTCGCCAGCATCGGCGCTTCGCCTTCGCTGTCTTGTGCGGAGACTTCGTCCGCTTCACCGCGCGGCATCCAGCGCGACGTATCGAACACGCTGATCGCGATCAGCAACAGCGCGCCGCCTGCGATAAACGACGCCATGCCGAACTTGAGGCCAAGCGACGGCGCGACGAGCGCGATCGCATACGGCGCGACCACGCTAACCGACGTCATCGCATAGCTGATGCCGATGCCGGTCGCGCGACCTTCCACCGGGAATCGACGCGACTGATAGAGCGGCATGATGCCGAACAGGCCATTGGCGAACAGGCCCATGCACAACGCGCCAACGCCGAGCAAAAGGTGACTTTGCACCAGCGTGTAGAGCACCGTCGAAGGAATCACCGCGCCAAGAAACAGGCAGATCGTGCGGCGTTCGCCGAAGCGGCTCGCGCTATAACCGGAAAGCGGTTTGCCGATCACCGAACCCACCGAATACGCGATCACGAACGGGAATATCTGGCTCGAATCCAGGTGCTGAACGGTCAGCAGGAAGGTCGGGTACAGCACCTGCACGGCCCACAGCATGAAGTTGATCGCCGCCGAAAAAAGCCACGCCTGCAACACGGCCGGATTGAAGATGAAGGCTTCGCGCGCGCTGCGGCGAACCTTGCGTTGCTGCTCGCGTTCCCAGTCGGGCGACTCGCCTACGCCACGACGCATGAACAGCGTGAGCAGCGCGGGCAGCACGCCGAGGAAGAACATCCAGCGCCATCCCGCCACCGGAAACAGGAAGTGAAACGCGAGCGCCGCCAACAGATAGCCGAACTCATAGCCCGCGACCATGATGCCCGACGCAAGCGGACGGATCTTCGCGGGCACGGTCTCCATCAGCAGCGCGACCGACGCGGTCCACTCGCCGCCAAAGCCGATGCCGAACAGCACGCGCATCGCCATGAACGACGCGTAGCTCCACGCGAGGCCGCTCAGTCCCGCTGCGCACGAAAACCACAGCACGGCAGCCATGAACACGATCTTGCGCCCGAAGCGATCGGCGGCGAAACCCCAGCCGATCGTGCCCGCGACTTTGGCGAAACCCGTTGCGGTTACAACGAACGCCATCGCAGGCAAGCCGACGTTGAACACCTTGCCCAGATGGGGAATCAGGAACAGCAGGATCGTGAAATCGAAGGCGTCGAGCGCCCATCCCGCCGTCGCGGCAAAGATGATGCGCCAGTTCTCGCGCAGCGCCTGGACAGGCGTATTCGCAGGGGCATTCTGTGTACGGTCGTTCATGAGGTGTCTCCTCCTCAGTCGTTATGTGCTGCGCCCTCAGCCTGCCGTGCGCACGTCCGCGAAATCGCGCGCAAGCTTGCGCGCCGCGTTCGCGAACATCAGGATGTCCACGCCGGTCGCGACGAACGTGCAGCCGAGTTCGAGGTAATGACGCGCGAGCGCCGGGTCGGACGTGAGCGTGCCCGCGGCCTTGCCGGAAGCGACGATCGTGCGAATCGCGCCGTCGATCGCCTGCTGCACTTCAGGATGGGTCGCCTTGCCGCGATAGCCCATCGAAGCCGCGAGATCGGCCGGGCCGATGAACACGCCGTCGACGCCGTCCACGGCGCAAATCGCTTCGAGATTCTGCAACGCAGTGGTCGTTTCGGCCTGCACCAGCAGACACACTTCGTCATCCGAAACATCGAGATAATCGGTGCGCAGGCTCCAGCGCGATGCACGGCCCACGGCGCTGCCCACACCGCGAATGCCATGCGGCGGATAGCGCACGGCGGCGACCAGCGCACGCGCTTCGTCGGCGGTATCGACCATCGGCACCAGCAGATTGCGCGCGCCGATATCGAGCAGGCGCTTGAGCAAAGCCGGATCGCCATTCACGGGGCGCACCACCGGTTCGCCCGGGTAGGCCGCGACGGCCTGCAATTGCGCGAGGATCGTGCGCAGGTCGTTGGGCGCGTGCTCGCTGTCGATCAGCAGCCAGTCGAAGCCTGCCGTCGCGCTGACTTCCGCGAGATACGGGTCGGCCATCGAAAGCCAGAAACCGACCTGCTTGCGGCGCGCGGCGAGTGCCGCCTTGAACGGGTTAAGCGCGGAGGTCTGCTTGTCCATGAATGTCACTCACTGATAAAGAGTCGTCGAATTGAATGGGTTCCACCTTGCCGAGGAGGAACAGATAGTTGACGATCGCGATCACGATCAGCGCCGACGAGAACAGCAGCGCGGGCACGAACTTGCCGGTCGCGCCAACGATGGCGCCCGTGACGATCGGGCCGACTACGCCGCCCAGATTCGACACCGTGTTTTGCAGGCCCGCGACCATCGAAACGGCATTGGGCGGCGCGACGTCGCCAGGGAGTGCCCACACCTGCGAGGCGGCGACCGTCGTGCCCGACTTGGCGATACACAGCAGCAGCACGGCCACATAGGCCGATTGCGCGAACGCTGCGAATCCAATGCTGGATGCCATCACGAGCCCGATGACGAGAAAGAGCTTGCGCGTGGCGGTGAGCGAAAGCTTGCCGCTCGCGAACACACGGTCGGAGGCCCAGCCCGCGAGAATCTCCACGACGATCGAGGCGAGCAGCGGCAATGAGGCCATCCAGCCCATTTGCAGCACGCTCATGCCGCGCTCCTTCATCAAATAAGTGGGCAGCCACGTGATGAAGAAGTACGAGTTGTAGTTGATCATGAAGAAGCCGATGCACATCGCCCACACATTGCGATGCGCCAGCAGCTTGCGCCATTGCGGACGCGCGGGATGTTGCGTGCGCGATGTGAGCTTGTCGCTTTCGATATGCGCGAGTTCGGCCGCGCTCACGCGGCGATGATCGGCAGGCGAATCCGAGAAACTCAGTTGCCACACGACGAACCACGCCACGCCCAGCAGCCCCGTGAGCGCGAAGGTCATCTTCCAGTCGAACGCCGCCAGCATCCACGCGATCAGGGGCATGGCCACTGCGCCGCCGAGCTTCGAACCGCTGTCGAAAATACCGGCGACGGTCGCACGCTCCTTGCGAGGGAACCAGCGCGTTGCGATGCCGGCGTTGCTGGGATAGGCACCGGCCTCGCCCACGCCCAGCGCCACACGCAAACCCACCAACGAACGAAAGCCGCTTGCAAAGCCCGTCATTGCGGTGGCAATCGACCACCAAAGCACCGCGAAGCCCAGCACTTTCTTCTGGCCGAAGCGGTCGGCGAGCAAGCCCGCGGGCAATTGCAGCAGCGCATATGACCAGAAGAACGCCGACATGACGATGCCCATCTGTATCGCGTCCAGATGAAACTCCGACTGGATTCTGGGCGCAGCCGCCGACAGCACCGTGCGATCGATATAGTTGATCGCAATCGCGGCCCACATGAAGCCCGCCACCCACCAGCGCATGTTCGAGCGGCCAGGCCGCTGCGCAGATCGCCTCATCTGCTGTCTCCGTCGTTATGTTCTATTGATGTCGATGCCACGCGCAATCTGGCGCGTTCAGCTCACGATGCCCATGTGCCAGGGCACGAATTCGTTGTCGCCCAGGCCGAGCAACTCGCTTTTCGTGCGCTCGCCCGAAGCCGCGCGAATGATCAGATCGAAGATGTCCTGTCCCATCTCCTCGATCGTGCGCTCGCCGTCGATCACCCGACCGCAATTGATGTCCATGTCCTCTTCGAGGCGCGTGAACATCGGCGTGTTGCTCGCGAGCTTGAGCGTCGGCGCAGGCTTCGAGCCGAACATCGAGCCGCGCCCGGTCGTGAAGCAAATGAGGTTCGCGCCGCTCGCGATCTGGCCCGTCACCGCAACGGGGTCGTAGCCCGGCGAATCCATGAAAACGAAACCCGCGCGATCGATGGGCTCGGCGTATTCATAGACCGCTTGCAGCGGCGTGGTGCCGCCCTTCATCGCCGAACCGAGCGACTTCTCGAAGATATTGGCAAGGCCGCCTTGCTGGTTGCCCGGGCCAACCACGCCATTGAACTGGCCGTTATGCCCGTGCGTGTAACGCTCCCACCAGGCCAGACGATCCAGCAGTTTCTGGCCGACTTCGGGCGACACGGCACGGCGCGTGAGCATGTATTCGACGCCGTGAATCTCGGGCGTTTCCGAAAGGATCGCGGTGCCGCCGTGGCGCACGAGCAAGTCCATCGCGGCACCTAACGCGGGATTTGCGGTGATGCCAGAGAAGCCGTCCGAGCCGCCGCATTCCAGACCGATCTTGAGATGGCTGACGGGCACGGGCGTGCGCACGATGTCGTTCGCGGCAGGCAGCATCTCCTGCACGGCCTTGATGCCCGCCTCGATGGTCGCGCGCGTGCCGCCCACGTTTTGCATGACGAGCGCGTGCACTGCCTTGCCGGTTTTCAAGCCTTGCGAATCGAGCAGATCGCCCACCTGGTTGCGCTCGCAACCGAGTCCGACGATCAGCACGCCGCCAAGGTTGGGATGTCGCGCATAACCGGCGATGGTCCGGCGCAGGACGTCGAAATGCTCGCTCGGCGAGGACATGCCGCAGCCCGTGGTTTGCGCGAACGCCACCACGCCATCGACGTTGGGATAGTCGCGCAGGCGCTCCGGCGTGAACCAGTCGGCGATATGGCGAATGACGGTGGCCGAGCAATTGACCGATGCGATGATGCCGACGAAGTTGCGCGTGGCCACGCGGCCGTCGGGACGCACGATGCCGTTGAACGTCGCGCGTTGCTCCGGCGCGACGTAATCGACAGGCTTCACGTCGAGACCAAAGCCGGGATCGCGGTCGAAGTCGACCAGCTCGATGTTGTGCGTGTGAACGTGGTCGCCGGGCTCGATATCGCGCGCGGCCACGCCGATCACCGTGTCGTACTTGCGGATGGGTTCGCCCGCCTCGATGCGCCGCGCCGCCACCTTGTGGCCCGCCGCCACCTGGGCGCGCAGGCGAATCACTTCGCCTTCGATGGACACCTGATGGCCGATCGTCAGCGCTTCGCGCGCGATCAGGACGTTGTCGTTCTGGTTGAGCCGGATCAACGGCCCGTTATAGCTCTTGTTGGACTGGAGCATTCGCCTGTCTCCGATGATTGCGCCGGGGATCGCGCAACCTTTTCGTTCTGGATTCAAGTTACCGGTTAATGTAACCGGTAACATTGATGCCATCGTAGTACAGATTTGGGATAATTGCCAACACCTATTTGCAGCAGGAATGCCCGCGCCCCGTGACCAAACCCTCGACAGAACTCGACCCGCCCGCCGCCGGCGTCACCGCCAGGCGCGCCCGCAAGAACACCGGCCGTGTCACGCTCAGCGATCTGGCCCGACTGACCGGCGTCACGAAGGTCACCGTTTCCCGCGCGCTCAACAATCCCGAACTCGTTTCCGCCGAAACGCTCGAGCGCGTGCGCGAAGCCGTGCGGCAGACGGGCTACACGCCGGATCTGATCGCGGGTTCGCTGGCGTCCAATCGCAGCCATCTTGTCGTCGCCTTGATTCCCGCCATGGCGGGCAGCGTGTTCCAGGAAACCGTGGCCGCGCTCACTGCGGAACTTGCTGCCGCCGGCTACCAGTTGCTGCTCGGGCAGAGCGGCTACGACGAATCGCGCGAAGAGGCACTGCTCGACGCCATCGTCGGCCGACGCCCGGCGGGGATCGTGCTCACAGGCGTGATCCACTCGGAAGCGTCGCGGCAAAAGCTGCGCGCGGCGGGCATACCCGTGGTCGAGACGTGGGACATCACGCGCTCGCCGCTCGACATGCTGATCGGCTTCTCGCACACGCGCGTGGGCGAAGCGGCCGCGCGCTATCTGCGAGAGCGCGGCGCGCGTTATCCGGCCATCGTCACGCCAGGCGATCGCCGCGCGAGGATCCGCGCCGATGCGTTTATCGCGGCGTTCGACAGCGAGCACGAGATCCCCGTGGCGGCGATGCCCTCGCCCGCGCATCTCGGCGACGGCCGCCGCGCGCTCGCGAGCCTGCTCGACGCGCATCCGCAGATCGACGCCATTTTCTGCGGCGCCGACATCATGGCGCTGGGCGTGCTGATGGAAGCGCGCGCGCGGGGTCTCGACGTGCCGGGACAGCTCAAGGTGATCGGCTACGGCGACCAGAACTTCGCCGCCGACACCGATCCGCCGCTCACGACCATCCGCATCGACGGTACGAAGATCGGCAAGCTTGCGGCGACCATGCTGATCGAGAAGATCGAGACCGGCGCGAGCAAGCGCGCCAAGGTCGATGTGGGGTTCACGCTGATCGAGCGCGCGTCGGCGTGATAGTGATGCGAAGGCTCGCTGCCTGAGCGTCTGAACGCAAAAAGGCCTCGCCGATCATCACGGCGAGGCCTTTGCTTTTACAGCGTCAAGACACGCTCAGAACTTCGTGCGAATGCCCGTGAAAATGTCGATCTGACGATTCGTCGACGATGCGCCGCCCGCATACGCAATCGCCGCGATCCTGCTGTACCCGCTTCCCACGCGCGTGGAAGCATCGCCTGCGGCCAGTTGATACGTGCCGGAGACATAGAGGTCGGTACGCTTGGAGAGCGCGTAGTCCACGCCGAGCGTGAACTGGTGCCACTTCGGCTTGAGCGTTGCGCCGCCCGTTCCCGGCAGGCCGTTCGCGCGACCATCCGTGAACGTGTAGATGCCGATCAGCGTTGTCGCGGGTGTGAGCAGATAGCGCAGATTCGCGTCGTAGTTGTTGAACTTGCGCGACGAGCCATCGTTGTAGTTCAACTCAGTGTGGCTGAATGCGAAGCCCGCGGTCGCCGCGCCGATCTTGTAGTTCGTGCCCGCCGCCGCGATCTGCTGACGGCTCACGCCACCATCGAGGCTATAGAAGAACGCGCTGCTGTAGTCGTCGCCGCTCGAGGTCGACGCGCCGCCGATTGCGCCGCTCGTGTTGCCTGTGGTGTTCGGATGATCGAGCAGCACGTAACCGCCGCCAATCGAGAACGGCCCGTTCGCATAGTTCGCCGCGATACCCCATGCGCGGTTGTTGCCGAAGCCTTGCCCAGCCGATCCGCTCGCCTGGTTGCTGAAGGCGTACATGCCATCGACCGTGAAGCCCGCAATGGTGTCGCTGCGGAACTTCACGGCGTTGTTGATGCGGAACGTCTGGTTGAGGTTGTCGTTGTCGCCAATGTGCGTGGACGGCGACCAGAAGCCGGGGCCCGCGTACTGCGCGACGAGATCCGCGAGTGGTTCGTACTGGCGCCCCAGCGTGAAGGTGCCGATGCCGCTCTTCGCCACGCCAACGAACGCGCTGCGGCCGAACAGGCGTGCGCCCTGGCCCGCCGTGCCGTCGTTGGGCTTGAAGCCGCCTTCGAGCGTAAAGACCGCACTCAGGCCACCGCCCAGATCTTCGTTGCCCTTGAAGCCCCAGCGGCTGCCGCTCAGGCGCCCGCTGGTCTGCTGGACGGCCGATCCGCCCTTGATGTTGTTGACATAGCCGATGCCCGCATCGACGAGACCATACAGTGTGACGGAACTCTGGGCATGCGCCAGGACCGGTGCGACGGACAAGATTCCAGCCGCTGCGAAAAGTGCTTTTTTCATCCAGGTGACCTGTATATTTATAATTTAACTAAGGATTACTACGCATTGAAACTTCGCGAGAAGTACCAAAATTGAAAGACTGACGGACCTAGCTAGCGATATCGATATGGCTGTGTTCGTGTGCAAGGGCGCGATCGTCGATCGTGATCGGTTCGACCTTGCCGAGCAGGAACAGATAGTTGAGGATCGCCACGCCGATCAGCGCGGACGACACCACGAGCGCCGCCACGAACGAACCCGTTGCGCCCACGATTGCACCCGTGACGATCGGGCCGACCACGCCGCCGATGTTCGACACGGTGTTCTGGATGCCCGCCACCATCGAAACCGCATTGCGCGGCGCGACATCGCCCGGCAGCGCCCAGACCTGCGAAGCCGCCACCGTCGTGCCCGACTTCGCGATACACAGGAGCAGCACGGCCACGAGCGCCGAATCGGCGAACGCCGCGAAGCCGATGCTCGACGCCATCAACAGGCCGATCACGAGAAACAGCTTGCGCGTGGCGGTCAGCGAAAGTTTGCCGCTTGCAAATACCCGATCCGACGCCCAACCCGCAAAAATCTCGACGACGATCGACGCGAGCAGCGGCAGCGACGCCATCCAGCCCATTTCCATCATCGTCATGCCGCGCTCCTTCACGAGATACGTGGGCAGCCACGTGATGAAGAAGTACGAGTTGTAGTTGATCATGAAAAAGCCGATGCACATCGCCCAGATATTGCGGTGCGCGAACAGCGTGCGCAGCGACGGGCGTGCGGTTTCATCGCTTTGGTGTGCTGACGAATCGCCTTGAATGTGCGCGAGTTCCGCGGCGTTGACCTGCTTGTGATCGCGTGGCGAGTCGGTGAACGTGAATTGCCACACCACATACCAGATCAGCCCGAGCAGCCCCGTCAGCGCGAAAGTGAGTTTCCAGTCGAACGCGGCAAGCATCGCAGCGATGAGCGGCAGCGCAATCGCGCCGCCCAGCTTTGAGCCACTGTCGAAGATGCCCGCGACCGTCGCGCGTTCGCTACGCGCAAACCATTTCGATGCGATGCCGGCATTGCTGGGGTACGCGCCCGCCTCGCCTACGCCCAATGCCACGCGCAGCGCGACGAGCGATTTGAAACCGCTGGCAAGACCAGTCGCCGCCGTTGCTAGCGACCACCAGACCACGGCGAAGCCCAGAACCTTCTTTTGGCCGAAGCGATCCGCGAGAAAGCCCGCCGGCAATTGCAGCAGCGCATACGACCAGAAGAACGCGGACATCACGACGCCCATCTCGACCGCGCTTAAATGAAACTGCGACTGAATGCGCGGCGCAGCGGCAGACAACACCGTCCGGTCGATGTAGTTGATGGCGATCGCCGCCCACATGAGGCCCGCAACCCACCATCGCACCCGCGAGCGCTTTCGCACTTCGGCGGCCTGATTCATCGTCTGTCTCCTGTTGTAGTAATAATGGGCGTCTTTTTGCCGCGCTGGGGAAAAGCACGGCTTGTACTGACTGCATGTTACCGCTGACTGTAACCGGTAACATTGGACGCAATGCTAGTATGCGCGGCAGAGTTTTGCCAGCATCTTTAGCTTGGGGTAAATGCCGATTCCCAACCTTTCAGCGCGCAAGGTTTGCGCTGGGATCAAGCCGGAGTGATTCGGCGTGCGCGAAGGCGAGATCGATCGCCTGGTGGCAAGGTCGCGCGTGGAAGTCACTCGCAGGTGGGAAAAATTTCAGACCGTTAGTCGCAATTTACACCTGAGGGGCAGTGGCCGGTCTCGTCCAGTCCGTAAGGACGCGGACCACGAACTCTGTTTTGAATTGTCATTGCGATGAGTTCGCGATCCAGCCTTAGAAGTATCAAGGCTTCAGGCTCCAGCCAGCACCTGTCGCCCCTTCTCGAGATACGCGCTCATCTCCGCTTCAGGCACCATTCCTCCACCTGTCGCCCAGATCACGTGCGTCGCGCGGCGCATCGCTGTATCGTCGAGTCCCATACGCGCGCGATAGTCTTGCTGATGCTTCAACACCCGCGCGAATCCCGGCGCCCCGGCCAGCGCGGACGGCTCCAGCCGGATGTCCTGCGTCTGCGCCATCAACGCGAGCAGCGCATATAGTTCGCTATCCTCAACGGTGTAATAGCCGTCGATCATCCGCTGCATCGCGCGGCCGACAAAGCCGGAAGGACGCCCGACCGCGAGGCCATCGGCGGCCGTCACATTGTCGATGCCAAAATCCTGCACCGCGAGCTTGTCGTGCAGTCCCGTGAGCACGCCCATCAACATGCACGGCGAATGCGTCGGTTCCGCGAAAATGCAGTGCACCGCGTCGCCGAATGCGAGCTTCAAACCGAACGCAACGCCACCGGGGCCGCCGCCCACGCCGCACGGCAGATACACGAACAACGGATGCTCCGCATCCACGCGCACATTGGCGGCATCGAGTTGCCGCTTCAGGCGCTCGCCCGCAACCGCGTAGCCGAGGAACAGCGTCGTCGAGTTTTCGTCGTCGACGAAGTGGCACATCGGATCGTTCTCCGCGAGACGACGGCCGCTTTCGATCGCTTCGCCGTAATCGCCCGCGTATTCCACCACCGTCACGCCATGCGCACGCAGGCGGTCTTTCTTCCATTGGCGCGCGTCAGCCGACATATGAACGGTCGTCGTAAAGCCGAGCGTCGCGCTCGCGATGCCGATCGACATGCCCAGATTGCCCGTCGACCCCACCGCGATGCTGTGTTCGCGAAAGAGCGCGCGGCATGCGTCGCTTGCAAGCACGCGATAGTCGTCGCCTTCCTTGAGCAGACCGTGACGCATCGCGAGTTGTTCGGCCTGAAACAGCACTTCATAGATGCCGCCGCGCGCCTTGATCGAGCCGGAAATCGGCAGATGGCTGTCCTGCTTCAGCAGCAAACGCTGCGGTGTCTCGACGTCGTAGCGTTGGCTCAACGCCTGTGCGAAATCTGGCACCTCGGTCAGTGGCGATTCGATGATGCCGCCCGCCTCGCGCACATCGGCGAAGCACTCCGCGAGCAGCGGCGCGAATCGTTGCAGGCGCGCGCTGGCATCGGCGATATGCGAGGCGTCGAGCGCAATATCGTGGCGCGCTTCGGCCAACGGCGCGACGGCCGGGTTGAACCACTCGACCGGTTCAAGCGCCATGAGCGGGCGCAGCAGAGGATAGTCGCGAAGCCACGCATCGAGCGGCTTGCCGTAAATAGATTCGATCATGTTTCAGTCAGACAGCAGAAGCGGAAGCATTGGGGGACGACACGGCATCGAGCACAGGCGGATGCGTGACGATGGACTTCAGATCCACATCCGATGCGCGCAATTTATCGGCATCGGGAATCGGTCGGCGCGTTTCGTCGGACGACTCGAACAGCGCTTCGAACGCGCGCGCCGCATCGAGCAGCGCGAGATCGCCGCGGAACGCGCCGATCATCTGCAAGCCGAACGGCATGCCGCAATGATCGACGCCGCACGGCAACGACAAGGCCGGATTCGTCGCGAGCGTCACGACATACGTGAGCGACAGCCAGCGATAGTAGTTTTCGAGCGCGACGCCGTTCACCGATTTCAGATACGGCTGCGCCCAGGGGAACGGCGAAACCGGCGTCGTCGGCGAGAGAATCACGTCGTAGCGCTCGAACAGCGTCTGGAAGCGGCGGAACAAACGCGTCTGGTCGGCATGGGCGCGCACGCAATCGGCCAGCCCCAGACCAATGCCCATTTCATAGTTCGCGCGCGGATTCGGCCCTAGCAGATTGGGATCGGTTTCGTAGGCTTTTTGCAGGCCCGCGACGAAGGCCTCGGCACGTAGGACATCGAAGCAACCATGCGCGCCTTCGAAGTCCACTTCGATCGGCTCGCACACGGCCACTTCGCGGCGCAGAAAATCGATCTTGCGGCGGAACACGGCGCGGATATCGTCGTCGACTTCGCAGACGCCAAAATCTTCCGTGTAACCGATGCGCAGTTTCGAGAGGTCCGTCGGCGCGCGGCCTTCCATCGTGGCGTTCATCGCGAACGGATAACCGAGCGGATCGCTGCCCGACTGCCCGACCGTTGCCGCGAGTTGCAGCCAGGTGTCTTCGACATTGCGGCCCATCGGCCCCACCACCGCAATCGGCGTCCAGCCGAGCGGCTTGCGGTCGCTCGGCACGAGGCCCGGCGAGGTGCGCAAACCGACCACGCCGCATTTCGCCGCCGGAATGCGCAGCGAGCCGCCCGTGTCGGAACCGCTCGCGAGCGGCACCATATCGAGCGCGAGTGCGGCGGCCGAGCCGCCCGACGACCCACCCGCGTTCAGACGCGGATCGAACGGATTGCCCGTTGCGCCCCACACGGGATTGAAGCTGTTCGCGCCCGCGCCCATTTCCGGCACGTTGGTCTTGCCGACGACGATCGCGCCCGCCGCGCGCAGGCGGCGCACCAGCGTGTTGTCCTGCGCCGGCACGTTCGCGCGATAAAGCGGCGAGCCATACGTGGTCAGCAAGCCTTCGGTTTCTTCGAGATCCTTGATGCCGATGGGCAAGCCGTGCAACGCGCCCACCGAATCGCCGCGAGCGAGGGCCGCGTCGGCGGCGCGTGCCTCGATGCGCGCGCGCTCGAAACTCGTTGCCGTGATGGCGTTGACGTAAGGGTTGAGCGTTTCGATTCGCGCGATGCAGGCATCGAGCAATTCGACGGCGGAGATTTCGCGCGCCTGCAATAGCGCGCGCAGCGCGACGGCACTATGACGGGTGAGTTCGTGGCGGTCGTTCATCGGGCGGTCCTTTAGACAGTCATGCAACAGTGCGCTCAATGTAGACGACGAGAAAAACAGCGACTAGTGATGATTATCGAAACGTGAATTCACTTTTGGTCAACGCGCGGACGGTGTGAGTTCGACGCTCAACCGTTCGATAAACGACTGGAGCAGCGGCGGCAACGCGCGCCGCGCCAGCGTCTGGATTTCGACGGCGCGCTCACTCGTCGTGAGTTCCGGTACGGGCAGCGCCACAAGCTCGCCGGATGCGAGGCGCGGGCGCACGAACAGCTCGCCGCTGAACGTGACCGCGTCGCTGACAAGCGTGAACCCGAGTAGCGTTTCGAGCGTCGCGCTACTGAGCACGCTTTTGCACGCCACGCCTTCGCGGCTGCAATAGATATCGATCAGCTTGTGCAGCGTCGAATGCACGCCCGGCAACGCGAGCGGATAGGCCAGTAATTCGCGGAACGACACCTGGGCAGACTGCGCAAGCGGATGAGACGACGCGACGATCGCGAAGATCGGCGAAGGCGCGGAAAACGCCGTATGGATGTCCTTTTCCGGTCCAAAGCTGAATGTGAGGCCAATATCACATTCCGCTTCGCGCACGCGCTGTGTGACGCCCGCCGCCGTATCGACGACGACTTCGAACGATGCGCTCGCAACGGTACGACGGAAGTCCGCCATCGCACGCGGCAGGAACGTGGCCGCGAAA
This sequence comes from Paraburkholderia sp. J67, assembly GCF_905220265.1. Taxonomy (NCBI): domain Bacteria; kingdom Pseudomonadati; phylum Pseudomonadota; class Betaproteobacteria; order Burkholderiales; family Burkholderiaceae; genus Paraburkholderia; species Paraburkholderia sp. J67. The sequence continues at coordinate 116,180 of NZ_CAJMZK010000026.1, forward strand.
CCTTCGGTGCAGGCGATACGGATCGTGCGCTCGGCCTCGCCGCGCAATGCGTCGATTTCCAGCGAAATCTGTTCGGCGTCGAGCTGCGAGCGGCGCGCATACGCAGCGAGCATTTCGCCCGCCTTGCTCGGCACCATGCCACGCGATTGTCGTACAAAAAGCGGGGTGCCCAGTTCACTTTCGAGCCGCGCGATCTGCCGGCTCACGGCAGAGGGCACGACGTTCAGACGATTGGCGGCATCGGCGACGGAACCGGTGTTGACGACTTCAAGGAAGTAACGGACGGCGGCTTCCTGAAGAATACGGGCGCTCATGATGGATCGATGGAATGACGCGTAATGCTCCATCATAGCGCCTGTTCGTCTAAACAAACGCTCGAGCTTATCCGGTCACGCCCAGGCGTGCGTCCGCTTCCGGCACGAGGCGGATCGACAGACTGGTGACGAGCGCGAACAACGTCGCCACGATCAGGAAGCCAAACACCGCGTTGTAATTGCCCGTCACCGACACCAGCAGCCCGATGACTGCGGGCGCAACGAATCCTGCGACCTGACCGCCGAAGTTGACCATCCCGGCCCCCGTGCCGATCAGCTTTTGCGGCAGGAATTTAGCGGGCAGCGCGAAGACGCCAGCGAACACGAACGACTTGAAGAAATAGACGATCGATTGATACGCAATGACGCCCGTCACCGTTTGCGCCGTATACATCTCGTAGAGGAAGAAGCCGGAGATCGCGCAGCAGGCGGCCATCAGCCACTTCTCGCGGCCATCGAACCAGCGCGTGAGAATCCAGCCGCCGAGCGCCGTCGAGACACTCGCCGCGACGAAGGGCAGCGGCGTCAGCATGCCGACGGCCTTGAGATCGAGGTGGCGCTCGGTCAGCAGATACGCGGGCATCCATGCGTCGAGTCCCTTGTTGACGATGCCCATGCCGAACCACGTCAGCAGGATCTTCCACATGAGCGGCATCTTGAGGAGCGCGCGTGTCGCCGCGCCGTCGATGCGTGCGGAGCGGCCGGTCGAATCGCGCTTCTGATGGGTGTCCTTCACGGCGAACAGATAGAAGAGCGCGAAGACGAGACCCGCACAGCCCGCCACGACAAATGCATGTCGCCAGCCGAGCATCAGGATCAGCGGCGCAATCGCGAGCGGCGCGATGAAGCTGCCGACATAGTTCGACGACATCAGCAGCGCGGACATCTTCGGACGATCGGCGCGCGCACACGATTCGGTAACGCCCTTGACCGCCGCGCCCGGATAACCGCCCTCGCCGAGACCGAAGATAAAACGGATCGCGATCAACGAGGCGAGCGACCACGCAAGGCCAGTCATCAGCGTAAATACGGACCAGAATGCCACTGAAACGACGATCACTTTCTTGCTGCCCCAGCGATCGGCGAGCCAGCCGCCCGGAATCTGCATGGCAGCATAGCTGATGTAGAACGTGCTCATGACAACGCCAAGCGCCGCCGCGCCGACATGAAACTCCTTGCCGATGGCGACGAGCGATAGCGCGATCGCCGAGCGGTCGATGTACGAAATGCAATAGCCGAGATAGAGCAGCGCGAACACCGCGACGCTGGCACGTCTGCTTTTATTGGGGTCGATCATGCTGGCACCTGCCGAGAGAGAAGAGACCGGGCCCGCCTCGGCAATGCCGTGCGCTCCCACTGCGACTAGTCAAAACGACTGTAAGCAGCCACAAATGGGGCGACAAGTGACATATTCTGATGCCTGCGTTCGCGAAAAATCACCTGAGAACCGCAGCTAAAGCGCACATCGGCGCACCCGCAGACATCGCTCGCGAGGCAAGCGGACTGCCCCGGTTCGGGTGATGCGCCGGGCAGGAAAACTATGAGGCAACCGGCGCAAGAGCGCCATGCTGTAATTCGGCCTTCTCCTCGCGTCCTGGCTTATCGAAGCCGAACAACCGTCGCGCCGTGTCCCATTGAATCTGACGCCGAACCACCGGGTCGGGCACGATTGCCTCGAACAGCGTCAGCAGCGGGCCGTAGTCCATCCGTTCGGGTGCGCGCAAAAACGGCCAGTCGGAACCCCAGACGCAGTGATCCGCCCCGAAACTGCGCAGCAGTGCATGCGCATAGGGCCAGGTGTCCTCGTAGGGATGCGGGCCACGTGAGTATTTTTGCCAGCCCGAGAGCTTCACATAAGTCCTGCCGCTGTCCGCGAGACGCAATAGTGCATCGAAGCCAGGTTGACTGATCCCGCTTTCGCTATACGGGCGCCCGCAGTGATCCACAACGATTGTCCCGGGCTGGCGCGCGAGCCACGGGCCCAGCGCATTCATCTGGTCGCCCTCCACCTGCACCTGGGCAATCATGCCGAGGTCGGCAAGCAACGCAAAGAGCGGGCCCGCGCGCTTGACCAGGTCGAGTCCTTCCATCGCCGGGTTGAATGCCACCCCCACTACACCTGCGCGGCGCAACGCGACAAGCTCGCCGCGCGCGATATCGCTGTCGACCACGGCGATGCCGCGAAAACGCCCTTCCCAGCTTTCAAGCGTGTCGATCAGGCATCGGTTGTCGGTCCGATAGCCGCTGGTCGGGCCGACGAGCAAGGCGTGGCGCACGCCATAGGTGTCCATGACACGCACGAACTGAGCCGGCGTACCCACTTCCTGCTGCGCGGGCCGATAGGCGGTGTCGTCGCGATAGGGAAAGCGAACGGGGTCGAACACGTGGCAATGGCAATCAATCTTGTCGTCGTCGAATACAGTCATGGTGTGTTTCCTTTTTAGACCTTTGCCGCGAGGCTCGCGCGCGCCACGACACGCCGCGCGCTGCGCAAGGCGAGATTCATGCGGGCATCGGCAGACAGTGACGGCATGGGCATTTCGACGCTCAGCGCCGCATTGGGCGGCAACGCGTGAAGCAGCGCTTCGAGCGGCAATGCACCGTCGCCGGGTGCGAGCCGCGCGGTGCGGGCCTCGCGAATCGCTTCTTCGTCGTTGGCGGGCAGCGTGCCTGGCGCATCGCAAAGCTGTACGACGCCGATCTGTTCAGGCGATAGTCCCGCAATATCCTCGGGCTTTCCGCCCGAGCGCGACAGGTGCAACGCGTCGATCACCAATGCGAGATTGGGCTGCGCGGCGCGCTCGATCGCGGCGCGAGCCTGCGCGAGTGTACCAACATGCCGCCAACGCATGAACTCCATATCGATTCGCAATCCGAATGGTTTCGCCATGATGGCGAGCGCGGCAAGATTCGCAGCAAGGCGCGAGGCGTCCGGATCGTCGCCCGAGACGCTCACGCTGGTTGCGCCAATCGAGGCTGCGGCTTCGAATAAGGACTCGAAGGCGCGAGGATCGAGATCCGGCACGATCGGGATAAATTCGACATCGAGGACCGCGACGCCTTCGCCAGCCAGCGCGGCGCGCAGCTCCCGATGTGCGTCGCTGCCTGCCTTGATCGGGTAAGCGATAGCCCCCGGCGCGGCCGGATGCAGACGCAGCCCCACACCTTCAAAGCCCGTTTTCGCCGCGAGGCGCACCCATTCCACCGGCTGCGCCTCCAGTACGGTCAAATGCGCAACGGCAAGCGGGCGGCCAACGTGTTCAGACGGCTTCAATATGTCGCCCTCCCGCCCGTCAGGTCGAAAGTGAAGCCCGTTGTGAAGCTGCATCCGGGACTCACGACCCAGCTCACCATCCGGCCGACCTCCTCAATCTGCAGAAAGCGGCCCATCGGGATCTTCGCCTTGCTCGCCGTGATGTGCTCGTCCGACATTTCCCGGAACAGTTCCGTTTCGACCATTGCCGGCGCGATACAGTTGATCAGCACGTTGTCGTGTGCGAGTTCTTTGGCGGCGGCTTTCGTAAAAGCGATCACGCCCGCCTTCGCCGCCGAGTAGGCGGAAATGAATTGCACGCCCTCTTTCCCGGCAATCGAGGCGACATTGAGGATGCGACCGCCGCCCCGCTTGCGCATGTGCGGAACCGCCACGCGGCAGGTATAAAACACACTGTTCAGATCGACAGCCAGCACGCGCTGCCAGGCGTCGACGGGATACTCCCAGCTCGGCGCCACGGGGCCGTTAATCCCCGCATTGTTCACGAGAATATCGACATGCCCCACCGCGTCGACCGTCGCTTCGAAGGCACGTTCCACTGATTCGTAGGACGAAACATCGACGGATTCCAGATGATCGGGCGTGAAGCCGAGCCGCTTCGCATCGCAGCCGCCAATATCCAGATCCCATAAGACGACGCGAGCACCATCCGCTTTCAACTGGCGCGCGATGCCGAGGCCAATGCCGCGCGCGGCGCCGGTGACGATCGCAATCTGGCCGTCGAGAGTGTGACTCATGGCAAACATTTCCTTTGAAGTTCAGGTATTGGAAGAAAGAGGATTCGTGAGGACGATCCGTTTGATGTCGCCGACCACGAACAGATAAGAGAGCGCGCCGATCAGCGTCACCGCCGAAATGAAGGCGAGCGCGTAGACGAATGAGCCCGTCGCATTCACGATCAAACCGATCACGAGCGGCGTTACGATGCCAGCCGTGTTGGCGAACAGATTGAAGATGCCGCCGCTCAGCCCGAGCAGGCCCTTCGGCGCGATATCGGAGACGATCATCCAGGCCAGCGCGGACATGCCCTGTGCGAAGTACGCAACGCAGAGGATCGCGATGACGGCCGCTGTCGAGTCGACATAGTTGGCAAGTGCGATGGTCGAAGCGAGCAGCAAGCCGGAGATCACCGGCAGTTTGCGCGCCCAGTTCAGCGAGACGCCCCGGCGCAACATCGCATCGGAAATCCAGCCGCCCGAGAGCGTGCCCACCGAAGCCGCGATGAACGGCAACACGGCGACGATGCCCACCTTCAGCCACGGCATGTGGCGTTCGGTAGCGAGGTAGGTCGGAAACCAGGTCAGGAAAAACACGTTGGTCGAATTGCAGGCGAACTGGCCGATGCAAATGCCGAACATGCTGCGGCGGCGCAGCAGCGCACCGACGTCCGACCAGCGAAAGCGCAAGACTTCCTTGCTGCCGTCGATCACACCGCCGCCACGCGCGATATGGTCGAGCTCGGCGCGGTTCGCGCGCCGCGACTGATGCGGCTCATGAAAGCGCATGAGCCACACGGCGCCAAACGCGACGCCAATCGCGCCGACCATGCCGAACAGCGCGCGCCAGCCGTAGCGTTGTTCGAGCCAGAAGAGCAGCGGGCTGAGAAACGCAAGGCCGACATACTCGGCGAACGTGTAGACGCCTGTGGCTCGCGCCCGTTCGCCCTGCGGAAACCAGACCGCCACGACACGGCTGTTGGTCGGAAAACACGGGGCTTCCGCCGCGCCGATCAGCAGTCGCATGACGATCAGCGAGACGAACCCCGTTGCGAGTCCTTGCAGGCCGGTGAAAAACGACCACAACGTCAGCGCGAAGAAGTAGGTCCATCGTGTTCCGACGCGATCGAGCAACAGACCGCCCGGAATCTGCGAGGCGGTGTAAGTCCAGGAGAAGGCGGAGAAGATCACGCCCATGAGCGCAGGCGTGAGGTGCAGATCGTGGCTCATCGCGGGTGCCGCGATGCCGGCCACGCTGCGGTCGAGATAGTTGATCATCGTGCCGACCGAAAGCAACGCGAGGATGCCGAAGCGCGCACGCGTGCGTGCGGCGGCCATCGTGGCCTGGCTCGTTTGCGCGGCGAGCACCCTGGATGTCTGGACTGGGTTCATCACGTCTCCATCGTTGATCTTGTGGCGCATCGCCGGGTCTGATCGCCCTTGTCTGGCTGATGCGTTCTTCGATGGAAATACTAGGGAGTTGCCGCGTGGCTGTCGTATGCCGAGTTTCCGCTATCCTATAACTTTTGGTTAATGGCCCAGCGCGGGTTCAGAGGGCGAGATGCGCTTTAAGCTTCGGCAAATGGAAGTGTTCCGGGCAGTGATGCTCACGGGGTCGATCAACGCAGCCGCGAAGATGCTCTACGTCTCACAGCCGGCGATCAGCAAGCTCGTCTCGCACACGGAAACCACGCTGGGGCTGCGCCTTTTCGAGCGCACGAAGGGCCGACTGATTCCCACCGCGGAAGCCCAGGCGCTCTTTCGGGAAGTCGAACAGGTCTATCAGTCGGCGTTACGCGTGGATGAGTTTGCGCGTGCGCTTGCGCTCGGCCCGGCGAGCCTGTTGCGTGTTTCGTGCAGCCCTTCGCTCGCCACCACGATTCTTGCGCCCGCGATCGTCGAGCTCAAACGCCGCTTACCTGGACTGCGGGTCGACTGGCACACGACACTGATGGCCGAGATGCCGATGGAGGTGCTGAGCAAAACCATCGACGTCGCCGTGACGTCGATGCCGATCGAGCACGAGCACCTCGAAGTCGTCCCCTTCATGCGTGGACGCATGGTTTGCGCCCTCCCGCCCGATCACCCGATGGCGGCGCGGGAATGTATAGCGCTTGCCGACCTCGTGTCGGAGCCGATGATCTTGTTCCGACGGGACATTCCATTTGGGACGGTTGTTGTACGGGCGTGCCAGCAGGCCGATGTCGAACTCAACTCGGTCGTCGATGTGACCCGCGCCGATCAGGCATTGGCGCTCGTGCGAGGCGGGCTCGGCCTCGCGATCGTCGATGAGTTCGCGGCACAAGAGGCCGACTGCGTTGTGCGTCCGCTTGTCGAGAGCCTTGAAATGACTTCGACTTTCGTCTATTCGAAATTTTCGCCGCCTTCGCGAAGCGCGAGGCTGTTGATGGAGGCGATATTCCAGCGCGCCGAGCAGTTGGGACGGCAGATCGGCAGCCCTCCGCGTGAGTCTGCGTGATTCCCGGCGGAAGAACGGGAGCGTCGTGAGAACGAGGCGGCACGTGGTGGACGGTCGGCTCGAGCGGGTTATCTTCGTGGAAGGTGCTCTATATGTATACAGGCGCGGGCCATGTGCCCTGCGTTGCGCACGCAGACGGCGCTAGTCTTCACCTGGCCACCAGGATTGCGGCTGGGGCGCGTCGATCGCGTAATCCTCAAGACGTTTGCCGACTAGCCACTTCGGGCGTGTCCCGCGGCCGGACCATTTTTTGCCGGTGACCGGGTCGTAATACTTTGCCGGCAGACGTGCGGCCCGGTCATAGCCCAGCGCCCGCCGCACTTCCTGTTCCGTGATGCCAAGCAAACCGACCTCCTCCCGGAAGCGGGCCAGCACCGCAGCGACTTCGCGCGCACGGGCGTCGGCGAGCAATTCGTTGACGTGGCCGAGTTCGGCGCGCAGTGCTTTCAGATCAGGCATGGTCTGTCAGGAAAAAGTGGCATGGCGCCGGTTTGTGAATATTATCTTGTCGCGTGACCACCCGGCATCGGCTTCCCGTTTCACTCCGGACCTTTTTCATTACAAAATACGTGATGAACGCTACAAATTTGGCCCGGCATAGTGGAAATGACGCCCGTGGTCTTGCCTGGCGCTCTTGTCGCCTGATCAGGTGATCGGTCTCTGTGAAACATTCTTCTGAAATTGATTATTTCTCTATAGAAATCATGCGTTTAAGCGAGCATCGACAACCTAGCCCCATTGTTTCACAGATAGAGCGGCGACAGGCTAAAAACGGGATGCATGGGCGCTTTGGTGTGTGCCGAGGCGTGATTGGCGGTGCTCTGGTGGATATCCTCTCCGATATCTCCGTGACCAGACAGATCGATCGCAACGCGGGCGAGCCTACCTGCGATTCGAAATCACACTTTTCACAGTAGCCCGCGCCGATGCATTTTTTTGGGAGCGCGGCACCAGGGCAGCGGTCGCGTATTGCAACCGTCGGTAACCTGCTCGCTTCCGAGTTTCCTACCCCCCCGAGTTGGCGAATTCCAGCTTGCTAAGCGAACGAACTCTGGGTGCCGTTAGGCACTGGTTAGGGTTTAGAGGATATAGGCGGTTAGTTGCAATTAGATATTCCGCCTATTACTCCTTTTTGGTCATCAGAGCTACCGCAATAAGGTAGTCCGCAATACCCGACTGCTCGCGTCTTATTTTTATTCGTTAATTTCAGCTGCGAGGAGGCGTGCAATGGCGTCCGCAAATCGAGGCGTCAATATTTCGCGGCAGTATGGCTGCCGCGAAAGCGGCACGCTGCGCCTGCCGCTTTCGCGTCGGCGTGGATGCACCTCATCAGCGAGCCTCACCCTGCTCCACCCGGATTGCATCGGCTAGCGGGTTCGACATTCATCTGTTGTATATCGGGGCCGCGGGCCGCTTTGAAACTGTGCCGGTTGGATATGACGCCGTCCGGCCGCGCCTCGGTGGTTGCTAGTCCACGTCGAAATAGATTAGTTAGCGAAGCCCCGATTCCGCAAAGCGGCGCCAGCCTTGCACTCGTCCGGGATTTCAATCATGGAGCGCGCGCACAGCAAAACTGTGCACGTGCAAAACTCCCTCTCGAGCCCGCGCCCACGAGATGCTTTATACGGTTGATACCGTTCATTTCTGCCCCCCGACGTGGTCGCTGGTCGCTGG
>NZ_CAJMZK010000027.1:0-122778 GCF_905220265.1 Paraburkholderia sp. J67
AGCACTGCAGGGGCTTCACCCGCGAAATACCAGGATCCGAAATCCGGCGCCACGTGGTCGGGCCGGGGACGGGCGCCTGACTGGATCAAAGGAGCGAAGAACCGGGACCGGTTCCTTATCCCGTCCTGACGACTCGGCTCAGGTTTGCGCGAACAGGCAACTTAGAGCGCCGCGTGCGCTCCATCCCAGCCATTCGTTCCCGCAGAAAGCGGCTGCGTCCCGATCAGGCAGACATCTGCGCAAAGCGGGGTTAAGAAGCCAATACGACCTTGTCTGCTCGTTCAGGGAATCTGATGATGCTCTGGCTTTACGGTTGCGAGTCGACTACCCGCAAATGGATCGTCGCGCCAGTCTACGCCAGTACGTCCGCTCGTTGGGACTTCTGCTGCTCTGGCCACCGCAAAGTGCTCGGGCGATTGTCCAGCGCTGGTTGCATTCACGATCCATTGCGGTGCGGCACCCTGGCCATCCCAGCCATTGCCAAAGGCGTCGCGATATCTCACGGAGTTGAGTCGAAGCTGGTCTTCGGCGATTGAGGCTGCAATGGCCTCTGGTGTGATATCGAATTCGGCCATCCTGCGTTGCAGGTAGGCCACGATGCTATCTCGCTTTCTTTCATCCATCCCGGTTATCTCCACTCGCTACGTGGTTTTCAGATTGAACCCGTGCAAGTCGTGTGCCACCAGAATATCATAGGGCACTTAACGTCTGTGCTGTCCAGACACATCAAGAGGATCTGTCGAGCGTTTCGAGCGTTTCGAGAGTGCGAGGGCATACCCGCACTCTCTGCTCACAGGTTTCAGTGTAATTCGCTGGTCGATAGGAATTTACGGAGTCCGCGATCGACTGAATATGGATATCCCGCATGCGAATCTCGCTGCTCACTGAAGTTCCCACGGTCACTGCTTCGAGAGCAAAGGCAGTATAAGTGTCTGCCGAATGACAAGTGACCGGTGGTTTGGTGAACGTTCACTCTGCAGTCGATACTCTACCCCGCATCGACGGAATGTTCTCGCTGCCGACAATAGCAGATGCGCTATCCCAGGCGGTGTGCCAAAAGAAAAAGCCGCCGAGTCTGTTGGGGGACTCGGCGGCCTGGAACACAGGGCGCGTCGCTGGCACTCTGTGAATCCGGATCTGGGGAAAGCGGAAGAGATTCAAAAGTAGCTGGCGGGTCTGAGTACGTCCAGGTTCTGAAACTCGCAGTAACGACCGGCACCAGAGGCGTCCCGCAACTGCGGGACGCGGAGTCTCTTATGCGGTTGCCGTCGACAGATCAGTTGCCTGCACGGCATTTTGGCTGGGCGCAGACGCGGTCGTCGTGTCCTGCACCTGAGCATTTGCAGCGGCGGCTTTTTTCGTCGGGGCCTTGCGGGCAGTCGTCGCTTTCTTGGCCGGGGTGGCCTTCCTGGTCGCGCTCGCCTTCTTCGGGGCAGTCGCTTCTTTCGCGGTGCTTACTGCCTTAACCGGTGCGGCCTTTTTCGCCGTGGTCGCCTTCCTGGCCGGAGCGGCTTTCTTCGCGGCACCGGCCTTTTTGACAGGCGCTGCCTTCTTTGCAGCAGTTGCCTGTTTGGCAGGCGCCGCTTTCTTTGTTGCCGCGGCGTTCCTTGCCGTTGCAGTTTTTTTCGCGGCAGGGGCTTCGACAGTCTTGCTATCAGCGTCTGCGATCAGGAAGCGCGTGCGGTCTTTCGCATTCGCAATCCAGGCCGGAGCACGGCCGCGACCGCTCCAGGTCCCGCCAGATTTCGGATCGCGATAGAGCGCTGGCTGCGGACCGCGCTTGTAGTTTCCGGTACGCTTCCCTTCAGTTTTCACGGGTGCGGCGGCCTGGGTGGCACCTTCAACGAGGAACTTGCTTCGATCCTTCGCGCCGGCAATCCACTGCGGCGCGCGGCCATGGCCCGACCACGTCGCGCCACTCTTCGGATCGCGGTACTTCGCAACCGATGCGGTGCCGACAGCCTTCGCAGCTTTGCCGCCGCGACGCTTGCCTACGTGAGCGTCGACGTCGGCAACACTGATACCGTGCTTGTCCATCAAGTCACGAATCTTGTTCAAGACGACCGTCGACTTGGTGACGACAAGTGCTTCTGCCTGAGCCTGAAGCTTCGCAATCTTTGCCTGAATGGAATCGAGCGTGGCCATTGTTTTTGTTTCCCTGAAGTTGGTTTGACGAACTATGCCATAACGCGCATTTGAATTGTTCAAATGTAGTCATTTGCCGTGTGAAATGATCAATTCATGGATTTCCAACTGTTTCCATCCTCGCGATCCGTTGCATGCCAACGTTTAGAGAAGCTATCGATTCATGACTGAGTTTTGAGGGGCTGGTCTTTCACGCTTTGATGACATCCGATGGAAGTGAACGGGTTACTTATCTTTTTGCGCATCTCTCACGAATTGGGATCAAGGGTTTCTCCGCGTCACGACTTGATGTCACTGCATCGTGCTCGAATCATGCATGACGACGTGCAGGCGGGTCGCGGTCAGGCTTATCGATTTAGATGCCATCGCGACGTTCGGATTCCACTGGCGCGTGTGCGGGACGCGGCCCCGCGCGCGTTGGTAGCGATGCGCACAGCGCGCGTCACGGCTATCGCAATTCGTCGGTGAGTCTTGCGAAAGTTCACAACACAACGAAGGCCGCCGGCGACGAGATCCGGCGCGTTCGTCTGATCGTCGCGAGAGCGTCGTGCGCCAGCAAAAAATGCATCTAACGGTCTGCCACATCCTTGCCCCGTAGACGCCTCACGGCGGCACTCTGTAGTCAAGACTGCCTCAAATGTGGCCCCATTAATGCGGTTGCTATCCGGGGGCGCTTGTCCGAAAAATGTGTACAAATTGCGGACAGGGGGGAAGCCATTGGCTGTAGGTCATTGATCCAGCTTGACGCCGGCCTGCTCGCAGGATTGAGAGCGGCACGCATGCCGGCGGATTCTTCCCGCGCAGGTCCATGCGATGGGTCGCACAAATCGCATCAGTGCTGTCACGCGGAAGGCGCATTGCGTCGTGCCAATCGTCGTCGGTATGATCTGCCCGCGAGCGACCACTTGCGGGGAAATCGGACAGCGCGCCAGGTTCGCGCCGTTATCGAGCGGACGGCTATGGCCACCAGCGATGACGGATAGGGAGAGCCGGATTCGCGTCGTTTGATTGATGTGCCAGAAGAACCTGATTATGCGAAACGTAGAACACGGATGACGAAACCGGAGAGAAGATCGGCGCGGTGGTGGCTAAGCTTGTACAGCAGATCATCGAGCTCGGGCTGACCTGGGAAGAAGCCGTGGCCGCATTTGGTCTGGCCGCCAGAGCGGCTGCGCAGACGGCCACAAGTGCTGGGGCAGATGGCGGTAAAGACTGTGTTTCGATTGCGCGCCAGCAATTGATGGAGGCGTTTGAGATCGATGTGCGGGTCATCGTCACGACGAACCAGTCTGAAGGTGCCGGAGAGGAGGCGGACGACAATCCCCTGCTGGCGACCGCGCTACGCCGGCACGGTAGCAAGCTGCACTGATCTGGAGAAAACCGGCTCGGTGGAGCTGGCGTGTGTCCAGACCGACGTAGGGTTACGGAAGTTGCTGCTGGAACTACGCGTCAAGTCGGTCCCGAAGGAGGGTGAAGGATGACGCGAGCCGGAAAAGTGCTGTATGTCTACAGATGCGCCGAATGTGGCCACCGCGGCGAGCAGCGCCTCGACGGCGATTCGCATGACGGCGAGACCTCGGCCTGCTCCTTCTGCGGCGCGCCAGTCTCGCTCGAATGGGACGGTGGCGTCACGTTCGATACGCCGAACTCGATCGCGGATGAAGCCAATGCACGAGCCCGGGCGCAAAAGTAACGAACTGGGAACAGCAACCATCGACCTTTGCAGACGATTCAAGCGCTCAGGAATCACGACCGATAACCATGTTGTCGGCGGTCTGCGGTGACGCGCAGGCTCTGAAGGGGGGCGCACTACGTCCTGAACCTTCGCTATCTACAGGCCACCGAAAAATCATAACGAGGCCGAAAGGGAGAGGTCAGGCATGAAGGTCTACGCTGGTGCGCTCGCGCTGCTGGGCTGGCTGGCGCAACGTGAAAGTGCGTCAGTCAGTGAGATTACGGCCTCGGGATTGATGGGCTCACGTGAAGCTTCAGACGTCATCCGTTACGCACTACGCAATGGGGCGGTCGCACGGGCAAACGGTGCGGCTCAACGAGGCGCCGTGCGCTACCGGTCGACCGGTGTTTCACTGCCCGAGCCACGCTCCTCGACAGTCGAAGCTTCGTTTGATGCCCTGTTGCGCGCATGGGGCATCGCTCAGGAGCCGCCGCAGCTGCGCGTACTCGAGGCCCGTGTCTACCTGATCCCGGATACGCGGCAGGAACGCTGAGCACTTCGGCCGTCGTGTTGACGGATGTGGGGCTGTCATGGCCCGGCCGACAGGTCAGCGTGCTCCGGACTTCAGAAGCGGCACATATTGATGTTCACGCTGCCATTTGTCGCGTCTGAAAGCGCCGGCGACCCGGTTTCCTTGCCGGAAAGGTCTGTCGACCCAGCACTGGGCCGACCTGGCTGCCTCGTTGCAACGGGGAGTCGCCTGTTTGCACTCGCTATGACAAAATGTCCCGTGTTATCGGAGACAAGTGCGACATTTTGCTTGATCGGTGAGGCATGCGGACCTTGCTTACGCGCTGGCTCGCCTTGGCTGGACCCAGGTCACCTTTGCGGAATATGCCGGATACGACCGGCGAACAGTTGGACGGTGGATCAGCGGCGAATCGCCGATCCCGCTGCTCGTAGAAAGACATGTCGACCTGCTGATCGCGATTCGCGACCGGATGCCTTGAGCGGCATGGGTAACACGTCCCCATGGCTGGGTACCCATGTCACGATGCGGTTGAATCACTTCTCTCGGGCATCATGGATCGGCCCCAGTGCAAGCACACTGATTTCGCATGAGGTTCAGCCTGCTGCTGAGCGAAGAGGCGACGCGCCTGCTCGCTGCAATGGGCGCAGAGGTGCACACGTTTAACGAGGGTGGACTGGCATACCCGGCGGTGCGCCAGACACACCCTAAGGTGGTTGGGTTGCGCGATCTCGTGCTGTGCGGCGATTTGCCGTTGAAACTCCCCCCACTAGATCAATTTTGCACGCACCTCAACAGTTGCAGAAAGTGAGGAGCCCCGCATTGTGGGAGTTCCTGGGCGGTATTTCAGCCAATGACGAATTGGGTCCGGTCCTTGCCCGCGATCCAGGCAGGGGGCTTGCCGCGCCCGCTCCACGTTGCCCCTGAGTCTGGGTCGCGGTACTTGGCTGCGACAGGGCCACGAGCGACACCGGCACCGGAGCCGCGCGGGGCGCCACGGCTAGCACGCGTGAACTGGACTTCTTCATGCAGATCGTATTCATCGACAAGCTGCCGGATCTGTTCCAGCGCGTTCGCCACTTCCTCTTCCCGGACTGCCGCAATCTGCGCTTCCAGTTCGGCGCGCTGCGCCAGCAAAGCCTGGTATTGGGACATAACCTTTTCGGCAGGCACCGCTGCCCTGGAGTTATCGAAAAGTGTCTCTGCCTGTTCTACTGCATTCTTCTTCGCGGTTGCCATGGTCTTTTCCGGGAGTGGAAGTTTATGAACCCCGCAATGCGGGGTTCCGGGGTTTAACTGGTCACAAAAATGAAACTGCGGTTCCCGACACTGAAGCTCACCGAGGGCATTGCTCGGGCTCGGCCTACGTGGCAGCGCGGCTGAGAGGTACGAAAGCGCCGCGGCTGGCCCCGTGTGTGAGCTTACGCGATGACCATCGCAATTGTTGCCGCTGGCACGTGCGCTTGTTCAGGAACGGGTTGATCGCTGACCCAGCCATATCAGCCGAGCCCGCTTCATCGTCTATTCGAAGGTGACAAAACTATTGCGCGTCCCGGAAGCACTGTCCGGTGTGCACTTGCAAGCAACGATGTGAGCAGGATGCCTGAAGTAACAGCATTATTGTCAAAACAGTGACAGTTTCAAAGCGTTCTTCGCCTGATGACGCTTCGTGACCAGCATTATTGGGTCAATTGACAGCTGGATAGGGGATAGATCTGACTGACCTGATCAGCAAGGCTAAAGTTTGGTGTTTCCGCGCCGAAAATCCACTCATGAGACAAGATGAACGACAAGAAGATCGCAGCGTCCCGTTACTTAATGAGGCGTGGGCTGTGGCGGCCAGTATCCGCACAATCCGGCGGGCGCAAGGCAAGAGAATGCTGGAAGACTGCTCGCCAGAAAGTCCTGAATACCTGGAAGTCCTGGAGGAATTTGCCCGGGATCTCTGCAATGTGCTGGGATTCCCGATCAACGCAACGAGCTAAAACGATAACAGCGGGTGAACACCGCTCTTTTTCATCAGCGCGCCAGTCTTGACTCTCTAAGATCATGACTATGCAAATTCAGGCATGACTCGCGAATCACGAGAGGGATTCCGGCAATCTGCAATGGCGCCAATTGGGGGAATTCCTGGGAACATTGCGCCTGTAGTGCCGATTTAACAAAGTTAGAATGTGTGCTCTAGATGGGTTGGGCAGATTT
Organism: Paraburkholderia sp. J67; assembly: GCF_905220265.1. Classification (NCBI taxonomy): domain Bacteria; kingdom Pseudomonadati; phylum Pseudomonadota; class Betaproteobacteria; order Burkholderiales; family Burkholderiaceae; genus Paraburkholderia; species Paraburkholderia sp. J67. The sequence goes on from NZ_CAJMZK010000027.1 coordinate 6,552, forward strand.
CGCGAGTCGATTGTTTGGCTTGGGAGCTGACTGACTATTGGCCGCTGTGGCAGCGGCCTACCCGTTGGTTATCTTGACGGATTCATATAATGAGCACTACTGATAAAAAATCACTTGCCACCCCGATTGCCCTCGCAGCCCTCTTTCCCTTCGCACCTGGTCAACTGGTCAGGAGCGTTGGCGATCTCGCACAACTGAACCTTGCGGCTTATTCAGCGCTGCTGGCTGGTAAAGGAGCGCGTGCCGACAGTGAGCAAGCCATCGGCGTGTCATGCCTCTCGCTCTGGGATCCTGCCAGTGTCGTCGGCGCGCTCGTCTCACAGTATTCAGTGCAGACGAGTTTCTGGCTGGATGTCGCGATGCAGGCTATGACAATGTTCAGTCCGCCGGTCCTTGCAGACCACGCTGGCATGTTGGCAACCCGCGAGTGAGCGCGGGTCTTGACTGCAGTTTAGTGACCGGCCCCGACGCGAAAAAGGTTCAGTCGTCCAGGACAGCTTGACTGTCCGGCGCAGCAGCTATGTAGTCGCGTCCTTCCTTGCGATTTGCGGTGCGTTTATGACTTCATGAGACACAGCATGCTGAGTCCCCACGAGATTGCCACGCTGATCCTGGTCAAAGGCGCGACGGAGCGCATGGACGACACACGCATTGAGCTAGTGGCGCTTCGTGCGCTCAACCTGATCGCGATTGATCAGCGCGATACCGGTGTATCCGTGGTCAGGGTAACACCGCGCGGCGACGCGCTGCTGCGTGCAATCGCACGTGTGTCCTGAGTCCGGCCACATTCAACGCGACCCGCATGCGCGCGTACTACATTTGCGTTTCGCTCTGCCGGGAGGAGAAGGCAGATCCAGTGATGCGGCGGAGGCGAGTATGGACGAGACCTGGGTGGGTATGGCGGTGGGCACCCTTGTGCTCGTGATCGCAGCGGTTGGCGTTGCGGCACACTACCGGCGTGAGAGACGTCGTGCTGAGGTCCTTCGTCGCTTTGACCTCCACGAGTAGCGGCAAAGGCGTGGCCAGCGCCTCTGAAACTTTAAAGGACATCCTGATGCGGCTAGGTTGTGGCTTCGTCAGAAAATTTCAGACAGCAAGGAAGGGAAGTAGACGTGGGTTACGATTCTGGAGAGAGTGAGCTGATGCACATTGGCAAGGTGCTTGGCCATCTCGAATACTCAGCTGAAAGCCGGCGTGCGCTCGAAGGTGAAGCGATCGCGGATCTGAACTATTGGCGCGCGCGTGTTCGCGATGTCCTGGCGAAGCCTCATCTGCCAATCCATATCGAGAAGCAGGCTAAAGCGTTGCTTGCCCGCATCGACCGTCTTGAGACTGATACGCCGGGCGCGCCATCACGGGCGGGGCAGGCTTCGCGCTCATCGCCGCGCTGATGCCAGCGATTGAGATGCCGAGTGGAACGTCGACGGCCCGCGCAGCACTACTCGCCCTTCATGAGCGCGTGACGCGAAACAACGGCCGATTGTGAATAAACAGGCTCGGCGCGCGGCGTTGCTTCGCCATAGCGAATGGCGGGACAGAGATCCGGCCGCCCGTTGGCTGTGTTTCGAAGTCGTGCTCGAGATATTTCGTACGTGTGTGCAAGCCTTAAAATATGAAAGAGCGTGCTTCAGTCGTATGCTGGAGAAACGACGGATCCTGCTTGTGGAACGGCGGCGGGGCCGCTGGTCGCTCCCGGGAGGCACGATCCGTCGGCATGAATCGCCTGTCGACGCAGCGCGGTGCGAACTTGTTGAGGGGGCAACGTTGGCGGACGTCGAACCCGGCTATCTGTTCCAGCTTGGCGGATTCAACAAATGCCATCAGGTAATTTGTCGGTCTTGCAGAAGGCGTAAAGCCTCAGATGAAAAACGGGATCGACGGTGCCGCTGGTTTCGTCCGCGCAGGATCCGCACACTCATGGCGAGCTTCCGGCTCGTGCAATGGTTGAGCTGCTGTATGGTCAATGGCCAGCGACCGGGAAGCGGGTTGCGGGCGGGTTGAATCGAATGGAAGAGTAAGGAAGTCGCAGTATGGATGACGAGATCAGGGACAGGATCGGTCGGGTGGCGGGACAACTGGTTCGACAGATGCTGGAGCTTGGACTGTCGTGGGAGGAAGCCGTCTGCGCGTTTGGCCTTGCTGCCCGGGCCTCGGCCCAACTGGCGGCAAGCGCGGGCGGGATGGATGCCGACGGGTGCATGGCGACTGCACGGGAGCGGTTCGATGATGCCTTTGCCCAGGATGTACGCGTCGTCGTCACTACAGTTGACGTCAATGAGAGCGCGTCAGGTGAAGACAGCAATCCACTACTGGTGACCGCGAGACGACGTCAATCCGGAAAGCTACACTGACTTAACCGTGTGATCAGACTTCGCCGCTGGAAGGCGGGTCCCGCAAACCCAAGGTGCGGACCGTTCATTGCGCGTCGCGCTGCAAAGGCATTGGCACTACCGTGCTGACGGAGAGGGAGACTATGGACGGAGAGACAAGGGCCGAACTGTTGTCTTTCCTCGTGGTGGGGGAGCTTCTCGCGTACGCGCGCAGTGGTGCCTGGCTGCGAACCGATCATCTGATTGAGTCGTGCCAGATGTGGTTATCTTCCAATGGTGCGCGTTGCGATTGGCTCGAACGCGCGAAGCTGATCGACATCGCGCAGGAGCTGGCGCAAGACGTCCACGCCCTGCCACTTCCCCACGACGAAGCGGATCTGATCAAGTTGTTCAATCTCGAGGGCGGTTGGTTTCTTGACTATCGCTCCCCAATCGTGCGGCAAATTCATACATTGAGCCTGGCACGCCTTGGCGTTGCAGGCGAACCGTGACGGCAGACTGCGTCGCCCACACAGCCTAGAGCTCCGCCGTCCTGGCGACGACGGTTATCGCTGGCTGCGGGATGCGTAGTGGCCTTCGACTGCCATCGACCGGGCGTATTCTCAGACGTGTCCCTTTCGGCGGTCTCGCCGCGGCTCCTGGCCATCCAGGGGGATGCCGGCTCGTTGTAGCACAGTGTACGAAGCATGTGTGTGAGGATGACGCGGCGTGCAGATTTTGAAATCACACGGTTTTTTTAAGACACCGGAGTGATTGATCCGATTATGCAATTCAACTAATTCTGTGCATCGAAATGGGTAGAATTCGTGAAAAAATATAATAAGGAATGCGAGTCGATTAGTATGGATTCGTCGACGCAGGTCAAATCAGTCTATAGATCCGAAGCGGTGGAGTCGTTGTGTTGACGCAGAGATCCGCGCCCAGTCTGGTTCGCCAAAGTGAAGGTTTCTCCACGTGGGGTGTGGTCACCGCTGCGATCTGGTGGTCTGAAGCTTGACCGGAAGAACGCAGTTAGATTAATCTCAAAACAGAAGTCATCAGTAAAAATCTCTATTCATCTGAACTCAATCAGAAAGCATCAAAGAGATGTGTGTGAATGAATCGTGTAGTGCGACCAGTGTAGCCGCTGGCATCTGGATATAAAAACACGGAATGATGAAATCGTTCGACTCGCATGAAAGCATTCGCGACATCAATCTCGCTTTTCTCATGCTCGTACAACGCATGTTGATCGAGGACAGGGCGCAGGGTCTGGCCAGACTCGCGATGGCTCCAGAGATAGCCGATTACCTTGTCGGCCTGTCTCCCTCCCAGATTGGGACGCTCGCATCGAACGAACATTTGCTGTGCGTATTTCGCTTCGACGACCAGAAGATGCTGGCTGCGCTCGCGCAGCGGTCGAATATCGAGTCAATCATGTTGACTCGTGCTGACTCAAATGTGGTCGGGTAAAGCACGCAATTCGCAGGGGGAGCGTGAACTTTTTGTGAGCTTGCATTCAGGGTTGCCTGGATCTGGCCAGCGAACCCAGGACGGTGACATCGGCAGATCGGTGACGTAACGGCTCCAGGGGACGTTGCCATTTGTGGTCGGGCGTTGCACCCGACTGAGGGCGAACGTTGACTGACCGGAACGTCCCATAAACGCATTGCTGGCTTTCAGATGGCGGAAGCGACGTCCGAAAGCCGTCTCGCCTTGAGCTTTGACACTTCGACTGCCAGTTGAACTCGTTCACGTGTGCGAGAACTACAACCCGGCAAGCGCTCCCACAGTCTGCGGGGCAGACCGGAACGTGTCTTGCGATGCCTCAACGACCCCAGTTTCGCGCCTCTGGAGTCTGCGCGGACGCCTCAGGTCAGGAATCCACCTCGAAATCGAATGTACGGACTGATGTTAGTGATTTATCGTTGCGCCAATTAATCAGACATATTTCTCGCGAAGTGTTGGCTGCAACGATTTAGCGCCGTTGATGCAAATCGCGCGCTCCATTACCGTCCTGCCACGCCGTCAACAATGAGCGGCGATACGCTTGAACCTGAGAGACCAACCAGGGCCCGCCACTTCGCCTGCTGCCTGAAGCGGTTAGCGAAGTGGCGAGGCGCATTTCCAGTCCCTCGCGCGCGACGCGCGCTACGCGGCCTTTACGCGTGGGACGATGCGACCTGGTGCGTAGCCGGCGCGGTAGCGCGATGCGTATACGCAAGTGCGGCGGACGGTTCCGTCTGCCCGGTCTTTTCGTTGGCGACCCTGGCCATCAGGTGGTCCAGGTAATCACTGGCCTTCGCAAAAACCTCAAGGCGAACCGCTCCAAGCATACGGTCGTACTCATTGACCACATCTCTCAGGCCAGCGATGAGCTTGTCCGATAGCACACCCCAGACCCCGGTTTCGTCGAAGTTGATCAATGCCTGCGCCAGTTCCACCTCGACCGCATTGACATGCCCGGGGGGGAGTTTCGCGTAGCCCGCGCGCGCTACGTATCCGGTGAGAATGCACACCTGGGCGAAATGATTGATCAGCCCCCGGTCAATATCGCCGCGCAGGGCGCGCTCCAGAAGCAGGCGCGTGCGCAGGATCAGGTCCGACGCCCGGTCGCGGGCCATGGGGAGCAGCATGGCCTTTGAACGTCCGGCAGGCAGGCGTGAGGATGGTTTGTTGGGCATGGGGCGTCGGAATTGAACGGGGTGCCTCGCGAGGTGGGGGCGCCGCCGCGGGTTTCAAGAGAAAACGTCGTACCCGCTAGCCATCATTCTTCTGATGGGCCATTCGCTTCCGTCCAGCAAGTGCATCCCCGATCTGATGATCCTGTCTGGATGCCAGGCAGGTGCCCCAAAGCCGATCGCTCGTGCGAGGAAAGGGCCGAGTTTGCGCCCACGCACTCATGTGTTCCGTGCGAATCCCGAGACCGGCCTTCGCTCGACCCGTGGTAGAGCACGTACGTCCGGTAAATTCCGTTGCTGCTTTGAGGCCGGAAGCGAGCATCTGGCTACTGACGCTTCTGTGTGAGCCATTCTCGGTGGCGTTTTCGGCGCAACGTTCGAAGAGAAACACCGGCGCGCTGCGCGTATGTCACAAAAATGTCACAATGCCGCCCTTGCTACAGGTTCGCGCTCAGCGCGCACTGTTCCGAGGGTGAAAGATGATATGGAATTTTGAACTGCTGTCGCGACTGCTGATGGCGGCGCTGCCCGGCAGCGTGACTGGTTTTGAGCGCGAGCGACTGAACTGGGCGGCAGGTCTGCGCACGCACATGCTGGTGTGTGTCGGCGCTGCACTGATGATGCTCGTATCGGCATTCGGGTTCGCCGACGTGCTCGGGGAGCCAAACGTCGTGCTCGATCCTTCACGGGTTGCCGCCCAGGTAGTCTCCGGGATTGGTTTTCTGGGCGCGGGATCTATCCTGCTGCGTGGCGAGGTCGTGCGTGGTTTGACGACCGCTGCGAGCCTGTGGTCGGTTGCGGGGATCGGACTTGCCGTGGGCGGCGGCATGTACACCGCAGCGATGGGTGCCACTGTCATTATCGTAATCATCCTGGCTGGCGTGAAACCGCTGGAACGCCGCTTTATTTCCGTTCGGCAACAGCGCAGCATACAGCTGCTGGCTGAGCGGGGGAGTGTGTCGCTCGACTCCGTCCATCAGGCACTGGGGAGCGGGAGCGTGCGCGTCAAGCAGCTCATCGTGCAGCAGTCTGAAGACGACGCAGATCTGGACGACGTGCAGATTGCGCTCTCACGTGTCACGACGAACGAATTTGCGGCGATCTGTTCGCGTCCCGGAAGCATGCCGGGCGTCCGCGCGTGCCGCCATGAAAAATAAGGCGGGAGACAACCATGACTCGCATCTATGAACATGAGGGATATACCCTCGAGGTATCCGTAGAGGCCGATTTGGCCATCGGTGCAAAACGGCTCGCGCAGCGGCGCCCGGGCTATATCGCGGTCGTCAGAATCTTTCAGGCGTCCAGTCCGCTCTCTCCACTTTCTCCCCTGCGCTTTGGCGAGGCCGGCGGCCGACCTTTCACAACTGAAGCCGATGCTCTGATGGGCGGCTACAGCGCTGCGCGCAATCTCATCGATGATGTGTTCTGCCACGAGGCGCGCTGACCGCTGCGGAAGGCCGGGTTAATAGAACCCACTGTCATGGTCCTTTCCTCCGCTCACATCCCGACGTGATGCGGAGTGGCTATCTGTGCGCTAGCGCACAGATAGCCTGTCATCCAGCGGATCTATATTCGTGGGGGGCTGCCCGCCGTGCCGGTGGGCAGCGACAGGAATGTACCTGAGGAGGCAAATATGAACGGATCCTTGCTGGGTACGGCTGTTGGAATGCTGGTGCTGGCGATTGCCGCTTACGGTGTTATGGCGCACTACCGTCGCGAGCGTCGGCGCGCCGACCTTCTCCGTCATCTGGATCATCACGACTGGTGTCGCTGGACGCGAACGCGTCATTGAACGTTCACGCGGCCAGCAGGCCCGCTCAGGGCCTGTCCGCGCGGTCGTCGCCGCCATTGCGGCCTGATGCTTCTCGTGTGCTGTCAGGACCACGATGCATGAAGAGGCGTTGCGCATGACGGGCGCACTGGCGCAGGTCATCGCGCACGTACCATGGCCACCATGCGAGATGCCATAAGTGCAGGAAGGCGCCACGAATTCCGTAGCGCCATCGGCGAGGAATGCCTTCCGTGGGGAACTGGTCAAGGCTCCGGTAGCCCAGGCAGCAGACGCCCACTGTCATCCAGATCACGGCGATGATGCAGGTTGGGATAGACAGCACACAGGCAAGTGCAAAGATGCCCGAAGGTGCGCAGATTTCCACAGGCGAGCGGGTTTTCATCTCTTTTTCTCCCCGGCACAATGCGATAGCCGCTGCGCCGATTGTCTCTCTGGCGCGGCGGGCGCGAGCGTTGCTCCCCGTACCTTGGCGCCTGGCGCTGCACCGAGGTTTACTTCCCTGAGCAACGTTCAATTCGTCTGAAAAATATAGCAGCTACAACGAAATCCGGAAGCATGAAAGAGAGAGCAACCGCCGTTTGCTGGCAGCGAGAAAAAATCCTCCTTGTCGAAAGGGGACAGTCTCGATGGTCACTACCGGGTGGCACGATCTGGCGCGGCGAAACTCCCCTGGAAGCAGTCCATCGGGAACTTGGCGAAGAGACCGCGCTTGAGGGTTACAGGCTCGACTATCTGTTCCAGTTCGGTAGACTGAACAAATGCCATCACGTGTTTTTCTGCGTCTTGCCGGACGACGCACGACCGCATCCATGCAATGAAATTTCGCGCTGCCGGTGGTTTCGGCCTCGCAAGGTCGCGACACTGCCCGCTAGTGTGCCGACGCGGGAAATCGTTGCGCTTCTGTTTGATCCGGACGGCATGCCATCGAGCCTGGACTTTGGGCGATGGAACGCGCGAGCGACTGACGCTATTTTGGTCGAACCCGCGCCTTAGCGACGACGATGGACATCATCGTATGTTTAGAGCAGGCGTCATCTTCTTTTATCGACGTCTTTGCGAAAGCTCGTGCGCCGCATAGATCGTCGAGATAACACCGATCAGAATGGCCGTGACAGCAAATGATCGCCCCGTCTGTTCTGCCGCCGGGGTGTTGATCCCATGGCACCACAACGTAATACCAGTCATTGACAGAAGCAGGCCGAAAACGAGCAACCAGATAGAGGCCGTCGAACGCGCCTGGAGTTTATGGGAGAGTTTCATGTCTCGTTCCCCGACCAATGATGACCGCCGCTGTATTCACAGCCTGATTCCCCATATTCGGTAGCGTAAGCGGCAGGTCTCGCGTCAACAAGTTGAGCAAAAATGTTTCGCGCGCTTCGTGTCCTGAAAGCAACACAAACCATCGCGCTCATCACCCCGAGTCGCGCGGTTCACGACCAGGTTGCGGCCTTGTCCGTTCCGCTGTCCTTCGTGGCCAGGTTGCGAGATGCCGCGCATCGGGTGCCACCGCTTCAGGCAAACTTCGTTGCTTGCGCATCGAAATGATGAAAGCAGGATTGTGAATTTTTAACGTGATGTACGCGACAGACGTTGCCCAGGTTTTGACGCTGTCTGTGCCGGTGCGGTGTTTGATATGCCAGCGGGGGAGTGCATTCGCCATCTGAGCGGGGTGCCATCCGCCGGAACAGGGGCCGGTGTAAGACTGAGATCGAATTCGATTCAGTCCTGATGGTGTCATCGAAGAAAACGAGAGATCATCGGCGAAGGTTCAGGGAGGGAGTGCCCATGAGCGCCAACGACAAACGAGACGGGTCCCGCTGGTCGGGGCGCCGTGAGCATGCAGCGCGGATGCTGGCTGCCGGGAAGAGCATCGCACATGTCGCCGCGACACTGGATTTAAGCGCAGCGACAGCACGACGATATGCGAGCGCATTTACAGAGGGGGGCGCGCAAGCCCTGGCGCAGATGGGTGACGTCGGGCGCAGACCGCGTCTCACCGCTGAGGACCTCGCACGCGTGATTCACTCAATTCGGCAGCGCCCTGACAGGGTTGGCCTTGCGGGGGATTGCTGGACAAACACAATGGTCCAGCGGTTTATCGAGCGGGAATTCCAGATCTGCTATTCCTATTCCCATATCAACCGCCTGATTCGCGATTATGGGCTTCAGCATTGGATACGCCAAGGGGCAGGGTGATCCTTCTGCGCTCTGGATCAGGTTTAAGGTCTACGTTTGCTTCGCAAGGTTGAGGCAGCGGGTCCGGTGGGCGGGGATGCAAAAGCCGACGTGCGCTTTTTGTGGCGTGTCTCTCGTGTCTCTGAGGGGCAATGGCGCTATGCCATTGCCGGCAGATGCGCCGTGACCATCAGTGCTCGCTGTACGCCTCGCCAACCGACGTGGTCGAGTAATTTGCCGCGCTGTGCTCAACAGGACGGTGGCCATGAAGTTCCACGGCCACGAGATCGATGGCAGTTCAATGGCAACGCTTTTCCCAATGATGATGCACGCGCACCTTGTGGCATACGGGGTGATGATGGTGGTCGTAGGCGTATGCAGGAGCGATTGCTGCGAGCATCGAGACGGACGCCATGGTGGCGAGAATGATCTTTTTCATATCTGTGGTATCCCGTTTGTGGAGGAGGGCAAGGCACGATGTCTTGCCTCAATCGCTCTAACGCACGAGCGAAGCGCCGCGATGACAATGTAGGGAATAACCACAGGTATGCGGATCGCTCGCAGATTCATACTTTGTACGAGGGGCAGCCACCTACAGATCCGGAAAATGCCATCGTAATGTCAAATTCAAGCGGCGCAGAAGGCGCTGATCGTTTGACCGGTAGAAGGGCAGCCGTTCCGCGTATGGGTGAAATCGACCCTCAGCAGACACTCGCCTCTCTCCATAGCAGCCGTTCAAAGTAGCGAGCCGCGGATTGTCTTCGGGGGATAACTTGCCAGCACGACAGCCGTGGTGACCGGCCCGAACTTCGCCAGCGTGTCGATCGCCACCTCCAGTTGCGTCATGTCTTCGACCACAATCCGCACCATGAAGCAGTCTTCGCCTGTGATGCGATGCGCCTCAATGATTTCGGGCATTGCTTCGAAGGCACTCAGGCAATGTTTGATCTGGGCATGCGTGGTCCTGATCCGGACGATGGCGGCAATCCCACGGCCTACGAGACCGGGATTGATCCGCGCCGCGTAACCCTCGATTACTCCATGCTCCTCAAGTCGTTTTATACGGACAGTGACGGCTGGCTGCGAAAGTCCGATCTGCTTGCCAAGTTCGGTGTTGCTAATGCGCGCGTTGCTCTGAAGCGCCTCTAATATTCGCCAATCCAGCCGGTCCAACGTTATCTGCTTAGGTTTCATTTGCGCGTTCGGGCAATTTCCGTTAATTCGACCGGTTGAGGCCATTAATTCATTCGATTTGCGATGTTGCCAGAATTCGCGCGCTCTTACACTTGAGACTCATTCAATGATGGAGAGCTAGCAGATGGTCTACCCCGTGTTCGTTGTTCCCGGTATTGGGAATTCCGGTCCACTGCACTGGCAAAGCGTGTGGGAGGCATCGCATCCCGACTGGCGGCGACTCGTCGTCGAAGACTGGGATCAGGTTGCATGCGACGATTGGGTATCCGCAATCGAACATCAGTTGGCGCAAAGCGACGACGACACGCTCATCGTGGCGCACAGCCTGGGATGCCTCGCGGTGGCGCATTGGGCGAGCCGATATTCGCCCCGAATTCGCGGAGCGCTGCTCGTCGCGGTGCTGGACCCTTGCGCATCGGCGTTTCCCGCGGCGGCTGCAACTGGATTTGCTCCTTTGCCATCGAAACAGCTACCTTTTCCCACCGTCGTTGTGTCGAGTTCCAACGACCCGTATGGCAGCATAGAGCACGCAGGACGCTGCGCGAAAGCGTGGGGCAGCAAGCTTGTCGAAGTTGGAGGGAAAGGACATCTCAATGCAGACAGCAACCTTGGCGATTGGCCTGAAGGATTCAGACTGCTGCAATCGCTGGGCTAGAAAGATTGTTGCGATGAAATCGTGCCTCGATGATGAGATTGTCGAAGATCTCCAGTACGAGGCGGAATGACCGATCGTGGCCGCAGGCGGGCTCTTGGGTCTTGCATCGCAACGCGAGTGATGCGCGTGATCGGCCCGGAGCGACCCGTCACGGTCGGCCGAGGGTCGATTGAGTGTCCGATGACATGACGGAAACGCGTGTTCTGCGAGCCTCCATGCATCAGCAGGTCTTCAACTCCGCTGAACCTCAGAGGCCGGCGTACGGGCAGATTTGAGCATCGCCTCCAGCAGAGTTGACGAATCGCGAACGTGTGCGGTACCGTAAGGGCATGCAACGCAAACTCATCCTTTTCGTGACCAACATCACAACGACGACCATCGGTGACGGTGGGACGTCTTGGATACGCACGTAGTATTTGTGGTTGCATATCTCTAAGGCCCCGCCGGCAAACGACGGGGCCTTTTGCGTTTACGCCGCTTCGTCTTCCGTCGGCATTACTTCAGCACGGAGTCGTTATGAGCAACTTAGACCTTCACAATCGCAAGAATGAACTAGAGGTGATGCTTGTTATCTCGATTCAAACCCGGCCAGGAATGCGCCACGAGCAGATCGCGGCTTTCGAAAAGCTAGCTCCGGTTGTGCGTAGCGAACCAGGATGTATTCAGTATGATCTCCATGCTGTCGTCGATGATGACGACCGTTTCGTGTTGATCGAGCGCTGGGCTTCGGCCGGAGCGTTAGCCGCACACGAAGTGACGCCTCACATGATTGCTGCTGATGCTCATAGCCCGAGCTTCAGAGCAGCTCCCGCCCGAGTCGTAGGCCTCTCGGCAGATAGCATTGCGTAGGCACGATAGGCGTCTCTATAGCGCACGGGATAGTACACATGAAACTCGACCTGGCAGCTAGCTGAGTTATTGTCCATTGTTGAACGGAATTGCGACCGCTTCTGGGCGCGAAGCGGTCGCTCCATGATATGGGCGAACCGGTTGCGCGAGTGACGCATTTTGGCCGCACTGAGTCCATTCCTTTCTGGACGGCACATGGTGCGCCCGCATCGTCAGCAGGCACTTCAAGGCGCCACCGTGAGTTGTTCCAGTGCGTCGTCTAGGTACCGCGCAAATGCACGCACGCGCGCGTTCATGTCGCCGCGCGACGGATAAACCAGGTAAAGGCCCTGCGCGACGGCAGGCAATGGGGCGTCAATCTTGACCAGCGTGCCCGCGGCCAGCGCGTCCGCGCACAGATGCTCGGGCAGCATCGCCACGCCAGCACCACGTATCGCCAACTGTTTGAGCAGCCCGAAACTGTTGGCCTTGACGCTTGAATAAGCGTCCCCAGTGCGATTCGTACCCGTGGCGAAGGAGAGCGAGGAGTGTGAGGGGAACGAGCCGGACCCTATCGTATTGCGCCCAGGCGCTTTGCCGTCGGAGCGAGTATTTGTCCCCGCTTGTCGCGTGAGCCATGCCGGACTAGCGAACGACGCCATACGGAAACCGCCGATTCGCCGCGCAACTGCGCCGTTGCCGCCCGGTTTGCCGCCGCGTATTGCAAGATCGAACCTGTCACTGACGAAATCCACGATGTCGTTGCTGGCGTGCACCTCCACGCGTACGCGCGCGTGCGCGCCGAGAAATGCCGCGATGGCATCGGCGAGAACGGTGTCAGGGAAATCTAGCGGCACACTCAGGCGGATGGTGCCGGATAACGTCGCGCCTTCAGCGAGTCCGTGGTGTTCGGCTTCGCGCAACGTCGCAATGGCACCGCCGACACTTGCGTACCAGATCTCACCGTCCTCGGTCAGCGCGAGTTGTCGCGTCGAACGCCGCAGTAGCCGCACGCCGAGCCGTGTCTCCAGTGCGGCCACGCGCGCACTCACGGTCGAGCGGGGCAGGCCCAGTTCGCGGGCAGCGGCGGCGAACGAGCCGCTGTCCACGACGGCTACAAAGGCGACAGAGCCATTGATATCCATTGTCCATCTCGTTGGCAGGAGTCGCCATTCTAACGGTCTTATCGGGCGCGACTCGCGGGCGCAGACTAGCGCTTTCTCAACACGCTTTGCGACGCTCATGAAAACCGCCATCGTTACGCCATCCGCTGTCCTTTCTTTCTCTAACATGACGACCCGCGTGATCGCGGGTACGGCCGACGCCGACCCCGCCATCACCGACGCTCCGTATACCGTCATGGAGATGCGCATTGGGACGGGCGGTGGCGCCCCTGCGCATCGCTCGCTCGACGAAGACAAGACGTTTGTCGTGCACGAAGGCACGCTCGAATTCCTGATCTGCGAAACCGTTCAACGGGTGTCAGCAGGTGCTGTGGTCACGGTCGCGCCCGGGGACGTACACGGCTTCATCAACCGCGAGACTGCCGACGTCCGCATGCTGCTGGTCGCTGCGCCGGCGCGTCACGATGCATTCTTTCGCGCGATGGCGGCGTTGCCTGTGCCGCACGATGTCGAGGCGGTGCGCCGCATCTGCGCGAGGTATCGGCAAGTGATTGTGGGGATGTGAACAACGGATATCCGAACGGAGTTCTTTGCTGATCTGTGTCCCTTTACAACGACAGTGCAGTTTCAACGAGCTCGACCACCATGAGCTGCTGGTCGAGCAATCTGGCGTCGTTGAGTGCCAGGTTGAAGGTTTCGGTGACCTTGCGCGATTTTCCGGAGTTGCCAACGATTCAGGAGACGTCAGCGTGTGACTGATTTTGGCCGCACGCGGACTCATGCGTTTTGCATCGTCAGGCGAGTGGTTGCGCACGACCGGCTCGGTGCGACCCGAAAGGGACCTCCATGCCTCTCTGTAGCTGCCATTCGCGGTGTGATCTAACCTCCTTCTTGCAACTGCAACCCGATGATCCCCACGACGACAAGTGCGATGCAGACCAACCGGCCAAAGAGTATAGGCTCGTGAAACAGGAATATTCCGACCAGTGCTGTTCCGGCTGCACCGACCCCGGCCCATACCGCATAGGCTGTTCCCAAGGGCAAGATATTCAGCGTAAAGCTCATCAACCAAACGCTCAACACCGCAGCCACGATAGATATTGCACCGGGCAATAGCTTCGTATAGCTGTCGGATAACTTCATGGCGACCGAGAATACGACTTCGAGAAAACCGGACGCGAGAACGATCAACCATGCTGCGAGTGGACTGGAAATAGCCAACATGTTGGACTTGATCTCAGTTTGCACGGACCGGCCACGATTACCATTGCCACTACCGGCTGTCGCATCCAGCGAATGTTGACGATTTGAGAGGCGCCGCCGAATGGCGGATCATGGCCGACTACCGACGCCGCGACGATGATTCGACTTTGGTGCTTTTCTGATGGACTCGATAAGAATACTTATCTTAAGAGTCGCGTCGCCTATCGACTTCTGGAGAAAACTTCACCCGCTCACGCCAGTGAGGATGTGCCTAAATCGCAAGTAAAGAACGCATTTGCGATAGGCGGATTTATCGCAAACGGCGTCTTCGTCCATGGGGTGACTTCATTGACTTGCGACGGAATCTGGGTGCAAAGGGAAGAGTGGGGGCGCGGCAGAGCACGGCGCAGCAGGAGGGCCGTCGGGAGGCGTAAGCGGTCACGGTCCTCGATGACGCATGCCCCTAAGGCAAGCAATCCGCTTCTCAACGCTAGCTCGCAGGAGATGAGAGGAAGCCACGTATGGAGAACAGTGAGCCGTCTTCGGCGCATAGACACGGCGCGGAGCGACTCGCAAGGCGACAATGGCGCCAAAGGCCGTAAGCGGACCCAGAGCCGACTTCCGGTATGTCAAAGCATCAACGGCTCTTTGCAAAGCGAAGCGGACGTTCGTCGCAGGAAGGCTGCGCGCGGCTCTTCGGCCGGTGCGGACACTGGCCGCTCGTAATTCAATGCTCGACTTCGATAGGGGCCACCAGTTAAAGATCGAATGGGTTGCCCTCTCTGAGCCCGAGCCACCTCTCGAGATAGCGATGCAACGTTCGCAGGGCTTCCTCGTGTTCGGGGAATTCGGCGGGATCGATCGCGTCGCACCTCGCCTTGGCCACGTCGATACCGATGAAGTCGTCGACAGTATCTTTGTTGAAACTGTTGCGCGGCATGGAGATGAGCCGCTGGGCGAGCGCCGGCGCCGGAATTATGGAGCGCTCGGAATAGGGCGCCGCGCCATTGATTGCGGCAGGCAAGCTGGTGCTACAGGTGCCGGGCAGGAGACTCGCACCGGCACCTGTAATGGCATTAGTGCCCACACGACACTCTCGATCCGGCAGCGACTATTCCTTGATACGGCGAAGCGTGAACTAGATCCTTCGCCGTGGCGTCGTTGAGGAGCCTCGGTTCATCGAGCTTTCCCGCGCAGATTAGTTCAGGCGGAGACAGGCGGTATGGGGGGGCGACGATCTCCCCTTCTTCATATGAGCGAACGCGATGAGCGAGCGAACCGTCGTTGAACAACTGTGCGATTTGCTGATGCATCCGGCGCACGGATACTGGAGCACACCCATGAGGGGCGATCAGACGCCATCGCGTCAATACGTGGCACCGCGCCTGAACAGGGAGGGAAAAGCCATGCTGCACATTCAAGGACGCGACCGTCCCGCCGGTATTAGCCGTGCTTCCAGACAATCGAAAGCTTGACTTCAGGAAGCTCGGGGCCGCAGGTGGGCCAAAAGAAGGCGACCTTGGCGCCTGCATAGTTCGCGACAGCGTTGACTGATTGTGTGATGGGCGCGGTGCCACCGTTCGCCTTCAACGACGCTATCAGGCTTGTCACCGACCCCGCTCTGGTCGACGAAAACCACGAGGTCGCCTTTAATGCTGGGCGGCTGGATCGATCGATTCTCCTGAGTTGGGCAGACTACGTTCGAATTGCACATCCGCTTTTGTACGACATCACTCAACGATAACCGGGCGTTTGCCGGTGATACTTCGCGGCGCGGGTGAACGCCCCGGGCGACCAGCGATGATGTGGCCGGATTTGTCACAAGATCGGCAAATTTGGACAGGCCGGTCGTTTCTCCGCGATGCTACGATCTGCGCATCTGCCGTCCTCTTGTGGACAGGCTAAAAACGAACCGCAACGCAGCAACGCGCGACAGCACGCGCAGGAGAAACTTGCGATGAAAATCGAAGCGCTGGGCGTCATCGGCGCAGGAACGATGGGCGCCGGCATTGCTCAAGTCGCCGCTGTCGCGGGCCTCAAGGTCATCATGGTCGACGTGGCGGACGCTGCCCTCGCGAAAGGTCTCGTCGCGCTGAGCGACAGCCTCGGCCGGCTCGTGGCGAAGGGAAAGCTCGATGCGGCGGCGCAAGTCGCCGCGCTCGGCCGTATCGAAACGTCCACGGACTATCAACGTCTCGCTGGCGTGGACCTCGTGATCGAGGCGGCCACTGAAAACCTCGATCTGAAAATTCGTATTCTTAAGCAAATTGAATCGGTTGTGTCGAACACCGCCATTATTGCTTCCAATACGTCGTCCATTTCGATCACGACGCTGGGCGCGGCGCTCGCCGATCCGGCGCGATTCGTCGGCATGCACTTCTTCAACCCGGTCCCGCTCATGCCGCTGGTCGAGATCATCGTTGGCTTGCAGACTAGTCCCGCCACAGCGGAAGCGATTCGCGAGCTGACCACCCGGCTCGGCAAGTCGCCGATCAGCGTCAAGAATTCACCTGGCTTCGTCGTCAACCGCATTCTCGTGCCGATGATCAACGAAGCGCTTTTCCTGCTAGCGGAAGGCGCGGCAACGGCCGAGGAAATCGACGCCGGCATGTGCCTGGGCGCAAATCACCCCATCGGGCCGCTGGCGCTGGCGGATCTCGTTGGCCTGGATGTTTGCCTTTCGGTGCTCGACGTCTTTTTCAAGGACTTCGGTGATCCTAAGTATCGTGCGTGCCCGCTGCTTCGTGAGCTAGTATCGGCAGGGCGGCTGGGCCGCAAGACCGGTCACGGTGTTTATAGCTACGCCTGATTTCCCGGTTAGTGATGGTCCGGCATGATTCGATCCGGACCGGGAACCAGAAAGCGCGGATTCGCTTTGCCGTCAGGCATTCGCGCAGACGTTAAACCGGGCGCTCCGTACGTTCGAGCTCAAGCGTGGAGTGCCTGCATTTGTTTGCGTGCGTTTGCGGGGCCGCCTCAACGCCGTGGGGCTTGATGTCGAGCCCTTCGTAGACGAATTTCACGTCGCACCCGAACGCCCCTGTCTTTAATGATGTCCTCAAACGCGAGGGGACCGGTCAATCTGAAGCGCTACCGGCGGGAAAGATTCGATCCGAAGGGCGGCCGGGCGTCAGCTGCGACATGTATCTGAAGGCGTGAGGGCAATCGTAACTGCGGATCAGCGCTGATTTGGATAAATTAGACTTGAGATGGCTATCCTATCTACCCGAGAGCCGATCCGGACGGTGAGACGCTCGCTCGTGGCTGTCGCTCATCGCGATTGAAATCAGGAACTGTTGTGAATGAGATTGCACCTATGCGAAGCTTACCTTCATGAGCACTGCTATCGCTCTCGGGGCCTATCGAGAACTTGCCCAGGACGGAATTGACCGGGAACGTGTTGTGGCCATTTGGCGCTATGACGCAACTGTCTCGCGAAGCCAGCTAATATTGCCGGATGGGCGTATGGACCTGGCTGCGCACTGCACTACCACGTCCGGATCACGAGTGACCGCTGTGTGGCTTGCGCTCGCGGGCCCCGCTGATACCTGGAGATATCTCACAGTTCGCCCAGGTGTGGTCAGCATTGGCGTTCGGTTTCGTATCGGATGGGGTGGGACGTGCCTCGGCGTACCAGCCGCCTTGATGCGCAATCAGTGGATCGCCGGAAGGCGCGTTGCCACGCTGCTCGGCAAATCTGCGCATTCGATCCTCTTCGCTCGATCCGTAGAAGAACTGCAGCATGGTCTTGTTCAAGCCGTCGCCCGCACTGCATCGAATGCGCCGGTTTCTCTCAGTCACAAACGTGCAATCGACGCAATCGATCAGGCCTTCGGTCGCGAACCAAGGCGCATTCAACTGGCCTCTCGTACGCTGCGTCATGACGTCCTGGCTGCCGCAGGGATTCCGCTTCGCTCTCTGGCGGGCATTCTTCGTTTTCAGCAGGCCATGAGTTTGTTGCACGAAGGCGTGCTGTCACTGAGGAACATTGCATCTGGCTTGGGCTACTCGGATCAGTCTCACATGAACCGTGAGTTCCGTAGATTTGGCGGTTTTGCCCCCTCACTACGCGTCTCAGCGCCGATCGTCGGGGCTTTCACGTAGGAGATTGTATTGGCCAAAACGTTCAAGACGGCGGTTTGCGATGCGGGCAGAATGGATGCAAATTCACCAAGATACCTATGCATATTCAACCGATTTTCGCCATCCCAGAGATTCATGAGCTCTATCGACTCATACGCACCTATCCACTGGCGACTCTGATAGGCTCCGCCGACCATGGGCTGGAAGCCAATCTGTTGCCAGTGGAGCTAGACGAGACTGGCGTTCGGGCCCGTCTTCTTGGACATGTGGCGAAGAAACATCCCGTCGCCACATTTCCTGCTTCGAGCGAAGTCGTTGCAGTGTTCCAGAGCCCCAATGCCTATATATCTCCCCGCTGGTATGTGAATGGGCAGCGTAGTGGACGGGTGGCGCCGAGCTGGAACTACATTGCTGTCGAGGTGCGGGGGCAGATTTCGTTTATTGATAACCCACAGTGGATCATATCGCACCTGGAATCGCTGACGGAGGCGCAGGAGTCGGGGCGCAGCAACCCTTGGACATTGAAGGAGGCTGCGCCCGAGTTCGTCGAAGGCGCATCCAAACACTTGCTCGGATTTGAGATAGTGATTTCCAAGGTAAGCGGAAAGCGATTTCTGTCTCAGCAGCGTACTGAGGCGGACAGGCGCAGTGTCGCCCAGAACCTGACGCGGTCGAACTCTGCATCGGCACAAGAACTTGCTTCGCTGATTCGCGATGTCAGCTGAGAGGTCGGGCGTTGTTATGACAGCCGTTACCGTCTCTCTCGGATCGGCGAGTACAAAAGTAAGAGATCGTCACGTTTGTGCCTTCGCTGAATCGCGAGGCTGAGGCGGATGAGGCCATGATCGGGCGGGTATCAGGACGCTACGTGTTCATCCAGTGTGTGAGACCAGGCAGCGGGCGTCACCACTGGGCAACCACAAGACTGACGCCATTGCCGAGCAGGAGCCTATGCTCCACATTAGCAGGCGCGCTGTTTTCGCGAACGGTTGAGGATCGTCGTTGGCGATCTACAAGGCTCGGCGCAGCGTGAGAACTTGCACGATCGTCGCGCCGAATGCGCAGAGCGCGCTCATCGCGGCGCAAGCATCCATGTTCCTCCGGCCCATCCACGACAAAGACTTTGAGGTAGGAGAGTGTGGTGCCGGCAAGAAATACCATGGCGCTCACGATTGCCTGATGGAAGCCGTTCAGCATCTCGATATTCACTATGCTGGATTGATGATTAGGAATCCAACGTGAATAGGAGGGGCAACTCTCCCTCGCCGGACTCGTAGCTACCCCCCCCTGCAGCGTTTGGGCTCCCGTTCCAGATGTGAGTTCGTACCTCATGCGCCGTGGTCCATTGGAAATACGCTGCACGGACGTTACAGCATGCAGACTTGACTAAAGTCGACAGTCCGGCGATAGACGTTCCTGTTCAGCCATGGTACGAACGTGTATTCGTCGTATGCGTTGCTACCCATATAAATCCAGTTGCTGAGAATGTTGGACATCACCGTCTCCCACTCTTTCCGCCATTAACGGGCGCTCCGCCGGCTTCGCAGCCAAAGCCGCTCCCAGCCACGTTCTCACGGTTTCCGATGCCATGGCACCGGGCCGCTACTCGATCGACTGCGGTACGTCGTTACCAAAATGCAAGAGCGCGTATTGCGTCAATGGCCTTCGTCGCTCAAAGTCGACTCGACGCTGGCACTTCGCGACCGGTATCCGCGTTGTGGATGCGTGCAGATCGGTCCTGGTCCACGACCACCAGAGGCGCAGATATTTCAGATGGTTTAAAAATTGTACACTAAGACTAAGATAGTCACGTTTACAAAACAATGCAAGAAAGTTCGGACGGCTCGTTGATTGGCGTCCCCCCGGAGGTCAGGGCGTTGATCTCCAGGTCCGCTTGCAGGCACAGTGCCGCGTTCTGCTTCTAGCAGTGGCTTGGCTCCTTGTGAGTAACCTTGTGAAGGCAGGGAATTCCCTCTCTTTTTTCTTTTTTTTAGTTTTGTATCATTACCTAACTTTGGTAGTATTTTCTAGGTAAGGCGCTGCGGGAAGCATTTGGGAGCAGGTTGCCGATTGACGATTCAGGAGTTCAGCTATGGATGAAGCCACGCGCAAGGCGTTCGCCGAGGACGGTGCCGTTCTGGTCAAAGGCCTGCTCAGCGAGCAACAGTTGGCCCGGTGCCGGCAGGTTTTCGATTGGGGCATGGAGAACCCGGGACCTATGGCTGGCAGCCTGTTCGAAGGCACGGTGCACAAGACGCACAACGACAACGCCAATCCGTTTGCGAAGGGCCGCCTGGATGAACTGGCCGGCGAACTGCCGTTCGGGCAATTGTTCGCCGACCTGTGGGGCTCCGCGAACGTCTGGTATTTCGCCGAGGAACTGTTCCTCAAGAGCGGCGGCACGAGCGGCCGATCACCGTGGCATCAGGACACGTCCTACCTGCCATGGGAAGGCATGCACTTCGGCAATGCCTGGATCAGTTTCGAGGCCGTACCCAAACAGAATGCGCTCGAGGTCGTGCGGGGGTCGCATCGAGGTCCGCGTCACGACGGCACGACCTTTCAAAATGCTGATGACCCGACCGATCCTCTGCATGGCGGCGATGTCTGGCCACGCTTGCCAAATATCGAAGCTGAGCGCCGTGTCAATCCGGCCGCCTACGACATCATTTCGTGGGCGACGGAGCCCGGCGACGTCCTGCTGCTGCATCCGGGCGTGCTGCACGGCGGTGGCGCGGTGGACCCCGCGTTTCCGGATCGCCACACGCTCGTGCTGCGCTTCTTCGGTGACGACGCGGTTTTCAGTCCGCTGCCGCAGCCGAGCGTCTCGGGCTTCACGCCAGTTGGTGTCTTGTTCCTCGAAGAACTCGCCGCGTTGAAGGAAGGGGATCCGTTTCGCGCGCCATGTTTTCGTCAACTCGTCTGACTAAGGGCACCACCACCATGACAATGTCCACTACGCGGCAAGCGATCGTCCCGCCGCCGTTCCAGGCGTTCTACGACGCCTACCATTTTTCACCCGCGACCCGCGTGGGAGACACGATCTGGGTCTCCGGCCAGGTCGGCATCGGCCCTGATATGAAACCCGGCGAGGGCATGCCGGCGCAGGCCCGCATCGCCTTCGAGTCCCTCAAGGCTGTGCTCGAGGCGGCGGGCGCGAACCTTTCCGATGTGGTGGAGCTGACCACTTTCCATATGGACCTGCGCGGCGAGATTGAGGCCTTTTCGGCGGTCAAGGATGCCTATTTCCCGTCGCGCTATCCATCGTGGACGGCGGTTGGCGTCACACAACTGGCGCTGCCTGAGTTGTGCATCGAGATTCGGGCGGTGGCCGTGGCAGGGTGCGGCGAAGAGTGACCCCCTCCCGGTGCGCCAATGCGTCGGGTTTGAACCTCGCATTACCTATTACGAATGAGAGAGATCGGAAGGAGAGTCATGATGAGAAAGCGTACCATCGGAGCCTTGTCTGCCATTGCGGCTGCCCTGTTGCTTGTGGCCGGAACGGCCGTTGCTGATGACCTTACGCCGTCAGGTGCTGAGCGCGCGGCCAGCAAGGATGGGCTCGTGCCGGCGTTTACCGGCAGGGAAGCTACGCCGGCCGGCTGGGAATGGGGCAAGGTCCGCGGCGACTTCTGGAAGCATAAGAGCGAGAAGCCGCTGTACACGATCGATGCGTCGAACGTCGACAAATACGCCGACAAGCTGTCACCGGGGCAGGTCCAGCTCGTCAAGCAGTTGAAGGGCTACCGCATGGAGGTCTACCCGTCCCACCGCGAATGCCAGGCGCCGGAATTCGCTGAGCAGAATTCGACTGCGAATCTTACGACGGCGAAACTCGCTCCGGGTGGCGAGACGATCCAGGCGGCGACGCTCCCAGGCGTGGCCTTTCCGCAGCCGAAGAACGGTGCCGAAGCGATCCTCAACTACGAGACGCGCTATCGCGGCGAGGGTATCGAGTGGGCGCCGGTTGTTACGTCCATTTCCCCGCGCCCGGGAAGCAGCGACTGGATCGACGCGGTGGGCCCCCAAGCGTTCTATTTCCCGGCGGGCAAGGAAGGCAAAACCACACCGCAGGACGTCGACCAGTTCAACCTGGGCGCCTATTTCTCGGTCGATTCGCCCGCTGCGCTGGCTGGGCAGGCCTTCGTACAGCGCCAGTACTTCGACAAGGATTCTGAGACGTACTACTACTTTCCGGGCCAGCGCCGCGTGAGGCGCATGCCGGCCTACACGCACGATGCGCCGCTGATCGGCTTCGAGAATCAGTACCTGATCGACGAAGCCAACATGTTCAACGGCTCCATCGACCGCTTCAACTGGAAGCTCGTGGGCAAGAAGGAAATGATCGTCCCGTACGACGATTTCGGCATGTACACCTTCAAGGACAAGCTGCACGACGTCGCCACGCCCAATGGCATTTCGTCCGACCGTCGTCGCTACGAGGTGCACCGCGTCTGGGTGGTCGAGGCGACGCTCAAGCCCACGGCACGCCACGTCGCGTCAAAGAAGATTTTTTACCTGGATGAGGATAGCTGGCTGGCGCTTGTGGGCGAGGACTATGACGCGCAGGGCAAGCTCTGGAAGGTGCGCGAGAGCTATCCGATCCCGGTGTGGGAGCTCGGTGGCACCTGCGATAACGAGCCGATGGCGCAGTACGACCTCAACAACGGACGCTACGTTTTCGATGCCTCGTCGATTGGCCAGGGCAAGGACATTCACTGGTACGAGCAGATAAACGACCCCCGCTTCAAGACGGACTTCTACACGGCCGAATCCTTGAGATCGGTGAGCGAGCGCTGAGGTTTGGCGCAGGACGAGGGGACCGACGCGCACCGGTGGTGTGCGTCGGCATCGAGGCAGGCGGCAGGGGAGACGCATGAAAACGAAGATCATTGGAAGGTATGTTGCGGTAACGCTCGCCATGTTTGGAACGGCGGCAACGAGTGCGTACGGCTACGAATTCACGACGGGTTTGGGCGACCTCACGGGTTCGTGGGTGACCAACCTCACGGGGGGCGCGGGTATCCGCACCAAAAACCCGAGCTGCTCGCTCACGGGCGACCCGAACGCATTCGGTTGCGGCGCGGCGGCCAATGTCAACCAGTGGGGCGTGGGCGACAACGGCGATCTGAACTACCGCAAGGGCCAGCCCTTCAGCACCTACATCAGCGCGACCAGCGAGCTGCTGCTGAAGATGCCCAGCGAGGGGCTTAAGTTCATGATCCGCGGCACGGGCATGTATGACTTCCTCGCCGGCGACACGAACCGCACGCCGCTGTCGAGCACCACCGCGGCGCAGGTCGTCTACAACGCGCAGTTGCTCGATCTTTGGGGCGAAAAGGATTTCACGATCAACGGGCAGGGCGCGCATGTGCGAGTGGGCAACCAGGTGATCAACTGGGGCGAGAGCATGTTCGCACAGGGCGGTATCAACGCCACCAACTCGCTCGACGTGCAGAAGCTGCTGATTCCCGGCTCGCAACTGAAACAGGCGCTTCTGCCCGCACCGATGGTCAGCTTCGCCGCGGATCTTTCGCATGGATTCAGTACTGAGGACTACTATCAGTTTCAGTGGAATGGCAACCGCTATCCGCCGGTTGGTTCGTACTGGTCTTTGTCTAACAGCCTCGGCCGCGGCACCGACCCGTATACGGTTAGCACTACGAATCTGAACGTGGGCGGTCCCAGCGCAGGCACGATTGCGGGGCCGAACAGCGGCAACCAGAATGTGCTCAACGGCATCAATTCCGGACTCGTCAATGGTGCGTTTGCCGGGCCGCCCTTTAATGATATCGGTCTGCCCGTCAACTGGCAGGCGCCGTCGAAGTACCATCCGCAGTTCGGCATGAAGTTCAACTATTCGCCGCGCTCCTTCGATGCGAACTTCGCGGTCTATTATGAAAATTACACCGACAAGTCACCGGTGCTCTCGTCGCTGGCCAACGGGACGCTGGACTGGTCGTATCTGCAGAACCGTCAGCTCTTTGGTGTCAGCGCGAATTTCGGCATCGGCAACTGGGCCATCGGCACTGAGCTTTCGTATCGGCCGCACGATGCCGTGGCCCTCTCGAGCTGCTATGGCGCGGGTGGCCCGCTCGACCTGAACACCAACGGCGTAAGCGGCGTGAACTGCCAGCAGTGGGCCGACGAGAAGAAGTTCCAGTACGACATCAACGGGCTGCTGGCGCTCACGCGCAGCGAGTATCCGTTCCTCAAGCTGCTCGGCGCGGACGAAGCCACGCTGACCTGGGAGCTCACCTGGATCTACTACCCGGGCCTGAATACGAACGGCATCACGCGCACGGTCAACGGCCAGCAGGTCACGCAGGTGCCCCAGGCGGGCTACCTGCCGTGGCTGAACAACAACTCGGGCCTGGGCTATCCGATCGCCATGGCGCAGGGCACCCCGAGTTCCGTGGGCGCGACGGTCGACTTCAACTGGACCTACGACGGCTCGCTGATTCACGGCTGGCAGGTGACGCCAGGCTTGACGTTTGCTGACGGACTCTACGGCTATACGCCGACGCTCACCGCGAACTATCTGCAGGGTATGAAGTCGCTGAACCTCTACGTGCTGTTTAACCAGAACCCGACCGTGTGGCAGGCGGGCATCAATTACACGCTGTTCTGGGGCGGGCACAACACCGTGGGCAATCCGTACGCAGACCGTAACTTCGTCGGGATGTTTGTCACGCGGAACTTCTGATGGCCTGTTCCGTACGCCATTGAATCACCTGAAGGGATAATGCCGTGTTAAATCGCCTGGTCAAAACGTTGGAACGGTTCTTCTTCGCTCACCGAGCGGCGGTGCTCGTGAGCATCGGCCTGTTCACCGCCGTCATGGCCTTTTTCGCCGTGCAGTTGCGCATGGATGCGGGCTTCGAGAAGCAGATGCCGATCGGCCACGAGTACATCCAGACCTTCCAGAAATACCGCTCCGACCTGCTCGGCGCGAACCGGATCACCGTGGTCGTGCGCGCACACAAGGGCTCGATCTGGACGAAGGAGGGGCTCACGCGCCTATACAAGGTGACCCAGGCCGTCACGTACCTGCCGAACGTGGACCGCATTGGCGTGCAGTCGCTGTGGACGCCGAACGCCTATGTGAATGAGATTACCGACGAGGGCTTCCGTGCCGAGCCGATCATCTCCGGCACGATCACGCCCGATCAGCTCACGCCCAACGTTGTCGCGAAGATTCGCCGCTCGACGACGCTCGGCGGCTATATCGGCACGCTTGTTTCGCACAACGAAGACAGTGCCATGATTACAGCCGAGCTCAACGAGCGCGACCGTAATGGCAAGGTACTCGACTACGTGGCGTTCAACCACCTGCTCGAAGCGCAGATCCGCAAGCCGTTCGAGGATGCGGGCTATGAAATCCAGATCATCGGCTTTGCCAAGCAAATTGGTGATATCGCTGATGGCGCGACGGCCGTGCTCGGTTTCTGCGGCATTGCACTGCTGCTCACGGCGCTCGCGGTCTACTGGTACTGCCATTCGGTGCGCTTCACGGTGCTGCTGATTTCGTGCTCGCTCACTTCGCTGGTCTGGCAGTTCGGCACGCTGAAGTTGCTGGGCTTCGGACTGGATCCGCTCGCCGTGCTGGTGCCATTCCTGGTCTTCGCGATTGGCGTCTCACACGGCGTGCAGCAGGTCAACTTTATCGTGCGCGAGATTGCACATGGCAACAGCTCCTTCGATGCGGCGCGCCACAGCTTCAGCGGCCTGCTGATTCCGGGTGTGCTTGCGCTCGTGACGGCATTCGTGTCGTTCATCACGCTGCTGCTGATTCCGATTCCGATGGTGCGGGAGCTGGCCGTCACGGCGTCGCTCGGCGTGGCCTACAAGATCGTGACGAATCTCGTGCTGCTGCCCGTCGCGGCTTCGTGTTTCAACTTCACGAAGTCCTATGCCGATAGCGCGCTCAAGCGCAGCGAGCGTCGCTCGGCATGGCTGCGCGGGCTCGCGCGCATCGCCCAGCCGCGTTATGCAGGCGTAACCGTTGCGTTGACGCTGGTGGTGTTCGCACTGGCGGCCTGGCAAAGCCGCGATCGCGTAATCGGCACGCTGCAGCCGGGCGCGCCCGAACTGCGCGCGGACGCGCGTTTCAACCGGGACGCCACGTCGATCGCGAGTAGCTACGACATCGGGCTCGACTGGCTCACGGTCGCGATCGAGTCGACGGGAAAGGCGTGTGACAACCCGGCGGTCGGTCTGTACGAGGACGATCTCACGAGCGCGATGCGCACCGAGCCTGGCGTGGTGTCGGCGCAGTCCTACTCAGCGCTGCTGCGCCGCTACAACCAGGGCTACAACGAGGATTACCCGAAGATGAATGTCGTTCCGATCGACGCGGAGAACTACGGCGCGGTATCGGTGGACGTGGGCCGGGTGAAGGGCTTCATGAAAGCGGACTGCAGCATGACGGCGGTACACCTGTTCCTCACCGACCACAAGGCTACGACAATCAGCCGGATTCTGGACGACGTGAAGACGTACCGCGCAACGCATCCGTTTCCTGGCATCACCGTGCGTCTCGCGGCCGGCAATGCGGGCGTACTGGCCGCAACCAACGAAGAAATCGCAGCGAGCGAATTGCCCATGATGCTCTACGTCTACGCGGCGATCCTGATTCTCGTGTTCCTCGCCTACCGCGACTGGCGCGCAATGCTCGCGTGCTGCCTGCCGCTCTCGGTGGCGACCTTCATCGGCTACTGGTTCATGAAGGAACTGCAGATCGGCCTCACGGTGGCCACGCTGCCCGTCATGGTGCTGGCCGTGGGCATCGGTGTGGATTACGCGTTCTACATCTACAACCGGCTGCAGGTGCATCTGGCCGGCGGCCAGAACGTCGTGAAGGCTGTGCAGCATGCAATGCTCGAAGTGGGCGTGGCGACGATATTTACGGCGATCACGCTGGCGATCGGCGTGGCGACATGGAGCTTCTCGGCGCTGAAGTTCCAGGCGGATATGGGCAAGCTGCTGGCGTTCATGTTCCTCGTGAACCTGCTGATGGCGATGACGGCGCTGCCTGCACTGGCTTCCGTGCTCGAGCGCTGGTTCCCGCGACGCAAACCGGCGCGTGCGCCCGGACTCTTCAGTCACTGAACATGGGAGACGCAGTCATGATCAAGATGCTTGTTGCGTGCGCCGCGCTGTGCGCGAGCGCGGCAGTCTGGGCCCTCCCGCCGGGGGCCGTGGCGGACTGGGCGGCAAAGCCCGCCCACGCGTGGGCGAACCCGGCTCACATGATGTTACTGGACGCGACACGCGCGGGCCCGCGCATAGTCGCCGTCGGTGAACACGGCCTCGTTTTGCTGTCGGACAACGACGGAAAATCGTTCCGGCAGGCGCGCAGCGTGCCGGTTTCGGCAACGCTTTCGGCGGTCAATTTCACGGATGCGCAGCACGGCTGGGCCGTTGGCCAGTGGGGTGTGATTCTCGCGACGACTGACGGCGGCGAAACCTGGCAGAAGCAGCGCATAGACGTCTCCGTGGACCAGCCGCTGTTCTCTGTGCTCTTCACGAGCGAGAAAGACGGCATTGCAGTGGGTCTGTGGTCGCTGATGCTTGCCACGCACGACGGCGGCAAGACGTGGGCGAAGGTAACGGTGCCCAAGCCGCCGGGCAGCGGCCGTGCGGACCGCAATCTGTATCACATCTTCGCAGACCGCACGGGAGCCCTCTATATCGACTCGGAACAGGGCATGGTGCTCAAGTCCACGGACGGCGGCGCGAACTGGAGCTATCTGGCGACGGGCGGCAAGGGCACGCTGTGGACCGGCGTGGCGCTCCCGGATGGACGGATCGTCGTGGGCGGGCTGCTCGGCAGCCTGTACCAGAGCAGCGACGGCGGGGCGACGTGGACACCACTGAACGCCGGGACGAAGAGCTCGATCACGGATCTCGTTACAAACGGAAACGGCCTGTTCGGTGTGGGTCTCAATGGCCTCATATTGAAGCAGGGTGCGGGAGCCAAATGGTTCGAAGTCCAGCAGCGCGAAGATCGCGCGACGCTCACCGCCGCATTAATCGACGGCGCCGGCAAACCGGTGTTGTTTTCGCAGGACGGGGTGCTGACGGCCCATTGAGAAGCGCCGGACGCGACCTGGTTAAAACGTTCTCCTTATTAGCAGAAAAGAAAGGGGAGAAGTAATGAAACTGAATTGGGCATCAAAGATGGATCGAAAACGCAAGCCGGATACGCAGACCCGGCGTCAGCTGCTACGTTTTACGGCGATGGGCGCGGCGTCACTGGCGGCCGGCGGCATCTCGCTGGCACAGGCTGCCGTAACGAAGCCCATGAATGGCGACATTCTGGACGTCGCGATCATCGGCGCGGGTCTCGCTGGATTAACCGCGGGTCGGGATCTCAAACTGGCCGGATGCGATTCGTTCGTCGTGCTTGAGGCACGCAATCGCGTCGGTGGACGCACCTATAACCATGACCTTGGGCACGGCGTCATTTCCGAAGCCGGGGGACAGTGGATCGGTCCCGGGCAGACCGCGATCTTCGATCTGGCACGGCAACTCGAGATCGATACGTTTCCGAGCTGGTACACGGGCAAGACCGTCGTAATCGCACAGGGCGCCACAGTGGCCCAGGATTTTCGTGGCGGCACTGGCGGGGACGACACCATCGGCAACCGGCTAGCCGAACTGTCGCGCGGCGTGCCGTCGGGCGCGCCGTGGAAAGCCCCGCATCTGGCGGAACTGGACAAGCTCTCTTACGGCGAGTGGCTCTTGCAGCAGGGCGTGAAATACGAGGATGGCTACTTTCTCGCGCTAGCGGCGAAGCTGACCACGGGCGGTGCGCCGGCGCAGCTGGGGCTGCTGCACTATTTATCGATGATCAACAGTGCGAGCTGCAACTACACGCAGCTCGAAGCGTTCAAGGGCGGCGCGCAGGAAACGCGCTTCGTCGGCGGCTCGCAGCGTCTGTGCAGCACGATGGCCGAGCACCTCGGCGACAAGATCCGGCTGTCCTCGCCTGTGCGCAAGATCGCAGGCTGGGATCACGAGGTCGTTGAGGTACACACCGATCAGGGTGTGGTCAGGGCGCGTCGCGTGATCGTCGCGATGAATCCGGCCCTGTGCAATCAGGTGGTGTTCGATCCGCCGCTGCCCGGCGGGCGGGCGCAGCTTCAGCAGAACTGGCCCACGAATGCCCCAATGCGCAAGACGGTCCACGTCTACGACAAGCCATTCTGGCGCGACGCCGGTTACTGCGGAACGATCTTCCAGGTCGGTGGCCCGGTCTTCATGGCGTACGACAACTCCCCCCCCGACGCGTCACTTGGCGTAATCGCTGCATTCGTCGCGCCGGGGATGTTGCCGGACGATCCCACGATGGCCGAAAAAACGCTGTCGGCCACTTTTGCCAGGGCATTCGGCGACCGCGCGCTGCGTCCATCGCAATTCCACGACTACGACTGGGGCCGGGTCGATCCATGGACCCTGCATTGCATCAATCCGATGCCGCCGGGCTTCTGGACGAAGTGGGGCAAGTATCTGCATCCCGAAGTGGGGCGCCTCATCTGGTCGGGGACTGAAACCGCCGACATCTGGGCCGGCGCTATGGACGGCGCCGTGCGCTCGGGCCACCGCGCAGCCTTGCAGGCGCTGGCCGGTTTCACTCGACGTAGCGAGGTGGCGTGAATGAGGCGGGCATGGATCTTGGGTGCAGTTGTCGTGCTGGCAGGCGTCGTGTGCGTGGGTGCGCTCTACGGGCGCGATTATCTCGATGGCATGCATTTCGAAAAGGCGATGAGCGAGATCGACAAGACGGAGGTGGCCAACGGAGGTCCCTGGCCGCAACCGCAGGAGACCTGTGTCTTCTGTCACGGTGCGCATGGCCAGTCCGTCAACGCCTGGTATCCGGCGCTGTCCGGACAACCGGAGGCTTATCTCGTCGCCCAGTTGCATGCGTTTGCCGGCGGGCAGCGACCCAACCCTTACATGGGTCCGATTGCGAGAGAGCTGACAGACGAGCAGATCCAGTCGCTGGCTGCCTATTTCGCGCGGCAGACGCCAGCTCAAAGCGAAGCGGTGCGCGCCGAGGCGGCACTCGAAAAGCGCGGCATGGCACTCGTGGCGGCTAAAAGTTGTCAGGCCTGCCACGGGGCGTCGTTTATGGGCCGGGATCAGGTGCCGCGTTTGTCGGGCCAAGGCGCCGCCTATCTCGCGAAGCAGCTTGTTGCCTTCAAGACGGGTGAGCGTCATGACCCGAGCGGCGCCATGAACGGGATGGCGGCCTCCCTGTCGGGCGCGGACATCCAGGCGGTGGCCAGCTACCTCGCGAGCTTGACGCCGGGTGGCAGTGACGCCCGCAAGCAATAGCTGCCATGGCGTAACGGGCAGGAGTAATGGAGAGACAGGGGAATACCCTGTCTTTTTTCAGCGCCTTAAGTTTGGCAATATGACCTAAGTTTTGCATTGTGTTCTATGAAGTGGCCGCATGTCATCGCTGCATCAACCGACGGCGGTGCTCGTCACTTCACGCGGCATCGCAGGTAGTTGACAGACGCAACATTTGACCAATCACGTTTCAGGAGACAAGCATGGCAAAGCATCCCGTCGTCGTTTATGGCGCAAGCGGTTACACCGGCATGTTGATCATGGACTGGCTCATCGACCAGAACATTCCTTTTACCGCCGTGGCGCGTAATGCGAAGCGCACGCAGGAAATGATGGCGCAGCGTGTCGTGCGCCTCGAGTCGGCGAACTACGAAATCATCGAAGCCGGGCACACCGTGGATTCGCTCGTGAATGCCTTCCGCGGTGCAAAGGTCGTGTGCAACACGGTCGGGCCGTTCTTCAACTTCGGTCTCACCGCCGTGGAAGCGGCGCTCAAGGCAGGCTGCCACTACCTCGACACCACGGGCGAGCAGCACTTTATCCGCGAGGTTCGCGAGCAGTTTGGCGAGCAGTTCCGGCAGGCCGGGCTGCTCGTGTCGCCCTCGAATGCCTACATGTACACGTTCGCCGAAATCGCCGCTGAACTGGCGCTCGAAACGCCCGGCACCGACGCGCTGGAGACCGCCACGCTCACGCGCGGCCCGCGCGGCGCCGGCGCTGGCGTAAGCGTAGGGTCTACCGCGACCATCTTCGAAGGCTATCGTCAGGAATCCTGCTATCTGTGGGAAAAGAAGCTGGTGCCGCATGACCGGCACGCCTCGTTCAACATCGCTTCTCCCGATTTCCTTCAGCCCGTGTTCGCGCTGCCGTGGGGCGGAACGTCACTGCCGGTGTACTTCGAGAACGATCCGCGCGTGCGCAGCTGCGTTTCCTGCGTGGGCTTCTACGACAACAACGCGATGCAGATGGTGCATGCGCTCGGGCAGAAGTGGGATGCCGAGTACGCGAACTTGCCGCACGAGCAGCAGGATGCGGTGCTCAAGCAACTCGTCGATTCGACCACGCCGGCCATGCCGCCACGCGAACGCACGTCGCTTCATCGCACGGTCGACTTCGCGATCGGTCGCGGCCAGCTCTCGGCCGTTCGCGCAACCGTGCACGGCATTACGCCATACATCGCGACCGGCGCCATCCAGACGGCAGCAGCCATCAAGCTTCTCGACGGCGAAACCGCGAAGGTGGGCTTTGCCTCGGGATCCAAGGCATTCGGACATCGCTATCTGCTCGGCTTCCTCGAGCAGCGCGGGCTCGCGCGCGCGACCGTCACGCAGCTGTAAGCGCCGCAAGCGCGCAGTTTCGGTACAGATTCAGGACAGATTCAGGGAAACATGGAACATGGCAATCATTGACTTCTTCGACCGCGGTTGGCGCATCAATCCCGACGGCGTCGCCTACATTCAGAACGAGCGCAGCTATTCGTTCGATGAGGTGCGCACGCTGTCGTGCCGCATCGCCAACGGCCTGCTCGCTGCTGGCTTCGAAAAGGAAGCGAAGGCAGCGGTCTGGGCCGACAACGACGTCACGGCATGGATCTGCACGCTGGGACTGTGGCGTGCAGGCGTGGTGTGGATCCCGGTGAACGGGCGCAGCGCACCGCAGGAGAACCAGTACCTCCTCGACGCGTTCGATTGTGAAGCGCTGTTCTTCCACCAGGCATTCGCACCGGTGATTGAAGCGCTGCGTCCCAGCCTCCCCAAGGTCAGGCTCTGGATCTGTATCGATGCCGATCTGCCGTGGGCACCGTCGCTGGAGAAGTGGAGCGCGGCGCAGCCCGCGACCGAACCGCGCGTCGACTACGACATGGACGACATCGTGACGCTTTCGGGTACGGGCGGGACGACGGGTTTGCCCAAGGGCGTGATGAATACGCATCGCGCGTTTCAGACCTACTTCGCGCAATTCATGATGGCGTTTCCGTACGGCGCGGAGCGTCCGGTGAATCTTGCCGCGGCGCCCATGACCCATACCGCGGGGATGCTGTCGCTGCCGTGCACCGCGCGCGGGGGTACGGTGGTCGTGCTGCCGAAGCCCGACCCAGCGCTGCTTCTCGCGGCGATCGCGAAACATCGGGTCACGGAGTTCTTCCTTCCGCCGACGGTGATCTACCGCCTGCTCGATATCCCTGGCATCGAAAACCAGGATTTCTCGTCGCTCAAGTGCTTTCTGTATGGCGCGGCGCCGATGTCGGTGGAAAAGCTCAAGCGCGCGATCGAGGTGTTCGGCCCGGTCATGGCGGGTGGCTACGGCCAGACGGAAGCTCCGGCATCGATTTCCTATCTCACACCGGCCGAACACTTCGTGGACGGCAAGCTTGCGCCGCAAGAGCGGCTCTCCTCGGTTGGCCGCCCTAATCCGCTCGTGCGCGTCGAGATTCTGAACGATCGCGGCGAGATCCTGCCGCAGGGCGAGACCGGCGAAATCTGCGTGCGCGGAGACCTCGTGATGAAGGGCTACTACAAGGCGCCGGAGAAGACCGCGGAAGCGATCGTCGAGGGCTGGCTGCACACGGGCGACGTCGGTCATCTGGATACCGAAGGATATCTGCACATCACCGACCGCAAAAAAGACATGATCATCAGCGGCGGTTTCAATGTCTACCCGAGTGAAGTCGAACAGGTGATCTGGGCGCACCCGGCGGTGCAGGATTGCGCGGTGATCGGCGTGCCCGACGAAACGTGGGGCGAGGCTGTGAAGGCGGTGGTGGAGCTCAACGCGGGGCAGAGCGTCAGCGCCGAAGAACTCGTGGCGCTATGCAAGGAGAAGCTCGGCTCGGTGAAGTCACCGAAGAGCGTGGACTTCATTGCGGCGCTGCCACGCAGCACCGCCGGCAAGGTGCTGAAGAAGGATCTGCGCGAGCAGTACTGGCAGGGTCAAACCCGCCGGATCTGAGTGAGCCACGGAGAGATAAAACACATGAGCGACATTTACATCGCCGGCATTGCGATGACCGTGTTCGGCCGGCACTTCGAGCGCAGCATCGACGATCTCGCAGGCGAAGCACTACGCGGCGCACTGAAAGATGCGGGCTGCGATGGCGGGGCGATCGGCGCGGCTTTCTATGCGGGTATCACCAATGGGCCGCTGCAGGGCCAGCTATCCATTCCGGGGCAGGTCGTTTTCAGCAAGATCGGGATCGAGGGCATTCCGGTCTACAACGTCGAAAACGCCTGTGCATCCGGCAGCACTGCGGTGCATCTCGCGGCCCAGGCGCTTCGGTCGGGTGCCTGCGATGTGGCGCTCGCGCTCGGCGCAGAGAAGATGAACGTCCCGGACAAGGCGAAATCATTCGCCCTGTTCGAGGCGGGCTGGGACGTGTCGCGTGTCGACGAGAACTTTTCCAATTTGATGAAGCTTGGCGAAGGTATTGAGCCTACGTCCGGATCGGAGTCCGATCGGCCTTATAGCCGCTTCATGTCGGTCTACGCCGCGCTGTGCCGGTATCACATGAAGACCTACGGCACCACGCAGCGCCAGATCGCAGCAGTTTCGTCGAAGAACCATCTGCATTCGGTGCATAACCCGTACTCGCAGTTCCGTCAGCCGTTCACGATCGACGAAGTGCTCGCGGCGCCGCCGATAACGTATCCGATCACATTGCCCATGTGCGCGCCGGTTTCGGACGGTGCGGCCGCTGCGATCCTTTGTTCCGAAGAGGGGCTGCGGCGCATCGGCGCCGATCGCAAGCGTTGTATCCGCATTGCGGCAAGCGTGATCCGCAGCTTCACTCATCGCGGTATCGAAGAGCCCGAACGGAACATCGGCCGCCTCGCGGCGCTGCAGGCCTACGAGCAGGCAAGCCTCGGCCCCGAGGACATGGATGTTGCCGAGGTGCACGATGCGTCGGCGATGGGCGAAATCATTCAGGCGGAAAACCTGCAACTGGTCCCGCCCGGCCAGGGCGGTCCCGCTGCCGAAGGTGGCGAGTTCACGGTCGGCGGGCGCATTCCAATCAATCCATCCGGCGGCCTCGAATCGAAGGGGCATCCGCTGGGTGCGACGGGAATCGGTCAGCTTTACGAACTGGTCTCTCAACTGCGCGGAGAAGCGGGCGCGCGTCAGGTGCCGGGCGCGCGCCACGCGATTCAGGAAAACGGCGGTGGGTTTCAGGGCATCGAAGAGGCGGCGCTTGCTGTCCACATTCTGAGCAAGGTTTGATGGAGCATGTATGAACGAGACAACGGAAGCACAAGCAGGACAACAGGACGGCTCGCGTTCCGGAGTGAACCGCCGCACCTTCATCAAGGGTGCGGCGGCGGCAGCCGTGGTCGTGCCGGCGGTGGCGGCTACGCAATGCTCCCGCGTCGAATCGGCTGTCCCAGTGGAGGCGGCCAGAATGGCCGCTGACCTGGAGAAGTACCGCACGCTCGGCGGCTGGGTAGAACGGCCAGGCGACATGCAGCCTGAACTCACTGGCGACGTGAGTGCAGATGTGGTCATCGTCGGCGCCGGTTTTGCGGGGCTTTCTGCAGCGCTCGAACTGGTCAGGCACGGAGCGAAAGTGGTCGTGCTCGAGCGCGAATTTGCCGGCTTTGGTGCAAGTGGACGCAACGCGGGCTATCTGGCAGGTGCACTCTCGCTCGAATACGATCTTTTTCTCAAGAGTGTAGGCAACGAGAAAGGGCAGGAGATCGTCCGCTACTACGAAGACGCCGTTCCCTTCGTGGAAGGTAAGCTCAAGGAGTACGAGATCGACTGCGACTACAACCAGACGGGCATTATCCGGGCGGGCATCGATCCCGCTCAGGAAGACAAGGTGCGCGATGACATGCGAACCGGCGCCGGGTTGGGCTTTCAGTCGGAGTTTCTCGATCAGGCCGAGATGCGCGCACGTGGCATTCCGCCGGCGTTCTTGTTCGGCAACTACGTGCCGCGCGGCGGCACGCTCCACCCGGGCAAGTACGTGATGGGGCTCAGGCGCGCGGCTTTGCGGGCCGGCGTGAAGATCTACGAGAACACGCCGCTGCTGTCTTACACCGAGGGGCCGGTCATCAAGGTGCAAACCCCGCGCGGCAGTGCGAGTGCGCCGGTACTGATGCTGGCCACCAACGCCTACACGCCGCAACTCGGTCTGCTGGCGGACAAGGTTGTGCCATTGCGAGTCTCCGCGATCGAGACCGAGCCGCTTTCCGATGACCAGCGCAGGGCGCTGGGCTGGCCGCGACGTGAAGGCATCGTGACAGCGCACTGGACCATGGAGAGCCATCGCCTGACCGTCAACAATACCCTCGTGGTGACGACGAAGCGTATCCACTACCCATACGGCTCCAAAACGCCGAACGTGCCCGACTACGAGTCGTATCGCGAACTGCGCACAGCCCTGCATGACCGCTTCCCGACCCTCAAGGGCATCGCGCTGCGGGCCTGCTGGAGCGGCTATATCAGCCTGGCCAGTGACGCGCTGCCGGTTGTTGGGGCGACAGGGGCACATCAGAACATTTTCTACAGTGCGGGGTGCTCCGGACATGGCGTGGCTGCCCAGTCCATGGTCGGAAGCATGATTGCCGGGCGGATTCGCGGCATCGAAAATCCGCTCCTTTCGGCGCTCGATCACAAGACGCCATCGACGCTGCCCGAGCCGTTGCGCTGGTGCGTCATGAACGGGGCGTTAGGCGTGGTGAACGCGCTCGATGACCGCGTAAACGGTAAGGCGCGGGCCGCGCAGGCACGACATGCGTGAGGCGCATGGCATTATCGTACGGCGCCCGCGGCGACCATGCCTCGACCGGAAGCGTTGAGGGCATTGGGAGCGGCCCGACGATTGGCTGTAGTGCATGGCGGCGATGAAGCGCGGGCGCGAACCCTGCGGCTCGCCATATGGATGTTCAGCCTCGTGTAAGGTATAGTCATGTTTACCTAGGAAGCGGTTCGTGCGACCGCTTTACCCCTCCTCGGAGAGACGTCTACCTCACTCAAGGCGGAAACGATGACAGTGCCAAAAGAGCCCAGCCCCCGTAAGCGGCGCACGTCGAGCGCAGCACCCACCACGGGAACCGCACCCGACGGCCTGCGGGCCCAGGGTGTACGTACGCGCAATGCCATTATTCGTGTGGCCAGGAAGCTCTTGCTCGAGAATGGCCCCATGGACTTCTCGCTGCGTGCCGTCGCCTTGAAAGCGGGAATCAGCGTCAGCAACCTCCAGTACTACTTCCCGACGCGCCCTGACGTCGTGCGGGCAGTGATGGCGCCGGTGATCGAAACGTATCTCAATGTCCTGAAGCAGGCTCTCCAGAACAACGCTTCGCCGCGTGCGACGATCGAAGCCATTCTCGATCAGTCGGTGCACGACGCGAAGGACTCGAAGAACATCCCGCTGTGGTGGCATTTCTTTTCGTTTGCCTCTACCGACCCCGAGTGCGCACAGATGCGGGACGAATGGTACGACACCTTGACGAGCGAACTCAGCAAGCTCATTCGTGCCGCGAATCCAGAGCGTGGGGCGGCCGAGAGCACCCATATCGCTGTGCTGCTTATTTCGATGGTGGACGGCATGACACTTCATCTCGGCACCACGCGCAGCAAGCGAGCGTACATGCGAGGATTCGAGGCGATGTTTATCGAGACTGCGCGTAACCTGGTGTGGGGGAGGACGGTAGACGCCGAGATGGCTTGATGGCCGCAGGGTTGTGCGGGCGAGGAAAAAGGACAGGGGAATACCCTGTCTTTTTTTTTTGTCTCATGTTTTGTATTGTTACCTATGTTTGGTATGTTGATCTATTAAAGAGTGGCTGGATTGCGGGGCAGTCCAGTCGACGTGGGTTCAGGATAGGAGGAGTACCGAAATGATTCGACTGCACAAGTCCGTGGGGTTGCCGCTGGCAGGATTGACCGGTTTCGAAACGCCGATGAGTGAGGAGGAGCGTGCGATCCAGGACACGGTTCATCGTTTCGCACGTGACGTGCTGAAGCCCGTCGGCTGCGAACTGGATCGCATGACGCCGGAGGAAGTGATCGCGCCCGGCTCGCCGTACTGGGCGGCCATGATGGAAAGCGCCAAGCTGGGCCTCGATCCGCAGCTGCTCGCGCAGCTTCCTCCCGACATGGCGGTGCGCATTGAATCGCTGATCGGCGAAGAGCTCGGCTGGGGTGATGCAGGGCTTGCCGTCTCGATCGGCGTGGCGCCTGCTCCGTTGATGATGGCGCAGTCAGTCGGTAATCAGGAGCTGATCGACATGTGCACCGGCAAGATTGGCTGCTGGATGAACACGCAGCCCGACCGTGGCTCTGATGCAGCGATTCTCTATCGCGACGAGATCAGCGCGAGCGGCAAGCAGCCGGTGGGTAACCTCACGGCGAAGGTGGGCGCAGACGAAATCGTCATTAACGGACAAA
This sequence comes from Paraburkholderia sp. J67, assembly GCF_905220265.1. Taxonomy (NCBI): domain Bacteria; kingdom Pseudomonadati; phylum Pseudomonadota; class Betaproteobacteria; order Burkholderiales; family Burkholderiaceae; genus Paraburkholderia; species Paraburkholderia sp. J67. The sequence continues at coordinate 44,345 of NZ_CAJMZK010000027.1, forward strand.
GCTCCGCGTGGATTTCGAACGGCTCGGTCGCGCAGGTGGCGCTCGCGTACATGGCTGCGGACTATGGCGATGGCTTTTATGGCACGGGGGAACGCAGTGCATTCACGAACGGCATCGGCATGATCATTCCGCTCGATCTGCCGGGTGTCTCGCGCGGCAAGCCGCTCGACAAGATTGGCCAGCGTTCGCTGCCGCAGGGCGAGATTTACTTCGACAATGTGAAGGTGCCCAGACGTTTCGCCATTGCGCAGCAGGACGATTATCTCGGCAATCTGGCCTCGACCTGGTCGTTCGCCGGCACGCACATGTGTCAGGTGTTCGTAGGCGTGGCCCGCGCTGCGTTCGAACTCGCGCTGGCGTATTGTCACGAGCGCAAGCAAGGTGGGGCACTGTTGATCGACCATCAAATGACGCAACTACGCGTGGGCGAGATGCTGCGCCGGCTGGAGATGGCGCGTGCGATTGCGCGACGCAGCCTCGCATTCTCGCGTCTGTCTCCGAAGAGCCATCCGTATGCGACGGCCCAGGCCAAGGTCAGCGTGACTGAAGAAGCGATGAAGATCACGCATGAGGCGTTCCAGCTCTTCGGCGGCAACGGTACCACCCGCGAGTTCCCGATCGAGAAGCTCTTCCGCGATGTGCGCTCCGCATTGATCGAGGACGGCGAGAACTATCACCTCACGCTGCGTCTGGGCGTGCTGGCAGGGAAGCTCTATCAGAACGGGTGGACGAAGGAGTAACCAGGCCGCAGGCGGCGATGGATTTCCCTCGCGTTGGGGCGCCACGGCACCCGAATCGGGTTATCGGATAGAGGCTGGTGTGAGGGAAGTGCCCTCAATCCGGTTTTGAATTCATTTATTGATAAGGAATGCGACATGAATGCTGCTGCCATATTGAGTCATGCGGCTCTCGCCGCTGTGCTAACAACCGTCGCCGCTTCGGCTCAGGCGCGTGGTGGCGGCGTTCCCCGTCCTGAGCAATCCATTCCGCATTCCGTGTACGCCTCGAGTGAAGTACAGGATGACCCGAGTGTGCGAACCGAGACGGCTCGCGTGGAAGGGCGCACGGGTTTGGACGTCAGCCCGACGCCGGGCAAAACCCGCGCACAAGTCCGGGCCGAACTCCTGCAGGCCGGAGAGGAGGGGATGCTTCCGCAGCGCTGGATCGATTATCCGCCCAGCGCCGCGACGAAAGCGCGCAACAGGGAAAATTACCTGCGTCTGGAACAGGTATGGAAGGCAGAAGGGATCATTCCGGCGACGAGCGTAAGCAATACAAATGAATTGGACGAGGAGCGGCAATGAAATTGTTGGTGGCGGTGAAGCGGGTCGTGGATGCGAATGTGAAGGTTGGCGTGAAGTCGGATGGCACGGGCGTCGACATCGCCAACGTGAAGATGTCGATGAACCCGTTCGACGAGATCGCGGTGGAAGAAGCGGTGCGTCTGAAGGAAGCGGGTGTGGCGACGGAAGTCATCGCCGTTTCCGCCGGTGTGACGCAAGCCCAGGAAACGCTGCGCACGGCGCTGGCCATTGGCGCGGACCGCGCGATCCTCATCGAGTCGAATGAAGACCTGCAGCCGCTGGCTGTCGCGAAGCTTTTGAAAGCCCTCGTCGACAAGGAGCAGCCGCAACTCGTGATCCTCGGCAAGCAGGCCATCGATGACGATTCGAACCAGACGGGGCAGATGCTTGCCGCGCTGGCGAACCTGCCGCAGGCGACGTTCGCTTCGAAGGTCGTGGTTGCCGACGGCAAGGCTACCGTGTCGCGCGAAGTGGACGGCGGCGCGGAAACGCTGTCGCTTAAGCTGCCCGCCGTGGTCACGACGGACCTGCGCCTGAACGAGCCGCGCTACGTCACGCTGCCGAACATCATGAAGGCGAAGAAGAAGCCGCTCGAGACCGTCAAGCCGGAAGACCTGGGCGTCGACGTCACGCCGCGTCTGAAGACGCTGAAGGTTGCCGAGCCGCCGAAGCGAACGGCCGGCGTGAAGGTGCCGGACGTGAAGACGCTGGTCGAGAAGCTGAAGACCGAAGCCAAGGTGCTGTAAGGAGCGAGACGAAAAATGACGAATCTGGTGAATCTGGTAATAGCTGAACACGATAATCACTCGATCAAGGCCGCGACGCTGAATACGGTCGCAGCAGCGCAGAAAATCGGTGGCGACGTGCACGTGCTGGTCGCGGGCCACAACGCTCAGGCTGCAGCCGACGCAGCCGCGAAGATCGTGGGCGTTGCAAAGGTGCTGCTGGCCGACGCGCCGCAACTCGAAGCGGGTCTCGCAGAGAACGTCGAAGCGACGGTTCTGAGCATTGCAAAGAACTACTCGCACATCCTCGCGCCGGCGACGGCAGCGGGCAAGAACGTGACGCCGCGCATCGCCGCGAAGCTCGACGTCGCGCAGATCAGCGACGTCACCACTGTCGATGCGCCGGACACGTTCGAGCGTCCGATTTACGCAGGCAACGCAATCGCGACAGTGCAATCGGTCGACCCGATCAAGGTCATCACCGTTCGCACGACGGCATTCGATGCAGTTGCAGCCGAAGGCGGCAGCGCAGCGGTTGAAAAGCTCGAAGCAGCAGTAGACAGCGGCCTCACGCAGTTCGTTGGCCGTGAAGTCACGAAGCTCGACCGTCCGGAACTCACGAGCGCGAAGATCATTCTCTCGGGTGGCCGCGGTCTGGGCAGCGGCGAGAACTACACGAGGGTGCTTGAGCCGCTTGCCGACAAGCTCAATGCAGCGCTGGGCGCCTCGCGCGCAGCCGTCGATGCGGGCTATGCGCCGAACGACTACCAGGTCGGTCAGACCGGCAAGATCGTCGCTCCGCAACTGTACGTGGCTGTCGGCATCTCGGGCGCGATCCAGCATCTGGCCGGCATGAAGGACTCGAAGGTCATCGTCGCGATCAACAAGGACGAAGAAGCGCCGATCTTCAGCGTGGCCGACTACGGCCTCGTTGGCGACCTGTTCATGGTCGTGCCGGAGTGGGTTTCGTCAATCTGAGCGCATGGCCAGAATTTGCACCTGTGATGCCCGGACGTATGCCGGTCTGATTTTGGTCACTTGACCGGATCGTCAAAGTCTCTCCATGGCACGGCGCGCTTCAGTGCCCGGCCAGGCGTCCGAAAACGCAATGTCGCGAGACATTTTTGGAGATACAGGGAATACCCTTTATTTTCTTGCTCTACAAATTGGTATCATGACCTATCTTTGGTTTGTTGTTCTACTAATGCGGCGCTGAGATTGCGGCACCCGCTGGTACCGGTGCGCGGTGCACGAATCGTTCGGATAGGCATTCCAAGGCGTTGCGTGGCACGGTATATCGGCCGGATAAAAGCATGGCGCCTGAGTGGGACGCTTTCGTTGACCCGCTCGGAGCGGGAGCCTTCATCACGTAGACAGAGGCACTATGGCAAAAAAATCTTCCCCGGACGGCGCTGCAAACCTGCAGCGCAGGCACTGGCTCAAATATGCCGGCGCCTCGGTTGCTGCCGTGGGTACGCTCGCCATGAGCACCCATCAGGCGTATGCCGCGGTCACCAAGGCCGCGCCAGGCGCGGACGGCATTCTCGACGTCGCCATCGTAGGGGCGGGGTTGGCCGGACTGACCGCCGCGCGCGACCTGCGCCACGCGGGCTGCGAGTCCTTTCTGGTTCTTGAGGCACGGGATCGCGTGGGCGGGCGAACGTTCAACTACAACATTCCCGGCGGGTACGTTTCGGAAGTCGGCGGCCAATGGATCGGGCCCGGCCAGACCGCCGTTGCGGATCTTGCCCGCGAACTGGGTATCGGCACCTTCCCGACCTACTACGACGGGACTACGGTCATGCTGGGAGGTGACGGCCGGGTGGCAGTCGATCTGAAGGGCACATTCGGCACCGATGAGGCGGTCGGTGCAAAGCTCAGCAGACTCTCGCGCGAGGTGCCTTGTGGCGCACCGTGGACGTCCCCGAAGGTCGCCGAACTGGACAAGCTCTCGGTCGGTGACTGGCTGGCAAAGCAGAATATCAAGCCTGAAGATCAGGTCGGATGGAATGGCAGCATCACGCTTTCGGGCGGGGCGGCACCGGCTAAGATGGGATTGCTGCACTTCCTTTCGATGGTCAATTCGGCGGATTGCGATTACTCGCAACTCGACAGCATCAAGCACAGCGCCCAGGAAACCCGCTTCATCGGCGGCTCGCAAATTCTCAGCATCAAGATGGCCGAGCAACTGGGTGAAAAGGTTCGCCTGTCTTCTCCGGTCCGCCTGATCTCCGGATGGGACGGCGACGTCGTCACCCTGCATACCGACCACGGAGAAGTGCGGGCACGGACCGTCATCATGGCCATCCATCCGGCTTTGTGCCATCAGTTGCAGTTCGATCCGCCCCTGCCGGAAAAGCGTGCGGCCCTGCAGCGCGCGTGGCCCGCGAATTCCCCGGCGCGGAAGACCGCCATGGTGTATCGCCGCCCGTTCTGGCGCGACAAGGGCATGAACGGCAGCATCTTCCAGGTCAATGGCCCCATCATCTGGGCCTTTGACAACTCCCCGCCGGCAGGGGAGATCGGTATTATCAATGCGTTCATTGAGAATGCGATGGTCCCGTCTGAGCGGGACGCAGCAATGGCCGTGCATAAGCAGCTCTACGCGCAGGCATTCGGCGACGAAGCGCTGTCTCCCATCGCTTACCACGATCAGGACTGGGGCCGGGTCGATCCCTGGACACTGACCTGCGTTTCCGCGATTCCGCCAGGATTCTGGAGCGCTCATGGAGAGGCGCTGCGCCCCTCGTGCGGCAAGCTGATCTGGTCGGGAACGGAGACCGCGAATATCTGGGCCGGGTACATGGATGGCGCCGTGCGCTCCGGCCATCAGGGCGCACTTCAGGCGCTAAATGCGCTGCGCCGAGCGTAGGGGGTAATGATGAAAAAAACTCTATTGATTGGCACTCCTCTGGTTATTGCCCTGTTGCTGGCCATTTTCGGCTCGGATCTGCTGGGTCTATACCGGCTGCAGCGCTATCTCGCAGCATCGACCACGGCTTACCTGGCTGACGGCGGCCCCTGGCCTCATGTGACCGACGTCTGCATGGGCTGCCACGGCGTCAAAGGTAATTCGCTCCATCAGGGGTATCCGAGTCTCGCAGGGCAGCCGGCGCCCTACCTGGAAACGCAGCTTCACAATTTCGCGAGTGAGGCGCGCCGTAATCCGAACATGGGGCCCCTTGCGATGACAATGAGCGATCCGCAGATCAAATCGCTGGCGGAATATTTTGCCGGGGTGACTCCGGTCGCGAATCACTACTTCGAGCCGGATGCGCAACTGCGTGAGAAGGGACAGCATCTGGTGGCCGCGGGCAATTGTGTTGCCTGTCACGGCGCTCAATTGATGGGCCACGACCAGTTTCCGCGTTTGGCTGGTCAGGGATACGACTATCTCCTCGCGCAGTTCGACGAGTTCGCTTCCGGCACCCGCAGCGAGGCGACAGGTGTCATGAAAAACCTTGCAACCGGTTTTTCGCCCGAAGACCGCAAGGCCATTGCCACCTATCTGGCAAGCCTTGACCCGAAGAAGAATTGATCCATCAAATGCAACCTGCGTTGGGAGTTTAGTCATGGACCTCAGATCTGTAGTTCTTATGCTTTCCAGTGCTTTGCTGGCACTGAGCTCGTTTTTCTACGGCTGGAAGATCGTCAGGAAGCGAAACTATCTTCTTGGTCTGGAGATGTGGATCGTCGGTACTTCGGCGACGAACGCCATTGGTTTTTTTGCTACAGGAAATGCAGTTTCCTATGAGGTCGCACACTTCTTCGATGCGTTCTCTCGCGGATTCGGCATGCCGATCATCGCTGTCGCCGGCCTGATGGCGATTACGCATGGCTACAAGCCGTCAATTCGTCAAGACGTCACGGCATTCGTCGTTTCGTTTGCGCTCACATTTGTTCTTGTGGGAGAAGATTTCATCGCGGGGTTTTTGCCCTACTTCTATCTGACGATGTGGATTCTGCTATCGGTATATCTCGTGTACTTCATCAAGCGGCTTCTGGAAATTGGCGAAATGCTGAGTGCTCTGGCCGTAGGGGTGGCTCTGGTAACGTCGCTGAGCATTGCCGCCATTTACGACTTTTACAAAATACCGGGCGAAGAAACGAACGTCTTTCTCAATTTTTTTACGCTTGCTTTGTGCTCATGGGCCTACTTCATGCCAGCGATCTATTACGGCTACTGCGCTTTGGAGCGCGCCAAAAATGGCGGAGTCGCGCTGAACTCGCCCACGCCTTACCGAACCTGACCTTTCCCCGGAGATCAACGATGAATCAAACCTCGCATAAGGCCATGCGCTTCACGGCCTGGAGCGCAATCATCGGCGGAATTCTCGCGTACGCGAATGTCGGCTTGTCATTCGTGGTCACGGGCCCGGATGCCGATATGGTGCTGCACGGAACATCGATGCTTGCTTTGCAACCGGATACCCGCGATCTGTTCCGCTGGTGCATGGTCGCCGACACGTTTGGGTTCTATCTGCCCTTCCTCGTCATTGGCGGCTACTTTGTGCATGTCTTTCGCGAAGAGCTGGGCGCGCTCGGCAACATGGTGGCGATGGCCGTCGTGTTGTACGTCGTGGTGGGCGTAACCGGCGCCGTCATGCAGTTTGCGATCCTTCACCCGCTGGCCCATCTGTACGCGGGCGGCGACGATGCCACAAGAAACGCCGCGGCGGCGGTATGGACGGCGATAGCCAATGCGACGCAAAACGGCCTCTGGTGGATCGAGGGGCCCCTCGTACTGTTCTGGACGCCGATTGCCGCCAACGTATTAAAAAAGGATGGCTGGAGGGGATCAATTCTGCTCAAGATCGTCGGCTGGGCTTTCGGGCTCTTCTTCCTGTTCGGCTTTTTCCCGGATCTCGACGCGCTTTCGAATGCGAGCGAGATGGTCGTCGTGCTGATTCTGCCGCTATGGATGCTGTTGTTCGGCTGGCAGATGCTGCGCCGCGCGCGAGCTATGCCGGCCCGAATGCAAGGCGCTGGCGCATCCGCCTAACGCAATTCTCAACTGAATCTCAACACGGAACTGAATATGACTACCCTGATCGTGAGCTACCCGAATGCAGAAGGCGGGACGTTTGACCGCGAGTATTATCTTTCGACCCATGCTGCTCTTGTTCGCTCGGCGTGGAGTGAGTTTGGTCTGCAGTCGGCCGAGGTCCTGTTTCCATCGCCAGCGCTGCAACCGTTCGCATGCGTAGCGATCCTGCGTTTCAGCGATCAGAACGGGATCGATGCGGCGCTTTCCTCCGCCGAGACCGCCGAGGTGATGAGCGACATGAAGAACTTCACCAACCTCACACCGGCGATTTTCTGCGCGGACGACTGACCGGTCGCGCGGCTGGTGTGACTTCACCGTCGCTGCCAGGGCTGCAATCCTTGCGATGGTCAATACCAATGTGAACGGTCAATTTTTTATATGACATTACTGATTGGCATTCCTATGGAAGTGGCCACCGGGGAGCGGCGTGTAGCGACCGTGCCCGAGGTGGTCGAGAAATTGATCGGGCTGGGTTTCCAGGTCGCCGTGCAAAGCGGCGCGGGCGCGGCCGCGAATTTCGACGACGACGCCTATCGTGCGGCCGGCGCCGAGGTCGTGGCATCGGCCGTCGAACTCTGGGCGCATAGCGACATCGTCTTCAAGGTGCGTGCCCCGGGCAGCGAAGAAGTCGCGATGATACGCGAAGGCGCCATGCTGATCGGCTTCGTCTGGCCCGCCCAAAACCCCGAACTGATGCAGCAACTGGCCGCGAAACGCGCCACGGTGCTCGCCATCGACTCGCTCCCGCGCACGCTCTCGCGCGCCCAAAAGATGGACGCGCTCACCTCGATGGCCGGCATCAGCGGCTATCGCGCCGTGATCGAGGCTGCGCATGCGTTTGGCCGCTTCCTGAACGGGCAGGTCACCGCCGCCGGCAAGGTGCCGCCCGCGAAAGTGTTCATCGCCGGGGCGGGCGTGGCGGGCCTCGCGGCCATCGGCACTGCGGCCAGCCTCGGCGCGATCGTGCGTGCCAACGACACACGCGCCGAAGTGGCCGACCAGGTCAAGTCGCTCGGCGGCGAGTTCGTCAAGGTCGACTACGACGAGGAAGGCTCGGGTGGCGGCGGCTACGCGAAGGTCATGAGCGAGGGCTTCCAGCAGGCCCAGCGCGCGATGTACGCGCAGCAGTCGAGGGACGCGGACATCATCATCACCACCGCGCTGATTCCTGGCAAGCCGGCCCCGAAGCTCATCACGGCCGAAATGGTCCAGTCGATGAAGCCGGGCAGCGTGATCGTGGACATGGCGGCCGAACAGGGCGGCAACTGCGAGCTCACGGTGCCCGGCGAGGCAGTGGTGCGCCACGGTGTAACGATCATCGGCTACACCGATCTCGCGTCGCGTCTCGCCAGGCAGTCGTCCACGCTCTATGCGAACAATCTGCTGCGCGTGATCGAGGAACTGTGCAAGACCAGGGACGGCACGATCAACGTCGACTTCGATGACGACGCCATCCGCGGCCTGACTGTCATCAAGGAAGGCAACATCACCTGGCCACCACCACCGATCAAGCAGCCGGCCATCGCACCCAAACCTCAGCCGGCTGCTGCTGCGGTGGCAGTCGCGTCGAAAAAGGGCCACGGCAAGGGCGAGCCGATGTCGGCGAAGTCGCTGGCCATCGTGTTCGGCCTCGGCGCGCTGGCCTTGCTGCTGGTGGGGCTGTACGCACCCACCACGTTCCTGTCGCACTTCACGGTGTTCGTGCTGGCCTGCTTCGTCGGCTACATGGTGATCTGGAACGTCACTCCGTCGCTGCACACGCCGCTGATGAGCGTGACCAACGCGATCTCGTCGATTATCGCCATCGGTGCGGTGGTGCAGGTCGCGCCGCCGCTGGGCGATCTGGCCGGAGGCAGCAGTGAACGGCCGTCAAGCCTGATCCTAGGCCTCGCCGTGGCTGCACTCGCGCTCACGGCCGTCAATATGTTCGGCGGCTTCGCGGTCACGCGGCGCATGCTGGCGATGTTCCGTAAATGAGGGGTCGAGCATGACTGCAAACCTGACTGCCGTCTCCTATATTGGCGCGGCGATTCTCTTCATCCTCAGCCTTGGCGGGCTCGCCAATCCTGAAACCGCGCGTCGCGGCAACCTGCTCGGTATCATCGGCATGACCGTTGCCGTGCTGGCCACCGTACTCGGGCCGCGTGTTTCGGCTGCGGGCATTCCGTACGTCGTCGGCGCGCTGGTCGTTGGCGGTGCCGTTGGCATCATCGCGGCCCGAAAGGTACAGATGACGCAGATGCCCGAACTGGTGGCGCTGATGCACAGCCTGGTCGGCCTGGCGGCGTGCCTCGTGGGCTTCGCCAGCTACGTCGACACGTCGATGCAGTTCACCGGCGCCGTGACGTCCATCCACGAAGTCGAGATTTACGTAGGCATCCTGATCGGCGCGGTTACGTTCGCTGGCTCGATCATCGCGTTCGGCAAGCTCTCGGGCAAGATCGGTGGCAAGCCGCTGCTGCTGCCCGCGCGGCACTGGCTCAACCTGACCGCGCTGCTGGTCGTGATCGTGTGCGGCCGCGCGTTCCTCCACGCTGGCAGCATCCAGGATGGCATGACGCCGCTCGTCGTGATGACGGCGATCGCGCTGCTGTTCGGTGTGCATATGGTGATGGCCATCGGCGGCGCCGATATGCCCGTGGTGGTGTCGATGCTTAACAGCTACTCGGGCTGGGCGGCGGCGGCCACCGGCTTCATGCTCGGCAACGACTTGCTGATCGTGGTGGGCGCGCTGGTGGGCTCGTCGGGCGCGATTCTCTCGTACATCATGTGCCGCGCGATGAACCGCAACTTCATTAGCGTGATCGCCGGCGGTTTCGGCACCGCAAGCGGTGCTCCTGCGTCAGCGGGCGGCGGCGCGCAGCCGGTGGGCGAGGTGGTCGCGGTGAGCGCCACCGAAACCGCCGAGCTGTTGCGCGGCGCCAAGAGCGTCATCATCGTACCTGGCTATGGTATGGCCGTGGCGCAGGCCCAGCACACGGTGTATGAACTCACCAAGGTGCTCCGCGAAAAGGGTGTCGACGTGCGCTTCGCGATCCACCCGGTGGCCGGCCGCATGCCGGGACACATGAACGTGCTGCTGGCCGAGGCCAAGGTGCCCTACAACATCGTGCTGGAGATGGACGAGATCAACGTCGATTTCCCCGAGGCGGACGTTTCGATGGTCATCGGCGCGAACGACATCGTGAACCCGGCAGCGCAGGAGGATCCGGCCAGCCCGATCGCGGGGATGCCGGTGCTGGAGGTCTGGAAGGCGAAGACCTCGATCGTGATGAAGCGCAGCATGGCCTCGGGCTATGCCGGTGTGGACAACCCACTCTTCTACAAGGACAACAACCGCATGTTGTTCGGCGATGCGAAGGCGATGTTGAGCGAGATTTTCGGGGCGCTGAAAGCCTGAACACGATGACGCGCTCGACAACCAAGGTGAATTCGAGGGCCATTCGTTTTTGATATCACTGTGCCTTACCGGCACGCCCATCCCACAATAAGGAGTACTTTTATGAGAAAGTCCCGCCGCACTTTTATGATCACGACCGCAGGTGTAGCTTCGAGTCTGGCGCTTACGCGTCTTGCGTTCGCCGAATCCCCCAAGGTATCCGACGCTGAGCCCACGGCGCAGGCCCTTGGCTACAAGTCCGACGCAACCAGGGTAGACAAGGCGAAGTACGCGAAGTACGCCGCTGGCCAGGTTTGCAGCAACTGCACGTTCTATCAGGGCAAGCCCGGCGACGCGTTCGCGCCGTGCCCGATGTTCGGGGGCAAGCAGGTTGCAGGTAAGGGTTGGTGCAGCGCGTATAGCAGGAAAGGCTGACGTAATGGCGCGTGTTGGCGATCTCTGAAGCATCAGTTGGCGACCGGTGGTAGCAAGCGGCGGGCGAAGAAACATTATATTTCGTAATGGAAAATAAAAAGACTGGCCGCATAGGTGCTTTTACGGGGACGATCCGGTTCAAGGTCATGCTTACGCTTGGCGTCTGCGTGGCGCTGATGGTGACGATCGGCATGATGGGCCTGCGCGGTCTGGCGAGGCTCAGCACCGACATGGGCAGCATGTACACGGCGAGTACCGTGCCGATCGAGGATCTCGCCGCAATGCAGGCGGCGGCGCTGAAGATCCGTCTGCAGATGCGCTACATCCAGGCGCTGCATGAACAGGACAAGGCCGAGGAACTCGTGGTCGATATCGGCAATGAGCAAAAGAAGCTCGATGCGGCCTGGCACGACTACTATCCCGCGAAAATTGCGACGGCGGATGAGCGCCGACTGGCCGACCAGGTAGCGAAGGTATCGGCCAATTTCCGGACGCAATCGGACGATATCGCTGCGGTGCTTCGTTCCGGCAATCTGGACATGGCGGCTTTCTCGATCGACGAGCTGACGGAAACCGGCGATGCGTTGTCCGACGCAATCGGCCGCGACGTCGCACTGAGCGCCATGCAGGCGCGGCAACTGGCGGAGCGCGGCCACGCGACGTTCGATGCGTTGCGATGGACCGTGCTAGGGGCAATCGGCGTTGGCGTCCTCGTGGCCACGGCTGCTTCCGCCTGGTTGCTTTGGGCGATTTCGACGCCGCTGAAGGCGGCACTCGGTGTTGCCCGGGAAATCGCCGAAGGCCGGCTGGGCAATGCCGAGGCCATGAGCCTGCATGGTGAGTTCGCTCAGTTGCTCGATGCGCTGCAAACGATGGATCGGCACCTCGCCGGGACTGTGCATACGATCAAGGGATCGAGCGATGCGATCCAGTGCGCTTCGATCCAGATAGCCGAAGGCAGCGCAGATTTGTCCTCTGGTGCAAGGCGACAAGCCGAGTCGCTCGAAGAAACTGCGGCGAGCCTGAGCGAGCTCATCATGTCTGTTCAACGCAATGCGGACCATGTCAGCCAGGCCGCGGAGTTTGCCAATGCGACGTCACTCGCGGCCGATACGAGCGTGGCGGCCGTCGAGCAGATGCGCGGCACGATGGGCGTGATTTCCGCCAGTTCGGCGAAGATCGTGGAAATCACGGCGTTGATCGAAGGGATCGCGTTTCAGACCAATATCCTCGCATTGAATGCCGCTGTCGAGGCGGCGCGTGCCGGCGAGCACGGCCGCGGGTTTGCCGTCGTCGCCGGGGAGGTGCGCAGCCTCGCGCAGCGGGCGGCCAGCGCAGCGAAGGAAATCAAGGTGCTGGTGCGCAATTCGGTGGAGTCCATCTCGGGTGGCGCCGCACATGCGGATCAGGTGGCTTATGCCATGGGGGACGTGCGGCATGCAATCCAGCGTGTGGTCGAAATCAACGACAGCATCTTCGAAGCTTCGCAAGCGCAGCGCAGCGGGATCGGGCAGGTCAACGAGGCGGTGAACCGCATGGATCAGGTGATCCGTAACAATGCCGCCGTCGTCGAGCAGGCAGCGCAAGCTGCGTTCTCGCTGGGGGAACAGGTCGCCGCCCAGCGGCACGCGATTGCGGTCTTTGAGGTCCATTCGCAGGCAAACGCGACAACGAACTGAGCGGCGACGGCTACCGTTGATCCGCTGGAACACAAAAAGATACGGGGAGAACACTTAGACATGCTAGGCATGTATCCGACGTTTTACGTCCCGGGCATCGGGACGGCCTGGGTGATGGGGATCATCGGCGTGATACACGTCGTGGCGTCCCACACATCGGTGGGCGCATCGCTTCTGTTCGCACTGCTCGAAACGCGCGCCTACCGCGAGAACAAGCCGCAGCTGATGGACTTCATCCAGCGCTACGGCATGTTCCTGCTGGTGTTCTCGTACATCATCGGCTCGATCACCGGGCCCGGCATCTGGTATGCGATCACCGTCGCGAGTCCGCGCGGCGTGAGCGGGCTGATCCACAACTTCGTCTGGGTCTGGGCGAGCGAGTGGGTCTACTTCACGATCGAAGTCATCGGCGTCTACGCGCTCGTGTACCTGATCGGCAAGGTGGATCCGCGCACGCACCTGAAGCTCACGTGGTCGTTCGCACTCGCTTCGTGGGCGACGATGCTGCTGATCGTGGGCGTGCTCTCGTTCATGATGTGGCCGGGCCATGATAGCTGGTATCAGACGGGTTCGACGAGCGAGGCGTTTTACAACGTCAACTTCTTCGCGCAGCTCGGCACCCGTACCGGCGCGATGCTCGTGATGGCTGCACTCGTGGGCCTGCTGGTGGCCAGCCGCGTGAAGGATCTCGCGCTGCGCCGCAGCGTCGTGCGCTTTATCGCACCCGTCGGGCTCGTTGGCGGCGCCATTGCGGTCGTGATGTTCTTCTACTACGTGCGCACGCTGCCGAACAACGCGCTCGTGATGCTCGACACGCATCTGCTGCCCGTCTACGCGAAGGGCATGGTGTCGGTGTTCCTCGTCTCGACTTTCTGGCTGCTGTTCGCCTGGGCCTTTCCGCAACGCGTCTACACCTCGCTTGCCGTCTCGCTGTTCCTCTTCATCGCTGTGGTGGGCGTGTGGCCCGAGGAGCGTATGCGCGAATCGATGCGCAAGCCGTATGTGGCGGGGCAGTACATCTATGGCAACCAGGTGATCGCGCGCGACGTGCCGGGCAAGGGCATCCACGCGGAAGTCGAGCGCATTGCCGACCACGGTCTGCTGCAGCTGCATCCGTTCGTGCCTGACCGCTTACGGACCGTCACCCCCGCCAACGAACTCGAGGTGGGCCGTCTGCTGACCAAGGTGGCCTGCGCGAACTGCCACTCGCTTGAACCGGGCGGCCCGTTGCGCAATCTGCCCGACAAGCTGCACCGGTCCACCGACGAGGACATGATCGCCGCGTTCCTGGGGGGCCCGCTCAAATATGGCGCGCAGCCCTATATGCCGCGCATCGACCTGCCCGACGACGAGATCCGTGCCATCGCGCACTACCTCGCGGCGGTCGACAGTGGCAAGAACGTGGATCGTCTGATCGCCGAACAACACGCGGCAGCGAACGCGCCGTCGCAGGGGAACTAGCCATGGACATTGGTGCCGTAATGAACACGATGCGCGACCCTGCCGGGGTTCCCGCGCAACCCGTGGTGTTTCAGATCCTGATGGTGACTACGTGGGTGGGGCATATCGCTTTCGTGCACCTCGCGCTTGGCTCCGCCGGGCTGGCGATTTTTGCGTTCCATCGGCGCGCCGCTGCTGAGTATTGGGAGCGTTTGTCGATGGCGATGACGAAGGTGGCCAAGGTCGCCGTGTCGCTGCTCATCGTGCTGGGGGTAGGGCCGCTGCTCTTTACCCAGGTGATTTACGACCCGCAGTGGTACACGTCGAACGTGCTCTCCGGGCGCTGGGCCATCGCCTTCATCTTCACACTGATCGTGGCCTACTGCTGCTGGTTCGCGTTCTACCACGCGAATCGCGAAGGCGCGAAGAAGCACATCGGCGTATACGCGTGGGCCGCCCTCGGCCTGTTCTGCCTCGATGGCCTCATCATGCATGCGCTCTCGTATCAGGCGCTGCTGCCGGACCAGTGGATGAACTGGTACGCGCCGGGCGGCATGGTGGATACGCGCGGCGCCGCGTTGCATGCGATCCAGTGGCCGCGTTATGTGTTCTTCATGAGTCTGTGCGTGCCGGCCGTGGGGCTGTTTCTGCTCGCCTACGTGCATTACTTCGCCGTACACGCTGATCGCGAGCCGGCGTACCGCGCGTTCGTCAGCCACCTCGGCAGGCAGCTTGCGCAGTGGGGTTACGCGATCGCGCTGCTGCCGCTGCTTGCCTGGCAGTGCGATTTTCCGGCGGGGTCGGGCCTCGCGCTGCATCCCGTGGGCTGGCTGATCGTCGGCGCGATCGCGACGATGGCACTCTGGATGCGCCAGCTCGACGACAACGCGCACGGCTATCTGCCCGCGACCTTCGGCCTGGCATTGCTCGGACTCCTTGCCACGTGGCGCGAGATCATCCGCATCCACTACCTTCGGCCGCTGGGCTACACCATCAGGACCTATCCGGTTCACGCCGACTGGCCTTCCACGGTCCTGTTCTTCGCCACGCTCGCCGGTATCGGCGGTCTCGTCGGCGGCTTCTATCTGATGCTGCTATACCGCGCGGGACGCACGCAGGGCGTGTACATCGCGGACCGCACGGCGGCGCGGCTGGGCACGGGCGCAGTGTCGGTGCTCGGCGTCTGGATTGCGGTGTTCTTCGTGTACGGGATCGCGGTCTCGATGCACAACAGCTTCAACTGATACGGGGAGGAATCGAAATGAACAACATCATCCGCTTCGGGTTGGTCCTGCTGGCGCTGTTCTACACGATGGCGCATGCCCAGACCTCTGGGCTCGCGCCCGATACGGACGCGGGCAAGCGGCGCGCGGCGGTGTGCTTCGCCTGCCATAACGTGGACGGCGTGGCGAAGATCCCGGGCGTGCCGAACCTGGCTGGCCAGCAGCGCGACTACCTGGCGAACGCACTGCTAGCCTACCGTGACGGCAGGACCCGGCAGAACCCCACGATGAACGCGATGGCCGCGCCGCTTTCGGACCGTGATGTCCTCAATATCGCGGCCTATTTCAGCCAGCTGCATGGCGCGACAGGCGGTGGTGGCGGGGAGGGCGGCTTCGCTCTCATTCCCGCTGCCTCCCCAGGTGTACAGCACGAAACGGTCGCTGCACCCGTAACTGCGGCACCTGCTGTTCCAGCAGCACCCGCAGCGGCGAGCCCCGCGCGCTCCGGCGAGGTTGTCTATAGCTCGGTCTGCTTCGCATGTCACGCCACGGGTGCGGCAGGCGCACCGAAAGTTGGGGACAAAGGCGAGTGGCTGCCACGCATTGCGCAGGGCGACGCCACCTTGCTGCATCACGCGCTGCTCGGGTTCAAGGCCATGCCGCCGCGCGGGGGTTGCTCGGCGTGTTCCGATGCCGAGATCAAGGCGGCGGTGGGCTACATGACGGCGAAGTCGCGCTAACTTGCATTTGCGTGCTCACTATCATTAGACTGCCCACCGGGGGGGGCGCATCGGCCTGATTTGCAGCTGCCAGGAGCTACCAGGCGTACTCGCAGCCACCGATGCGCTTCACCTGATCGGCAAGAGCTGCACTCAGCAATCGACGCCGTTCAACGCGCGAACGATGTCGCCTGCGGCCCTGGCGCCGGTCTCGATCGCACCTTCAATGCCACCGACTCCGATCGCAGCGAAGTCCCCGCCCGCAAAGTGGATGTGGCCATGGGGGCTTCTCATTTGCGGAACGACCTGAGTGAGATTGCCTGGCCGGTGATGCACCCAGCCGCCTTGTGCGAACGGATCGCTGGCCCAGTCGTGCCATGCCGTTTCTACGACTTCGATATCGGGCACGAAGGTCCGCAACGCGCGCTGCACGGCGGCGCGGTCACCGCCATCGAGTGCGGACGCATCGGAGCAGAAGGAGACAACCAGCGTGTCACCTTCGTGACGGAACTCCGTGCGCGCGGTATTGATCGGATGCTTGCCGACCGGGGCATGCGCGAGGAAAGTCTCGATCTCGCCTTTGACGCGTGCCCAGATCTTGCTGGGCTTGATCGCATGCTTCTGTTCGACCATGGTCTGGATAGGCTGGGCCAGGGCTGGCGTGATGACAACGTCGCTCAAGGTGTTCAAGGGTAGCGCCATCACGACGTGGCGCGCGCGGATGCGCTGCCCGTCGCGGGTCGTCACGATGACTTCCTCGCCGTTGTCGTCGACTGCGGCGACGGGCGTGGACAGGCGCAGTTCAGCTTTGGAATCGGCGGCGATGGCGTCGAGCAATCGCTTCGTTCCACCATCGATGGGCCAGCGCCCGCCACTTTCGCTAAATGCATTCCAGTTGCCGAAATAGGTCGCGCACCAGAGCAGCAACTGAGCCAACCCCTGCTCGCCCTCCGAGCCGACCAGCGTTGCCATGACGTTGATCAGAAGCTCGCGGTCCTGCTTCGAGAGGTTCAGCGAATCGAACCGGTCACCGATGGTCTGCCTGTCGATGGAGGCAACGTCGGCCGCCGCAATGTTGTCGACTTGCGGAAAGTGCGTTCGTGCGTCGGCAAAGCAGCGCGTGAGCAGCGGAGCGGCCAACTCGGCGAACTCCGTCGGCGTTCCCGAGTGCACCACACCGTCGACGAGCCAATAGGACCTGGCGATCGGCAGTGGGTTGGCGAGGCCGATGCCGTAGCGCTTGAGCTCACGCCACACATGTGGCTTGCTCCAGTGCGTATAGGTGCCGCCCATGTCCAGCGGACGACCAAGCGCTTCGCTCAGATAGGTCCGGCCGCCGACACGATCACGTGCTTCGAGCAACACCACCGAGTGGCCCGCCATGCTGATTTCGCGGGCGGCGGTGACGCCCGCGAATCCGGCACCAATCACCGCAACTTCGTACAGATCTGCCATGGATTTTTTCTCGTGAATTTCGGGGTGATGCGAGGACAACGCGATCTTCTCGCGCTTTCGTGCAACACTCGTTGTGCATACTGATGGTTGACCCGGTGCGGCGTTTCAGGCGCGTCGTTATCGGCGGGGATGAGTGCACTATAGTCACGAAATTGAATTTACGCAACGAATGTAATTTAAAATATAAGCCTCGGCGCGCGCAACTCGTGGCCGTGCTAGCGCGAGCGCAACTTGAGATGCAGGGAAGTATCTAGGGGCGAGGAATGGCGTGTCGCTCGAATGCGGACACGAGGTTTTGGCGGGAGGTTGCCGCGAGTGCGGCGCACGCGTCGGTCGCATGGCGCGGCCGACGGTTTTCGTTAATTAGCTTATTTTGTGCGACGTGTCGTGTGCGCCGGCTCGCTCGTTTCGGATTGCGCTTGAGCTTCGGGCGGGTTCAGCAAGGTGAAAAAGGCATTCATGAGCGCCTTGAGGCGACGCGGCTTGAATCGCTCCGGCTCGACCGGAAGCATGACAGACCAGCCGTCTGCAAGCGCACATATTTGATCGGCAAGCAGATCCGCGGGAACATCACTGCGGATGAGTCCGCGCTTCTGGTCGTTGGCCACCAGCGCCGTCAGCTTGAGGCGATACCGCGTATAGCGTCGCTGAATGACGGCCGCTACAACGGGCTCGTATTTCGCCTGGCCCAACAATTGAAACTGCACGACCCGGGGATCGAGGTCCTTCGCGGTTTGCCAGTTCATCCACCGCTCGAGCGTGGTTCTGACGTCAAGCGGCGTTTCGGACGGTTCGAGGATCGTGTCGAAGAAGTCGAACGAACTTTCGACAAGCGCCTTCACGATCTCGTCCTTGTCTTCGAAGTAGTAGCTCAAGGCACCCGTGGTGCATCCCGCCTCGACTCCAATCTTGCGCAACGAGGTCCCCGCATAACCTTCGCGCGCGATCACGGCGGCCGTGGCGGCGAGCAGGCTGTCACGCTTGATCTTGTGATCGCCGACCGGTCTGCCTCTGCGTGCCGCAGCAGGTGCCTCGCCGGCGGCAGCCTTGCGGTCTTGCCGAGGTTGGGAAGTGGGGGTTCGCGCCATAGATAGAAAGTCGAGTGGTTTGAGCTGCTAGGCATGCCGTACGGCACCTTATTCAACCGCATTGTAATGCAGCCGGATATGAAGGCGATTCGTAACGTGTAAACGTCCGCGCTTCGTTCTTCCAGAAAGCAAAGCCGGGGACCGCGGTCCCCGTGCCAGGCATAACGCGTAGCGTCTAGACGAGTTGGCGGAATACGGGGGAGCGGAACGGGTCGCCGGGATTGAGCTTCGCCATTTCCTCCTTGAAGAATGGGCCATTGCGCGCGTAGCGGGGATGCGATTCTGGCAGCGTACGGAACTGGGCGTCATCGCCGAAGAAGCGCACAACCAGTGTGTGGCGGGTCGGGCAGTTACCGTCGACCGGCGCCCCGCCGTGAAGCGAGCGCGGGTGAAGTAGCACGACGTCGCCGGGAGTGACCGGCCAGGAGAGGACGTCCCACGAGTCGGGATTTTCCGCGAGGTCGCGATCGATGTTCGGCAGACGCGGATACGAGCCATCACCGTAGAGCGGATCAGTCGGATCGTCCGCGCTCATGAAACTGGCTCCATCGTACTGGATGCCATGGTGCGAACCGCGAATGATCTCCAGCGAGTTCCGCTTCGGGATGGACTGAAACGTGATCCACGCATTGCCCCAGTGCTCGCCGGCCCATGGCAGGTTCGCCGTGTCCTGGTGCCACGGCCCGCGGCCGCTCTTGCCGCCTTCCTTGATAAAAATTTCCTCCGCGTAGTACCAGACGTGCTCCGATCCCCAGAGCTCCTGGAACAGCTTGCCGAACGGCAGCCGCATCATCAGATCGTCGAGCTTGTCTTTCGCGAGCAGGTTGCAGTTGTCGATGTGGGTCTGCAGCGCCGTGCCGTCGAGGCCGCGAAACACGAACGGGCTCGGGTTGGCGACGGCCCACTTGAGCGCGTCGTAGCACTCGTTCAGTTGCGTTTCGTTCAGGCACTTCTCGATGAGGACGGCGCCGTCGTGGTAGAGCGCGTCTCGTTGGGACTGACTGATGGGCATTGCGAGTCTCCTTGTTCGTTGGATGGCGAAAGCGTGACTTCCCGCTTGCGATCACTGTAGATGACTAGCCACATTTACACAACATATGTTTTTATAATAAGTGTTGCGATAAGGCAGGGCGCAATGCAAAGCGGCCCGGTATTCAGGGGTTACAACGCCTGAAAACCGGGCCGGGTTGCTTGAAGCGATAGTGGAAAACGCTCAGGAGTGCCGTGGGTGGGAGTGCCCGTTATTTGCACTGCTGTTGCGAATCACGCTCCAATGGAGCGTGGTCTGAATACGCGTGTTTCGCGCGAGCCGTCAGATTAGCGGCGCGCCGCAAGGCATGCCAACCCTCGTGCGGCAGGTTCTGGCCGCCATGTTCCCGGCGATCAGGAGAAGCAGTAAGGAAAAGCCAATCAGCACTGCGGACGTGCCGAACAGCATTTTTGTCGAGAAGTGGGCAAGCAGGTAGCCGGCGAATGAGGTCTCGATTGCGAGACCGAGCGATTGCAGCGCGGGATAGGCGATGTAGAGACGATCGGTGAAGTCGAGGCGCCGGACGATCCCGAGCGAATAGGTGTACCCGAGCACCCCGAAGACCCCGTGCATGATGAAGCCGAGGCTAAAGGTCACCAAAGAGTGGCTCATCATTGCCGGATATGTCAGGACGACGCAGACGGAGCAGATCGCCATCACGATTGTCGTATTGACGCGATGGCCGAGCACTGCCGGGAGGATGGAGCCGATCATCGACGTGACAAGGCCAATGGCGATGACCGGATCGACGGCCTGCGCACCGATGCCAACGGCCGAAGCGAGCGAATCGATAAACGTGTAAACACCGCCCATGAAGACGCCCATGAAGATGGCGCCGGACAGCGCCGCGAGAATGGGCGCGGTCAAGCTGGCACGCCTTGCGCGTTCATGCGCGCCGCTCGCAGCGGGGTGCTTTGCTCCGATTCTCCCGCGCAATGCCGGCAATGTCAGTGCCGCAGGCAGCGAGACAATAAAGATCAGGGCTAGCGCGACCAGCAGACCTTTGTCGCCGAAGTGCGGCACGACGAACAGCGGCAACGCGTACGAGGCGGCGGCAGCGAAAACCAGCGATGCGAACGATGCCAGGCTGTATGCCCGCAGCGGATTCTCGGAGACTCCAAGCGCCGTGAAAGCCGGTGTTGCGACGCAGCCATTTGCAAGTCCAGCCACGAACCACCAGTAAATCTGATCGGATGCGCTGGCGGCGAACGTGATGCCCAGCATCCCTAAGGCGGAAACCAGCAGTCCTGCCAGAGCGACCGATTTCGGATTCGATCGATAGATCCAGATTGGGCCGCTTGCGGTACTGATACCGAATCCGAGAACCAGCGCCGTGCCCAAGGTGCCAAGCAGGTCCTCACCGAGGCCGCCGCTTCTGTGCAACGACTGGAACACGACCGGAAGCACATTCATGAGCAGAATGCCTAACGACCACAACCATCCGGCGCCGAAAGATGACAGACGATTTGGCCTGTTCGACGCGAGCAGGATCGTTCTCGCTGCGTTCTTGGAGGCGTGCATGAGTGTCCTCTTTTCCAACTGGCGATGGTGCGGGTTCTCGATGTAGGCGCGCGTGGACGTCATGCATGAACGTCACGTTCGCCGAGTGACGTGACTGGCCGCGCAGCGAATCCTTGCTACGGTGCTGATTCACTATGCATTTATGCTAACGAGTGAATAAATAAATAACAAGGCGGAACCCCTGGGCTAGGGGAAAGTCCGGGGCAGGAAAAAACCCAGCGCTCTGTGCGCCGGATTCCCGGGCCGCCACTCGTGCAACAGGCAAGCGGAGAAACCGTATGAAGTTATCGAACGGCGCGTCTGCAGGCCCGCCGTACCGACGCGCCGGTACCCTATTTCCTGCGAATATTTACAAAAACGCGTGTTGTGATAACGATCATTGTGTAAATTAATTGTTTGTGCGATATTGCGCTCACGCTACGGTGTCGAGCTGGACTCGCGGTTCTCCATGCATCGCCAGGAAGCCGGACAGAAGTGCTTCCAAGGCGCGAGCTCGGGTTTCCCCTTGGGGTTGGATCTCGGGCAGCATGTCCCGCGTTCTTTGGCGCGGCGGCTATCCGAAGCGGGACTTCGGTCGGTCTGCGTGGCAGCGCGAGCAGGGGTTTGAATCGTTATCTATTCGGACAGCTAAGCAACTGCGCAGGGGCGGCTTTTTTGCGTAGCGACCCGGTAGCCCACGAGGGTTTCTGTCAATCGTTTGAGTAAGGCGACCTATCACATGAAATCGAATCAACAGCGGCAGTCGATCGTTCCGTCTGCGTTCCGGACGCGCTACGAGAATTTTCACTATTCGCCTGCAATCCGGGTGGGCGACATCGTTTGGGTCTCGGGGCAGGTGGGCACGGACAGCGAAGGAAGAGTGGGAATCGACATGACGGAGCAAGCCCGATTTGCTTTCGAAGCATTGAAGTGCGTGCTGGAGCAAGCAGGGGCAACGCTCGCCGATGTCGTGGAACTGAACACGTTCCATACGCAGATGCGCCAGGAGATCCAGGCCTTCGCCGCGGTGAAGGACGAGTACTTCCCGAGCGACTATCCGGCATGGACGGCGGTGGGCGTGACGGAACTCGCACGTGCCGAATTCCGCATTGAAATCCGCGCGGTGGCGGTAGTGGGTTCGGCCGGCCGCTGAACCGGACAAATCGTAAGGAGGAGACAAATGAATACGTGCAAGCTCAGAGCATTCTCTGCAATCGCCATCGCGATGTCGCTCGTTGTCGGCTCTGCCGCCGCGGCGGAAGATCTTACGCCGGAGGGCGGCGACCGCTCAGCCAGCAAGGACGGTGCCGTGCCTGCGTACGTGGGGCGGCAGGCGCCGGATTCCGCGTGGTCGTATGGCAAGTTCCGTGGCGACTTCTGGAAGCATCGCAACGAAAAGCTGCTGTATTCGATCGACGCTTCCAATGTCGACAAGTATGCTGCGATGCTCTCTCCGGGTCAGGTTCAGCTGATCAAGCAGAAGAAGGGCTATCGGATGGACGTCTATCCGTCACATCGCGAATGCCAGTTGCCGGACTTCGTCCAACAGAACTCGACGGCGGATCTCAACACGGCGAAGCTCGATGCGAGCGGCAACAACATCCAGTCCGCGATCCTCCCAGCCGTGCCGTTCCCCCAGCCGAAAAGCGGCGCCGAAGCGATCTGGAATTACCTGATTCGTTACCGCGGTGAAGGCACCGACTGGCCGGTGATGACGACCGTCGTCTCGCCGCGCCCCGGCGGCAACGAATGGATCGATGCTGCGGCACCGCAGATCGTGTATCTCCCATGGGGCAAGCCCGGGAAGACCACACTCCAAGACGTCGATCAGCTCATTCAGGGCGCGTTCTACACGATCCAGTCGCCGCCCGCATTGGCGGGACAGGCTTTTGTACAGCGGCAGTTTTTCGACAAGGACCCGGAGACCTACTACTACTTCCCAGGCCAGCGTCGTGTGCGACGCATGCCCGCGTACATGCACGATGCGCCCATCATCGGGATGGAAAATCAGTATCTGATGGATGAAGCCGACATGTTCTTCGGCCCGATCGACCGTTTCGACTGGAAGCTCGTCGGCAAGCGCGAGATGATCGTGCCGTACAACTCGTTTGGCATGTACAAGTTCGACGAGAAACTGCACGACGTCGCTACGCCCGATGGTATCGCTGCCAACAACCGGCGCTATGAGGTGCATCGCGTCTGGGTGATCGAAGCGACGCTCAAGTCCAACGCGCGCCACGTCGATTCGAAGAAAGTCTTCTATCTGGACGAAGACAGCTGGCTCGCGCTTGTGGGAGAAGACTACGACGCGCAGGGCAAGCTTTGGAAGGTACGAGAAAGCTATCCGATCCCGGTGTATGAACTCGGCGGCGCATGCGACACCCAGCCGTTCGTTCAGTATGACCTGATCGACGGCCGCTACGTATTCGATCAATCGACAATCGGCCAGGGTAAAGACATTCGCTGGTACGAACAGGTCAACGACCCGCGCTTCAAGGTGGACTTCTTCACTTCGGAATCGCTGAGGTCGGTCAGCGAGCGTTGAGCTTCGTTGCACCGGGAGGGGGAGGAGCGCGCGACGGTGACGCGCGCTCTCATTGAGCGCGGGTAGGGTGAGACATGATGAGAAAGACCATTAAATTTAGATGTCCTGCAATTTCGGTAGCCGTTCTGGCGGCGGCAACGTCGAATGCCCACGGCTACGATTTCACGACGGGCATGAACGACCTCACGGGGTCGTTGGTGAGCAACATCACGGCAGGCGCGGGGATTCGGACGAAGAGCCCGAGTTGCTCGCTGACCGGCGACCCGAACGCATTCGGCTGCGGGGCCGCAGCCAACACCAATCAATGGGGATTCGGCGACGACGGCGATCTGAACTACCGCAAGGGACAGCCGTTCAGCACTTACGTGAGCGCGACCAGCGAGTTGCTGCTGACGATGCCGAGCGAAGGGCTGAAGTTCATGGTCCGTGGTACGGGCATGTACGACTTCCTCGCGGGCGACACGAACCGCACGCCCCTTTCCAGCACGGCTTCCGCGCAGGTTGTGTACGATGCGCAATTGCTCGATCTGTGGGGCGAAAAGGATTTCACGATCAACGGGCAGAACGCGCACGTGCGTCTGGGCAACCAGGTGATCAACTGGGGCGAGAGCATCTTTGCCAGCAGCGGCATCAATGCGACCAACTCGCTCGACATCCAGAAGCTGCTGATCCCGGGCTCGCAGCTCAAGCAGGCATTGCTGCCCGCACCGATGTTGAGCTTTGCCGCGGATCTGGGACATGGCTTCAGTACTGAGGATTACTATCAGTTCCAATGGAACGGGAATCGCTATCCGCCGGTCGGTTCGTTCTGGTCGACCACGAACATTCTGGGGCGCGGGACAGATCCGGCTACGATCAGTACAACCAATTTCAACGTGGCCGGTCCCAGCGCAGGCACGATCGCGGGGCCGGGCAGCGGCAACCAGAACGTGCTCAACGGGATCAACACCGGTCTCGTGAGCGGCGAGTTTGCCGGGCCGCCCTGGAATGATATCGGTCTGCCCGTCAACTGGCAGGCGCCGTCGAAGTACCATCCGCAGTTTGGCGTGAAGTTCAACTATGCGCCGCGCTCGTTCGATGCGAACTTCGCTTTCTACTACGAAAACTATACCGACAAGTCGCCCGTGCTGTCGTCGCTGGCCAACGGCACGCTGGACTGGTCGTATCTGCAGAATCGTCAGCTCTTCGGCGCCAGCGCGAACTTCGCGCTCGGCGACTGGGCGATCGGCACGGAATTGTCGTATCGGCCGCACGATGCGGTCTCACTGTCGAGTTGCTATGGTGCGGGAGGTCCGCTCGACCTGAACACCAACGGCGTGTCGGGCGTCAACTGCCAGCAATGGGCCGACATGAAGAAGCTTCAGTACGACATCAACGGCATCCTCGCGCTGACACGCAGCGATTATCCGTTCCTGAAGCTGATCGGCGCGGACGCCGCGGCGCTGACGTGGGAGCTCACGTGGATCTACTACCCGGGCCTGAGCTCGAGCGGCGTGACGCGCACGGTCAACGGCCAGCAGGTCACACAGGTGCCGCAGGCGGGCTATCTGACCTGGTTGAACAACGGCTCGAGCCTCGGCTACCCGATTGCCATGGCGCAGGGCACGTCGAGTTCGGTCGGTGCGACGGTCGATTTCAACTGGACCTATGACGGCAGTCTGATTCCCGGTTGGCAGGTCACGCCTGGCCTCACCTTTGCCGATGGTCTCTACGGCTATACGCCCACGTTGACCGCGAATTACCTGCAGGGCGCGAAATCGTTGAACCTCTACGTGTTGTTCAACCAGAACCCCACCGTCTGGCAGGCGGGCATCAACTACACGCTGTTCTGGGGCGGGCACAACACGGTGGGGCAGCCCTATGCGGATCGCAACTTCGTGGGGATGTTCGTCACCCGAAACTTCTGACCGATGAGCCAGTGGAGGGCGGCGCAGGTCGTGCGCCGTCGAAATACTTGAAGGGGTAATGTCGTGTTAAATCGTCTAGTCCGCGGTCTGGAAAGGTCTTTCTTCGGCCATCGTGCGATCGTGCTCGGCGTGATCGGTCTGTTCACCGTTGTGATGGCAGTGTTTGCGGTGCAGTTGCGCATGGACGCCGGCTTCGAAAAACAAATGCCGATTGGCCACGAGTACATCCAGACGTTCCAGAAGTACCGCAACGACCTGCTCGGTGCGAACCGCATCACCGTCGTCGTGAAGGCGCGCCACGGCTCGATCTGGACGAAGGAGGGGCTCACGCGTCTAAACGAGTTGACGCAGGCGGTCACGTATTTGCCGAACGTGGACCGCATCGGCGTGCAGTCGCTCTGGACGCCGAACGCCTACGTGAACGAGATTACCGACGAAGGCTTTCGCGCGGAGCCGATCATCTCGGGCAACGTCACGCCCGAGCAGTTGACCCCGGAGATCGTGAAGAAGATCCGTCGTGCAACCACGCTCGGCGGCTATGTCGGCACGCTCGTCTCGCACAGCGAAGACAGCGCGATGATCACGGCCGAATTGAACGAGCGTGACCGCTCCGGAAAGGTGCTCGATTACGTGACGTTCAATCACCTGCTCGAAGCGAACATTCGCAAGCCGTTCGAGGACGCCGGCTATGAAGTGCAGATCATCGGCTTCGCGAAACAGATCGGTGACATTGCTGATGGCGCGAAGGCGGTGCTCGGCTTTTGCGCGATCGCGCTGCTGCTGACCGCGCTAGCGGTCTACTGGTATTGCCATTCGGTGCGCTTCACGGTACTGCTGATTGCCTGCTCGCTGACTTCGCTCGTCTGGCAGTTCGGCACCCTGAAGCTGCTGGGCTTCGGCCTCGATCCGCTCGCGGTGCTGGTGCCGTTCCTCGTGTTCGCAATTGGCGTATCGCACGGCGTGCAGCAGGTCAACTTCATCGTGCGCGAGATTGCGCACGGCCATAGCTCGTTCGACGCCGCGCGCCACAGCTTCAGCGGTCTGCTGATACCGGGCGTGCTGGCGCTCGTGACCGCGTTCGTATCGTTCATCACACTGCTGCTGATCCCGATTCCGATGGTGCGTGAGTTGGCGATCACGGCGTCGCTCGGCGTGGCGTACAAGATCGTGACGAACCTGATCCTGCTGCCGGTCGCCGCCTCGTGCTTCAACTTCACGAAGACCTACGCGGACAATTCGCTCAAGCGCGCTCAGCAGCGCGCGAAGCCGCTGCGTGTGCTGGCGCGCGTAGCCGAGCCGAGATACGCCGCGCTCACGCTCGCGTTGACGGTGGTGATATTCGGGCTCGCCGCGTGGCAAAGCCGCGACCGCGTGATCGGCACGCTGCAGCCTGGCGCGCCGGAACTGCGCGCGGATGCGCGCTTCAATCGGGACGCGACGTCAATCGCGCACAACTACGACATGGGACTGGACTGGCTCACGGTCGCGATCGAGTCGAACGGCAAGGCATGCGATAACCCGGCGGTCGGGTTGTACGAAGACGACTTTGCCGCCGCGATGCGCACGGAGCCAGGCGTGGTGTCGGTGCAGTCGTATCCGTCGATGCTGCGCGCGTACAACCAGGGCTACAACGAGGACTATCCCAAGATGAATGTCATTCCGATCGACCCCGAGAACTATGGGGCGGTGTCGGTCGACGTCGCGCGCGTGAAGGGTTTCATGAAAGACGATTGCAGCATGACCGCCGTCCATCTGTTCCTTGCCGATCACAAGGCCACGACGATCAACCGGATTCTCGACGACGTGAAGCAATACCGCGCTTCGCACGCCTTCCCCGGCCTCACGGTGCGCCTCGCCGCGGGCAACGCGGGCGTGCTGGCGGCCACTAACGACGAAGTGGCGAAGAGCGAGCTGCCCATGATGTTGTATGTCTACGCGGCCATCCTGATTCTCGTGTTCCTCGCGTATCGCGATTGGCGCGCGATGCTGGCATGCTGCGCGCCGCTTTCCGTGGCGACCTTCATCGGCTACTGGTTCATGAAGGAACTGCAGATCGGGCTCACGGTCGCGACGCTGCCGGTGATGGTGCTCGCGGTGGGCATCGGTGTCGACTACGCGTTCTACATCTACAACCGCTTGCAGGTGCATCTCGCGAGCGGCCAGCACATCGTGAAGGCGGTGCAGCACGCGATGCTGGAAGTTGGCGTCGCAACGATCTTCACCGCGATCACACTGGCGATTGGCGTGGCGACATGGAGCTTCTCCGCGCTGAAATTCCAAGCCGACATGGGCAAGCTGCTGGCGTTCATGTTCCTCGTCAATCTGCTGATGGCGATGACGGCATTGCCCGCGCTGGCGTCGGTGCTCGAGCGCTGGTTTCCGCGCAGCAAGCCCGCGCGCGCCCCGGGCCTCTTTAGCCACTGACGCCCGCACAATCACGGAGACTCCTTCATGATCAAGACACTGATTGCGGCCGCCGCGCTCTGCGTAACGGCGGCCGCCTTTGCAGAAGCGCCGGGTACGGTGAGCGAATGGAGCGCGATGCCTGCCCATGCCTGGACCGACCCGGCGCACATGATGCTGCTGGACGCGACACGGGCCGGCAAGCGCGTCGTCGCCGTGGGCGAGCACGGTCTCGTTCTGCTCTCCGACGACGACGGCAACACCTATCGGCAGGCGCGCCAGGTGCCGGTATCGGCCACGCTGTCCGCCGTGACCTTCTTGGATGCGCAGCATGGCTGGGCCGTCGGCCAATGGGGCGTGATTCTGGCGACGAGCGACGGCGGCGAAACCTGGAGCCGGCAGCGCATGGACAGCTCGGTCGACCAGCCGCTCTTTTCCGTGGTCTTCACGAGCCCGCAGGACGGCATTGCCGTGGGCTTGTGGTCGCTGATGCTCGCGACGCACGACGGCGGCAAGACATGGATGAAAACGACGTTGCCGAAGCCACCAGGAGGCGGGAAGGCGGACCGCAATCTCTACCACATCTTCTCCGACCATCACGGCTCGCTCTATATGGTCTCCGAACTGGGGACGGTGCTGAAGTCCGCAAACGACGGCGCGGACTGGACCTACCTGGCTACAGGCGGCAAGGGGTCGCTATGGACGGGTGTTGCGCTGCCCGACGGCCGGATCGTCGTCGGCGGCTTGCTCGGCAGCCTGTTAGAAAGCCGCGATGGCGGGGCGACCTGGTCGCCAGTGAGCTCGGGGACGAAGAGCTCGATCACCGACCTCGTAGCAGTCGGCGATCGGCTGGTGGGCGTTGGGCTGGATGGGTTAGTGCTGAATCAGCGTGCCGCCGGCTCAGCACCCGAAATCTCGCAGCGCGCCGATCGCGCGACCTTGACCGCGGTCCTGGCAAACGCTTCCGGCGCGCCAATCTTGTTCTCGCAGGACGGTGTCCTGCGGGCGCGCTAAGATATTTTCACTCGAGTGTATCGATCATGGTTATAGAACTGAATGCCGGCTACGCCGGGATGGGCAAGCCCCCTGTCGACAAAGGCTCCGGCGGCGATTTCGCCTCGCGAGCGCAAACGGACGCAGCGCACGGGAAATATCGCACGATTGGCGGATGGGTCGAGGGGCCGCTAGATCTGCAGCGCGAACTCGAGGGCGAGGTCAACGCGGATGTGATCATCGTCGGTGCCGGATTTGCCGGGCTAAATGCAGCAATTGCGCTGGCGCAGCAGGGCGCCAAAGTCGTCGTGATCGAGCGCGAGTTCGCGGGGTTTGGCGCAAGCGGACGGAATGCGGGCTACCTCGCGGGCGGATCGGGGGCGAAGTTCGATCTCTTTCTCGACCGCATTGGCAGCGAACAAACGCAGAAGATCGTCGACTACTTCGAAGCGGGTGTCAGTCACGTCGAAGGGATGCTCGATGAGCACGGCATCGACTGCGACTACATCGATTCGGGGTTGATTCGCGCGGGCATTCATCCGGTGCACGAAGCAAACATTCGGGAAAATATACGCAAGGCCGCGGATTTCGGCATCAAAATGCAATTCCTCGATTGGGCGGCGATGCGCGCGCGAGGCATTCCGCCCGCGTTTCTGTTCGGCAGCTACATCAAGCGCGGCGGCACGCTGGACCCCGGCAAATATGTCATGGGATTGCGCCGCGTGGCGCTCGAGGCGGGCGTGATGCTCTACGAGAACACGGAGGTGCAGTCGTGGACGACAGGCCGCATCGTCGAGGTGCGAACGCCACGGGGCATCGCGCGTGCGCAGTTCATGGTGCTCGCCACCAATGCCTACACGCCTCAACTGGGCCTGCTTGAAAACAAGGTGGTACCGATGCGTGTCTCGGCCATCGAGACCGAACCACTCTCGCCGGAGCAACTGGCGCAACTGCGTTGGCCGAACCGCGAGGGCATCGTGACCGCGCACCGCAAGATGGAGAGTCATCGTTTGACGGCGCGTAACACGCTCGTGACCACGACCAAGCGGGTGCGCTATGCATTTGGCTCGCGCACACCGAATATTCCGGACAGCGCAGCGTATCTTGCGCTGATACGGGCATTTCGCGAGCGCTTCCCGACACTCAAGGAGCTCACGGTTCGTGCTTGCTGGAGCGGCTATATCAGCGTGGCGGGAGACGCGTTGCCCGTCGTCGGCGCAACGGGAGAGCGACAGAACGTGTTCTATGCCGCTGGTTGCTCAGGGCATGGCGTGGGCGCGCAGTCGCTCGTGGGGCGGTTGCTGGCCGAACGCATTCGCGGCGAAGAGCCGGCGTTACTGGCCGGATTGCACCATAAAACCCCGACCACGCTGCCGGAGCCGCTGCGGTGGTGTGCCGTCAACGGCGCGATGTCGATGCTGGGACGGATGGACGACAAGGTGGATCGCGCAGCACGCGCCGCTGCCGCCTGCGATGGCCGCCAGGCATCTTCGTAAAATGACTCTACAAAAGCGAAGTCGATGACACCGGATATGTTCAACCTGACGGGCAAGATTGCATTGGTAACCGGCGCGAGCCGAGGTATTGGCGAAGAGATTGCGCGATTGCTCGCGGCGCAAGGCGCGCATGTAATTGTGTCGAGCCGCAAAATCGAGGATTGCAGGACAGTCGCCGACGAGATCGTCCAATCCGGGGGCAGTGCGGAGGCACTGGCGTGCCATGTCGGCAAGATGGAAGACATTGGGGCCACCTTCGAAACGATCCGTGCAAGGCACGGCCGCCTCGATATTCTGGTCAACAACGCAGCAGCGAATCCTTATTTCGGGCACGTTCTCGATACGGACATCGGCGCATACAACAAGACGGTCGAGGTCAACATTCGCGGCTACTTCTTCATGTCGATCGAGGCCGGCAAGCTGATGAGGGCGCAAGGCGGCGGCGCGATCGCCAATACCGCGTCGGTCAATGCGCTGCAGCCGGGGGATCGGCAAGGCATTTACTCGATCACGAAGGCGGCCGTCGTGAATATGACGAAAGCCTTCGCGAAGGAGTGCGGGCCATTCGGCATTCGCGTGAATGCGTTGCTGCCCGGCTTCACGAAGACCAAATTCGCCGGAGCCCTGTTCGAAGATGCCGAAATCGTTGGGCGCCTCGTTGGCGGCATTCCGTTGCGCCGGCATGCCGAACCGAAGGAGATGGCGGGCACGGTGCTGTATCTGGTATCGGGCGCGTCGAGCTACACGAACGGCGAGTGCATCGTGGTCGACGGCGGCATGACAATCTAGTCATCGGCGGTCACATGGAGAGGGCCCGTACGGCGGGCGTACAGCGCCCGCACGAACAAAGGAATCGATCGCATGAACCTTGCTCCTGGCAACACCGCTCCTCGCATACCGATCGCGCGCGTCGACTTTGGCCGCGTTTCGGTGTTGTTCGGCGAGAAGAACGGGAAATACCCTGATGGCAACCAGGTGCTGATACGTGGGTCGGACATTCGCGCCGCCTTTGATACGCCCCTGGTATCGAACTACATTGGACCCGAGTTCGACGCGACGGAACTGGTGGTGATGGGGCACGTGCACGAAGACCATATGACCGGGTTGCACCGCATTCCCCGCGCCGAGGTCTACGTGCACGAGGCCGATTTGCCCGCGATCTGTAGCTGGGACGGCATGTTTGCCGCGTACGGCAATGCAACGCGGGACGCGTCGGCGATGCTGGCGATGCTTCAGTGCGACTTTTTTTATGCGCCGCGGCCGGATGCGCGAGGCTATGCCGACGGCGCAACGTGGGAGCTCGGCAAAACGCGGATTCGCGCGTTCCATATGCCCGGTCACACAGCCGGCCATTGTGTTCTGGTGGTTGAACCGGAAGGCGTGGCCTTCATTGGCGACATCGATCTGACCGGCTTCGGACCGTACTACGGCGATGCGTGCTCAAGCCTGCACGACTTTCGCCGCAGCCTCGCCCGGCTGCCCGAGATCCCGGCAAAGATCTGGGTGACCTCACACCATCGTGGTGTCTATACCGATCGCGCGCACTTCCTGCGCGACCTTGCCGCGTTTGCGGCGAAGATGGACGCGCGCGAACAGCGTCTGCTGACGTATCTGAACGAGTCGCCGAAGACGCTGGAGCAACTGGTCGAGCTTCGGGTGCTGTATCCGCAAGGTTATGAGAGCCAGTGGGCCGTGTCCGCCGAAACGCGCACGATCACGCAGCATCTGGCCGAGATGCTTGAGGATGGTAAGGTCAAACGCGACGAGCGCGGCCTGTATAGCGCTGGATGAGGGCGGACGGGGAAACGCAGTTCTTCGCCTGGTATCGCAGTGGCGAACGATTTCTCAATGGACGCATTGAGAAGTCATCCTCACCCTGGCTTCAAGCATCAGTGATTGTTGGCGCCGACACCCATGATCGTCGCACGCTCCAGATCGCCTAGCAGCCGGATCGGATCGACCATCTGTCCGTCGACCTCCACCCAACCCATGTGGTTATCGCCTGCGGACCAGCCCAGGAGTCGCTGGATCTGCTCGGGATAACTCGCGACCTCGTTCGGGGTAAGCGAGAGATACATGTTCTCTTCCTGGCGCACATTCGCAGCGTCGAGCGCCATGCCCACGGCTGTGCGAAATTCCGCTTGCGTGCGATTCGCGCCGCCCGCGTGATAGGTCGATCCAAGAAAGATCAGCGCCGACCCTGCCTTCATGACGGTCGGGCAGGCTTCGGACAAGTCGGGCTTGCGCTCGTCGTCCCAGACATGGCTGCCCGGAATGACGAGTGTGCCACCATTTTCGGCGGTAAAGTCGGTGGCCGCGCACATGATCTGGACGCGCCCTTCGCGGCCTCCTGTGGGATGACGCCACATGAAGGCCGTGTCGTCGCGATGCAGGGGTTGCGCCGCCTGGCCCGGGCCGATCTGGATGGCCTGCGTGACGCCGATGCGCACACCAGCGTTCAGCGTGAGGCGTTTGTCGCCGACCCAGACTTCGCGCGGCTTGCACAGAAAGTGCTCGGCCACGGGCAGATATAGCGGATGCGTGGCCATTTTCGCGAGGTGGCGCGTGCGCGCGAAGAGGCGCGACAGGCGCCGCGTGCGGTCGCCAGAAAAGCTGTCTCGTCCAACCGGCTGCTGCTCGAGGAGGGGAAAGAGATCCGCCTTGATTCCGGCGAGATCCTCGCTCGTGAGGAAGTCTTCGATAATCACGCCGCCATCGCGTTCGAGCACCGCGATGACGTCGTCCTGAGTGGCGGTCAGGCTGGAAAGTCTTGTTAGTTGTACCATCGTTATACCTTTGCCTAAAGTCCATGCATTTGAAAGGAGGTCGCCGCTATGGAGCAGTCAGAACCAGTCGGGAGCCATATTGAGCGTCGTGTCGTCGAGACGGCGCAGCAGCGCATGATGCGACTGCATCTTCGGCAATTCGCAGCGGAAGAACCATTGACAGGTCTGGAGCTTGCCGCGATAGAACCTGATGTCGTCGTCCGTCGCATTCGGCAGCGCACGAGCGGCTGTGAGTCCCTGGCGCAGCCACAGCCACGCGACCACGGTGTGCCCGAACACCTCGAGAAATGCATTCGCCTGCGCGAGCACCCGCGCCGCATGTTCGGCGAGCGCCGGGCGTAATACTGCAAGTGTCTCGCCCATTTCATGCCAGCCCTGCGCTAGCGCGTGCGCTTCCTCCGCTAGCGCAGGCGTCTCGACAGCCTCCCGCACGGTGCGATTGATCTCGCGCGCAAGTAGCCCGATGACGCGCCCGTCGTGTATGGAAATCTTGCGGCCGAGCAGGTCGAGACCCTGAACGCCGTGCGTGCCTTCGTGTATCAGGTTCAAGCGGTTGTCGCGGTAGAACTGTTCGACCGGATATTCGCGGGTGTAACCGTAGCCGCCGTGAATCTGGATCGCGAGGCTGTTCGCCTCGAGGCACCACTGGGACGGCCACGACTTGACCACCGGCGTCAGCAGATCGAGCAGCAGTCCGGCTTCGGCGCGCGTGGTGTCGTCATCGGCGGTTCGCAGCTCGTCGACGAGCCGCGCGGCATACAGACACAGCGAATAGCCGCCTTCGACGTACGCCTTCTGCGCGAGCAGCATGCGGCGCACGTCCGTGTGCTCGATCAACGGTACCTGCGGAACGTCCGGCCGTTTCTCTTCGGGCAGGCGCCCCTGGCGACGCTCGCGCGCGTACTGCAGCGACGCGAGATAGCCGCGGTACCCGAGCATCGTTGCGCCCATCCCGACGCCGATACGCGCCTCGTTCATCATCTGGAACATGCACGCGAGGCCGCGATGCGGCTCGCCGACGATCTCGCCGATGCATGCGCCGCGCTCGCCGAACGACAGCATCGTCGACGTGGTGCCGCGCCAGCCCATCTTGTGGATCAGCCCCGCGAGTGCGACGTCGTTGCGCTCGCCCAGTGTGCCGTCGTCGTTCACGTGATACTTCGGCACGGTGAAAAGCGAAATGCCCTTCACCCCAGGCGGCGCGCCGGGAATGCGCGCGAGCACCAGATGGACGATGTTCTCGGCGAGCTCGTGATCTCCGCCTGAAATAAAGATCTTGTTGCCGGTGATCGAGTACGTGCCGTCGGGGTTCGGCACCGCGCGCGTGGTCAGATCGGCGAGGCTCGATCCCGCCTGCGGCTCGGTCAGCGCCATCGTACCGAAAAAGCGGCCTTCCAGCAGCGCCTGCAGATACTTGCGCTTCTGTGCGGGCGTGCCGAAGCGATCGATCACGTTTGCATTGCCAATCGTGAGCCCCACGTACGAGCTCGTCGCGATGTTGGCGCTCTTGAACAGCGAATGGCACGCGTGGGAAACGAGTGCGGGCAACTGCATGCCGCCCTGGTCGTAATCCTTGCCCGCGGCGATCAACCCCGCCTCGCTGTACGCGCGCACGGCTTCGCGCACTTCCGGAATCATCGACACGCGCTCGCCGTCGAATTGCGGTTCGTGCTCGTCGCTGAGCCGGTTGTGCGGTGCGAATTTTTCCTCGGCAATCGTGTGCGCGAGGTCGAGCGCGGCGACGAAAGTTTCACGATTGTGTTCGGCAAAGCGTGGCCGTTGTGTCAGCGCCTCGGCTTCGAATAGCTCGAAGAGCTGGAATTCCAGATCGCGGCGGTGGATGATCGTCGAGTGGGACATGGGCTACCGGAAAGGTTGAGTTGCAGCAGTTGAGGGTCTGCATCGCAGAGTTTCAGGCCGTCGATGCAATTATACGTCACGACTGTAATCATATATCTAGTGGTTATGTTCCGCAGATACAACGAGTTGTGCGGGTGTTAGGTGTTTACACCGATCGTTTCGGGCTATGCAGGACCGTTTGCAAGCGTTAGCATTTTTCCGGGTTGGCATAACGACTGTAATGCAAATTAAAAATCGCCACGATTGACTGTGATAGCAAGCGTCGCAAGCGATGTTTTTCCGCGGCAATATAAGGATTCCTGATTACTAGATGAAGGTGGATAGCGGCATGATCGCGAAACTGGAGCCCGGTGCCCACCTGTAACTTGATGTTCGATGAACAACGGAGTCAAGCCATGCCCGCGACCCGGTCGCCATTCTGGCCAGCGCACCTGCCGACACATCTGACGTTGCCGGCGACGAATCTTTTCTATAACGCGGAAGTCGCGGCGGCGCGCTATCCGGACAAGCCATTCATCGTGTTCTACGGCGCCTCAATCACGTTCGCGCAGTTCAGGGACGAGGCGCAGCGGCTGGCAGGCTTTCTGCAGCAGCGCTGCGGTGTGAAGGCCGGAGACCGTGTGATGCTCTACATGCAGAACAGCCCGCAATGGATGGTCGCGTATTACGGAATCCTGCGCGCCAACGCGGTCGTCGTGCCGGTCAATCCTATGAACACGACAGACGAGCTGCGCCATTACATCGAGGACAGCGGCGCGCGTACCGTATTCGTCGCGCAGGACCTGTATCCGCGTGTCGCGCCGCTCGTCGGCGATGCGCGCGGGCAGCTTGAACACGTAGTCGTCGCGACTTACAGCGACTACGTGGGACAGTTGCCTGGCATCACGCCGCCCGATTTGGTGACCGCCACGCGCCATGTCGAGGGCCCCGGCGTCGTTCATTGGTCTGACGCGCTCGATATGCGTATGATGCCGGGGCCGTTAACGGCGGGGGCTGACGATCTTTGCGTAATGCCGTATACCTCCGGCACAACCGGCAAGCCGAAAGGCTGCATGCATACGCATCGCAGCGTTATGTGCACGGCGGTTGGCGGCGTTCACTGGCTCGGCGACACGCCGGATAAGGTCGCGTTGTCGGTGCTGCCGATGTTCCACGTAACCGGTATGCAAGGCGGACTGAACAGCCAGCTATACGGCGGCGCGACGGTTGTCGTGCTGCCGCGTTGGGATCGCGATGTGGCCGCGCGAATCATCGCGCATCACCGTGTGACCTGGTGGCAATCGATCTCGACGATGGTCGTCGACTTCGTGTCGAATCCGAAGCTCGGCCAATACGATCTGTCGAGTCTGCGATGGATGGGCGGCGGCGGCGCCGCCATGCCGGTTGCCGTGGCGAACAAGCTGAAGGACATCACGGGAATCGATTATGTCGAGGGGTACGGGTTGTCGGAGACGATCGCCTCGACACATATCAATCCGCTACTGCGCCCGAAGCCGCAATGCCTCGGAATTCCGATTTTCGACGTCGATGCGCGGGTTGTCGATCCGGCAAAGTTTGAGCCGGTACCGCAATGCGCGACCGGCGAGATCGTCGTGCACGGCACACAGGTCATGCAGGGCTATTGGCGCAATCCCGACTCGACTCGCGAAGCGTTCGTCGAGATCGACGGCAAGCGTTTCCTGCGCACGGGGGACCTCGGGTGGATGGATGAGGACGGCTATTTCTTCATGGCCGACCGCTTGAAGCGGATGATCAACGCGTCGGGCTACAAGGTGTGGCCGGCCGAGGTCGAGGCGATGATGTACCACCATCCGGCGATTCAGGAGGTGTGCGTGATTGGCGCGCAAGACGCGCATCGCGGCGAAACGGTCAAGGCCCTCGTGGTGCTGAAGCCGGGGCAGTCGAATTCGGTCAGCACCGACGACATCATTGCATGGGCGCGTGAATGCATGGCGTCGTATAAGGCACCGCGGGTTGTCGAATTCGTCGAATCGCTGCCGAAGTCCGGCAGCGGCAAGATAATGTGGCGAGAACTGCAGCAACGCGAAGCCGGGAAGGCTGGGGTTTGAGCCTATCCGGCCCTTGCTGCCCACCAGAATCGCGATAGTTGACACGCCGAAGCACGCAGTTGCGCTGACCCATGAGAAGCCACTTCGACGGGAAGGCGTGAGCCACGATCTCTCCTCGAATGGAGCCTTCCTCTGCGGATGGGGGATGGAGAAAACTCCCGAACTCGCTTCATGGAGTGCCGCACAGGAGAAGGGGGGGCATCCACAACCGGAAGGGGTACCCTATTTATTTTCACATAACAATTGTTATTGCAATCCCGCGTGTCGTGTTTCCGTCGGCTCCGTTGAACGGTACCGATCCAGAACGACTTTAGCGTTTGCTGGATCTACAATTTTGCGTTAGTGGCTGGAAACGTGGAGACTTCATCGATTATTTTTATTTTGTAATTACGCATGCTAATGAATTAGCGTTTGATTCCTATGGATCACATGTCCCCGTCCAGCGAACATTGAACCGCTTCGCAAGGGTGAAGAAAACATGGTCATAAGAAAGGTGAGTCGGCCTGGCGCTAGATAATGATAAGCAAACCTAATATTATGAATAGAAATTCGTATGGCGCTGAAGTTTATCTACAGAGCGGCGGCGCCGGGTTCTCTCGTAGATGGGCACTGGTGTGACTCGACGGGGTCGCCCCTATTTTGGGGGCATGGTGGAGATTCGCCCGATCGTGGTTGCCGGGCGCGGTGCCAGTTGATGACCCGATGCCACTGCCGGCGAGCGGTGGTTCACGCGGAAAGCAACTGGAAATTAGAAAAGAACAGCGAATGGGTTGATGGAGAGAAAACATGAATCGCTCAGATATGGCAGTCAGATTCAATTTGCTTGCGCGGTTGGATCGGGTGCCGGTGTTGGCCACGCATTACCTGTGGGCCGCGCTGCTCGCGGCCAACCTGATGCTGGAGTATTACGACAACGCCATCTTTGCCTACGCCATACCCACAATTAAAAAATACACTAACCTAAGTCTGGAGCAAATCGGCTACGTCACCAGCGCCTTCTTTGTAGGGATGATCATTGGCGCCCTCGCGGGAGGCCTGCTCTCGGACAAATTCGGGCGCCGCTCCGTTCTCGTCTGGTCCACCAGTCTATATTCGCTGGGCGCATTGGCCACGGCGTTTGCGCCGGGCTATGAAACCATGCTGGCCGCCCGGGTCGTCACCGGCATCGGCGTGCAGGCCGCAACGTCCGTGTTGCTCGTTTATGTCGCAGAGATGTTTCCGCGCAAAGCACGCGGGCGATTCGCTTCTATTGTGTCGTCGGGCTATGTGGTGGCGGGCATTGGCGCTGCGGCGCTGACAATGTTCGTTCTTCCGCATGGTGGCCCCAACGCGTGGCGCCACCTGCTCATCGCCGGGAGTGTTGGGCTGCTGATCGCACCCATGGTGCGTTTCACCGTTCCGGAGTCGGTCCGCTGGCTTGCCTCCAGAGGGCAGTTCGTTCGTGCTGAAACAATCGTCGGCAATCTGGAAGAGCGTGCACTGCGTCACGGCTCGCTCGATGAGCTCCAGATTGCTACGGGGCTGGAAAACGCGCACCAGCCTACGCTGCGCGAAATGTTGAAACACAGGGCCGTACGGCGTACCGTGGCCGTGCTTTCGATCGGCTATTTCGGCGCTTACCTTGGCTATTACCTGTACGGGAACTGGGCTGCCTATGCACTCATCAATGGCCTGAAATATTCGGAGGAATCGGCGTACTACGTCATGTTTATCTGGAACGTGGTTTACGGGATCACTCCGCTCATTACCATGCGGCTCCTGGACCGGTGCGAGCGCAAGTCGACAATCCTCGCGACCTGCGTCCTCAGCGCGGTGTCGCTGGGCGTGCTCGGCATGTCGACGACCAACTGGGTGGTGATCAGCGCTGGCGGCGTTGCCGCAATCATCACCGGAATGGTCATCAACGCCTACTTCACCTATATCCCGGAAACGATTCCCACGCAGTTGCGTGCGCTTGGCAGCGGCATGGTGATTTCAGGCGGACGATTCGGCGGGGCCGCCTCCGGCGTCCTGGGGGCGGCGCTTTTCACGCGCTGGAACATGGAGGGGGTGATGCTCGCCGCCGG
Organism: Paraburkholderia sp. J67; assembly: GCF_905220265.1. Taxonomy (NCBI): domain Bacteria; kingdom Pseudomonadati; phylum Pseudomonadota; class Betaproteobacteria; order Burkholderiales; family Burkholderiaceae; genus Paraburkholderia; species Paraburkholderia sp. J67. The sequence goes on from NZ_CAJMZK010000027.1 coordinate 83,494, forward strand.
AGCCTGCTACATCCTCTTTTCGATTCCAGTCGTCCTGTTTGGGCCTCGCACCACGAACCGTTCGCTCGAAGTTGTCGCTGGCGAAGAACTTGGCAGTGCAATGAACAAAAACACAGCGCCGGGCGCTGGCATGGCCGCTGAAGATGACCTGCGCTTGAGCTGAAGAACGGGTTCTTTACTCAGCGCATGATGCATGAACAGGCGCGGGCCTGCGTGGCTTTCGCATCGGATGAAGCAAAGGAGAAGACCTTTCATGACGGATCCGTACGATGTTGCGGTGATTGGCGCTGGTTTCGCGGGAGTCACTGCGGCACGGGACCTCAGCATGGCTGGCCATTCGGTCGTGTTGATCGAGGCGCGCGAGCGCATTGGCGGTAGAACCTGGTGGCGTGAAGTTCTAGGTACTCACCTGGATATGGGCGGCACTTATGTCCACTGGACCCAGGCGCATATCTGGCGCGAGCTCAGACGCTACGGCATTGGCCTTGCGACGCCGCTATCCATTACCCGGGCGTACTGGCTCGCTGGCGGCGCGGTGCACTCTGGAACACCTGTCGAACTCAAGCTGCTAGCCACGCCACTGGTAGAGCGGTTTTTTGCCGACGCGCGGGCATACTTTCCCCGGATGGGCGACTTCGAGGCCGCCGATGTCAGTGCGATCGACAAGCAAACCCTGCGCGACCGGATCGACTCGCTTGAACTCTCTTCGCACGACCATGATCTGTTGATCAACATGATGGCGACACTGGTTGGTTCCGAGACCGAGCAGGGCCTTGCGCAGTTTCTGTATTGGGCGGCGATCTATTTCGGCGACTGGGACGCTTTCAAGGAAGTCGCAGGGCACTGGCCGATCGAAGGAGGAACCGGACGCCTGATCAACGCCATGGCCGCCGACTCGAAAGCCGAGGTGCGCTTTTCAACGCCAGTGGCCGCGATCGAGGACAAAGGCCAGGAGATCGTCGTGACCACTCGCTGCGGAGAGCGTATCCGTGCGCGGCACGCCGTTGTGGCGCTGCCCCTGAACATGCTGAACGACGTCTCGATCACACCGCCGTTGGCGCAGGCCGTGTGCGCCATGATCGAGCAAAAGCACGCGATCATGCCCAGCAAGATCTGGGTCCGGGTCAAGGGCCAGGTTGAGCCATTCCTGATTCACGCGCCGGTTGGCAAGCATCCCATCAATACAGCGCGGGCCGAGCGGTACGACAACGGCGACACACTGGTGGTGTGCTTCTGTTGCGATACGTCGATGCTCGACGGCAATGATCGTGAGTCCGTGCAGCGGGCGCTGCGCGACTTCATCCCGGATATCGAAGTGCTGGAAACCGTCTGCCAGGACTGGGCAAGCGACCCATTCTCCAAGGGCGGGTGGGTGCATCACCGGCCTGGCAACCTGACCCAGGTGGCCCCATTGATGCGCAAGCCTCACGGCCGCATCCGTTTCGCGGGTGCGGACATCGCGGCCATCGGTGTCGGCGGCATCGAAGGCGCCATTGAAACAGGCGCCCAAGCGGCCAGTGATATCGCTTGTGCATTAAATGGCGCCGGATATCAGGCGCATTGGCCACATTAGTCCAACGTCCCGCAATTAACCTTAATCATTTCGGGCATAACTTAGGCCTGCTCTTGCGTTCCTGCGAGCATAGTCTGGCCGTCGCCGGGCGCACAGCGTTGATCAATGATCGGATCCGCGGGGATGTCGCTGCGGATCCGGCCTTCACATTGTCCCCGCGCGATAAGGGATCCGCGCCGAGCGAAAATCGTTCTGTCATTGCGCGTGGTCTCCAGATCTGGCGAAGGTAACGTGCACAGCTCTAGCGTGTCTGCCATTTAAAGCCATTGAACCTAGTCGTGTATATCGACATTGCTTCTGAGGTTTCAACGGAGCTTATATTTTCAATTAATTTCTAGTGCGAATATAAAACCGGAGATATCAAGGTGAAGGAGCGCCTGATAAGCATTGCGTTATTGGCTCCATTTTCAGTCGCATACGGGCAGAGCAGCGTCACTCTATACGGTGCCATCGACAATGCACTGGTCTTCAACTCGAACGCTGGCGGAAAGAACCAATACTATCTGTCGAGTGGGACTTCAGAGTCGAATCGCTGGGGATTGCTGGGTACCGAGGATCTGGGCGGCGGTCTGAAGGTGATTTTCAAGATCGAAGGTGGATTCTCGAGCAATTCCGGCGTGGCAGGTAATGACGGCGCTATCTTTGGGCGTACGGCGGACGTTGGACTTTCCGGTCGCGCGGGAACGGTGACGATCGGGCGTCAGTACTCGCCTGGCTTCTGGTACGTCTGGCCAGTGACAGCCAACGCCTGGTCGTTCGGTGGCGGCGGCTATAGCGCGCATCCAGGCGATGTCGACAACCTCGACAGCTTCCAATGGATCAACAATGCGGTGGTCTACACGACACCGACCATCGCCGGCTTTACCGGCAAGGCGATGTACAGCTTCGGGGGCATCAGCGGATCGACGGCTGAACACCGGATCATGGCGATCGGGGGGGCGTACGCTAATGGCGTAGTGACCTTGGGTGTAGGCTATCAGGTCGCAAGTCAACCAAATTTTTCGTTCTACGGCACGAATCCATCGGCGAGCGCGACGGGAAACAATATGTTTAGCACCGTCAACGCGGGTTTTGCGTCCGCAGGTGCACAAAAAATTTTCACTGCCGGTGCGGCTTGCTCATTCGGCAACGCGACTATTGGAGCGGTTTATAGCAATACGCGATACACCGATCTCGGCGAAACAGCGGTCTCGGGTCTCTCGGAGACGGAGGCGGGTTATCGCGGAACCGAAACCTTCAACATCGGGGAACTGAATTTCAAATACTTTGTGACGCCGGCGTTCCTCCTTGGCGCGGCCTGGTCGTACACTCAGTCTTCAGGGGTGAACTCCGCGCGTTACCAACAGGTCGAGCTCGCCGGCAACTACTCGCTTTCGAAACGAACATACGTTTATGGCGGCGCTCTCTACCAACATGCTTCAGGGATTAACTCTCTGGGGTCGGCTGCAGTAGCGGAAATTGCGGGTGCCACTCCATCGTCAAACAACCGTCAGATTTTCGCTATTCTCGGGTTCGGACACAGGTTCTGACGCCAGCACGTACCGGGGGAGGTTGTTTCGATCAATTTCCATGATCGGCGGTTTCGCCGCAGCAATTGACTCGAACCTGGAAATCTGCGATACGAAAAAGACTAGTCGGTCGCATGACGCGGCCGACGGCTTGCCGGGAACAGGTCATTACGCGCGACGCGCCGTGTGCGCCGGCTCGCTCGTTTCGGATTGCGCTTGAGCCTCGGGCGGGTTCAGCAAGGTGAAAAAGGCATTCATGAGCGCCTTGAGGCGACGCGGCTTGAATCGCTCCGGCTCGACCGGAAGCATGACAGACCAGCCGTCTCCAAGCGCACATATTTGATCGGCAAGCAGATCCGCGGGAACATCACTGCGGATGAGTCCGCGCTTCTGGTCGTTGGCCACCAGCGCCGTCAGCTTGAGGCGATACTGCGTAAGCGGCGCTGAATGACGGCCGCTACAACGGGCTCGTATTTCGCCTGGCCCAACAATTGAAACTGCACGACCCGGGGATCGAGGTCCTTCGCGGTTTGCCAGTTCATCCACCGCTCGAGCGTGGTTCTGACGTCAAGCGGCGTTTCGGACGGTTCAAGGATCGTGTCGAAGAAGTCGAACGAACTTTCGACAAGCGCCTTCACGATCTCGTCCTTGTCCGCGAAGTAGTAGCTCAAGGCACCCGTGGTGCATCCCGCCTCAACTGCGATCTTGCGCAACGAGGTCCCCGCATAACCTTCGCGCGCGATCACGGCGGCCGTGGCGGCGAGCAGGCTGTCGCGCTTGATCTTGTGATCCCCGACCGGTCTGCCTCTGCGTGCCGTGATGGGGGGCTGGCCGGTAGCAGCCTTGCGGTCTTGCCGAGGTTGGGAAGTGGGGGCGCGCCATAGATAGGAAGTCGAGTGGTTTGAGCTGAGAGGCATGCCTCAAGGCACTTCTTTCAACTACATCGTAATGTAGCTGGATATGAATGGTATTTGTAATATTAACGCATCTGCACGTCGTCCCTCCAGAAAGCAAAGCCGGGGACTGCGGTCCTCGCTCGAGCGCGCCACGACAGTGCATAACGTTTGTGATGGTAAATGTCAAGTTAGGATTGGCATGGACCACCCAGTCGCGGTGAAGCAGGGAATACCCTGTTTATTTTTAATGCGACAGTTGTTATTTTAAATCGGTTCGCGATTCATCGCTGCGCAGACGACGACCCGGGCAATCGCCGCTCTCGCATCCGCGCAGGCAAGGCACCCGGACCACTTGAGCAAGTGCCCAGGCGTCGATTTATGTCTCAACGCGCGGCGGCCTGAAATTTTTCTCGTCAATGAATATATTAAGTTGTTGTACTAACAATATGGCGAGTGATTATGACGCGATCAAGCCGATGCCTGATACGAGTCCCATCGCGCGATACAGACTTTGCTCATCGAAAGGAAGGAGGCAACAGCGGCCGAGGTCCATGGCATCAGGACACGGCAAATCTGCCTTGGGCGGCGTGGCGCTGAGGCAACGCCTGGATGCGTCATATGCTAGTGCCGCGCTTCCTCGGTGATGACGCCACGTTCCTCGACCTTCCCGACTCGAACCCGGATTACGTACGCAATGGTCTGCTCTGCAGGGAAGAGATGGCGAAACTCAACGATGGAGATACGTTCTGTTCGCCCATTTTCCATCAGGTAGTCTGATAAATCATCATAAGACACGAATCGATCAGACGAACCGGTCAGACTCAATTTGCTCAGCCGATTGGATCGGCTACCGGCGATGGCTACGCTTTATGTCTGGGCTGCTCGCGGCCAACGTGATGCTGGAGTGCTTCGACAACGCCATTTTCGCCTGCGCCATACCCGCAATTGAGGGTATGCGTGACCGAGTTTTCAGGCCTTCGAGGCAATTATACATCACTGCTGTAATTATATTATTGAGAATAATATCTAACAAATACAATGATTTGCGTGGTTGTTAGGTGTTTACACCGATCATTCCAAGCTATTCACGACCGTTCGCAAGCGTTAGCATTTCTCCGATATACATAACGTATGTAATGTAAATTCAGAATCGCCACGATTGACCGTGATGGCAAGATGCGCAGTTTTCCTTTCGTTTTCCTTTCGTTTTCCTGACGAGGACTCCATGTCGACGAATATCCCTGCCGGGTTGATAAAACTCGGTTATATAGGTGTACTGAAGATGAGCGAACCTCCGGTCAACGGGTTAGGGTTCGCATTGCGCGCGGCCATCGTCGCGCTGCTCGATAGGGCAGTTGCCGACCCGGAGATCGAGGCGATCGTGCTGAGCGGTGGCGAGCAGATATTCAGCGCGGGCGCGGATGTGCGCGAGTTCGGCACGGCCAGGACGTCGAGCGCGCCCACGCTGCCCGACGTGATTGCCGCGATCGAAGCGTCAGCGAAGCCGGTCGTGGCGGCCATCGCGGGAAACTGTCTTGGCGGCGGTCTCGAGCTCGCGATGGGTTGCCATTTCCGTCTCGCGCGGCGCGATGCGTCGCTGGGCCTGCCCGAAGTCAAGCTCGGGCTGCTGCCGGGTGCGGGTGGCACACAACGGTTGCCGCGGCTGATCGGCGTCGAGCGCGCGCTGAATATGATCGTCTCGGGGCAACCGGTGAATGCGCTGGCGGTTGCGGGCACCGCGCTGCTCGACGAAGTCGTCGAGAGCGATGTGGTCGATGCGGCCGTTGCGTTCGCCCGTGATGTGGTCGTCGGCAAGCGGGCGTTCAGGCGCGCGCGCGACATCGCGATCGTCGATCCGCTCGCGGAGCCGTTCCTCCAGTTCGCGCGGACGAATGTGGGCGCCGCTTCCAGCCCGTTCCCTGCGCCGCTGCAATGTGTCGAAGCGGTCGCAAACGCCGTCGGCAAGCCGTTCGACGAGGGACTTCGGCTCGAACGCGAGATCTTCGCGACGTTAATGGCGTCGCCGGAATCGCGCGCGCTGCGTCACATCTTCAGCGCGGAGCGCGCGGCGTCGAAGCTGCCCGACGTGCCCGCCGACACGCCGCTGCGCGACGTCCGCCGCGTGGGCGTGATCGGTGCGGGCACGATGGGCGGCGGGATTGCGATGGCCTTCGCCGATGCGGGCATGCCGGTCGTGCTGCTCGAAACGAAGCAGGAAGCGCTCGATCGTGGCGTCGGCACGATCCGCCGCAACTACGAAGCGTCGATGAAGAAGGGCAGGCTCACGCAGGCGCAGCTTGACGAACGCATTGCACGCATTGTGCCGACGCTGGAGTATGCGGCGCTCGCGGATGCGGACCTCGTGATCGAAGCGGTGTTTGAAGAGATGAGCGTGAAGCACGACGTGTTCCGCCGTCTCGACGCGATTGCGAAGCCCGGCGCGATTCTCGCGTCGAATACGTCGGCGCTCGATCTGAACCGGATCGCCTCGTTTGTGCAACGGCCGCAGGACGTGATTGGCCTGCACTTCTTCAGCCCGGCGAACGTGATGCGACTGCTGGAAGTCGTGCGGGGAGAAAAGACGGCGCCGGATGTGCTCGCCACTTGTATGGCGCTCGCGAAACGCATCCGCAAGGTCGCCGTCGTGGCAGGCGTGTGCGATGGCTTCATCGGCAACCGCATGGTCGTCCGCTACGGCTCGGCTGCGGGCGGGCTGCTGATGCAGGGTGCTTCGCCGCAGCAGATCGACGGCGCGTTGCAACGGTTCGGCCTCGCGATGGGGCCGTTCCGGATGGCCGACATGGCGGGGCTCGATATCGGCTGGGCCGCGCGCAAGCGTCATGCGGCCGAGGTGCCCGGCTCGCAGCCGCGCGTCGCGGCCGATACGCTGTGCGAAGCGGGGCGTTTCGGACAAAAGACTGGTGCGGGGTGGTATCGCTACGAAGCGGGCAAGCGCGACCCGATTCCCGATCCGGCCGTGGACGCAATCGTCGAGCAGTTCCGCCGCGAAAGCGGCATCACGCCGCGCAAGATCGGCGAGCAGGAGATCGTCGAGCGTTGCGTCTACGCGCTCGTCAACGAAGGCGCGCGCATTCTCGAAGACGGCATTGCCGCGCGCGCTTCGGATATCGACGTCGTGTACCTGTCGGGCTACGGCTTCCCGCGTCATCGCGGCGGCCCGATGCTGTATGCGGACACCGTGGGTCTCGCGAATGTCGTGCGCGCATTGAAGCGCTTCGCCGCCGAGCCCGGCGCCGAAGCGTGGTGGCAGCCCGCGCCGCTGCTCGTGAAGCTCGCCGATGAAGGCCGCACTTTCAATTGAGGATATCGACATGACCGACGCAGTGATCGTTTCCACCGCGCGCACCGGCCTCGCGAAGAGCTGGAAAGGCGCATTCAACCTGACACACGGCGCGACGCTGGGCGCGCACGCGGTGCTGCACGCTGTGGCGCGCGCCGGCATCGATCCGGCCGAGATCGAGGACGTGATCATGGGCGGCACGTTCGGCGAAGGCACAACGGGCGGCAACATCGCGCGCGCGATCGCGTTGCGCGCCGGGTTGCCAGTCACGACCGGAGGCGTGAGCGTGAACCGCTTCTGCTCGTCAGGTTTGCAGACGATCGCGATGGCCGCGCAGCGCGTGATCCTCGAAGGCTCGCCCGCCATCGTCGCGGGCGGCGTCGAGAGTATCTCGTGCGTGCAGAACGAGTCGAACAAGCACATGCGCTTCGATCCGTGGCTTGTCGAGCACAAGCCCGAGCTGTACTGGAGCATGCTACAGACGGCGGAGACCGTCGCGAAACGCTACGATATCGCGCGCGAAGCGCAGGACGCATACGGCGTGCGCAGCCAACTGCGTGCAGCGGCCGCGCAGGCGGCAGGCAAGTTCGACGACGAGATCGTGCCGATGACCACGACGATGGCCATCATCGACAAGGCGAGCGGCCAGCTCGCGACGAAGGAAGTGACGATCGCCTCCGACGAAGGGATTCGCGCGGACACGACGCTCGAAGCGGTATCGAGGATCCGTCCAGCACTGCCGGGCGGCGTGGTCACGGCGGGCAATGCAAGCCAGTTCTCGGACGGCGCTTCCGCGTGCGTCGTGATGAACGGCAAGCTTGCCGAGCAGCGTGGCTTGCAGCCGCTCGGCATTTTCCGCGGCTTCGCGATTGCCGGCTGCGAGCCGGACGAGATGGGCGTCGGCCCGGTGTTCGCGGTGCCGCGCGTGCTCGAGCGCGCAGGCGTGAAGATCGAGGACGTCGGGCTGTGGGAACTGAACGAGGCGTTCGCGGTGCAGGTCCTCTATTGCCGCGACACGCTTGGAATTCCTGACGACAGGTTGAACGTGAACGGCGGCGCGATCGCGGTCGGCCATCCTTATGGCGTGTCCGGCTCCCGGCTCGTCGGCCATGCGCTGATCGAAGGCAAGCGACGTGGCGTGAAGTACGTGATGGTCACGATGTGCATCGGCGGCGGCCAGGGCGCGGCCGGGCTGTTCGAAGTGTGCTGAGTGAAGGAGAACGTGGTGTCGGTGAAGGAACTGTTTCAGCTCGACGGGCGCATCGCGCTCGTCACGGGAGGCTCGCGGGGCCTCGGGCTGCAGATGGCCGAGGCGCTCGTCGACGAGGTGCTGTCCGCGCACGGGCGCGTCGACATCCTCGTCAACAATGCGGGCGCGACCTGGGGCGCGCCGGCGGAGGACTATCCAGACGAAGCGTGGCACAAGGTCATGAATCTGAACGTGAACGCGCCGTTCTTCCTGACGCGCGAGATCGGCAAGCGCAGCATGATTCCACGCAGGAGCGGGAAGATCGTCAACATCGCTTCGATCGCGGGGCTCAAAGGCATGTCGGGCGGAGCAGGCACGATCGCGTACAACACCTCGAAGGCGGCGATGATCCACTTCACGCGCGCGCTCGCGACTGAGTGGGGCCGTTACGGCATCCACGTGAATGCGATTTGCCCGGGGTTCTTCCCGTCGAAGATGACGGCAGACACGCTCGATGCCTTTGGTGACCAGGTGATCGCGCGCACACCGCTGCAACGGCTGGGTGGCGACGAGGACCTGAAGGGCGCGCTCGCGTACTTTTCGAGCGATGCGTCGCAGCACGTGACTGGCCAGTATCTGGCCATCGACGGCGGGATGTCGGCGACATGACGAGCGATGCGCAAATGAGCTTTAGCGGCACGCGGCTGGTTGCGCAGGCGCATGCATTCGATACCGGGCGGCTTGGCGATTACATGCGCGAGCATGTAGACGGTTTTGCAGGCGCGCTGCACGTCGAGCAGTTCAAGGGCGGGCAGTCGAATCCGACCTTCCTGCTCGAAGCAGGGGGCTGTCGCTATGTGATGCGCCGCAAGCCGCCGGGAGCGCTGCTGCCTTCGGCACACGCAATCGATCGCGAGTACCGGGTGATCCGCGCGCTTGCGGGCACCGGCGTGCCGGTCGCACGCGCGTACGCGCTATGTGAGGATGCCGACGTGATCGGCACCGCGTTCTACATCATGGAGTACGTCGAAGGACGTATCTATTGGGACAGCGCGCTACCGGGGCTATCGAGCGCGGAGCGCGGCGCGCTGTACGACGAGATGAACCGCGTGATCGCGGCGCTGCATTCGGTCGATCCCGCTGCGGTGGGCCTTGCCGACTACGGGAAGCCCGGCAACTACATCGAGCGTCAGGTTGCGCGCTGGACGAAGCAGTATCGCGCGGCTGAAACCGAACGGATCGAAGCCGCCGACTGCCTGATCGCCTGGTTGCCGCAGCACGTGCCTGACGGGGACGAGAGCCGCATCGTGCACGGCGATTACCGGCTCGACAACGTGATTTTCGATCAGCACGAGCCGCGCATTCTCGCGGTGCTCGACTGGGAACTCTCGACGCTCGGTCACCCGCTCGCCGACTTCGCGTACCACTGCATGACATGGCGGATGCCGATGCATCAGGGGCGCGGGCTCGCAGGCATCGATCTCGCCGCGCTCGGCATACCGGACGAGGCCGCGTATTTGCAGCGCTATCTGCAACGTGTGATGCGGACGTCGAACCAGTCGGTGTCGGAGGCGGATTGGGGCTACTACCTCGTGTTCAACCTGTTCAGGCTCGTCGGCATCTTGCAGGGCGTGTATGCGCGTGCGCTGCAGGGCAATGCGTCCAGCGCGCAGGCGCTCGAAGTCGGCAAGCGCACGCGGCCGCTCGCCGATCTGGCCTGGACGGTGGCACAGCAAATCGACGCGGCGGGCTGAGTGGCGCAATGATGGGCCGGCGTTCGATGCGCGGCCTTCGCAATGAAGAGAGGACAACACAGATGAATTTCGAGCACTCGAGCAAGGTGAAGGATCTCCAGGCGCGACTGAGCGCGTTCATGGACGAGCATGTCTATGCGGCGGAACGCCAGTTAGAAGGGGAGATGGACGCGGCGCGCGGGACTGGCAACGCGTGGCAGCCGGCGCCGGTCATGGAGACGCTAAAAGAAAAGGCGAAAGCAGCGGGTCTGTGGAATCTGTTCCTTCCCGAATCGCAGTACGGCGCTGGGCTGACGAACCTCGAATATGCGCCGCTGTGCGAGATCATGGGCCGTTCGTCTATTGGCGCGGAGCCGTTCAACTGCTCAGCGCCCGACACCGGCAACATGGAAACGCTCGTGCGCTACGGCAGCGCCGAACAACAGCAAGCGTGGCTCATGCCGCTGCTCGATGGCACAATCCGTTCGGGTTTCGCGATGACCGAGCCCGCTGTGGCTTCGTCGGACGCGACGAACATCGCCGCGCACATCGTTCGCGATGGCAATTACTACGTCATCAACGCGCGCAAATGGTGGACTTCTGGCGCGAACGATCCGCGCTGCAAGATCCTCATTTTCATGGGCAAGACCGCGCCGGATCATCCCGATGCGCACCGCCGCCAGTCGATGATACTCGTGCCGATGGACACGTCGGGCGTGACCGTGCTGCGTCATCTGCCCGTGTTCGGCTACGACGACGCACCGCACGGTCATGCAGAGGTGCTGTTCGAGAACGTGCGCGTGCCGGTCGGTAATGCGCTGCTGGGCGAGGGGCGGGGCTTCGAGATCGCGCAGGGGCGACTCGGGCCGGGGCGCATTCACCATTGCATGCGCTTGATTGGGCGCGCCGAGCGCGCGCTCGAAGCCATGTGCCGCCGCGCGAGTTCGCGCGTCGCGTTCGGCCGCAGGATCGCCGATCACGGTGTCACGCGCGAGCGCATCGCGCAGGCGCGCATCCTCATTGACCAGGCGCGCTTTCTCGTGCTGCACGCGGCGTGGAAGATGGACACGCACGGCAACAAGGCGGCGCGCAAGGAGATCGCGATGATCAAGGTGGCGGCGCCTGAGATGGCATGCCAGGTCATCGACTGGGCGATTCAGGTGCATGGAGCGGGTGGCGTGAGCGAGGACTTCGGGCTGGCGCGCGCGTATGCGGGCGCGCGTGCGCTGCGTCTCGCCGACGGTCCCGACGAAGTGCATCGCAACGCGATCGCGAAGCTCGAACTCGGCGCTCACCTGTGAGGTGTGACGTGGGACGAAGAACGGAGTCGAAGCACGGCTCGTACCCGCTCGCTATTCTTTCCGTCTGACATCGCGACCGCTCCGCGCCATGTCGCTCGCCCGAGAGACTCGTGTACACGCGGATATTAGGGGAAATGCGGATCCGGTTTGAGGCTTCAAGCGCTTGGATTGTAGTCTTTTTGACAATCTAGGATCGTTCGCCGTGTCAATATGGTGCCGAGATTTCCTTACGTCAGACACGTTGGAGACCCTGGGCATGGACCCGTTGACTTATGCTGAAGGTGCGAATGTTCGCTCGCATGTTTCGGATGACGAATGGAAATTGCGCGTTGATCTGGCGGCCTGCTATCGACTCGTCGCCCACTACGGCTGGGACGATCTGGTGTTCACGCATATCTCGGCTCGCGTGCCCGGTCCGGAACACCATTTTCTGATCAACCCATACGGCGCGCTGTTCGAGGAGATTACCGCTTCGAGCCTGGTGAAGGTGCATCTGAACGGCCGGCCCGTCATGGATACGCCGTTCCCGGTCAATCCCGCCGGATTCACCATTCACAGCGCCATTCACGCTGCCAACGAAGACGCAAGATGTGTGCTGCACACGCATAGTTTGCACGGGGTGGCGATCGCCGCGCGGCAGGGCGGTCTGGAGCTGGTATCGCAACAGGCGTTGTCGATATACGGCACTTTGGGCTACCACGATTACGAAGGCATCGCGGTGCGGGATGACGAAAAGGCCCGGCTTGTCGCCGACCTGGGTAAAAACAAACTTCTTATCCTGCGCAATCACGGGCTGCTCGCCGTCGGACGGACGATTCCCGACGCGTTTCTCGCGATGTACACCCTAGAATCCGCTTGTCGAATTCAGGTTCTGGCCGAATCGGGTGGCAAGCCGCTTTCGTTGGTGCCGAAGGCGCTGCTCGAAACAATCGAGGCGGAAAGCAAGATTGCCACGATGGGTTCGTTCGGCGATCTGGCATGGCCCGCACTGCTGAGAAGACTTGATCGTAAGGATCCGTCTTTCCGTCGTTAGTCGTTCGGGAGGGTGGCCGGAAACGGCAGACCGGCAAGGTCGTTCGCTACAAAAGCTTGACCGCTTCATGAAGCCCGTATCGAAACCTGAAGCGTTACTGAATGAGGAGACTTGATGATGATCGTTGATTCAGCAGAAATTCATGTGTGCGCCGGGCAAGTCGCGAGTCGCATACATGACTAAGCGCGCCACCTTTTCTCACATCGGTCAAGGCACTCCCGAGGACTGGGCTGCAATCGCCGGGGAATTCAAGCCCTACGCCGCGGCGCTTGCCGAGCGCGTACTCGATCATCTTCAAATTTTGCAGGGCGGTCACGGTGGCTTCACGGTTGACCGGCTGACACATTGCCTGCAGACCGCCACGCTCGCATATCGCGATGGCCGCGACGAGGAGTACATGGTTTGCTGCGCTGCTGCACGACATTGGCGATACGCTGGGGAGCTACAATCACGCGGATATTGCCGCGGCCATAATCCAGCCCTTCGTTAGTCCGGAAAACCTGTGGATGGTGCAGCATCACGGCATATTCCAGGGCTACTACTTTTTCCATCATCTTGGCCTTGATCGCAATCTTCGCGATCGGTTCGGCGATCAGCCGGAACTCTTCCTGCGCACCGCTGAATTCTGCGAAAAATATGACGCTCCGGCTTTCATGGAGGACTACGATACATTGCCGCTGTCATTCTTCGAACCCATGGTCAGGCGCGTGTTCGCCCGTCCGCGTCATTCGATGTATGTAAAGCACGCCGAGCAATAGAGAAAACTCGGTGCTATTGCAATCCCCAGCCGAAAAGGCAATGAAAGGGCAAGTGCCCACACATAGTGGGCTCCCGGGACTCTGTGCTAGAGTCGGGCACTGACCACTTCCGGGCCGCCGTCGCGCATGGAACCCAAGATCCCTGGTGGTTTTCATCAAGCGCTCGTAAGCGCTACGGTGTTCCTCTCCGGCACCACGCTCGCCTACCTCAAATTTTTCGTGGTGGATGCGTCGTCGCAACGATGGTCGCTCTTCGCGGCCATCAGCGCGCTGATCGCTTTCTGCGCAATGATCCTGCAGGCCGCCACGCTTTATCGCGCTTTGCAAATTGAAAACGACAATCCTCGGACGTTCTCACGAACTGTGGGTGTGCTGATGTCGAGCATGTGGTGCCTGATCGTCAGCGGTCTGAGCCTTGCTGTCGCCCAATGGTGGCAACCGCTGCCGGCGCTCACGCACTGGATGAACAGCTAGTCGGCGAGAGGGACTCGAGTAACGAGCAGGTCCCTCTCATCGTAGACCATGGCTACCAGTTAGTGTGCCTGTTGTATCTCCTCAATCCGGTGCTATCGGCGCCTCCCATCCACCGCCCAATGCCTTGTTCAACGCGATGTAGTCGGTGGTGATGCGAACACGGCTCTGGATCAGCGCGTCTTGTGCAGCGAACAGTGCGCGCTCGGCAATGAGCAGATCGAGATAGCTGGTCGAGCCCGAACGGTACAGTGCGTTCGCGATCGTCGACGCCTCGCTATAGGAATCGGTGGAGTGCTGAAGGCCCTCGGCGCGTTGAGTCTCGCGCGAGAGCGTCACACTGGCGTTTTCGACATCCTGCAAGGCTGTCAGCACGGCGGCGTGATAAGCGATGAAGGACTGATCGCGTTGCGCATCGGCGATCTCGACGGCGGCTTTCAGGCGGCCCGCGTCGAACAGGGGGATGGTCACCGAAGGCCCGATCGACCAGCCGATCGACGAATGCCGCGCGAGATCGCCGAACTGGGTGCCAGAGGTGCCGAGCGAGCCGACGAGTGTCACGCGCGGGTAGCGATTGGCCTGAGCCTCGCCAACGCGCGCCGTGCTTTGTGCATAACGCCGTTCGGCGGCCCGCACATCCGGGCGCGAGAGCAGCACGTCGGCGGGCACGCCGAGCGCAACGGGCAGCGGCGGTGTGGGCACATCCTGCGCCTGCTGCATGCGCGCAAGCAGCGCGCGCGGAGGCTTTCCGGTCAGTACGGACAGGCTGTGCACGGTCTGCGCATAAGCGGCTTCAAGCGCGGGAATCTCGGCGAGCGTCGCCTGAGCCTCGCCTGCCGAATTGGCAACGTCGAGCCCGGAGGTCGAGCCGGCGGTGTAGCGAACGCGGGCGAGACGCGCGGTTTCCTCCTGCGAGTGTGCCGTGGCGCGGGCGAGCGCAAGGCGGGCCTGGTAGCCGCGCGCTTCGACGTAGCGCGTGGTTACGTCGCCGATGAGCGTCAGCAGGGTGGAACGCAGATCCCACTGAGCCGCATCGAGGCCTTCACGTGCTGCTTGGAATGCATGTTGTCTCGCGCCAAAGAGATCGATTTCCCAACTGGCGTCGAAGCCGGCCTGAAAGAGATTAGTTGGACTGCCAAACGATGAGGTACCGGGCTCAGGCGTCGAAGACGATCCGGCGAAGGCATTCGGTCCCGCGCCCGCACGCGTGAACGCCGCTGTGCCGTTGAGCGAAGGATAGCGCGCACTGTCGCTCTGGTTTGCGACTGCGCGCGCCTCGCGGATGCGCGCGGCAGCCGTGGCCACATTGAGGTTGCCGCTCACGGCTTCGTCGACGAGCGCATTGAGCAGGGGATCGTTCAGGCGCAGCCACCATTGGTGGAGATCCGGCTGCGTGGCCGTTGCTCCGGCTTGCGTGCTCCATTGGGCGGGCACGTCGGCGTGCGGGGCCTGGTAGCGCGGGCCGACGGCGCACCCCGCGAGCAGCGAGCCGGCGCAGAGAGCCAGCAGCGCGGCTGCGCGCTGCGCGTTCGGGATGAATTTTGGGAAATACATGATCGTGAGCTGGATTGTATTCATGAGCGTTTGCCCTTAACGGCAACGCGTACGGCCACATAAAGCAGGGGTGCAAAGAAAACACCGAGTACGGTCGCCGCGAGCATGCCGCCCATCACGCCGATACCGATCGCGTTCTGCGCGCCGGAGCCCGCACCTTTCGCGATGGCCAGCGGCAGCACCCCGAGGATGAAGGCAAACGAGGTCATCAGAATCGGCCGCAGGCGCAGTCTCGCGGCATCGAGTGTTGCTTCGATGAGGCTCGCGCCTTGCGCTTCGCGCTCCAGCGCAAATTCGACGATCAGTATCGCGTTCTTGGCGGCGAGACCGATGGTCGTAAGCAGGCCCACCTTGAAATAGATATCGTTGGTTTGACCGCACAGCATCGCTGCAAGCAGTGCTCCGGCCATGCCGATCGGCACGGTGAGCATCACCGCCAGCGGAATTGACCAGCTCTCGTACAGCGCAGCAAGGCAAAGGAACACGATAAGCACAGAAATGGCATAGAGGCCGCTGGCCTGGTCGCCCGAAAGACGTTCTTCATACGAGAGCCCCGTCCACTCATGACGGACGCCCGGCGGAAGCTGCTTCACTAGCCGGTCTATTTCGCTCATCGCCATGCCCGAGCTCACACCCGGCGCGGCTTCGCCCTGAATTTCCACGGCGGAGACCCCGTTGTAACGCTCCAGACGAGTCGGACCCAGACTCCATCGCCCCGTGGCAAACGAAGCGAACGGCACCATCGCGGCTTGCGTGTTGCGGACGTGCCAGCTGTCGAGATCGGCGGGCTGCATGCGAAAGTCGGCGTCGGACTGCACATAGACGTGCTTGACGCGGCCGCGGTCGATGAAGTCGTTCACATAGTCGCTGCCCCAGGCCACCGAGAGCGTGTTGTTGATGTCGGCGAGGTTTAGGCCGAGCGCGCTGGCCTTTGCCTGATCGATGTCCACGGAGAATTGCGGCGCCGGGTCCTGCCCCGTGGGCCGCGTGTTGGCAAGCGCAGGGCTGCGCGCCGCTGCGGCAAGCAACTGATCGCGCAGTTGCGTGAGTCGTTCGCGTCCTGCTCCATGCGTGTCCTCCAAATAGAAGTCGAAGCCGTTGGATGTGCCCATGCCATCGATCGCCGGCGGAAGGAGCGCATAGACCTGAGCGTCGCCGATGGCGGCGAATGCGGCGCTTGCGCGCTGAGCGACTTCCTGCGCGGAAAGGTTCGGTGCGTGCCGGGTTTCGAAGTCCTTCAGGCGCACGAACACCATGCCCGCGTTCTGCCCCGAGCCACCAAAGCCATAGCCTTCGATGGCCATCACGCCTTCTACTGCGTCCTTCTCTTCGTGAAGGTAATAGTGGGTGACCTTGTCGAGTACGTCGCGCGTGCGTGCGGCCATCGCGCCGGGCGGCAACTGCACGGTGGTGAGCAGAATGCCCTGGTCCTCAACGGGGAGAAACGACGTGGGCAAACGCATGAACATCCAACCGGTTGCGACAACGATCGCCACGAAGATCGCCAGAAAGCGCTTGCCGCGCGCGAGCACACCGCCCACGCCGTGGCGATACGCCAACGAGCCGCGATCGAAGCCGCGATTGAACCAGGCGGCAAAACCACCGCTTGCGCCGTGCGCCTCCGGGCGCCGCAGCAGGGTCGCGCACAGGGCCGGCGTGAGGATCAGCGCCACGCCCACGGAAAGTAGCATGGCCGTGACGAGCGTGACCGAGAACTGCCGGTAGATCGTGCCCGTCGAGCCGGACGAGAATGCCATCGGCACGAAGACGGCGGACAGCACGGTCGCGATGCCGATCAGCGCACCCGTGATTTCCCGCATCGACTTGAGCGTGGCGTCGAGCGGCGAGAGATGGTCTTCGACCATCACGCGTTCGACGTTTTCGACAACCACGATGGCGTCGTCCACAAGCAGGCCGATCGCCAGCACCATGGCGAACATCGTCAGCGTGTTGATCGAGTAGCCGAACATCGCAAGCACGCCGAACGTGCCGAGCAGCACGACGGGAATGGCGAGCGTGGGAATCAGCGTGGCCCGCACGTTCTGCAGAAATACCAGCATGACGATGAAGACGAGCACGATGGCTTCGAGCAGCGTCTTCACGACCTCGTGGATCGAGAGCTTGACGAACGGCGTGGTGTCGTACGGATAGACCACATCGACCCCCGCGGGCAGCGTTGGCTTGAGTGAGTCGATCAGTTGCTTCACGCCCTGGGCCGTTTCCAGCGCGTTCGCGCCGGTGGCGAGGTTGATGCCGAGTGACGAGGCCGGCATGCCGTTGTACGTCGACGCATACGTGTAGTTGTCGGCACCGATCTCGACCCTGGCAACGTCCTTGAGGCGGACCACGGAGCCATCCACTGCGCTTTTGACGATCACGTCGGAGAACTGCGCGGCCGTTTGCAACCGACTCTGTGCGGTCACCGTGGCGGTCAACTGCTGGCCCGGCCGAGCGGGCTGCGCGCCGAGTCGACCCGCCGACACCTGGGCATTCTGCGCGCGCAATGCGGTTTCCACGTCCGATGGCATAAGGCTGTAGCGGGAGAGCCGGTAGGGATCGAGCCAGATGCGCATGGCGTAGCTTGAGCCGAACAACTGGGTGTTGCCGACGCCTGGCACGCGCCGGATCTGGTCCTGCAGCGTGCTGCCCACGTAGTCGTCCAGATCGATCGATCTGAGCTTGCCATTCTTCGAAACGAAGCCGACCACCATCAGGAAGCTGGCCGACGACTTGGTGACAGAGAGCCCGGTGCTTTGCACGACCTGAGGCAGTTGTGAGGTGACGAGCGCCAGCTTGTTCTGCACCTGCATTTGCGCGACGTCCGGATTGGCCGCGTTGCTGAAGGTCAGGCGGATCTGGACTTCGCCCGAATCGTCTGAACTCGCGGACATGTAGAGCAGATTGTCGAGACCGGTCATGCCTTGCTCGACTACGCGGGTGACCGAATTCTCGATGGTCTGCGCGTCCGCGCCTGCGTAGGTTGCGGAAATGGAGATTGTGGTGGGCGCGATTTCGGGGTACTGGGCGACCGGCAGTTGCCTGAGCGCGAGCAGGCCGCTCAGCATCACGACAATTGCGAGCACCCACGCGAAAACAGGGCGTTTGATGAAGAATGCCGACATGACTGTCCTCAGCTCCGCTGTGCCGACGAAGCGGAGGAGCGCGTGGGCGCGTTAGCGGCGGCGGTGCCGGTCCCTCCCGATGGACTCGCGGGCAGCGGGCGCACCGCGCCGGTTGCGGCATCGACGAGCACTTCGGTGCTCTGTGCGGCGTCGCCCGATCTCACCTGCTGGCTGCCTTCGACGACCAGCGCATCGCCGTCGCGCAGGCCCTGGGTGACGAGCCAGAAGTTGCCATGCGCACGCGCACCACGCAGGGTGACTTCTTCGACCTTGCCGGCGCGGACAAACAACGCGCTGGCCTCGCCACGCGCGTCGCGGCTAACCGCGCGTTGCGGCAGCAGATAGCCTTGCGGCACGACGCCCTCTTCGACGATCGCGCGCACGTACATGCCGGGCAGCAGCACGCGCCGCGGGTTGGGCACGGTGACGCGCAGCGTATAGGTGCCGGTGTCCGTTGCGACGCTCGATTCGCCGAATGCGAGCTCACCGGCGAGCGGATAGAGCGCTCCGTTCTCCAGCCGAAGCCTGACCGGAGCCTCACCGTTAGAATTCGTCATGTGGCCCGCATCGATGGTTTCTCGCAGGTCGAGCAGGCTTGCGCTCGATTGGGTCAGATCGACGTTCACACGATTGATCTGATGGATCGCCGTGAGCGCGGTAGCCTGATTGGCGCTCACGAGGGCGCCGGGCGTGAGGGCGCTGCGGTCGATGCGGCCCGAAATGGGGGCCCGGATCGTGGTCCGGTCGAGGTCTATGCGTGCCGTTTCGAGCGCGGCCTTGGCCGCTGCCACGTTCGCCCTGGCCTGGGCGAGTGCGTCCATGGATTCCTGGTATTCCTGCATGCTGATCGCGTTCTGCCTGACCAGATCCTTGTTGCGGTCGGCTTTGGCCTGGGCCGCCGGAATGGCCGCACGGGCGCGTGACAGGGCGGCGTCTGCGCTGTCACGGGCCGCCTGATAACTGGCCGGATCGATCTGGTAAAGGGGCTGCCCCGCCTCGACTTCGGCGCCTTCCACGAACAGGCGCTGCTCGATGATGCCGCTCACCTGTGGGCGCACTTCGGCTTCGAGGAAGGAGACGACGCGTCCGGGCAGCTCCGTCGCGACCGGCACGGCGTGCGGATGCAACCTCACTACGCTTACGTTCGGCATCGATGCATCCTGCGCGGCGTCGTCGCCGCTCCCGCCGTGACACGCCATGATGAAAAGCGTCAGGGCCACCGCGGTGGTGCCCCTGATCGCGGCCGTTTTGATCTGTTGTCCGTTCATGTTGGTGTGTGAACCCGTACCGGCGGTATGCCGAAGCGCGCATGGTGACGCAGCGCTGTGCGCGGATGATGGGCGTTGTGTGAAGAGCGTGTGGAGGAGCAGCCGTCGCCCCGCAACGCGCCGGGATGCGGGAGCTGTTGAGCTATGATGGAGATTCGATGGAGCGGGTTGCCGCGACGCCAGCGTGGGGGCACGATGCTGGGTCAGTCCGAC
Source organism: Paraburkholderia sp. J67 (assembly GCF_905220265.1). NCBI lineage: Bacteria > Pseudomonadati > Pseudomonadota > Betaproteobacteria > Burkholderiales > Burkholderiaceae > Paraburkholderia > Paraburkholderia sp. J67. Next base: position 103,414 of record NZ_CAJMZK010000027.1, read on the forward strand.
TCACGCTAACGCGACGAACCATGAACGCGCTGATCCTGATCGCCGAAGACGAACCCGAAATCGCGGAAATACTAGACGCCTACCTGACCCGCGAGGGTTATCGCACCTATCAGGTCGGCAACGGGCAGTCCGCGCTCGACGTGCAACCGCTGCTCAAGCCCGACCTCGTGCTGCTCGACATCAAGATGCCGGGCAAGGACGGCTGGGAGGTGCTGGCGGAGCTGCGCCGCCGCGGCGATACGCCTGTGGTGGTGGTCACCGCGCTCGATCAGGATATCGACCGCCTGCAGGGCCTGCGCATTGGCGCGGACGACTATATCGTGAAGCCCTTCAACCCGGTCGAAGTCGTGGCGCGCGTCGGGGCGGTATTGCGGCGCACGGGCACTTCGCGGACCGAGCCGGTGCTGCGCGTGGGGCGACTCGAAGTGGATACGCAGAGCTATATTGCGAGCGTGCGCGTTGCAGCCAAAGCGGCCGATGCTGCCGATGCTGCCGATGCCGAGGGTAGATCAAATGTGCAACTGGCTTTGACGCTCACTGAGTTTCGCGTGCTTGCGCATATGGCCAAATCACCCAATCGGGTGTTCACGCGCAGCGAGCTGATCGATGCCTGCCTGCCAGGTGGCGACGCGCTCGAGCGCACCGTGGACAGTCATGTGAGCAATCTGCGCAAGAAGCTCGACAAGGTTGGCGCGGCGGACATGATCACCGTCGTGCGCGGGGTGGGCTACCGATTGACGGAAATCTGATGAACGGGACGATGAGCCAGCGTGGGCGGCTGGGCCGCCAGATCGTGCTTTCGATGGGGCTCGTTTCGATCATCACGATGCTCATTGCGTTCGTGGGCTCGATTGTGATTTATGGCTTGCTGTTTGCGCTTGCGCCGCCATCCGGACCGATATCGCCGAAGGAACTGCTCATTCCCGATCCGGGCGATTATCTTGTCTTTGCAATTCTGCTGCTGATCGGCCTCGTCGTGGCGATCATCGTGGCGTCGCGGCTCGCGCGGCGCATTCTCGCACCGCTGAATTCGCTCGCTGAGGGCGCGCGCAGTATCGCGGCGGGGGACCTCGCTGCGCGTGCAATACCGGGCGATCGCTCGCTCGGGGAGACGGCATTGCTGGTCGACGACTTCAACGCCATGGCTGAGCGGCTCCAGCGCATGACCGCCGAGATGACCGCCTGGAACGCGGCGATCGCGCACGAGTTGCGCACGCCGCTCACGATCTTGCGGGGCCGCCTTCAGGGTATGAGGGACGGCGTGTTCGTGCCGAATGACACGCAAATTCGCGGATTATTGTTCCAGGTGGAAAGCCTCACCCGCCTCGTCGACGACCTGCACATCGTGACGTTGCAGGACATCGGCCGGCTGGAAATGCACATGGAGCCCACGCACATCGACGTCGAAATCCGTCGCGCGGTGGAGCCGATGAACGAGGCGCTGGACGAAGCGGGGCTGGCGGTCAACCTCGCGCTTGAGGATATTGTTGTGGAGTGCGATGCAATGCGTATGCGTCAGGCGTTGCTCGCGTTGCTCGACAATGCTAGGCGATATGCCATTCCCGGTCCGCTTTTCATTCGCGCTCATGCCACGGGCGACGATGTATTGATCAGCGTAGAGGACGCTGGCCCCGGATTGAGTCCGGAATTCTCATCGCTGGTATTCGAGCCTTTTACGCGGGCCGATGCGTCGCGCTCGCGTAAATTCGGTGGATCGGGCCTTGGCCTGTCGGTCGTTCGAGCCATTGCCAGTGCTCATGGCGGGTCGGTGCAATACCACTCCGGGAGCGCAGGCGGATCGTGCTTCGAAATAGTGGTACCTCGTCGTCGCTACCGCTGAGGTCGCATCTCCGCGATATTAGTGCTGTATAGAGTAGATCGCAGGCAAATCCAATTCTTCAATACGCAAATCCGCGCGCTGTCCACACCATCTCCACTGTCGATCAGCTTTCGATAAATAAGCTGTAACTGCACTGGCTGCTTTGATCAATTTTCCCAGGGCCAATAGCCAGAAGCACGTCCTTCTTTATCGAATCCATTACGAGATGCAATCAGGTTCCACGACAGTACTATGTTCTGCCTCAAAGCGTTCGTTTAGAAGCAGCTTGGCGTTCCTCTGGGCGTATGCATGCAAGGCGTACCCCTTGCCGACGAGCTATCACCGATGGAGGCGCATTCGCTTTCTGATGCGCGCGATGGTCTGGTTGCGCACCACGCTTCGCTGGCTAGAGCGCTGTTCGCAGGCCCCTTTCCGGACAGCCGTCGATCGGGTGCCGTTCAATATTGAGCGCATCCACCGTCCATTTATGCATGCCGGACTTGATTCGCATACCCGTCTGCGAGTGAGTCTCGAGCACGACTACCTTACCGTCACGCGCGCACCTCGCATTGCGCGCGAGTTGATCGAATCGGGTTGTATCCGGCTCGCGACACTCGTCGTCGCCGGCCAGACATGGGACGTGAACGCCGAATCGCTTGAACGGTTTCAGAAGGAAGGCGATTGGACGATCTGCATTCGCGATAGCGGCGGCGTACGCGTGGTGTCCTGCTCGTTCTGTATAGCCTCGGTTGGAGGCAGGGCGGGGAGACCACAGTTGCTGATCGGATGCATCCAGGGTCCCGATACGTCGGTTGACGGACGAGCACTGTACCGCTCGCTGACGAGAAAGTGGTCAGGCCTGCGGCCGAAGCCCCTGATCATCTATCTGGCGAATTCGCTCGCGCGCGAGATGGGGGCGAGGACCGCCCTGATCGTGTCGAACGAGGCACACGTATATTCGAGTTGGCGTTATATGTTCCGCAAGCGGCGAGTCAAGGCGGACTATCGGCTCCTCGCTCAGGATTGTGGGGCAAAGCGTCTATGGCGTCGCTGGCATGTCCTGACGACGTTTCAGCGGAGTTTATCGAGCGAGGCGACCGACATGAATGCCGCTCAGCGCAGGCGTCGCGCGCTGCTCACTGCGCTGGACGACCAGATTCGCGATGCAGTGCGTGGCAACGGAGCGGACCTGAGTATGTGATGCAGTGTGCGTTGCGGAGCAGGCATATTGTTGCCTGCATGGCGTAGCAGGTGCGATTTCGGCATACGTCTGGGTGTGTATTTCCGCAACTGCTGGAGCAGGCCCCGACAGCGGTTATGGTCAAGGGTAGTTCATCACGCACACCCTGGGTGATCTGGCCACAGCAGACAAGTCGCTGCGCCAGGCGCTTCGCCTGTTTCTCGCCGAAGGTTGCAACGCCACTGAAGCCGCCGAGAAGGGGCACGTTCATCGCAATACGCTGCTGCGGCGGCTGGAGCGTGCCGAGTCGCTTCTGCCTCGTCCGCTCGCGCAGCAGCGTATGCATGTCGCGGCCGCGCTGGAGGTTCTCTATTGGGGGTGCCCTTGATTTTTGTGCAGAGTGTGCCAAGAACGCGGGCATCGACTGATCGATGCTTGCGATGCTTTACCGAAGATGAGGGAGGGCCCCTCGAAGTCGGCTTGCAGGAGCAGGCTTCAAACCGCCACAAGCTGCGTGGGTTAAGAGCCCTCGTGGTGAGCGTTGTTGGAAAAGTCGGGGTTTAGCCCGGCAGGTGGGAGTCAAAGAGACGAACGTGAGTGAACCGCTGATGACGTGTCGTAAAAATCATGATCGATGTCAAAACCGGGGGGATTGCACGCTCCGGGACGAGTTTGGGCGATTCCTGCTGACGGCCCATTCGGCATCCGGCATAAAGGCGGCGTGACTTTGACTCAGGCTTCGGTAAGGAATTTGGGAACCTGTCGTCCTGATGCCAAGGGAGAAATCCAAGCGGAAGGCCTCCGCAAGGATGAGAGTACCGATGCGGGACACAGGGGCGGAGACGTCCGTAGTAGGGTTGAAGGGCCTGTAATGGGACTGGACCGAAGGGGCGTCATCGTCTGGCTTTATCGTGCGGGCAACCCGCTAGGGGAGGACCTTCATGGATAAGGCAAAACCGTTTTGTATTTCCAAACGTGAGGTGTGGGAAGCGTATCAACAGGTGAAGGCCAACCGTGGGGCAGCGGGTGTGGACGGGCAGTCGATGGCGGAGTTCGAGGCAGATCTGAAAAGCAATCTGTATCGAATCTGGAATCGGATGTCGTCCGGCAGTTACATGCCACCTCCGGTTCTGCGGGTTGACATACCCAAAGCGGGGGGTGTGGGCACGAGGCCGTTGGGCATTCCGACGATCTCTGATCGCATCGCGCAGACGGTGGTCAAGCGATATCTGGAGCCGCTTGTGGAGCCTGTGTTCCACTGCGACTCATACGGGTATCGCCCACGCACAGCAGGCGGCACACTTTCCCGCAGGCGAGAGCCTGTTCGGGGCGCATTGCGCCGTGTGCCATCAGGCGGGTGGCAAAGGACAGGACGGCCTCGCACCGCCGCTCACGGAATATCCGGGCAAATACTCGACGGTTGCGCAAGGACGTGCCCAGTTGACGGCGACGGTCGTGCACGGGATGTTCGGCGAGATCAAGGTGCATGACAAGAGCTACAACTTCAAGATGCCGAGCTTCGCGACTCTGAGCGATGAGGACCTCGCGCAGGTGCTGAACTACGTCGTGTTCGACCTGAACCCGTCGCATGGCGGCGCGAAGCCGTTCACGGCCGCCGAGATTCACACAGCCCGCGCGCAAAGCCTGGATGCAGCGGCAGTGCATACGCAACGTGCGTCGGTCACGAAGGGATTGGGACTATGAACTCGATACATGGAGCGCACGCTGGCACCGACGTTTGTGTGCCGGCCGTCGCGAGATCGACGGGGCCATGATGCGCGCGCGGGTCAGAGGTGCAAGGCAGATAGCATGGCATGTACTCGCATGCCTCTGCTTCGTTCAAGTCCCGGTTATCGCGGGCGCGCAGTCGCTTTCCGGCGGCGCGCTTGCACAACAGAACTGGGTGCTGAACTGCATGTGCTGCCATACGCGAGGCGCGGTGGGCGTTGCCGGGAAGATTCCTCCGCTCGCCAACTCGCTTGGGTACTTCGAGCATTTGCCGCAGGGACGCGAGTACGTCATGCGCGTCCCGGGGGCATCCAATTCGGCGTTGTCGGACCAGGAGCTTGCGGATGTACTGAACTGGCTGCTCGTGACGATGAACCCCGCTGCGTTGCCGAAGGACTTCAAGCCCTATACGGCGGAGGAGATCGCAGCGCATCGCCGCCCGGCCTTGACGAACGTCGCAAGGGAGCGCTCGACACTGATTCGTGCGCTACGCGAGCGTGGCATTACCGGCATTCGCGACCCTTATTAGATAGTGATGTGAGCAATAGGAAAGCGTGTGTTCAAAAGGAGTTGCATGCGATGAACCAGAGCGTTGTTTTACTCGATTGTGACCAGGCGGACGGCATTGCGACGATCACGCTGAATCGGCCACAGGCGCTCAATGCGCTCGATCATTCGATGAGCGCGCAGTTACAGGAAGCACTTCGGAGAGTGAGTGCGAACGATGCAATGCGCGTCGTCGTTTTGCAAGGAGCGGGTGCGCATTTTATGGCCGGCGGTGATATCTGGGTTTTCCAGGCGCTGCTCGACAGGCCATCGGACGAACGGCGGCTAGAACTTCAGAATTTCATTGCGGGCGCCCATGAATCTATCTCGTTGATGCGCTGCATGGGGAAACCCATCATTGCAAGTGTTCGCGGTGCAGTCGCCGGTTTTGGCCTTTCGCTCATGAACAGTTGCGACCTGGCGATTGCAGCGGACGAGGCATTTTTTGAAATGGCCTATTGCAAACTCGGTACGACCCCAGATGGGAGTGGAAGCTTTGGTCTGCCACGTATTGTGGGTCTGAAGTTGGCGACAGAATTTGCGTTGTTGGGCGATCGGATAAACGCCGATCGAGCTCTGGAGTTGGGCCTGCTGAATCGTGTTGTGTCTGCGGCGGATCTGGCGAGCGCCACACGTGCTATGGCGATCCGTCTTGCCGAAGGGCCCGCGTTAGCGCTCGGTAGGACGAAGGCCTTGCTGAACGACTCACTAAGCCGGACGCTGTCCGAACAACTGCTCGCGGAGCAGGAAAGTTTTGTGAAATGCGCCGGGGAAGCCGATTTCCGTGGCGCCGTCCGGGCATTTATTCTCAAGGGAAAGCCGGCGTTCAACGGCGGATAACCGCGCAGTGGCTTGGCTCGCACGAAATCGTCAACGGCGAATCGCCGCTACGCCGAACACTAATTGGCCCGGTCGCCTTTAGCAAGTCAATGACAGGACTGCTCTTTGGGAGTTGGCTGCAAAGTAGATCCCCGTAAGAATGGAGACACAAGATGATGCAGACCACAAAGGGTTCGAGCTATCGCGCGTGGTCTGAGATTGGTCGCCGAAAGCGATTGCGAAAACCGTAGGCGAGCGCGGCCACCCAACAACGCGGCAAGTGGCTTATTATTTAACATAATAGTTATGATCGCCCTTTGGACAGAGCATAATTGTAGTGGCTACACGGTAATGTCCGGTCGGAGATTTGAAAGTGGCTTTGACATGACAAGATGAGGGGTGCCCCTCTTGATGTCTATGTGGGAGGGCAGTGGTAGTAAGCACGCTGGAGCAAAGCAGAAGTGGCCCTTCCAATGTCGTGGTGATTCGGTCAGTATCGAAGTGAACTGGCGTCCAGAGATAAAGGCTGCCGCCAAGCGCTTCTTCAAGCGCCTGATGCGCCCCAACCCGGGGCCGCACTGGATCGTCACCGATCAGTGCGCAGCTATCGGCGTCGAAGACCGAGATCCCGGGCTTGTGCACCTAACCCGCGCGATCTTCAGTTCAGCAGCCCGGCTAAACAACCGTGCCGAGAATGTCACCAGCCAACTCGTGAACGCGCACGGCGCATGCGTGGCTTTCTCGACCCGGAATGCACACAAAAAATTTCTCTCGTGGTTCTGGCCGATCCGGCAACACCTCGGACTGAAGCGTCATCTGATACGCGCCTCACTTTGTCGCAAACAACTCGCAGCCCGGGTCGTTACCTGGCGCGAATTCGCCGAACTCGACCAAAATCCGTCGACGGCCTTCTGACCCGTCGTCGCGCCTGCCGTTGTGCCGATTTACCTTTGGCAAGTTTTCAACGCCACTCCACCCTCTCTTCCGCGTGTGTTCAGTGCGGCTCGGTGAATAGCTACGCAGTCCTATGCAAATATCATCGTCGATGATGACTGGCGAACCATGTGTGCCGCACCCAGCCTGCATCGTTCGCTGTCCTGTTTGGTGACACGTTCGTTGGCCGGCTGTGACGAAACGCAACAGATATCGTGCTGACGGTTTCGTGCGCGAAGCGGCGACAAAAACCGCTGAAACCCATATCCAGCAGGCATCGCGTCGTGATGGCACGGGGTTTGCTTTGTAGCGACGGCGATAAGCCCTTGCCCGCCCGGGTATCTGGTGTTCCCGCTTGTTTAAGAACGGTCATGCAAACGAATTTGGAGACAAAGATGAGAGAACGTGTAGTTTCGGCATTCCGAATGACATCGTGGGGGATCGGGCTTGCCGCAGCCACCATGCTCAGTGGCGGCATGGCCTACGCGGCCGCCGACTATCCGCCGGTCACATTCAGTAGGCTGGCCAACGCGCAGAACGATCCGGGCTGGCTGACCTATTACCGCACCTATAACGGTCAATCGCATTCGCCGCTGAAGCAGATCAATCTCGCGAGCGTGGCGAATCTGAAGCAGGCATGGGCCTACAAGTTCCCTGACGACCTGAAGCAGGGCTTCGAAGCAACCCCGATCATCAACGGCGACTATTTGTTCGTGAGCACGCCGAAGGACAACGTTTACGCGTTCAACGCGAAGACGGGTGAACAACTCTGGAAGTTTGAGCCGAAGCTCGGGCCGGAGTCGTTCAAAACGGCCTGTTGCGATGTGGTCAACCGCGGCGTCGCGCTGTATGGAAAGAACGTCTATGTCGCGATGCTCAGCGGCGAGGTGGCGGCGATCGATGCCCAGACCGGCAATCTGGTCTGGAAAAAACAGATGTTCGAGCCGGGGCTTGGCTACGCGTTCTCGCTCGCGCCGCTCGCGCTGAACGGTTCGATCGTCGTGGGCACGTCGGGTGGCGAGTACGGGATTCGTGGCTATATCACGGCGCTGAATCCCGAGGATGGTTCGATCCAGTGGAAGCGCTACACGATCCCGGGCAAGGGAGAGAAGGGCAGCGATACATGGCCCGACGGCATGCAGGATCACGGTGGCGGCGCGGCCTGGCTGACCGGTACCTACGACGTCTCCTCAAACACGCTGTATTGGGGCGTGGGCAACCCCGGCCCATGGCTGGCCGCACTGCGTCCTGGCGACAATCTGTACTCCGATTCACTGCTCGCGCTCAATCCAAAGAACGGCGACCTAAAGTGGCACTACCAGTTCACGCGTAACGACACGTGGGACTATGACGGCGTCAACACGCCGATCCTCGCCAGGATTACCTACCAGGGGAAGGACTACGACGCGATCGTGCACGCCGACCGCAATGGCTTCTTCCACGCAATCGATCGCACTACCGGCAAGCTGATCTATGCCAAGGCGTTCGTCAAGACGGAATCCGTCACGGGCTACACGAAGGACGGACAGCCGATTGCCGACGCCAGCAAGTATCCGAAAGCCGGTGCGACTATCGAAACCTGCCCGAGTTTCCTGGGCGGCAAGAACTGGTGGTCGGTGTCATACGACCCGAGCCGTCATATTGCCGTGGTGCCGACCTTGCACGCCTGTATGAGCCTGTCGGGCAAGTCGGTGAGCTACATGGAAGGACTGCCGTATCTCGGCGAAGGCTTCGAGATCAAGCCGGAACCGGGCAGTGAGGGTTACGGTGAACTGCAGGCGATCGACGTGAATACCGGCAAAAAACTCTGGAGTCACTGGACCCAAATGCCCTGGAATGGCGGTGTGGCTACCACGTCGAGCGGCCTTGCCTTCAGTGGTTCGCTCGACGGCCATCTGTATGCGTTTGATACCGCAACCGGCAAGATCCTCTGGACCAGCCCGCAACTGGCGAGCGGCATCATCGCGCAACCTTCCGTATTCGAAGTCGAAGGCAAGGAATACGTAGCAGTGCTGGCTGGCTACGGCGGCGCCAATCCGATCTGGGGCGGCCCGATGGCCGACGTTGCGAAGGATGTTCCGCGCGGCGGCACGCTTTACGTATTCGCATTGGCTCAGGACTAGTTCGGGCCTGCGCTGCACCTCACGAATTCAACTTCTTAACGAGCACTCCATCATGGTTTCCCACGCACGCAGAACTTTCATTATCCACACCGTAGGCCTGTGCGCGGCACTCGCCGTGGCGCAACGCGCCCAGGCAGGTGCGCCGTCCGTCGACGAGAACGACCCGGCCGCCAGGGGCCTTGGTTATCGCGCCAGGGCCAGCACAGTCGACGCTGCACACTTTCCCAAGTATCAGGCGGGCCAGAAGTGTGCGAACTGCCGCTTCTACACCGGCGCGGCCAATGAGACCTCAGGGCCGTGCCCGATGTTCCCGGGCAAGGCCGTGTCCGCAGACGGCTGGTGCAACGTCTATGCAAAGCGCACCTGAACACGCCTGGTGCCGGCTCGCCCGACACTTCCCGTTCCTGACCACGGCATTCCCCGCATGACACTGACAATCGGCGCACTTCTGGCGCTTTCATTCCTGATCTCCGTGCTCGGCCTGTTCCTGTTCATCTGGGCCCAGACCAACGGGCTCATGCGCGCCGGCCCCGCAGCGGCAGAGGTGATCTTCGCCGCGGACGAGGTCGGTGTCGTCGAGGATCCCGCCGCGCCGGAGCAGCAGCTCGCGGCGTTGCAGGCCGTCGAGCGCGCAGCGGAGGGCGGCGTTCACGCCGGCACCGCGCATCACGCCCTCGCGCCCGACGCTTGCGAAGCGCGTCTGAAGCAGGACCGCTCGAGCCGTCGCCCAGCCTTCGCTTTCCTGACGTCCTCGATCGTCTGGCTTGTGCTGGGCTCGCTGGCCGGCCTGATTGCCTCACAGAGGCTGACCTCACCCGACTTCCTCGCGCAGAGCGCCTGGGTCACGTTCGGCCGGATCCGCACCGCTCATCTGAACATGGTCGCATACGGCTGGGCTTCGATGGCCGGCCTTGGCGTCGTGCTGTGGATGCTGCCGCGCCTGCTCGGCACCGAGCTGGTCGGTGCGCGCTTCGCCACGCTCGGTGCGCTGGCCTGGAATGGCGCGGTGGCGGGCGGCGTCTCGGCGATCCTGTGCGGCTGGACCGACGGCCAGCAATGGCTCGAGATCCCCTGGCAGATTGGCATCCTGTTTGCCGCAGGCGGCGCGCTCTGCGCGGTGCCGCTGCTGTGCACGCTGCGCCGGCGCACTGTCGATCACCTGTACGTGTCGGTCTGGTATGCGAGCGCGGCGCTGCTGTGGTTCCCGATCCTCTATGTGGTCGCCAAGGTCCCGCACGTCCATTCCGGCGTCGAGCAGGCGATCGTCAACTGGTGGTACGCGCACAACGTGTTGGGCCTCTGGCTCACGCCGATCGGTCTGGCTTCGGCCTACTACTTCATCGCCAAGGTGCTCGGGCGTCCGATCTATTCGTACAGCCTCTCGCTGGTCGGCTTCTGGGCGCTCGCGATGTTCTACAGTCAGGCCGGCATCCATCACCTGATCGGAGGGCCAGTGCCCGGCTGGCTGGTCAGCGTGTCGGTGGTGCAGAGCGTGATGATGATCGTGCCAGTGCTGGCTGTCGGCGTGAACCAGCATATGACCGTGGTGGGGCGGTTCGCCGCGTTGCGCCATTCACCGACGCTGCGCTTCGTGGTGCTCGGCGCGATGCTGTACACGCTGGTGTCCCTGCAGGGTTCGCTCGAGGCCGTGCCGTTCTTCAACCGGCTGGTCCATTTCACGCAATACAAGGTCGCGCATGCGCACCTCGGGGTCTACGGCTTTTTCTCCATGATCATGTTCGGCTCGATCTATTTCATCATGCCGCGCGTTCTCGAACGTCCGTGGCCGTACCCGCGCCTGATCGCGGCGCACTTCTGGCTGGTCTGCGTCGGCTTCGCGATCTATTTCGTAGCACTGACGATTGGCGGCGTACTTCAGGGCATCGCACTACTCGATGCCTCGCGTCCGTTCATCGAATCAGTGACGCTGCTCGAACCCTGGCTGCTGGCGCGCACGGTCGGCGGTGCGTTAATGACACTCGGTCATGTGATCTTCGCCGGTCACTTCTTTGCGATGGTAGTCGGGCGCCGTGTGCACCGGATGGATCGCGTGGGTATCAAGCAAGCCGGTTCTCTGGGAGTGCAGGCATGAACCGGCTGCTGACCATTTTCATCGGCGCGCTGATCATGCTGGCGCTTGCCACGCTGCTGCTGGTGGCCTTGCCGTATCGGCAATTGCGGGCCGTGGCGGCACCGGAGGGGCTCGCACCGTACACGATAGCCCAGTTGCGCGGCCGCGCCACCTATATCTCGATGGGCTGCGTCTACTGCCATACGCAGCAACCGCGCGCGTCCAGCTTCGGCCCCGATGCGCTGCGCGGCTGGGGGCGCCCCTCGGTGCCGGCCGACTATGCCTATGACGATCCGCATCAGCTTGGCGTTGCCCGCACCGGGCCTGACCTGTTCAATATCGGCGCACGCCAGCCGAGCCTCGACTGGAATCTTGTACATCTGTATCAGCCGCGAGCGGTGTCGCCGGGCAGCGTGATGCCGTCGTATCCGTTCCTGTTCCGGCATGTCACGCAGGCCGCGCCCGGCGAAAAGGTGATCAGCCTGCCGCCGCAGTGTGCGCCAGCGCAGGGCCAGATCGTCGCTACGCAGGAAGCGCTCGATCTGGCGGCCTACCTGATTTCGCTCAACCACACTTATCCGATTTCCGCTTCCGAAGCTGGAGCCATGCAATGAAACGCCGTTCCCAACACGACTCCCTGATTGATCTGCACGAGCACGCGGAGCCTGGGGAGCACACCAATCCTGTGCCCTGGTTGCTGTGGATCACCGTGCTCTCGCTGACGGTCTGGGGCGCCAGCTATTTCTGGCTGGAAATGTATTTGCCCGGGCAGGGGAGCGCGGCCAGCACGGCGGCCCAATCGGGTGCGGCGAAAGCGCCAGGGCCAGACGGTGCGCAGATCTTTGCGAGCCGGTGCGCCGCGTGCCACCAGGCGACGGGCAGCGGTCTGCCGGGCATGTTCCCGCCGCTTGCGGGATCAGAGTGGGTGAATGGCGACGCGCACAAGCTTGCCGATATCCTCCTGCTGGGCATCGAGGGCGCGCTGTCGGTCAAGGGGGAGAGCTTCAGCGGCACGATGCCGACGTTTGGCGGGACGTTGTCCGATGCGGAAATCGCCGCCGTCGGCAGCTATGTGCGCTTGAGTTTCGGCAATCATGCGCCTGCGCTCGACGCTTCGCTCGTCAAGACCGAACGTGATCGCCTTGGCCATCGCGCCACGCCGTGGAAGGGCGGCGCCGAGTTGAAGTCGGCGCAATAGCCCTATGTCCAAGAGCACCGCATCGATCCTCGACAGCATCACGCTCGACGTGCGCGGCATGTGGTGCACGAGCTGTGCCAATGTCGTGGAGCGCATGATGAAGCGTCAGCCTGGCGTGCTCGATGCCACTGTCAGTTTCGCCTCGGAGTCGGCCCAACTGCAGTGGGATCCACATGCGACCACACTCGATACGATCCTCTCGGCCGTCGAAAAGGTCGGTTACGCCTGCGCTGCGGAGGGTACCGGCCACGACCGCCGCGCGCACTTTGCGAGGATCAGGCGGGGTCTGTGCTTGCGTCTCGCCGTGGCGGCCTTCTTCGACATGTGGGTAATGATCGCGCAATGGACGCTCTATCTGTCCCCCGACGGCACGCTGTCCCGGCCTGTGCAATACGCCTTCGCACTGTGTGCCGGGGTGACGTGTTTGCCGATCATCGGCTGGTGCGCGTTGCCGTTCCTTCGCGCCGGCTGGCGCACCTTGCGTGCTGGCGCGCCGGGCATGGACCTGCTGGTGTCGCTTGGCGCGCTGGGAGCCTTCGCCTTGTCGTTGTGGCGTCTCGCGCACGGTGACCCCGCAGTCTACTTTGATTCGGCGGCCACGATCGTGACCTTCCTGCTCGCGGGTCGCCTGATCGAAATATCGGTGCGAGCCCGCTCCGCGGATGCCGTGCGAACCCTGCTCGATCTGCCGCCGGAGCAGGTTTGCGTCGTCAACACCGATGGTTCGGAGGCGGTGATGCTCGCCAAGCGGATCGCGCTGGGCGCCTCCATCCGGATCCGGCCCGGTGAGCGTATTCCGCTCGACGGTATCGTTGTGCATGGCGCGTCGCTACTCGATCGCTCGCTGCTGACGGGCGAGACGCAGCCCGCGAAAGTCGGCTGCGGCGACGCGGTGGAGGCGGGGACGCTCAACGGCGATGGCGAACTGATCGTGCGGGTACACGGCGCATGGGGGGAGCGTCGGGTCGACCGGATCGCGCGCGAAGTGCGTCGCATGCTGGCGCGCAAGACCGCCTCGCAGACTCTCGCCGAACGGTTCACGCGCCATCTGGTGCCGGCGATCTGCATGCTGGCCGTTGGTGCCTGCGCGCTGGGCCTGCACCGCGGCATGGCGTGGCCGATGGCGTTCGAGCATGCGGTGGCGGTGCTGGTAATCACATGTCCGTGCGCGCTGGGCATGGCGGTGCCGCTGGCACTGTCGGCGGGTGTCGGGCGAGCTGCGCGGGAAGGCATCCTGTTTCGCGACGTCGAAGCCCTGGAAAAGGCAGGGCAAATCTCGCAGGTCTATCTGGACAAGACGGGGACGCTAACCGAGGGCCGGCCCAGGCTCGTGAACTTGCGCCTCGCACCGGGTATCGACCGCGATTTCCTGATCGAAATGGCGGCGCTGGCCGAGCGCGGCAGCGAGCATCCGCTGGCTAAATCGATTCGTTCGCTGGTGTCGGCGGGACGTCTCAAGGCGCTCGATCGCGCCGTCGGGACCTGCCGGGCGGTGCCCGGTGCCGGCGTCGAATGGCTGGGCGCGGATGGCACCTGCCTGCGCGTGGGACAGGCTGCGTGGCTGGCCGAAAGCGGCGTCGCCGTGCCGGTCAACTCCATACCGCATACGCTGGCGCATGTGGTGCGCGGGGATCGCTGGCTCGGTGCGCTGGCCTTCGCCGATACGCCAAGACCCGGTGTCAGGGATGTCGTGACGCGTCTGCGCATGTCCGGTCTGGCCGTTTCGATATTGAGTGGCGACGCCGCCGATGTCGCTCGGGACATCGCACGCAAGGTGCGTATTCCGGAAACCGACGTCTTCGCCGAACAATCGCCTGAAGACAAGGCGCGCCACATCCACGCTGCCCAGACTGCCGGCGCCTGCGTGATGTTCGTTGGTGACGGTCTCAACGATGCGCCAGCGCTTGCCGCAGCGGATCTTGGCGTGGCGGTGGAGGGCGCTACGGCATCGTCGGTGGCGTCGGCCGCGATCGTGCTGACGGGCGGCGGGATTGCGCGTCTCGATCACGCACTGCTGATCGCGCAGCATACCGCGCGCACCATGAAGCAGAACCTCATCGCCGCGGCCGCATACAACCTGCTGGCGATTCCGCTTGCGCTGACAGGGCGCGTCTCTCCGGCCATGGCAGCCGCGTTGATGGTCGCGAGCTCGGTGTCGGTCACGTTCAACTCGGCACGCTTGCTGCGCGCAGGCGGCTCGCACGATGCCACGATGATCAATATCGCCGGGTCATTCCATGCCTGGCCTTGACGCTCGATGCCCATGCCGTTCAGGGGCATCAGACGAATGCCTCGCCACGCCCGGGGTCGTCTCCTGCGGTCTGCGGTTGACGGTTTTCGCACTGCAGATCGTCGCGCCGAAGTGCGCGATCTGCTGGACCACGTACGCCGGGCTATTCGGGGCGAGCTGGTTCGCGGCAACGCGATACAACCCGGTCTGGTTTGCCGCAACCCTGTGCGTCATGTTCGTCGTGCTGTCGCTGACATGGCGCGAGGCCAGGCGTACGCGCCAATACGCCGCGGCATTCGCGATCCTGGCGGGCTGGCTGCTGATGCTTTTCGGCGCGTTCGTCGGGGTCGCCGGCGTCAGGTGGGTGGGCGTGTTGTGGCTGGGTATCGTCACAGCGATGTCGCTTTGGCCCGTCCCGGGAGACGAGAGGGGGCATTCGATGAGCCTCTGATGCCAAGTTTCGTGCATCAGGGAACTTAAACGTTTATTTATTTAGTATTACAAAATATATGGATCGCGAATGACATATTAAAAACCGGAATGATCGTTGAAATTCCCTCGCAGGCCGATCCCATTGGGCGGTTCGTGGTTGAAAAGAAGAGAGCTGTTCAGGTTTGATCCAATCAGAAAATCAAGGAGACATGATGCATACAAGACACTATCGAGGCATTACGCTGGCTGTCGCACTGGCAACGATCGCAAGCGCGGCGGCAGCGCAATCTTCGGTAACGCTCTACGGCACGATCGATGCCGGTGTGCTCTATCAGAATCGTGCGGCCACCGGACAGGGTTCCCAATTCCAGCTCGCGACGGGCGGTATTGATCCGAGCGTCTGGGGCTTGAAGGGTAATGAGGATCTGGGAGGCGGCATGGCCGCCACCTTCGATCTGGAATCTCACTTCGCCAGCAATAACGGCACCATGATGATGGGGCCCGGGTACCAGTCGGAAATCTTCCGGCGTCAGGCCAACGTCGGGTTGACCACGCCGTACGGTTCAGTCACGTTAGGCCGGATGTACAGCCCGTCAATTCTGGCCGCCATCACGACCGAGCCGCGCGCATTCGCCGAGAACCTGTCGAACCTGTACACCTGGGCCTACAACCAGCTCGCGGCACCCGGCAATGCGCTGGGCGCGGGCACCAACTCCGGTAACGACGTTGGCGTCTTTATCGGCAATGCGCTGCAGTACTCGAACACGCTTGGTCCCGTCTGGCTTGGCGCCGCGTATTCGTTTGGCGGAGTGGCGGGCAGCCTGCACAAGGGCAATGAGATCTCGCTGGGCGCGACCTATACCGGTCCGGTCACGGCGTCCGCGGCTTGGCAGCAGGTGGCTGATTCCGTGACCGGGGAGAACGTGAGCCGTCTGTGGAGCGTGGGCGTGGCCAAATCGTTTGGCCCGGTAACCGGCAAGCTCAACTATTTCGACGTGATAGACCGCTCAATCTATGGTCCAGACATCTCGCATGTGACTTCGATCAGTCCGGGCGTCAGCTACCAGTGGAGCGTCGCGAATACGGCTGAACTGGCCGGTTACTACAACACGTATCGTGGCAGCCACAACAGTACGACGCGGTCGCTGGTGCTGGGTGACGATTACGCGTTATCGAAGCGCACTGTTGTGTATGCACAGGTCGCGTACGTTGATGCCGGTGCGGTCGGTACCGCCGATCCACTCGAAAGTCTCAAGACGTCGATTGTCGCCGGTGGCACGGCCCCAGGTGAAAAGACCGTGCTGGTCAACGTCGGCATCGCGCACCACTTCTGATCGATAAAGCGCACTTGCGTCCGGAAATTGGGTGCAAGTGCGCTGATTTCAGGCCCGGGCGGATGCACTGGGCTTTCACCACGCCGTGCGCAGATACCAGGAGATTCATCATGCGTTTGATTCTGTTGGGCGCCCCCGGCGCCGGCAAAGGCACTCAGGCCACATTCATCAAGGAAAGGTTCGGCATCCCGCAGATCTCGACGGGCGACATGCTGCGCGCTGCAGTCAAGGCCGGTACGCCGCTCGGCGTGGAGGCGAGGAGCTACATGGACGCAGGCAAGCTGGTGCCGGATGCGCTGATCATCGGTCTGGTCAAGGAGCGGCTGGCGCAGCCTGACTGCGTGAACGGCTATCTGTTCGACGGCTTCCCGCGTACGCTCCCGCAGGCCGATGCCATGAAGGACGCTAGAGTCGCGATCGACTACGTGCTCGAAATCGACGTGCCAGCGTCGGAGATCATCGAGCGCATCAGCGGTCGCAGCGTGCACGCGGCGTCAGGACGTACCTACCACATGCGTTTCAGTCCGCCGAAGGTCGAGGGCATCGACGACATCACGGGCGAGCCGCTGATCCAGCGCGACGACGACCACGAAGATACGGTCAGGAAGCGCCTCGACGTATATGAGGCGCAGACCCGACCGCTGATCGGCTACTACAGCGACTGGGCTATTCGCGGTGCCGAAAACGGCCTTGCAGCGCCGGTCTACCGCAGGGTTTCAGGACTGGGAACTATCGAGGAAATCCGCTACTGCGTCGGTGCTGTGCTGAGTTGAGTGCGACCGCAGATCAGCCACCCTGTGCCGATCTGCAACAGGATCGCAGTCTGTGACACTGAGTGATCCGTATTGCAACACTCGAGCACGCATGCCTCTGGATTTCGTTCAGCGAGCCGGCCCCAGACCGCCCCATGCCAGCATGGCACGTAGTTTGCAGGTAACGGGGCGTGCCGTCGGCACGCTTTCAACCTCACATATTGAGCAGGAGACACCAGATGAACCCGTTTGATCTGAAGCAACTGGGCCTTGATATCGAGTATCCTTATCATAAGCAGTACGAAAACTATATCGGTGGCAAGTGGGTGGCGCCGCTCGACGGAGACTATTTCGAGAACATGTCGCCGATCAACGGGCAGCCGTTCTGTAGCGTGCCCCGCTCGCGCGGCGCCGATATTGATCTCGCCATCGACGCTGCACATGCGGCGCGCCGCAAATGGCGCAAGACATCGGTGACCGAGCGAGCGAACCTGCTGCTCGCGGCGGCCGACCGGATGGAAAAGAATCTCAGGCTGCTCGCCGTCGCCGAGACGATCGACAATGGCAAGCCGCTGCGCGAAACGATGGCCGCAGATCTGCCGCTCGCCATCGATCATTTCCGCTATTTCGCGGGGTGTATCCGGGCGCAGGAGGGTGGCATCTCGGAGATCGACGACAACACGGTTGCCTATCATTTTCACGAGCCTTTGGGCGTCGTTGGCCAGATCATTCCCTGGAACTTTCCGCTGCTGATGGCGGCATGGAAGCTTGCGCCTGCACTCGCGGCAGGCTGCTGCGTCGTGATGAAGCCCGCCGAGCAGACGCCGGCGTCAGTGCTCGTGCTGATCGAGCTGATCGGTGACCTGTTCCCGGCGGGGGTGATCAACATCGTCAACGGCTTTGGCAGGGAGGCGGGCGAGGCGCTGGCAACCAGCACGCGCATCGCAAAGATCGCGTTCACGGGCTCGACGCCTGTCGGCAAGCGCATCCTTCACGCGGCGGCGGAGAATCTGATCCCGTCAACGGTCGAACTGGGTGGCAAGAGCCCGAACATCTTCTTCGCCGACGTGCTCGACCATGACGACGTGTTCCTGGACAAGGCGCTCGAGGGGCTCGCCATGTTTGCGCTGAATCAGGGTGAAGTCTGCACGTGCCCGTCACGCGTGCTGATTCAGGAATCGATTTACGAGCGTTTCATCGAGAAGGCAATTGCCCGCGTCGAACGCATCAAGATTGGGCACCCGCTGGACCTCGATACAATGATCGGCGCACAGGCGTCGCAACAGCAACTCGACAAGATCATGTCGTATATCGACATCGGGCGGGGCGAAGGCGCGCAATGTCTGACTGGCGGCGAACGCGCGGCCCCTGGCGCCGAACTCGGCAACGGTTTCTACGTGAAACCGACCATGCTGTTTGGCCACAACAAGATGCGCGTGTTTCAGGAAGAGATTTTTGGGCCGGTTGCCTCGGTCATGACTTTCAAGGACGAACAGGAAGCCATCGAGATCGCGAACGACACGTACTATGGGCTTGGCGCCGGAGTATGGACCCGCGACGGCACTCGCGCGTACAGAATGGGCCGCGAGATCGAGGCTGGACGTGTGTGGACCAATTGCTACCACCTGTATCCCGCGCATGCGGCGTTCGGTGGCTACAAACAGTCGGGAATCGGCCGGGAAACCCACAAGATGGCGTTGTCGAATTATCAGCAGACCAAGTGCCTGCTGGTGAGTTACCAGCCCGAGGCGCTCGGCTTCTTCTGAGCGCATCGCGCGGCGCCTGTCATGCCGCGCACCCTGGATGACTGCCACGGTACGGCAATCCGGCGGTCTCCAGGAGGCCAGCTCAGGTAAGTTTGCCTGACACCGGCGTCGCCAAGTGTGCCTCATGATTCACAACTGAACGACACTCTGGATTGTTCTACTCCGCGATCCAGCTCGCGGGAGGGACCTTTCCAGCGTTCGCTTTTCGAAAAAAAGCGGTGGCGCAGCGGCAAGCGGCTGTCGGGCGCTCGATACACGATACGGAATTCACATGTCTGCAATTGAATCGGTTCTTCATGAACATCGCGTGCTTGCTCCTTCCGCACAAACGGTGGCGGACGCCACGGTGTCCGGCATGGACGCATATAAGGCGCTCGTCGCCGAAGCCGAAGGCGACTACGAAGGCTTCTGGGCACGTCTCGCACGCGAAACGT
>NZ_CAJMZK010000028.1:0-122710 GCF_905220265.1 Paraburkholderia sp. J67
TTGTTGCACGGCGTAGGCCGTGGCGATGTCGTCGAGCGGAATGCCGCCCAGCGCAATCTCCCCGCGCACCGGTTCGATCACTTTGCGCAATATCTCAGCTTCGCGAAGGCGGTCTGCAATCCGCGCCTCAAGACTGCGATCTGACATTGATGATTCTCCTTTCTTCAATGTGAAATTCAGTCCGAGTAAACCGCATTCGACGCGATCAGCGACTGAGGAACCGATCGGTACGGTAGCGTTGGCACGTCCAGGGCGCCATCCGCGGCGGCAACAAAACGGTCCGGTCGCAAGGCAATGCACTTCGTATTTCGCGCCCGCATCCATTTCAACAATGATCCGTCGAGATCAAACAGATCGTCTTCGGAAGTCGCTGCCTGCGCCCCCTCTCGCACTGCGATGCACCGTGCATTCAGTTCGAGCCATCCGGCTTTCTGTGGGTCGGACAACAGTGCCTGCGGATTTATGCCATCGCCCAACAACACAAAACCTGCCCCAAGGAAATCGTCCAGATGCGCCTGACGACCGCTTGCATCGGCGACACGAGGCTGCGGTGGCATTTGTCCGATCGCGTTTGTCTTTTGCGGTCGAGTGCTCATCCAGCCCGCCTCAATGGCGGGCAAGCCAGTTAGTGGCTGCACCGGCTCGCGCAGATGGAGTTTTTTGCATAACACTCGATGAAGCGCATCAAGCTTCTCACCAGTGGTCATCTGACGTTTGATGATGCGCCCCAGCCGCTCAGATTCAGCCGTAACAAATGCCACGTTGGGGGCGCGTTCTGCCTCATAGCTATCCAGAAGAGTGTCAGGCAGGCGGCCGCGCAACACTTCCCGCAGCTTCCAGCAGAGGTTGAATGCATCTCGAATCCCGGACTGCATGCCTGATCCCGCCCATGGCGGCATCAGGTGTGCAGCGTCGCCGAGCAAGAAGACTGAACCGGACCGCCAACGCTCAGCGCGCCTGACATGATGCTTGTAGAACGCGTGCTGATGTATCTCAACGTTGTCTGGCGTCACGCCCATCGTAGCGAGGAGCCGCCACAATTGATCGTGAGTCGCAAAGTCTTTCTCCGACTCGTGAGCAGAAAGTGGAAACTCCCAACGATGGTTCCCCAACGCCAATGGGATGTCGACCACCGGCCGCGCAGCGTCAGACCAAAATGTCAGGAGATGACGATCTGGCCACCAGCGCTTTACACGCACGTCGATGACGACCCATTTCGTGTCGGTGGTTGATCCCTGCAATGCAATTCCCAACTGCGTGCGAACGTTACTCGATCCGCCATCACATGCGAGGACGTATCGCGCGCTAACCTGGCCCTCCGCGTTGGTTTCGATATCACGAAAATTTACCTTCGTAGCAAGCGCCGTAGATTCAAGTGCTGTCACCTCCTGTCCGAACCTCACATCGATGCAGGAAGCGAAGCGATCGACACCCTGGCGCAAGACCTGCTCCATCGCTGGCTGGTAGATCATTGACGCCACCGGCAACCCCATCTCTGCATCGGGCACCTTCATGCGTATGAGATCTTTGCCAGAGAACGTGCGCCATCGCATCTCCGTCATTGGATCCATCACGCCAAGCAGACCGTCTGCCAGGCCCACAGATTGAAAGCAGCGTAGGGTCCAGTCGTTGACAGTGACCGCTCGCGCGCGAGGATAGATCTCACGATCGCGCTCCAACACAATGCATCGTATGCCGTAAGCGCCAAGGAAGTTAGCAGCTGACACACCTGTTGGACCATAACCAACGATCGCGACTTCGTAATCAAAGGGCCCGGTTTTCATTGGACGCGCGCTCAAGCCTGCTTCAAAAACCACGTGACGAGATGATTAAACTTATCTGCCTGCTCCCATTGCGCCCAATGACCACAATTGGCGAAGAGCACAACGTCCTGATTAGGAACTCCTGCGAAGCTCAGTGCGCCTGCGGGAAGATTGACCTTGTCCTGCTGCCCCCAAATTAGCAGGCAGCGATGCGTCAGCGCTTTGAGGCGCGGATCCTCGCTCAAATAAAACTGCCTCGGTGGCGGCCCGCCTGCGGACAGGGTCAAAGGCGGGTTCGCCGTGATTTCAGGATCGTTGCTGACCTCGAATCGCTGCTCGATCAATGCCGGCGTCAGCACCGACGTGTCAAATACGAGATTTTGAAGGAATGCAGACAGTTTTTCCCGTGACGGCCCTTCCCCGGCATAGTACGTAAGCAACTGCATGATTCCCTCAGTCGGCCCCTGCCCGTCGATATACGCGCCCCCGGGTCCCATTGCTACCAATCTATCCACCGCATCGGGAAATTGCATCGCCATGTAGTAGGCAACTGCACCACCGTAAGAGTTTCCGATCAGGTGTGCCTTCTCGATGTCGAGCGTATCCATAAATGCTTTCAACGCCCGTGCGCCATTCATGAACGGATTCGGTGTGCCAAATATCTGCAAATTTTTGGATGACTTTCCCCATCCAGGCATATCGAGCGCATAAACGGTGAAACTCTGGGCGAGAGGCTTGATATTGCGGCTATAGTTGCTGCCCCCCGTTGCTCCTGGACCGCCGCCGTGCAGAAGGATCAAGCCAGGACCACTCCCCTCGACGGTATAGTGAATCGACCACGGAGCGCCCTCAAACGAACCTTCGACGAATTTAGACTCAGCCATCCTTATCTCCTTTCTTATTTCGATACACTGACAACGTATTCTTTGTTTTTCAGCGATTTGATCGCGCGGCGCATCTGCTTGAGCGTAAGTCCCAGTGAGTGATTCTCGCGAAAATGGCCCCACAGGCTGATACCGCGATGTGTTGTAGAGCGCCACGACGCTTCATCCACGACGATCGGGTTCCAGCCGAGCTCCATTTCGAAACCTGATGGCGTGACAACGTAGAAGGACAGTTCGAGGTCATTCGGGTGCTGGCCGATGGCATTCGCAATCGAATAACCGAGCTTTCTACAGCGAAGATAGGCGGCAGAAACGTCATCCAGCGTTGCCACCTGCAGGTTCAGATGATGAATCCGGTTGCGTGTCGGATCGAGACGCCGGCCGCGGGTCGCCGCGACCGCGACGCTGTGATGGCGCTCATTGAGACGCAGAAACGTGAAGTCCATCACCGTCCCGCCAACCTTGTCCTCTATATGGTCGGAGATACGGGCGTCGAAAATCGTCTCCCAGAATGCCTGAAGCGACTCAGGCTCGCGAGTGACGATTGCAACGTGGCCAATCCCAGCCGCTCCAGTACGGAACCCGCTGCTTTGCATGTGCAGCTCTTCGCGCGATTTCACCGGCCGGGTGTACAGATCGATCTTGAGACGCTTAGGCCCATCGAAGGTGCAGAAGCTCTCCACGCCACGCACGCGGGCTTCATCCTCGGTTCCTGAGCGTACGCTGATGCCGCGTTCAGAGAGGCGCTTCCTGATTTCAGCAAGGACCCGTTCATCGCCCAGCTCAATTCCCAATGCAGTGACATCTTCGGCGTCTCCGGGACTAACGATGATGCGCCGCTGATGTTCATCAAGGCGAAACGCGAGAGCCCCACCGTCAACACTGTCCACATGCATACCCAGTCCGTCCGCGCCAAACTTTCTCCATTCAGCAATGCGGTTGGATTCGATGTGGACGTACCCTAGCCGGGACTTTCCAAAGATCGACGAATGGGGGAGCGCCCGATCCGAATCGACCTTCCCCCGCCCGCACAGCAAGTCAATGAGTTCTTCGACATTCGAAGGGATAGCATTACCCCGCCACGCCACGTGCTGATCTTGTCGAACAAGTAGCAACTTATGCTGGTACACAGGATCGTCGCTCTTCTGGAGATCCACGACTTTCAGCGGCATAGCTGAGTTGGCTGCGGCTGCAACGAGCGGGGAAATATCTACGGTTCTGTCGAAGCGCAGCAGCGTGTACACCGCGCCTAACTCGTCGTACAACGAGTGCCCTTTGCCAAGCCAAAAATGGGGCAGCCGGCAGCCGGGGACCGTGGATTCAGTCACGGCTCCCATTGAATACGTGGGCGCTTCGTCCGTATCGTGTTGAATGATGGGAGAGCTGGAATAGTAGTAGCCGAAATTCAGCCCTTCAGGGGCGAACTGCGGCACGTTGAGATCATGCAGTTTCGTGCCTATTGCAGAGCGCATCGCAATTCCGACTGGATTCAAGCGCGAACTCAATGCAGCTGGAACCGGATTTCTACCGAGCGTTTCAGCCATATCGAGCATGCTTTTCATCGCCAGTCTCGACACCTGCTCAGTTATCGGGTGCCTTTCCGCCTCGAATGCGTCCAACATTTTCGGCGCGGCCCAGCCATCAAGGACGTTCGACAGCAGCCATGCCAGATTGACGCCGTCAGCGATCCCTGCATTCATCCCGTAGCCGGCGAACGGTACCCACAAATGCGCGGCATCACCCGCAAGAAATACCTTGCGATCACGTAAACGTTCAGCGACCATCCGCCGCCCCACCCAATCTTCGTGATTCAGGATTTCGAACGAGAAATCCTCGCCGACTCCGAGCACATCGCGAATGGACTGGTGCAGGTCCAATGTTTCGTAATCGCTGATGCCATTGGGCAGCGTTCGGTGCACTAGCCACGTGTCCTTCCCATCGATGGCAACAACATTGCCACGAACTTTATGATTCGCAATCCAGCTCATCCATGCGGGACGACGACTACCCCAAAGTGTGTTCAGTCCAGGAGCCCGGATGAGCGAAGTGCGTGTCCGGGCAAGTTCGGCCGCACCGACGAGCCGCACGCCCATAACCTTGCGTACGGTACTTCTGCCGCCATCGGCGCCGACGAAATAGTCGGAGCGCAAAGTCAAACCGGTACCGTCGCTTCGACGGCACGAAATGATCACGTGGTCCCCGATCTGTTGATAGGACTCGACAGACGTGCCGTACACCACAGTTATGCCTGGCGTACGGTGTACAAGGGACGACAGGATTGGCTCAAGGTACAGCTGGGAAATACGGACCTGTGATTCGGGCGTTCGCCAGTGGCTGTCCGGAAAGCCGGTGTCATTGCGCTCTGCTCGCGAAGGCATCTTGATTCGCGCCATCTCGCTGCCCGCGATTGCGGTGCAAAAGACAACGTCTGTCGGGAAGTCGTCAGGCAGCCCGCCGGCACGTACTTCGTCCGCAATGCCAAAGCGCCGAAATACCTCAAGCGTACGAGAGGCGACGGTATTGCACTTTGCACTCGGGGGGGTGTCCTGCTCCCGCGATTCGACCACGATAACCTTGTGTCCGCGACGGGCCAGTTCCACTGCGGTACACATACCAACGGGGCCCGCTCCGGCGACCACAACGCGCGCGTCATAAGTGACCGTGTTACCGAATTCCTTTGCCTCCGCGCCACTGCTCATCAAAGTCTCCTTCGTCGCAATTCGCTTTTCCAGTTTGAGCTCATCGTGATGCACGTTGTTGTCGGGCATGGATGAGTGAGATTGTTGTCATTACGACATGTTTGTCGATTCGACACATTTGTCGTTAACCCGGAGAGGTGGCACAATGGACACCAAGTTCGACACATTTGTCGAATCGACAAACTGTCGGATTTATCGATTTGTACAAGGAGCGAGAAGTGCCCCAAGCCATCGATCATCGACCACGAGTCAACGCGGAACGACGCGAGAAGACGCGCCGGCGACTCATCGAAGCCGCCATGTTCGTGGTCAGTCAGAAAGGAATCGAAAGCAGTCAGATCAACGATGTGATGGAAGCCGCCGACGTTTCACGAGGCGGCTTCTATGGGCATTTCAGTTCCATGGCAGAACTCTTGAATGCGATAGGGGCTGAACTCGCGAATGAGACAATCATGCTCATTGAAAAACGCGTCACTGGAATTAGTGACCCCGCGGAGCGTATTGCCTCTGGTATTACCCTCTATTTGCAGATAGCCCGCAAATACCCCCAGTTTGCGCGTTTCGTCGTTGCCGCAGGCAACACCGTAACGACTCCGCACAACCTGATTTACGACTTGTTGCCGCCTCATATCGAGGCGGCAAGCGCCGCGGGGAAGATGGAAGTTATGTCGCCGCAGAGTGCTGTCGACCTGGTTGCTGGGGGGACTCTGATCGCACTGATGCGCATCTCACAAGGCCAGATTGACGAGGCCTATTGTTCTGATGTGGTCGCTGGCTTGCTAATGGGGCTAGGAGTAAAAAGGACGACAGCGCGGGCACTGTCGTCGATCAAGGTGGATGCGATCACGCCCCCCAATCAGAGCCTCTTGCATCGAACTCAGCATACGGGAAACGACTACGTAGGCAACCTGGTTTGACTGAACAGCATTTTGAAATTTTGAGCCTTGTTCCGGCGAGTTTCGCAAATCGCCGCAGTTGTCTGATTGCCGATCGACTTGGCCCGCCGCTAAGGCACGAGACAAAGTCGCCCCCAGCCATACCAAGTCCGGTTCGACTTCTCGCCCACGACACGATGCCCAACCCGTATCGGAACGCTGATGCACTGGAAACACAACTGCAGCACACGGTCGCAGTCGGTCGGTCGAATGCGCAGTGTATTCATCCCACATGCAAAAGTCGGGCGACGACTGCCCGAATAGATCCGGCGGACAATCGGAATCGCTTACGGCCCATCACGCTGAGTTGTAGCCTTTCGAGTCATTCCGCGCCAGTGTCGATGCACTGAAAGCGGGCTCACCGCTGCCCCGTACGCTACTTCCTCTAGCCTCCTGCAAGGTAGCCGTGGTAACGGAATTTGTCGTGGCTCCCGGATGTTCAGTCGCGACGAGCCGGCCTTCCTTGCGTCAGGGGCACGCGCCATTCCGGAAAGTGACCGCCTGCCCCTCCCGTTACGCCCTGCTCCGCCGCTCCTTCGGTATGCCCTTTCCACCCCGATTCCGTCGGACATCAGCGAAGTCACCCGATGGACGAAGACGCCGTTTGCGATAAATCCGCTTATCGCCAATGCGGTCTGCGCGACCTAAACGGAGATTATGAAAGTCGCCCTGCATCGGCAGCGACTCGACCGGCCATCGGATCCGGAAACGGACCATCCGCAGAATCGCCCGCTGCCCTGGCCACCCCGCGGAACTTCCCGACCTTCGTCGCTCACCGCTCTGGCGTTTCGTACTGGATTGCGGCTATGCAGCGGGTCTGCGGGCGAATGAGCTCTTGACCGCGCCTCGTGGAGACGTGCAGCGGGACCCGCATGGCGGGTGTTGCCGAGGCAACCACGTTATAGAGCCTGTTCATTCAGGCAACCCCGGCCGCGCCTATCAGAAGGCCGCCTTCGACCCGCCAGCGCCCTGTCACTACGGTACCGGAGTCGAACGCAGACTATTCGGTAGATTGTTGCACCGGGAAGGAACGCAGAATATCCCTCCAGCTGACGATTCCGACAGGGATAAATTCGTCATTCACAATGGGGATGCACGATATCGAATTCTTTAGGAACAACTGAATCGCGTCGGCGATTCCGGCGTCCGCTCCTAGCGTAAACGGCTTTCTGCTCATGATCTGATGAACCCGCTTGCTGAGCGTACCTAGATCCCTCTTCGTCTCGACCACACTGTCAATGAATGGGCTTAGCGCGCGCAGGAGGTCACGGTCGGAAACGACACCCTGCAGCTTTCTGTCCTCAACCACCAGCACGTGATGGAAGCCGGTCTGCTCAAAGATCTCCCTGACGGTCTCAAGGCTGTCGTCAAAACCAATCGTGACAACGCGCGTCGTCATGAGGTCTGCCATTTTCATCGTTCAACTTCCTTGCTTCCGCATATCCGTTAATAGTTGGAATCACAAGTGGCCGAACCGACCAGTGTCGTGATTCCATTGCTCTTGTGCGCATCTGAGGTTGCTTAAGCCTCGTCTCAGCTTCGCCTTCCCTGCAAACTCTACCACCGAGTTCCCCCTACACAGATGGCGCAGGGGGAGTTGGCCGCTCTTTCAGCGACCTCGGAATTACGCGCCCAAGGCGCGTTGAGCTCGGCTTATTTGCGAATCCGTCACACCTCTTCCCATGATGGCGCCTCGTGCAGGCCGTACACCGTGAATGCCCGCGCCAAAAGAATAAAGCGACTCGCTACTCCATATTAAAAACCTCTTCTTTTGAATTTAAAAGCTTCAAACTCCCAAGAATTTCACAATATGTTCGCTATCGCTTTTTTTTGGGGGGAGGGAACCGTTATTTGTATTGCCCGCTGCCCATGGGACGGCGGCCAAATGCCTACGGCGTAGACTTCCAACGAGCGTTTCTAAGGGGCAAGACGCATGGGAAACCCCGCGCAGCGCCAGGCGACACTGCGCAACACGGCTCTCGACCAAGTCGTACTGATGACTGTCCAATGGCGATGCTATCTACGGTGCCCTAGGGTGCACTACCGGCAACCTTAGCTTGAGCTAGCAGCGATATTCTTCCGTGAGTTTGAACCTTGGCTGCACCTTTGTGCCGATTTGCCTTACCGAAAATGCACAAACCCATTCAAAACGCATATTCACTACTTTGGCTTATGGTAACGTTTTGCTTTCTGCTCACGCGATTGCTGCAACCATGTCCGCCTATGTAAAGCCCCGTTGGTTACGGGATCTGTTGCGATTTCTCCCTTTAAAAAGCCAGTTCGTTCTCTCGGGAAATGTCCGAGACCTACAAGCCTGCGAAATCGCGAAAGACGTGGTCACAGCACAGCCGCTTGTGAGCATGTTGAGCTTAAACCTGCGCGCAGAGGGGTATCAGCAGGTCGTTGTGTGGAACCCTGTCTCCGGATTTACTGTCCCTGACAGCCATGTACCGCAAACTGAGTCGGCAGAAGATACCCTGCGACGCCTAGGTCTCACGGCGGTCGAGGGCACCGCGCCTGGCGGTCTGGATGCATTGACGGCCTGTATCGAGCGCCTCACCACGCTATCCGGCGAACCTGTCGCACTTGTGGTGGATTTCGCCTCGAGACTGGCGGTTCGGACAGAATCGCTGACCGCCGCCGAGCACAACCTTTTCACGCGCGCGCTCGTACTGGCGCACACGGTCGCTCCCCGCCCCGCCGGCCAGCACCGACGGCCGTTTTTTAACACGGTTGTTTGGGTAGTCGACAAAGAGGGAGACCTTCCCGACTGGATGCTCATCGATAATCCGCGCATCCGTCACATCCCGGTTTCGAAGCCCGACAGCATTGCGCGAAGCTCCCTGTCTTCCGCGCTCCTGCGCGGCGTTCCCGGTGCGCCGCAAGCGTCGCCGGAGATGCTCGCGGATGCCAACAAGGCTTTTGTTGACGGCAGCGAAGGCCTTCTCCTCGCTGATATGAACGCCATTGCGACACTCGCACGGGTCGAAGGTGTCACCGTGGATAAAATCGCCGACGCAGTCCGGCGGTACAAGGTTGGCGTAACCGAAGACCCCTGGCTGCAGATTAACCGCGACAAGATACGCAACGCGGAGGCAACTGTCCGCCAGCGCGTCAAAGGCCAGTCGCACGCAGTCACGCACATGCTGGATCTCGTCAAACGCGCAATGACGGGTGTGGGTTCACAGCGCAAGGGCAACCGCCCGCGCGGCGTTGCCTTCCTCGCGGGCCCCACCGGCGTTGGCAAAACCGAACTGGCGAAAACGATTACGAGCTTGTTGTTTGGCGACGAAAGCGCATACATCCGCTTTGATATGTCGGAATTCAGCGCCGAGCACGCTGACCAGCGCCTCATTGGCGCGCCGCCTGGTTACGTCGGCTATGACGTCGGCGGCGAACTCACCAACGCCATCCGCGAGCGGCCCTTTAGTGTCGTGCTGTTCGACGAAATCGAGAAAGCGCACCCACGCATTCTCGATAAGTTCCTCCAGATCCTGGACGACGGTGTGCTGACATCAGGGCGCGGCGACCGCGTCTACTTCTCCGAAGCGCTGATCATCTTCACGTCCAACCTTGGCATCTATCGTCAGGATGAGTTCGGCGCTCGCGTGCCGAACGTGCTGCCCGGCGAGGACTTCGATGAGGTCCAGGAGAAGGTGCTCAGTGAAATCCAGCGGCACTTCAAACTCGTGCTGAACCGCCCGGAAATACTGAACCGCATCGGCGAGAACGTCATCGTCTTCGATTTCATCCGGGAAGACATTGCGCACGAGATATTCGAGCAGATGGTACGTGCCGTCCTCGATGACATCCATACCCAGGAGGTGGCGGTCGAGTTGAAGGGCGAATCGCTGGACGCTCTGCGACGTCAATGCCTGGCTGATTTGTCCAACGGCGGGCGCGGGATCCGAAACCAGATTGAGGCTCGACTCATCAATCCGCTGGCACGCGGCCTTTTCGACCACGATGCAAAGCCGGGCGACCGTTTTGCTATCACCGGCATTGACACTGGCGTGTTCCATCTGGAAAAGCTGTAACCCATGGATATCCGGATTTCGCGCCTGCATTTCCCCGTCACGAGCCTCGGACCGGGAAAGCGCATCGGGATCTGGTTCCAGGGGTGCAGCATTCGCTGCCCCGGTTGTATCTCTGCGGACACGTGGGCAAACACGGGCGGCGAGACTACCGTCCAGATGGTAATGGAACAGCTTGTGAACTGGCTGCCTCATGCCGAGGGTGTCACCATTTCCGGCGGCGAGCCGTTCGAGCAACCCGACGCGTTATCCGCCCTGCTGTCCGCGCTGAGAAGCCGATGGCGCGGAGACATTCTCGTATATAGCGGGCATGCGTTTGAAGCGCTGACGGACACGCTCGCTGGAATGGACGGATTGATCGATGCACTCATCACTGATCCGTTTGAGATACAGACACCACATACGCGACCGTTACGCGGAAGCGATAACCAGCGGCTTCATCTTTTGACAGAAGCTGGACAAGCTCGATTTGGCGTCTACGAGCGGGGACTTGTCGAAAGCGACAAGTCACTGGACGTCATGTTTGATGAAGACGGAAGCGTCTGGTTCGCGGGGATACCGAACCGGAATGACTTTCAGCGTTTGAGAGACCTATTGATTGATCAGGGCCACGAAGTCCGGATCAGCGCCGACAAGGCGAGAATCAGATAAGACAGGAAATGTCAGCAATGATGCGTTTTTGCCCCAACTGCAAGACTGAGCGGACTGTTCAGGAATTCTATTGCGAAGGCACCGTAAGTGGAGCCCAGTGCAACTGGGACTTGTCCAGTCAGCCGATTCGTGAAAATGGCTGGAGGCCACAAGAAGTCTTGACGGCCGAGTTGGCTACCAGCCTGAACGAAGCAGCCGCCGGGCAAGCGCGACCTCCAAATAGCCAGATCCAGTGCACAAACGGCCACCCGATGAACGACGGGGATCTGATGTGCCTGGAGTGCGGCGCAGATCCGGCGGCCCAGTCGACGGGCGGTCAGGCCGAGGTATCGGAAGGTACTTCGCCCCCGCCTGGCGTGGAGCCGACGCCGCCAGCCGCTGAGACGCAGATCGAAGGCTGGCGTTTGATGCGTCAGATTTCCAGCACGGACGGCGTTCGCGAACGTTATATCGCCCAACATTGCGATACCAATCGCCAGGCTGTCTTGACGCTTTACCGGCAAGGCGCCGAGCCCGACCCATCTGTCTACGACGTGGTCAAACGCCTGCCGCGCGAGCACGTACCGGAAATCATCGCGACGGGCCGCTGGGATGGACGCGCGTACGAAGTCGCTGAAGAACTCAGCGGCGGAACGCTCGCGGACGTGGGCATCGCCGTGCGCGATCTTGCAACGATTCGCCATGTGGTCGACGAACTTGGGCAGGCTCTGCATTCGTTTTCGGAGGCAGGCCTGCGCCATCGCGACTTGCGGCCCGGCACCCTGCTCGTTCGCAGCCGCGAACCGCTCGACCTTGTAATCAGCGGCTTCGGCTCGGCCCGCTTGTCCGAGTTCGACCTCGACATCGTCTCGCCGCTGGAGACTACGCGATACATGGCTCCCGAAGCCATTGCTGGAGGCGTTGCAGCCGCCTCCGACTGGTGGAGTCTCGGGATGATTCTGCTCGAGCAGTTGACTGAAGGTCGCTGCTTTGAAGGCATCAACCCTCACGCGTTCCTCATTCACGTCCTGTCCAACGGCGTCAGGCTGCCGGACGACCTCGACCCGTCACTGCATCTGCTGTTACGTGGACTGTTGGCGCGCGACCGTCACCAGCGCTGGCAATGGGCACAGGTCAAAGCATGGCTCAACGGAGAACCGGTTGATGCGCCTTCTGCGGCGACGTCGGAATCCGACACGCCTGAAGGCGCGAGCATTGCGCTCGGCGCGAAGCAATACCATAAGCCGACTGTCTTCGCGCTCGCCGCCGCCGAACGGGAGAATTGGGAAGAAGCACGTGAGCATCTGAGCCGTGGCGCACTCGTCACCTGGGCCGAAGAGGCTGGCGTCAGTACCAAAACGCTCGCCGGGCTCCGGCAGGCCGCGCGACTCGAAGAGGCGGACGAAGACTGCCGCCTCATGATTGCGCTGAAGCTGCTCAATCCCGAGATGCCGCTGATCATCCGGGGCGAAATCGTCACGCCGGGTTGGTTGTTGCAGAACCCGCTCGAAGGCTACGACCTGATTACCGGCTCGGTACCGACCTTCCTCGACCGGCTGGAGACGGAAACGTGGCTCTCCCGTCTTCGTGCGCGTGCCGAGGAAGTCCGGCAGCGTGCCCACAATCACAGCATCGAGCTCGACGAAGACACAGCCCGTGTCAGCATGCTGTCGACGTCCCGTGCACGTCTGTCGGCACAGTGGGAGGAAAAGCGCCTGCTCTTCCCGGACTCGACACACCCGGGACTGCTTTCGCTGGCAGAACGGCGTGTCATCAGCGAAGAAGACCTCATCGTTCTTCTGAGCGCCGCCATCAGTCAATTCCGTTCAGTTGAAGAGATTCTCGACCAGGCGTCGACTCTCGCGCAGAGTGAACAGATTCTTGCCTTCGACCGCGAAGCAGCCCGAACCGAGTTGGCCCTGTCGCGCATCGAGCTTTTCCGCAAAATCGACGAGCGTATCGAAGGCTTCTCGCGCACCGGCAATCAAACTATCGACGAATGGGCCGAGCAATTCCGGCTGGAGCGCCGACTGGCGCTGCACGAAGCCATCGTCCTGCTGTCGGTGCCGGCAGAGCAATGGCTTGAGCCCCAGAAGCAGCAGTATGTTTCCCAGATTCTCGACTTCTTCGAGAAGAAGGTGGCAACCGCCGTCATGCGCGGCCCGCTCGTGCGCATGACGATCGGCAAGACGACCGGCCGCGTTGACGTGCATGAACTACATGGCGAACGCCATTCGAGCACGGCGCTCATAGAGCACCTGGTACAGCGCAATGTGCAGGCGGTGTCCATCGACCCGGCAATCTTCGGCGCCAACGTCACGCTCGAAGGCCGGCTCAACGCGCTTTACCGTCAGACCTCCCTCTACAAACGGGACACGGGTATCGACGGCCTCTATCTCGGCTTCCCGTTTCTTGTTTACAAGGATACGCGGAGCAACTCGCGCCCGCGCATTGCGCCGGTGTTGCTGTGGCCTGTCAAACTTCTTATGGAGCTGGGCACGCGCGGTCAGGTGGCGCTCGCTTTCGACGGAGAACGCGAAGAAGTTCGCCTGAACCCCGCTCTTGAAGGACTGCTAGGGCGCGACGCAATCAAGGCCTGGCGCGCGGTAGCAGATGATGTACTGGGCCGCTCCGCGCTCAAGGCTACTGATGTCATGGACGCGTTCGGTATGCTCGCCAACGCAGAGCGTCGGCAGGTCAGCTCCCTGCCTTCGCCGAGTGTGGAAGTGCCTGTGGGCGAGATGCGTCTCGCCTGTTCAGGTGTGCTTTTCCACGTCACGTTCATCGGACAGGCCATTGGCGAGGATTTGCGCCAGCTGAAAGTGCTGTCGCCATCGGGGACCGCGCTTGAGTCGATGCTCCGTCTGAAAGACAAGTCGGCCTACGAGCAATCCGAAGCGGCAGGCACGGAACTCGAGCGCTTCCTGACCGTTGCGAGCGACCCGTCGCAGGAATCCGCCGTTCTACAGGCACGGCAAGGCCCCGGCCTTCTGGTTGAAGGGCCACCCGGAACCGGCAAGTCACAGACCATTGTCAACATGGTCTCGGATGCCATCGGACGTGGAAAAAGCCTTCTGATTGTCTGCCAGAAGCACGCAGCACTGGAGGTGGTACATAAGCGTCTTGTCGCCGAAGGCCTAGGCGACCGCATCGTCATGGTCAATGACGTCAACAAGGACCGCGAACCGACGATCCGCGCGGTGCGCGAGCAACTCGATGCGATTTTCCGTGGCTCGAATTTCGACAACGGCTGGGTGCGTCAACGCGAGCGCATGGCAGCGCGGATCGAGACGCTGGAGGGCGAACTGGACCGCCAGCACGAGGCTATCCACCGCGTCGATGAGTCGACAGGACTGAGCTATCGTGTTCTTCTTGGCGAACTGATCAAGCTGGAGGCCGGCGAGCCGCCGGTCAGCGTGCCTCAGTTGCGCACAAAGCTCTCTGCACTCGATATCTCCGCGCTCACCACGCTTGAAGAGCAATGCGCGCCACTCGCCCGATACTGGCTCCCCGCAAAATTCGAAGGCAGCGCGCTCGTACAGTTGAAGTCGTTCGCGACCGATCGGGCGACAATCGAAGAATTCACCGCCATTTTCGCCGCGTTCTGTGAAGCGGAGCGCCTGCGCATCGAAACGCTGGCAGCGCATCCGGCCCGTTTTGACGTCGATGACCCTGCGCCGTATCGCGCGTGGCTCGATGCGAATGCCAGTCGCCTCGTCGCCCTCGACGAGACACAACGCAAACGCCTGGCCAAATGGCTGCCGCTTTTCCGTCCGGCGGACGATGCCAACGCGGAGGGTCATCGTCATTACACCGGCCTGAAAGCGCTGCATCGCGCGCTTCTGGCGGTTGACGGGACAGCCTTCGATAGCCAGCTGTCTCCGGCCCTCGCCCGTGCGCCGGAAACCGAACTGCGTGAAATCGAGTCGCGTGCCACACTGGCGACGAAAGCACCGACTTTTTTCAGTCGCCTGAACCCCGCCACTTATATCCGTCGCGGCAAGCTGATGAAGTTCGCGACTGGTTGCGGCGCACCGGCCACCGACGAAACACTGGTCAAGCTGCTTGCCGCTGCCCGCCTTGAGCTCAACTGGCGACCGAAGCGCCTGGCGCTGGATACCATCAGCCGCGCCCTGCACCTGGACACGGTTGATCCGACGTGTGGCCCGGCGCTGGCCGATGAATGTTTGACGCGCCTTCGCCAGCTCGAAGAAGTTCGGGAGCTTGCGCAACACCTCGCTATCGCCCCGCGCGGCGATGAGTTCGATTCAGCGGTGCTCACCGGTGACCGCGCGCCGGTCGAGCAGTTGCTCGACGGCTTTGAAACGGCGTTCGTGCGCCACCATGCGCGCCAGCACAGTCTGCAAGCACTCCAGCTACTTGATGAGTGGATTTCTGGCGAACTCGCCGATGCTTGCCGGCGAGCCATCGCGGAGAACATCAGCTACCAGGCACCGCTCAATCGCATCCATGATGCGTTGCCGACGCTCGCCGCCTACCAGCAGTTCAGGACACGCTCGAAGCACGTCACGCCTGAAGCACTCGAAGTCTTTGCCGTGATGCGTACGCACGAGGCGACGCTCGCCGGTGTTCCGCCTGAGGACCTCGACTTGGAAGTCCGCCGGATGACCAACCGCGAGGCACGTCTGGGCTGGAAGCGGCGCATGGAGCAGGAAACGCCGGAACTGCTGCTCGACCAGACGGAAACTTCGGCGAAGATTGCTGCGCTCGCCGCCGCCGACGAAGAAATGCGCCGGCTTAACCGCGAAGTCCTTCGCAATGGCATTGAACGCAGCCGGCTCGGCGCGCAGAGAGACTGGGACGACGTGACACGCCTGACTGGCCGGCGCTCACGGCGTTTACGGGAATTCATTGAAATGGGTGCCAGTCTCGGTCTCATGGCTTTGCGTCCGGTGTGGCTGATGAATCCCGATGTTGCGAGCCGCGTCCTGCCACTGAAGTCCAATCTGTTCGACTCGGTCGTCTACGACGAGGCGTCGCAGATGCCCGTCGAATACGCAATCCCGACGCTGTTCCGGGGCACCCTTTCCGTCGTCAGCGGCGACGAAAAGCAGATGCCGCCGACGGCGTTCTTCTCGGGGAGAACGGACAGCGATGAGGCGGAGGTCTTTGACGGCGATCAGCCCGACGAGGACGCAACCGAAGAAGAACGCGAGCTCTTCGAAGACACGTGGAATCGCCGCGAAATCAAGGACTGCCCTGACCTTCTGCAACTGGCGCGGACGGCGTTGCCGGCCTCGACGCTGCAAATCCACTATCGCTCGGCCTATCGCGAGCTCATCGGCTACTCGAATTCCGCCTTCTACGAGAACAACCTCAGCGTGCCGGTCCGTCACCCTGATGCGACCGTCCGCGAGGTCAAGCCGATTGAGCTCATTCAGGTCAATGGCCTCTACGAGCAGCAAACGAACTCAGATGAAGCGGACCGCGTCGTCGATTACCTTGCCGAAGTCTGGCAATTGCCATATGCAGAGCGCCCGTCTATCGGCGTCGTGACGTTCAACCGCAAGCAGGCCGACCTCATCGAGGAGCGTCTTGAGCTGCGAGCCGAGACCGACGAGGCATTCCGCACCGCATACCGCGAAGAAAGCGACCGTGTGGACAGCGGCGAGGACATGTCCGTCTTCGTCAAGAACGTTGAAAACGTCCAGGGTGATGAGCGCGATGTCATTGTCTTCTCGACAACATTCGGTCGAAACGGACAAGGCGCATTCCGTCGCGCCTTTGGCGTACTCGGCCAGAAAGGCGGCGAGCGCCGTCTGAACGTGGCCGTCACTCGGGCACGCAAAAAGGTGGTCCTCGTGACCTCCATGCCGATTCGCGACATCTCCGACATGCTGAACACCCAACGTAAGCCAGCGATTCCACGCGACTACCTTCAAGGCTATATGGAATATGCACGCGCCATGTCGAATGGCGAGCTACAGACCGGGCGTGCGCTGCTCGGGCGCATGACGAGCGAACGGGCGCACGGCAAAATCCAGCAGGATGGCGCACCCGACGGGTTCGCAAGTGATGTGCTGGCGTTTCTCCGCAGCCTTGGCCTCTCCCCGGTGCCTGCACAGGAGGGTGATGCCTTCGGACTCGACTTCGCCATTGCGAATCCGGAGACCGGGCTGTACGCCATCGGCATCGAATGCGATGCACCCCGCAACCCGCTGCTGCGCCATGCCCGGGCACGGGAAATCTGGCGCCCATCGGTTCTGAGCCGCGCGATTCCCACGCTTCATCGCGTGTCGTCGCAATCGTGGTATCACGACCCGGAAGGCGAACGAGCTCGCCTGAAGGCGGCAGTGGAATCTGCACTGGCCATGGAGGTCACAGCATGAGCGGCCCGAAAGTCGTGCGAATCGTGACTCGCGAGGAAATTCTCGCGATATGCGAAGGCCATTTGCAGCGCCTTGATCAGGCAATCTCGGCGTGGACCGCAGCCGGCAAGCGCATCGGAGAACTTGCGCAATCCGAAATCGATGCGACGCATGCGCGTCGGCAAGCGCTCGCGGCACTGATTGCGACTGACGCATTTCTCGACCTGCAAAAGCGTGTACCGGAGGAAATCGCATTCCTTCACGCCGACCTTAAGCGTCGGCGAATGCTCGCGGTCGACAAGGCTGAGCAGGCCCAGAAGCGTCGACGGCAAGGCCGGGACAATGCGAGCACGCTTCTTCACTCGCTGAAGTCGAAAAATGTGGACGTCCCAGCGGAGCTGGAGTCGCAACTGAAGCAAATCGCAAACGGTGGAGAGTTTGCCAACGCAGACGCCCTCCTCGCGCGCGCATTTGCCCTGATCCCCGACGGCGCTCCTCGTGAGGTCAGTGAAGCACAGCGGCAACTCGCAAGCCGCTTGCTCGGCGACCAAAAGGTACAAAGCGTTGAGAGCTGGAAAGCCGCACAGACGGTCGTCCCGCCTCAATTGGCTCGGGTCGACAGGCAGATCGCGGAAGCTCACGTATTCCTCGCGGCCGAGGAAACTACGGCATTCACATCGCGTCTGGGCGTCATCGAGGCCGAACCCGTCGAGGCCCGGCGCAATCTCCTGCTGGATAGCTTGATTCTGGACCTGTCCGATGCGGTCTCGCGCTCACGCAAACGCCTCGCTGTGCTCGCGGAAATTCAAGAACTGGTTGCGGAACTCCGCACGCACGATAGCGATGGAGCGAAGGCGATCCTCGCGAGGGTCCAGCGCTGTGACGACCTCGAGTCTATCGAAGCGGTCTCAGCGCTTCTCGAAGACTGCAAGAATGCAATCGTCGCAGAGCAACAACGTGAAGCTGCCCAAGCGCGTCGGGCGGCCATTCTTCAGGGCCTGTCGCGACTGGGGTATGAAGTCCACGAAGGCATGTCAACCGCTTGGGCCAACGAGGGACGCATTGTCGTCAAGAAGCCCTCGCTACCGGGCTACGGAGTCGAAGTTGGCGGACAGGCGCAAGCTAGCCGGCTACAGGTGCGCGCAGTTGCGCTGAGTGCGAACCGCGACGCGACTCGCGACAAGGATGTCGAGACTATCTGGTGTGGAGACTTCGGCAAACTTCAAGCGCTCCTCGCAGAGCATGGAGACAATTTGCTAATTGAGCGCGCCATGGGCGTGGGACAGGTACCTCTGAAGTTTGTTGAAGATAGTTCACAAGGACAGGCAGATATTGGTCAGCGAAATACATATCAGGGCTCCTAGCCCGGGATCTGACGACCCGGCGCCCCCTCGAAACCTAGCATCTCACTAATGGTAGCCAAGGTAAACGCATGGATAACGTCTCGCGCGTTTGCTGCCGAACCGCGGACTTGAGTTGTAAATTCAGCGGTTCGAAACGACACCGCCCACTCACGACCCTAAGAAAAAGTGAGGGCGTAGCCAGTCAATGTGAGGGCTGGCTTCTCTAGCCCCCACCCAGCCAAATTTCGGAACAAGCGCCACCAAGAGAGACGCGACTACGCCTCAATCGCTTGTATAAGTTTGTCCAGCAGGTGATCGAGCTGATCGCGCTCGCGCATGCTTAGCGGCTTCAACGCTTCCTGCTCATTGGCAATATGGTGCGGCAGGATATCGTCGAGCAAATCGGCGCCCTTTTGCGTCAGGCACACATCGACGCTGCGCCGGTCCTTGGCCGATGCGCGCCTTTCGATAAGCCCCGATCGTTCAAGCCGGTCGAGCCGGCTCGTCATCGCACCTGAAGACAGCATCAACGCTCCGTACAGTTCGGTGGGCGTCAGTTGATACGGCTCGCCTGCGCGGCGCAACGCCGCGATCACATCGAACTCCCCAGTCTGCAAACCGAATTGCGCCGCGAGCGGCATCAAGCGGGTGCGCTCGATCAGATGGCTCGCCTCCAGCAGACGACCGATCGTTGCCATGACATTCGCGTCGATATCCGGTCTCTCTTTGCGCCATTGCTCAGCCGCGCGCTTCGCTCGTCCCATGTCTGCCACTCCAATGCAATTTTCTTGACGTCAAGATATCAGCTTGCGTCTGCGTTGTAACCAGGCTAGTTTACTCGACATCAAGATACTTGATATCGAGTTATATGACTCATCGAAAAGCTGCCAATGACTCGCTGATGCTAGCTGGTGCGATCATCACGTTAGCCTTGAATCTACGGTCCGCGATGGCGAGTGTCGGCCCTCTGCTGGACCGCATCATGGCCACAACAGGACTCGACCATGCGGGAGTCGGCATGCTCACCAGCTTGCCGGTGGGGGCGATGGGCGTGGGTGCGCTGCTGAGCGCTCCGCTGCAAAGGCGCGCTGGCGAGCGCGTCTACGTGGGAATCGGCATCGCGGTGATTGCTGTTGCGTGCGCCGCTCGCGCAGTTGCACATGACGCGGCGGCCATGCTCATCACGGCGTTGCTCGCCGGCGCAGGAATCGCCTTGATCCAAACAATGATGCCCGCGTTCATCAAGCGCATCTATGGCTCGCGCGCAGGCACGATGATGGGCATTTACACCACCGCGATCATGGGGGGAGCCGCTGCGGCGGCTGCGCTCGCCGCACCGCTTGCGCAGGTCTGCGGCTGGTCCAACGCACTGGCAATCTGGACGCTACCTGCGGTGTTTGCTTGCGTGCTTTGGTTCGTGGCCTCGCGTCAGCGTGTGTCACCAGATACGCCGCATAGGCATCCCGTACGGACATCAAATACACGCGCCCCAGTCTGGCGCCGGTGGCGCGCGTGGGCACTGATGGTCTTCTTTGGCGTGGGCACAGGGGCGTACACGCTCGTACTCGCATGGCTACCGCCTTTTTACACACAACTCGGCTGGACCCGAGAGCAGGCGGGCTATCTGCTCGCGGGCGTCACCGTTGCCGAAGTTGTCGCCGGTTTCACCGTCTCGGTCTCGATCGTGCGTATGCCCGACCGGCGCAAGCCCCTGCTCCTCGCACTTGGGCTGCTGATCAGCGGCCTTGTCTGTCTGTTGACAGCGCCGCTTGCACTCGCCCCCTCCGCATGCGTGCTGCTCGGCCTAGGTATCGGCGCACTGTTTCCACTCTCGCTGATCGTCGCGCTCGATCATAGCGCCGACCCAATGCGCGCCGGCGAACTGCTGTCTTTCGTACAAGGCGGCGGCTATCTGATCGCGAGTCTGATGCCGCTGGTCGCCGGAGTATTACGCGATCGCCTGGCGGATCTTACGGTCGCATGGGCAATCATGCTCGCGGGAGCGCTTGCGCTTTGCCTGCTCTGCATACGCTTCTCCCCGCGCTCTTATGCGCGCTTTTCTTCAACGCAAACCTGACGCGAGCCCCCCCAAATGGCTTACTACCTCCACGAAAAACGCCGCAACTACTACGTCGAATTCGGCCAAGGCCGACCAGTCGTTCTCCTGCACGGCATCAGCAATTCCGGACGCGCGTGGAGTCCGCAGATCGCGCGTCTGGTCGAAACCGGGTTTCGCGTGATCGTGCCAGACCATGCCGGTCATGGTGCATCGGCACGAATCGGAGCGCCGCTCGGCATTGAGGATCTAGCACAAGATGTCATTGCCCTGCTCGATCATCTGGATATTGAAAGCGCTCATCTTGTAGGGCTTTCATTGGGTGGCCTCATCGCCATCGAACTTGCGCTTACGGCATCCGCCCGGGTTGATACCCTGGTACTCGCCAACAGTTTTCCGTCGACCTCCACGGACGCCTTTCGCGCGCTGGCCGATCAATGGGCCAGCACGTTTCGCGGCAATGACGGCCCGGTCAAACGCTTCGAAGGCGCGTGGCCCTCGAACGTCAGTGCACCTTTCCGCGCGAGCGACGCAGGGATTGCGACCTGGCAGACATGGCACGCCATCGCCGCGATGGCCGATGGCGAATCGCTGGCCTATATCGCTCAGGGGATTGTCGGCTATGACTCGACAAATCGGCTCTCGACTATCGAGAAGCCAACGCTCGTCATCGCTGGCAGTGACGACCGCATCTCCCCGCCATCGATCAGTCGGGACATGAGTCTTCAACTTCAATGCGCCAAATACGTCGAAATTGAGGCAGCAGCACATATCAGCAATGTCGACTCCGCCGACGCCTTCAACGCTGAGATGATCGCATTCCTCGTGGGAACCGAATCAATCGCACAATAAACAAATGGAGCGCTGCGGTATCATCGGCGTGATTGAGAGTATTGCATTTCAAACGAATATCCTCGCATTGAATGCGGCTGTTGAAGCCGCGCGTGCGGGTGAGCAAGGCAAAGGCTTCGCTGTAGTGGCGGGTGAAGTACGAACTCTCGCGCAAAGGGCTGCCGCTTCTGCGAAAGACGTGAAGGAACTAGTACAAGCGAGTGTGAGCGCAGTCGAAAAAGGCCACGGACTCGTGGACCAAGCTGGCGACACTGTAGCCACCGTCGTGGAGGAGATTGAAAAGGTCTCTGTTCTAGTCAAAGAGATTGCAGCTGCCAGTCATGAACAAAGCCAAGGCCTCGAACAAATAGTGGCAGCGGTGGGAGAAATGGACGACGCGACGCAACGTAATGCGGCACTCGTCGAGGAGAGTACCGCATCGGCACAAGCACTGAGACATCAGGCTACAACACTGCAATCTGTCGCTGGAGTTTTCCGGACCGAATAGTCCTAAAGCACGCTCGCTACCCAGACGGAATCCCCCCTCGAAGACCAGCGACATAGCCCTGCCGCTTCTCAGTCGTTGGTTGGGTCGTACGGACGAGCGTGCCAGCAGGAAAGACGTTCCCAAGATAATCATTGCACTGGCGGCAAGGTTCGTCGTGGTTGCCATGCATATCAGTCTTCGACCTAATCGGCCGAGGGGCGGAGAGCCGCGTGCGAATACCAAGCTACAACGTGTTCCCGCCCTTGTTCTGGACACAAGTATCGTGATGTGAGTTCAAAGCTTCGAGCAGCATGCTGCCGTTGAATGCGAAGGTACTCAACTGCTACTCGAGGAACGACGGGCGACAGAGACGCCTCATCTTCCCGCGCAGCACCATTTAGTCACATGAACCTCGCACCGGCGTCTCCCGTCACCGATCGGCGTGAGATCTCCTCAAATTCATCAGAATTTTTTCTCCTTTCGTTTTTCATCCTTAAGGTGGAGGTTGCGGAACTCTTCCGAACCTAGACTAACTACATCACCTCAGGTAATTCCCGTGATCGATCGATAAAAATCTCCAACTCTTCAATTTCGGCAACGACAATGCTTAGTCGAGATTCGAATCGAACGAATTTAATGGTAAGTATTTAGAAGACGCACAGCAGTTCTTGCGAAGGAGCATAAAATGGAATCGAAAAAGGAAAATTCATTGCGACGTGAGATCGATAAATGGTTCATGCGAACCCGGGATAACCCGATGTCACTGGCGAGAATCGTACTGAATACACGCCGTTGCGTCCGAGTCGAAACGACACAGAATACCGACCCGCTTGTGATCTTCTTTTTCCAACACGGCGATGGATACTGGAGTGTCATCCCTCCGACCCGCTCACGTCCGACAATGTGTGCCTACACATGCGTAGTTTAAGCAAATTTTGGGGAGGAAGTTTTTCATCGGAGTGGGAAAAAAGGACGTAAGTGGCGTTTGACCACGCGAACCACCTGATAATGTTACAGCCAGCGCTAGGCCGATTTCACAAAACTCGACAGTTGTCGGGATATCGTCCACGTCGAACGCACAGGCTCGATAGCGCCCGGCGCCGTCTCCAGAGCGAACCGTGCGTTTGTGCCCCCGACATCGGCGAGCAGGCGTGGACCATCTGCGAAGCGATTCTTCCGCGAGACGGAGAGATTTTCACCAACATTAAACATTGACTGACCTCACTGCGCCGCAATCAAGGTTCGGCACACGTTAATAATCGGAATCTGAATGTGATCGAGGTGCATCGGAAAAGCTCGTGACACACCTCGACACCATCTCGAGTCCGGCGTCAACTCCAGGACGTGTGAAGCATCCGATCGATGAACGTGCTCAGCCGGGACATATCGACACAGCTTAGAACAGGTGCGCGATCCCGACCCGCACGATCGCCTGATTCGGGCTCGATGACGCAGCATACTGTCCATAGAGCCCGTTGATCTGCGCGAACGCGGGCTCACTGCCGTTTCCGGCGTGCTGATACGCGCCTTCCAGATACACATTCGTGCGCTTCGACAGGCGATAGCTCAGCGTAGCGGTCACCTGCTGCGTCAGGATCCTGTCCAGCGTGGCATTGCCCTTCTCCGCCTGGTAATCCGCGCCGAACGACAGGAACGGCGTGAAGTTGTAGAGCGCCCCCACCTGTCCGGCGTACACACGCGCACCGTTAAACGTGTTCCATGTCTCGGTGAACAGCGCATTGAGCAGCGCCGAACCGATTGCATACGTCCCGCCCACGCCCCAGTTGCGGATGCCATCATCGCCGTTATTGATCTGCGCGTACTTCACATCCGTATAGGCCGCAGCGAGATAGAGAGGCCCCCCCTGGTAATTCACACCGGCACTGATTGAACGGTCCTTGGCAAAGTTGCCGGCTACGCCACCAAAACCGTACAGCGCACCGAACGTGAAGCCACCCACCCTGTCGCTGACGAACTTCACCGACGAGGGCACGCGCGCCGAGCCGGCCACACGGTCGAAGTCTGATGCCCCGGTCGGATTGTTCGGAATGCCCAGGCCCGCATAGGGCCCCGACCGAAAGTTGTAGTACCCGCCGAAGGTCATTGAAGCATCAGCCTTCAGCAGGTTCTCCCACATGAAGTCGTACTGGTTACCGAAGGTGAGCTGCCCGATCCCGTCTTTCGTCAGACCGACGTACGCCACCCGCCCAAACAGCGCGGTTGGATCGCCCACTGTCTGCCCGTTCGCCAGGTTGAACTGGTTCTCGAGCCGGAAGATCGCCCGCATACCGCCGCCAAGGTCCTCCACGCCGCGAAAGCCCAGGATGTTCGGGTAATAGATACCCTGATCCAGAATCGCGTTGCCATGTCCTCCCTGGTTGCTCACCCACGTCACGCCGGCGTCCATCAGACCGTAAATGGTCACGCTGCTCTGCGCATGCGCGACGCCAAGCGTCATCATGGCCACAACACCTCCTGCCACCCGTCTCCGTTTCATTTTGTAGTCCTTCTTTTTTGCGCCATAAATCCGGCTTCCTGCCCAGCGGATTACCGCTACTCCTGCTGATGCCTCACCGGTGCGAGAACAAACTCACGCCTCATGGCCGGAACCGTCGCCTCCACGTCCGCGCCATAAGGCGTCTTGCCCGGCCTCACTTCAATGACCGGTTCAATCAGCGAATCCTTCACGCCAAACACGACGTCAGAATCCAGATAGTCACTCGATGCCAGAAATAGGTGCGTCACCAGCGTCTCGCAGTCCTCTGCGGCGATCATGAAGTGCACGTGAGCCGGACGATACGGATGGCGCCCCTGGACGCCGAGCATCTCGCCCACGGGACCATCGGCTGGAATCGGATACGCTGCAGGAACGCTCCCCCACAGCCAGAAGTTGCCTTGTGCGTCGGTTCGAACCCGGCCGCGCCCGCTATACGACTTTGCTTCCTTCTGAACGTCGTAGTAACCGTCGGCATCGGCGTGCCAGACATCGACGATGGCGCCTGCGACGGGCTCGCCAGACGTGTCGAGCACGCGGCCTTCGAT
Organism: Paraburkholderia sp. J67; assembly: GCF_905220265.1. NCBI lineage: Bacteria > Pseudomonadati > Pseudomonadota > Betaproteobacteria > Burkholderiales > Burkholderiaceae > Paraburkholderia > Paraburkholderia sp. J67. The sequence goes on from NZ_CAJMZK010000028.1 coordinate 25,034, forward strand.
CAACATGAGCGGCCCATCTTCGGGTTTGCCGATGTTTTCTCCGGACAGCACCTCAGGTGCGTCCGCAACGTAAAACGGTCCCAGGACGGTTGTTTCGGTTGCACCGCCAGGAAACTCGTGATTGATGGCATCGACCAGCATCGAAACGCCCAGTGCGTCGGAAAGCAGGATGAATTCCTGGCGCGTGTCCGAGCAGATCTGTCCCGTACGCGTCAGAAAGGTAATGGCTTGTTGCCACTCGTCCTGAGACGGACGGACCTCGCGCACAAATGCATGCAGGTGTCGAACGAGCGCGGAGCTGATTTCCTTGGTGCGCGGCGAACTGGTGCCGTTGAGACGCGCAAGCACGGCTTCGGTGATGTTATGTTCGTTGAAGTTGCGCATGGTTTTACCTTTACATCGACAGAACAGCGGAAGGCGGGACACCGGCGAAGGCGGCCTCGAGCATCAGCATCAGGGATGAGCGCTCAACAGGCCGCGGATTCCAGTAGGCCTGTTGCAGGGCGAGGTCGGCCACCACATCGAGCTTCCCGGCAGGCATGCCGAGGGCAGCCAGCGAAGACGGAAGACCTAGTTGCTCGAGCATGGCGTGGAGATAGCTCCATGCATCCGCATCGGGGTTGAGCGCGCGACCAATGCGTGCGACAGCGTCGTTCGCAGCCGTGGCGTTAAAGGCGAGCACGTATGGCAGAACAACCGCATGTGTCGGCGCGTGCGGCAAATCGAACGTACCGCCAAGTACGTGACAGATCTTGTGATGCAGCGCCATGCCAACTGCACCCAGGCACGTGCCGCAAAGCCAGGCGCCATATTGCGCGTTTGCGCGAGCGCTGAGGTTGTGAGGATCATCGGCAATCTCGGCGAGACTGCTGCCAAGCGCCCGAATACCTTCTTCGGCAATCAGCGAAATGATGGGATTGCAGTCCTTCGCATAGAGCGCTTCCGCTGCATGGGCAATGGCATTGAGCCCGCTGCTGGCCGATAGCGTGGCCGGCAAAGACAGCGTCAGATCCACGTCGTAAATCACCACGCGCGGCAGGATTTCCGGCGCACGGCGTGTGGTCTTTCGCCCGTCCTCCGTTTCGCCAAGAATCGGCGTGACTTCCGAACCGGCGTAAGTCGTTGGAATTGCGATTTGCGGCAAGCCCGTTCTCACTGCCAACGCTTTCGCAAGCCCAATTGCCGAGCCGCCGCCGCCCGCCACAATGCAATCGACATCGCTGTTGCGCAGCTTGTCCATGGCGCGTGCGGTCACGTCGGTTGGCGTGTGCATTGTCGCGCCATCGAAGTACCCGGCGCAAAAATCGCCCAACAAATCGACGAGAGAAGCACGCAGATCGCGCTGCTCGGGTGTCGTGATGACGAGTGCACGCCGGCATCCCAGCAGACGCACTTCGTCCGCAAGATCGGCCATGCGGCCCGCCCCGAAGAGAATGCGCGCGGGCGCGCTCGAATAGGTGAACGTTTGCATGGCCGCTCCGTGTTACAACGATTCGCCAGCGAGCCAACGTGCGCCGCGAGCATACAGCGCTTCGACTTCCTGCCCCGTGAGTTGCGGCATGTCGCGCTTCACGGTGTAGCCGATCTGCGTCTGGATATACGCAAGGTGGCGATAGCCCATCGGGAATTCAGCGAGCGCATTCTGGTCGAGCTCCAGCCGCGCAGCAGGATCGACGGTGTCCACGCGATCCTTTTCGTAGATCGGTTGGCGCAGAACGACACCCCAACGCCCATTGCGCTTTTCGACGAAGTCATAGAATCGCCCCGTGCAGACGACATCGCAGAGCACACCCTGAACGTCACCGCGCTGCGAAATGGTCATCTTGGTCTGCACGATCGCGCGATCGCCAGTGAGATCGATCGACGAGCCGCCCAGGAAATGCAGAATGCTCACGCCCTTCTTCCAACCCTCCTGCGTCACGCGAATGAACTCACGCGCGGGGCCCTGGAACCAGGTCGCCATCATTACGCCGTCGTCGTGCCAGACGGTCGCGAAGCGTTCCCAATCGCCTGCGTCGCGCCATACCGCCCAGTTTTCGATGAGATCGCGAATGGCGAGTCGTTCGACGAGTTCCTTTTCCATGCTGTCTTCCTGAAATATTGATTGCATCTTCGCGAGCAGAATGCACTCGCTTCCTGTTACGACATACCTGACACCGTCGGCGCTGAGGGCGTCCCTTCAGCGGGCGCGCTAGACATGGGCTTGCGTGCACTGCGGCCCGGTGCAGTTTCACGCAGCGCGACCACGAGCAACGCTGCAAGTAGCGCCGACACGATGCCAATGACAAACGGAGCACGCGCACCCAGATGATCCGCGGCCGCACCACACAAGACCGGCGCAAAGCAGCCGCCGACTACCTCGCTGATGCCGATCACCCAGCCGATCGCGCGATTGGCGAAAGCGCCTTCCACCGACTCGGCGGGCACCGTAGCGAGCATCACGGGCATCACACCCATTCCGAGCCAGGCGACGAAGATGCCGACACAGAGGATTGCGAAATCGGCTTGAGCAAATGCCACGACGGCTGGTGCGCTGCTGGCCAGCAGAAAACCCAACAGCAAGGTCGGCTTGCGACCAAGACGATCGGATAACGCCGGCATCAACGCACCACCCACGACCGCTGCGAGCCCGAGCGCAATCATGAAGCCGCTCATCTGGGTGTCGGTATAGCCGCGCCCCACAACCAGGTGAAGCGGGCCGAACACCATGACGCTGTAGAACGTGGTGAGAAAGAGGCATACCATCGCCGCGCACACCATCACGTTGCGATTGGCGAGCGGGCGCTTCACTCCCTCCGGCGCGCTAACCGCATCCGTGCGATGGAGTGCGCTGGAGACACGCTCAAGCGTGGGCTCCTTCACGAAGCGCCAAAGCACAATCGCGAGGATCAGACCGGGAACGCCCGTGAGATAGAACGCCGTACGCCAGCCGTGTTCGTGCGCGAGCGGAATGATCAGTGCCGGGCCGAGCAACGAGCCGAATACACCGGCGGCTACTGCCTGAATGAAGCCCATATTGAAGCCACGACGACGCGGCGTGGATTCGACCATCATGAGCGTCTGCACCACAGGCAGCACCGGCCCTTCCGCTACGCCCATGACACAGCGCGCGACGAGCAGCGAGAGAAATCCTGCTGCAAGTCCCGAGCTCACCGAACTGATCGAGAAGACAACAATGGCAATGACGAGCACGAGCTTCTTGATCGCTTGGCGATCAGCAAGCCGGCTGACCACGATCCCCGACGTCGCCCACGTAAGCGACAACGCCGATGTCAACGAGCCAATCTGCAACCCGTTCAGGCCGAATTCGGCATGCAGATAAGGCGTGAGAAAGTTGATCGCCAGCCGGTCAAAGAACAGCAGGCCGTTGGTGACAAACAGCATCACCAGCAACCGGTTTTCGTATCGTTGCATTGTTGTCTCCGCGTCTTTAGTTTTATGGTCGAGTCGCGGGCCAGCGCCCGCGCCGACTTAGATTGATTCGTTGCGCACAGGGTGCCTCAATACGCCCACGCCGCCGACTTCCACTTCCAGTACATCACCGTCCTTCATCCACAAGGGCGGATTGCGCTTGCCGCCGATACCACCTGGGGTACCCGTCGCAATCACATCGCCCGGCTCCAGCTCCGTAAAGGTCGAGCAATACGCGATCATTTCGGGGATGCTGAAGATGAGAAGATCAGTGCTGGAACGCTGGACTTCCACGCCGTTCAGCCGTGTGACGAGGCTGATATCAGTGCCATCAGTGATCTCATCGCGCGTGACCATCCAGGGACCGAAGCCGCCGGACGCCATAAAGTTCTTGCCGGGCGTCCATTGCTGCGTATGACGCTGCCAGTCGCGAATGGTCGCATCGCAATAGGCGGAATAACCGGCCACGTGCTCCCACGCATCTTCAACGGCGATACGGCGGCCGCGTTTTCCGATCACCACGGCGACCTCGCCTTCGAAGTCGAGTTGCTCAGACTCGGGCGGACGCAGCAGAGCCTGGCCGTGGCCGATCTGCGAGTTCGCGAAACGGCCGAACACCATCGGCTTGGCCGTCACATCGCGGCCCGTTTCAAGGCGATGCTCGTGATACGCCACACCGATACAAAGAATTTTCGGCGGATTCGGAATGACCGGCTCGAACGTCACATCGCCGATCTTGAGGGTGGACGTCGCACCGTGGATCAGCTCTTCGACTTGCGAAAGTGCACCAGCGTCGAGCGCATCGCGCAACGTCGGCCAGCGATTGCCACTGAGCGCACGCACATCGACAATGCCTTGCTCGGTGACGACACCCCAGCTCGAACGACCTGCATGGGAAAAGCTCGACAGTTTCATCGTTGTTCCTTCAGATTGCTCAAAAATTCTGCGATTGCATGCTCGGCGAGCTGCGAATCGATGTGAGGCGGCGCGCCCGCCACGCCCACGGCACCCACGCACAGCCCTTCCACGATGACTGGCACACCGCCTTCGATGGGCGTATGCGGAAGCTTCACCATCGAAAAACGGCCTTCATTCAGCGGCTTTTCAAAGAATGTCGTGGGGTGACCGCCTTCCGCTGCACTGCGAGCCTTGTCGAGTGCGCCCTCCGCGCTCATCAGCGGAGCGCCGTCCATACGCGCACCTGCCTGCAGGTACGTCGTCACGTCGACTACCATGACCGAAACCGGCATACCCATCGCTGCCGCGCGCGTGCAGGCGTGGTCGACGAGCTGCTGCGCATCCGTGAGACTTAGCGATGGCTTGTTCAGCATGCGCGTTGCTCCTTTTCTGCCGGCGTCTGCTCGCGCCGAACCTCTTCGAAGAAGCCTTCGACGACGCGGTTGTAGTGGTCAGGCTCTTCGAAGTACGACGAATGGCCGGATTCCGTGAACGTGTACGTACGCGCACCGGGGATGCAACGAGCCGCAGCAAGGTGCGTCTCGCCTCCGATCAGCCGGTTCTGCACACCACCCATGACCAGCGTCGGCACGCTATAGCCGACAAAGTGCTCAGGCATGAGGCGCAGTTCTTCATCAGTGATCGTGGCGAGATTCACCTTCTGGTTCATGCGCGCCAGCATCTGGTAAAGCGCGATCAGATCGGCGTGCTGGGCGACGAAGCGCTCGCTAAAGCCGAGGTCCTGCGGCGGCACAGCCTCACCGGCTGCCACACGGCGGAAGCGTTCCGACACCTGCTCCAGCACCTTGTGATGCGGACCATAGGCGGGCGTCGGTGAGCCGGAGAGCACGAGTCCAACGAATCGCTCCGGCTCGCGTACAGCGAGTGGCAGACCTGACCATGCGCCCATCGATTGGCACACCACTTCGGCCGGCTCCTTCAATTCAGCGTCCATGAGGCGCGCGAGATCCTCGCTGAACTGCCGCGGATGAAACGTCGCCGCGTCGCAGATCGAACCGCCGAAGCCACGCATGTCGAGACAGATCACGCGGCGCGTTTGCTGGAAATACGCGACCTGCTGAAAGAACACCGTCGAATTCGCACCGGCGCCGTGAACAAAAATCATCGGCGGCCCGTCGCCGACTACGTCATAGCGCAAACGCGCACCAGGTACATTAAGAAAAGGCATGATTCAATCCTTAGGCAAGCGGGCCCATGAAAGGCGGTTCGTACCAGGCCGCACCACCGTGAGCGATGGTTTGCGGCCACTGGCTGGGCAAAGCGGGAAAGACGGGGGGCTGAGGCGCGAGACCCGAACGGTCGACACGATCCATGCCGTAGAAGATCTGGATCGCGACCTGATCCGGCCCCTGGACCCAGAAGCCGTAGTGAATGCCGGGCGTGAGTTCGCGCGGCAAATCGAGAATGCGTACATCGCGATTCTCCAGAAAACGCCGTGCCTCAACCAGTTGCTGATAGCTCGCCACGGCAAACCCGCAACCGGCCGCAAAGCCGTAAAGCTCGCGCAACTCACGTGGATAGAGTGCAAGCGTATGATGCTCATCGTCGGCACGCAGGAACACACACTCCTTGCCGTGAACTTCCACGCGCTCGCTCACTTTCAGCCCCAGAATGTCGCGGTAGAACGCGAGCGACGCTTCCATATCGGCGACATAAAGCGTGATGCGTGCAAGACGTGTCAGCTTGAACGGCTGCGGCATCAGGATGCCTTCGACGTCGTAGGGTGCTTCGCGGCGCTCGATGTTGCGATAGCCGTCGAGCGAGTCGCCACGCTCGAGCGTTATATTGACCTCCTGATACTCGGCCATCTGGGGCAGCGGTGGCGTGGTGGTAAAGGCGCGGTCGTACATCGATTCCGGTTTGCTGCGGCCGTCCCAACCTACCTGCTCCATGCCGTAGAAAATTTCGTTGATGTAGCCATCAGGATCGTAGGCGTACGCGTGCCAGTTCGAACCGGGTGCATCGCGGCCAACGCGGCGCAGTTTTGCGTTCTTGTCGAGGAAGTTCAAACCGTCCACGACTTCACGCAAACTGCCTACCTGCCACGAGATCTGCCCAACAACGGAGCCCTTGCGATTCGGCTCGCGCGTGTCGACGAGCATCTGGCTGCCAACTACGACCGTATGATGGTCCGCATTACAGCGCAGAAAATAGCCGGTCGCGTGCTCTTTCGGCAGCCCCGGTACGCGTGTCGAAAAGTCGTCGACGTCGCTGATCGCGAGACCAAGGCTGCGCGACAAGAACGCGACCGTGCCTTCAATGTCCGGCGAGTGGTAGCCAAAGTGGCCGATGCGTCGAATGCGGAAAGGTTGTTCGAGCGCCAGGCCGCCAACGTTGTAGCTCATGCTGTATTCCTCTTCTCTTCTTTAGGCATGTTCATGCTGCGGCGCGGACTGCTTGACCAGCATTCGTGCTGTGCAGGCGAACGCCGAGATCCGCGACGAGGGCGTTCAACGCTTGCGCTTTCACGGCGCCAAACACATAGAAGTCCGGACGAACGACGGCGAATTCAGCATCGAGGTTGTCGAGAAACGCGCGATACGTGCCGTCGATGTCCTCAAAGGCATGGGAGGACGTCGCATCGTCGAACACCCCAACCTTGCAACCCAGGCGATCGAGCGTCGCGCGCGCCTCATCGCCAAGGTAAGCCGCCGGGTCCTTGAGACACCAGAGTTGGAAGCCGCCACCGAGGAACTCGTCACCGCGGTCCTCAATGCCGTCTCGACGCAGACGTCCTTGCGGCGTGAAGAGGCCGCTACCTGCAACAACGTCGCCATGTGCATCACGATGCAGCACGCCGCCGAGCAGCGCCGGAAGCTCGGGCGGATGACCCTCGCCCTTTTCACGCATACCTTGATCACGCGCGGCGGCCTGTGTCGCGTCTACGAGATTGACGACTCGCGAGAGACGATCCGAGGCCATGACCAGCGTGGTCACATGCGGTTCGCGCTCGACGCCGTATTCGTCGAGCAACGCATCGATACTGCGGCCCGCGAGCACTTCCACCAGCTTCCAGCCGAGATTGCGTCCGTCGCGAATGGCTGCACAGCCGCCCTGCCCCATGTAAGGCGGCATCGTGTGCGCCGCGTCGCCCGCGAGGAACACACGGCCCGTACGCCATTGCGAAGTGACACGCGTGTGGTAGTGATAGACCACCTGACGCATGATGCGTACGTCATCGGGTCCCAAGCCGTGCTGACGGGAAAGGAATTCCCATGCGACGTCGGGTTGCGTCATAGCCTCGTCGGTCTCACCTTCCATGACGCGGAACTCCAGACGCAGGCGGTGCTTGCCGATCGGCATGTACATATGCGGGCGCGCCGGATCCATATAGATCTTGAGCTTCGAGAACTCGTCAGGAATCGGACGCAGAATCTCCGCATCGAAGTTGAGCCAGCGCTCGTGCAGGTCGTAGTCGCGCATGTCGATGTCGAGCGCGTTGCGAACGAAGCTGCGGGCGCCATCCGTGCCGACCAGATATTTCGCGCGAACCGTGCGTGCGGCCTCATGCTGTGCACCCGCTTCCTGTGTGAACGGCGCGACCGTCAGCGTGACCGATTCGTCGTTTTGGGAGAGCGCGGTCGCCTCCCAGCCACGCAGCACTTCGACGTTGAGCATCGTGGCCACCTTTGCGGCAATCGAACGCTCGAAGTCGGGCTGGAAAACGGAAACCCGCGACGGCCATCCGCCCAGCAAGCCAGGATATTTCACGACCATCAGCGGTTCGCCGGCTGCATCGACGAAATGGCACGCATCCTGGACAGAGGTCTCGGCAAATGCCATGTCGGTATCGATGCCGGTTGCCTGAACAACACGGCAGACCTCGCCATCGAGCGTCGTCAGGCGCGGCAGCGGATAAGGCTGCGGCCAGCGCTCTACAACCAGGACGCGCGCGCCAGCTGCACCCAGCGTCGATGCCAGAACCTCACCAGCCGGCCCATAGCCGACGATTGCAACGTCATAGTCGTCCGACCGGACATCGCCTTGGATCGCCTCAAGGTTGGCGACCGTCTCCTTGCTTTGATTCACTTACCTTCACCCTTCGAGTGTGACGACGAGTACGAAGGATATTCAGGTCAGCGACATTGATCAAAGCGGTTAGCAATATAATTGTCATCGTTTAAAATGATGATCGGAGACAGACAATGACTACGCCACCCGCGACCAGGGTAACCCCTCAATCAGCGAGTGTCGATCCCGCGCGCATGCGCCTGGATCTGAATTTGATGAGGGTGTTCGACGTCGTCATGACAGAGCGGCACGTCACGCGCGCTGCTGAGAGGCTTGAAATTACGCAGTCTTCTGTGAGCAACGCCCTGAATCGTCTGCGCGAGCTGTTCCAGGATCAACTTTTCGTGAAGTCGGCTCGCGGAGTCAATCCAACACCTCGTGCGCTGACGCTGTGGCCGGCGATTCACCAGTCGATCGAGGACATTTACGATACGGTGCTGCCCACCGACTTCGATGCGCCACATACGGCACAACGCTTCAGGCTGTCGATGGGTGATCTTTCTGCGTCCCTGCTTTTATCGCACCTTTACAGGGGCATTCACGAGCAGGCGCCGGACGCCAGCGTTTTCGTGATCCCGCATGATCCGGCTACCGCCGGCCCTCGTCTGATGCGAGGCGAGATCGATTTCATCGTGAGCATCGAGCCGCCGAAAACGGCGGTTATTCACTCGATGCCACTTTGGTCGGAATCCTATGTTGTTGCAGCGAGACGAGGTCATCCGCTACTCAGGGAGCGAATCTCACTTGCGCAATTCTGCGAAGCGCCGCAACTGACGATCAACTTGCCAGGAGATGACGACTACCCCAGCCCAATCGACGAAGCGTTGGCGAACAGGGATCTCACGCGTAATGTCTGCATGACGGTCAACCAGTTCTCGGTGGCCACATCCATTCTGCTTGACTCGAATCTAATTGCCGCACTACCGGCGCGTTTTGCCATGACGGCCCGCGCCCGGGAACAGATCGACGTTTGCCCGCTGCCCTTCAAGGTGCCTGATATCGTACTGTCGTTGAGCTGGCATCAGCGCAGCAATACGCTGCCCGCGCATCAATGGTTCAAGCAGCGGTTGATTGAGTCGGTCACGCAACTCAATGTGGACGCGGACCGCGGGTCGACGTAAATCCGCGCCCAGCGCGTAGTGTGCTAGCGCACTTCGTCAATCACTGGGTGGTAAAGGGTTCCGACGGTCGCGACGTCCACTTCAATGGAATCGCCCGGCGAAAGATAGATCTCGCCGCCCTCAAGGCCCGCGCGAAGGCGCCCGCCAACGACCAGAATATCGCCCGGCGCGAGCGGTGTGAACGCAGAACAGAAGGCGATCGTATCCGCAATGTCCCGCCTCAAATCTGACGCGGACTGAAAGTCGATTTCGGCGCCGTTCACACGTGTCGTGAGGTGGAGATCGGTCTCGCTTCCCGAGGCATCGCGCGTCGACATCCAGGGACCCATTCCGCAGGTCATGGGGAAATTCATCGCGATCGTCGATGGCCGATCAGGACGTCGCCACTCCATGACCGACGTGTCGCAGAACGGGGCATATCCCGCAACATAGTCGCGCGCCAGCTCTCTCGGAATGCGCCGTCCCGCTCGCCCGATGACGACAGCCAACCTGCCACGCACTTCGAACTGGTCAGTATCGGCAGGTCGAACGATCGGGCCACCGTGTCCAACCAGCGTGCCCGGCAATCTGATGCAGACATCCCGTCTGGACGTGAGCGGAAAGCGCTGCGATCCAGCTGAGTCGCTCTCGCAGAATTCGGCACATAGAATCTTGACGGAATCGGGAATGACGGGCTGCAGCACGACATCCCGCAATTGACAAGTCGGTGGCCCCGCGTCGACGAGGAGATTGAGCTGGCTAACCGCCTGCACCGCAAGCGCATCGCGCAGCGTCGGCCACTCGCCTCCAGAAAGCTGCCTAATGTCGAAAATCCCCGCATCCGTGAGCGCTCCCCACCCGCTCTCACCCTTTTGTGTAAAGCTGACCAGCTTCATCCCGCCTCGTCTCCCTGACCTGAGGTGATGTCGGCCAGCCCGACCACTGGATTTGTACTGGACTTCGCCGACTGAGTTTCGCTAGCGAAGCCTAGGTGGGTAAAGGCAACACAGCAACATAGTTGGGAATATGACAATCATCAGCCAGACAAATGACTAAAAGTCTCAGTTCTTACCTAGCTCCTTTTCCGCTTCGATATTGAGTTGCGTCGCGGCTTCGATCAGCCGCTGCTTGAGCCACTGGTGCGATGGCAGCGTGTTACTGCGCTGATGCCATGTCAGGTACAGAACCGCGTCGGGGATCGAAAACGGCAGAGGACGCGTGTCAATGATGCCCCGTGCGGAGAACGTCAGTGCCAGTCTGGCCGGCAGCACTGCGATGAGATCCGACTCTCGCAGGATAGGTGCCGCAACCGAGAACTGGTTCACGGAAAACCGCACGTCCCGCTTCAGCCCTCGGTTCGCGAGCGCATCATCAACAGCGCTCGGCGCATCGTCCTCGCCAAGCACGTTCACAGCGAGTTGCGGACTTTCACAAAACGCGGCCAGGGAAATTGGACGCTCGAAAAGTGGATGCCCCTTGCGGCCCGCAATCAGGTAAGACGTCGACCAGAGGGGCATACCCTGCACGACAGCAGCGCGCGGCGGCTCCAGCCCGATTGCAAAGTCGACTTCGCCACGCATCAGTCGCGCGCCGGCCATCGCAGGGTCGTGGGGCACGAACGCGAGCCGTGTGTGGGCAGAGTGCGAAGCCAAGACCCGATAAAGGTGCGGCGCTAGTAGTGAAGCGGACAGATCTCCCAGCGAAATCCGGAACCGGAGATCTGTCTCAGTGGCATTCAAATCGCCCAGATGCGTCGCGGCATGGAGCTCCTCCATCGCTTGATGAACCCGGGGCCACATGGCCAAGGCCCGCGGCGTCGGCATGACGCCTTTAGGCGATTTAACGAACAGCTGGTCCTGGAACTGTGTGCGTAACCGGTTAAGTGCATTGCTCACAGCGGATTGCGTCATTTCAAGGCGCTCCGCAGCGCGCGTGACGTGTCGCTCAGTCATCACGACGTCGAAGACGTTAAGCAAATTCAGATCAATCCGCTCCGCAGCAGCCGGTTCATTCGCACGGGCTTGCTGCTTCTTTGTCTCCTTCACATCTTTCATTTCCATTCCTTAGTTATCACCACGCGTGATGATATTAATATCGCGCACAGCTTTGATCAATGACCACTCCACCTTCTACGCTTGCGTCATTCCAGCTACACGGCCGGAAAAAGCGCCCCTAAACCGAGGGCGTAACGACACCACAAGAACAGGAGATGGAGACAGCATGAAGAAGTCTGCTGCGCGCCCGCGCGCGTACTCACGTTGCCGCGTCAACATGATGCTGCTGACAGGCACACTCGCCTTCGCAACGAGCAACACCTGTCATGCGCAGGTCACGCTTTATGGCACGATCGACAACGGCATAACCTACATCTCGAACGTGGCCGGCGGCAAACAGATTGAAATGCAACCGGGCATCATGTGGAAAAGCGGATTCGGCGTCAGAGGTACCGAAGATCTTGGTGGCGGCAGCAGCTTTTTCTTCGACGTTTCGCACAGCTTCAATGCATCGAATGGTGCCGACTACGGTTACGGCCCCCAGATCGGCGTTCGTAACGACACCTGGGGCACACTGACTGTCGGACAACTGAACGATTTCATGTTTCAGTCGCTGACGCTTTCGCGCTGGGGTCCTGAACTCTATGCGATGCCGCCGTACAACAGTTCTGCGGGCCCCTTCTCTGGCTTCAATCTCAACATGGGCTCGCTGGATTTCAACGGGGTGATCGGCTGGTATCTGTTCAACAACGCCGTCTCTTACCGCACACCCGCGATCTACGGACTTTCACTCGGTGCGATGTATGCATTCGGTGGCGTGCCCGGTCATACCGGCAGGGGCAATACGCAGAGCTTTGGCGCCGACTATTCGTGCGGACCGCTCCAACTGGACGCCGCTTATACGTACACCCGCGACACCGACATCGTGAATGACGGACAGGCATTGCGAAACGTCGGCTTCGGTGGACGGCTGAGTATCGGAATCGGCTCTATCGATGCCCTCTACACCAACTCGAGAAATCCGAACAATGGCGCCGGCGCACAGGTGGTCAGTTTCGGCGGGTTTTATCCCGTCACGCCGAACGTGACCCTGTCGCTGCACTACCAGTACAACTGGGGCAACGCTGTACTCAACCACGACCATGATCATCAGGTTTCGGTCGGTGCGTTCTACGGTCTTTCGAAACGCACTGATATCTACGCCATTGCCGTCTATCAGCGCGCAAGCGGCGTCGATGCGGTGGCACGTATCGGCTTTCTGCCGCAGTCTTCATCGACCGATACCCAGTCGTTGGTGCGCATCGGCATCACGCATCGCTTCTGAGCGACGACACGCCATACCATCGATACATAATCCGCAACGAGACCCATCATGAAAAGCGCACTGCGTTTCTCGCTCACTTGTTTGACCATTGGCATCAGCCTTCTGGCGGCTGATGTGGCTCAGGCTCAACCGAAGAAGGTCTGCAAGATCGGCTGGCATATCGACCAGAAGTCAGATCGTTGCCGCCCGCCTCGCCGGGGCCCAGCACCGCCTGCTCGCATCCCGAGCCCACCGGGCCCGCCGCGTGGGCGAGGCGCCAGCGAACCCGCGGCGCCGGCCGCATCGGCTCCACAGATGTCATCCAGGCAGTGATCCGGTTCGGACTGGCATAATCTGTCGCTCCGCCGGGCACATTGTTGCTTCGTCCGGCGGGCAGGAGTTCACTTTGGTTACGGCTTCAGCGTGCTGAACCAGGCTGAAATATTCGCGATATCACCATCGCTTAGCGGACCAGCCATCGCATTCATGATGGCGTTCTGCCGGGTATGGCCATCGCGATAGGATTTCAGCGCGTCTTCCAAATAGTCTCTCTTTTGGCCCGCGAGATTCGGCACACCGGGTATCAGCGCGATTCCGTTCGTATTGTGGCAAGCGAAACAAACCGCCGCACGTTGCTTTCCAGTCGCAGCATCGACGCCAGGCGCTCTGCTCTCTGCATAAGCCGACGAACAGTTCGCAAGACAAACTAGAGCGACTGCGAAAATAGTGGTTCTCATATTCGACACTTCTTACCCGCCTTAGTTAAAACCGTCTCGCAGGGACACCATCACCCCGTACGCCAGGAAAGCGGCAATCCACAGGCCCAGAATGGATAGCGCGCCGCTTGCGAGATAGCGCACAGGCTTGTCGGCGTTGTAGCGCCCCGCCGTGCGTCCGGCGCGATAGAGCAACGTCAAATAGAATCCTCCAACCACGCCGCCGATCCCTGTCAGGGTCAAGAAGAAGAGCAGCATCGACGGGGTGTCGGGGTGAACCCGGTAGCTATGAATGTCGTAGCCAAATGGCTTCAGATAGCGTACGCGGATCACTTCGCGCCAGACAGCGAGCAGCGCAACAATCATGAAGCTAGCCACAATGGGTAGATAACCATGTCCCTTCGTGACCGGAAGCCGCATCCATACGCCCATGATCGCAAGGGCGCCGACGATAAGCCATCCGCCGGGAAGCAGTTCGAGACCTGACTCCGGCGGCAAGTCGAACTGCCATGCGAGCATAGGCACAATCGACGACAGGAAGCCCCATTTCGCAATCTGTCGACCGAGCTCCCTCGCGAAGACCAGATAACCCGCATCGCAATCGCGACGCCCTGAAAAGTAGTGCGCGTAGGCAATCAGGAATACGCCAATGACGGGTACGGATAGCCCCATGATGAAGGCGTAGCGCGCCCACTCGATCGCATGCAAGGCGGCACCTCGCGTATCGGCTACACCACTCGGCGCGTACCAGTTCATCCATCTCCCAGGCAGCAACGCCTGATACGACAGCGCGTGCATGATGAGTCCGTCAAGACAAAATAGCAGCAACGCGCCCCACGCATAGAGTCCGACACGGCGTTTTGCATGCGCACGATTCGACTCGTAAAACACGTACCACAGGCAGTAGGCCAGCAGCAGAGTAAAAATGAACGCGAGTGCCCAGCGCCCGGACAAGACATTCGACGTGTACCACTGCGGATCGTAGATGACCTGCGTGAACAATAGCGGCGCGACCCCAAGCACAATCAGCAGCGAAACGCCGACCTTCGCGACTTTCGTCATCGAAGTCGAGAGCCGCGCCCAGTGCTCCCCCGCTGATCGAGCATGAAAGGCGTATATGGCCAGACCCGCTGCGCCCATCGACAGATGAACAAAGGCGATATGGAACGCCCACGTGATCACCATGAGCACCTGAAAAACAAACGGCTGCGCGGGAATCCCGGCGGGATCACGCATCGCGTTCATGACTGCACCTATTTCCATTCCCTGGATCCCGGCAGCACTAGCTACCGCCTCCGTTACGTTTATCGATCAGATGGTCGACATCCTTTCCCGCGTCGACGGCCGCCAGGTAATGAGCAATGGCGCGAACCTCGGCGTCCGGCAGGTCGATGCGGGGCATGTAGGGTTGCGTACCGTGAGCGAGCGGGCCGCGCAGGAACGCTGCGATCAGGTCCTCATCGGTCGCTTCATGGAGCTTGTCGGGCAAACTTCGCAGAGGCCCGCGCGGCTCCAGCGAATGGCAGTTGGCGCAAGCGATCTTCGTCAGCAAACGCCCCACCTCAAGCCGATTGGCGTCATTGATCACCCTGAGGCGATCCGGGATGAAGGGATGCAGCGAGAGCAGTCCATGGGTCGCAATCACGTCCACCTCACTGCGTACGTCTCGCCCTGGAACGTCCCGGGCTATGATCTGATTGCCATAGATGTATTGACCGGCCACGAATGGCTTTCGCATCGATTCCCGCATGCGCTCTTCCGGCCACACACCCGCCACTGCGATCAACACAAAAAACGGGACCGCTAGCGACGTGTAGACGTGCTGTGGAAACCACCAACAGAGGACCAACCAGCTTGTCGTGACGAAAAACACTGCGAGCATCTCACGCCCGTAGACAGGCAGCAGATGTGTATTGAGCATGACGATCGCGTTCTGCGGCAGCGTGTGGAGATAGCAGAAGAACATGAGCACAGCGATTGCGCCGCCGGCCAGCCCTGCGGGAGCGACCAGCCGAACGATCTCGCGCCGCAGCGCCGACTCCCTCACACGACTCACGATCATCAGACCAACAATCGCCGCCATGACGAGCATCCCACCCGTACGGACGCCAAGCTGTGCGAAAAAGTTCGGGCTGAAAAATGCATCCGCAGCTTCGCCTGTCGTGTACCAGGTCGCTTGCCCCGGCCACATCATGAAGGAGAGAACGCCAACGATCAGCAGCATCGTCGCCCACGAGGCCATGGCGAACGTCCACGTGAGTATGAGATGCGTTCGTGCGTCGACCTTGTCGATGAGATAGACGAGTGCGTATACACCGATGACCTCGACGGTAAAGTAGACCCACTCGCTCGCCCACACCCAGACGAAATTGTGGATGAGGCCGCCGACACCGCGCGGACTTGCGACAGTGATTGCATACCAGATACCCGGTCCCGTAATCGATCCGATGATGTACGAGAAGACGAGTAGAAAGGCGCCGTAGCGTTTGATGAATGACAGCAGCTCGGGTTTGTCCTGCCGGAATGCGCGTGTCTCCAGTAGCGCAAACAGGAACGACGCGCCCACCGATGTGTGCGAAGCGACAACATGGACAACACCAATAATGCCCATCACCCAGGCCGTACCAATGCCCGGAATATAAAAGGTCGGATACATGCCAAGCATGCGGATAAGCTCTCTGTATTTCGGATATGGAATCAGGATAGATTCGACGGTGCCACGCGCTACGTCGAATTGAATTGCAGTATTGCGAGGGATTGATGCGTCGACGCTCAAGCGCTCGGGCCAGCGTGACTGGGCAGAGGAAATGCACAAACCGCGTGAAAGCGAGAGCCTATGAAATATCCGGCTCCGTTCTGGCGGATACGCCGCGGATCAAATCCCGTCCGCGTACGTATCCGCAAATCCTTCAGATCGTGCCGGCCTTCATCTGTTTGACAGCGTAGTCTGCCGCGCGCGCCGTCAATGCCATGTACGTCAGCGAGGGATTGACCGAACCCGACGAGGCCATCGCCGCCCCGTCGGTGACGAACAGATTCGGAATATCGTGGCTCTGATTGAATCCGTTCAGGAAGGACGTAGCGGGATCACGCCCCATGCGCGCGCCGCCCATCTCGTGGATAGAGCTACCTGGTCGTCCCAGTTCTGGCGACGCAAATAACACATCCCACCCCATGAGACCTGCAAACTTCCGTGCTTCGTTCGTGGCGTGTTCCGCGAGCCGATGTTCGTTGTCCGAGAACTCAAAGTTGATTTGGAGTTGCGCCATACCGTATGCGTCTTTGCCGGCGTGCGATAACGTCACCGCGTTGGATGCGCGAGGCAAAGTCTCGATAAATCCACCCATGAAAATGATCCAGTCGCCCACGCCCTTCAGGTCCTTTTTCAACGCGACACCGAGCCCTGGACCATCGGCGCCACGCGTGTACCCGCGTCGTGACACACCGCCCTGGAACGCGTAACCGCGCAGCAGGCCTTCCTGAGATTCCGTTACGTTCAGATACCGCGGAATGATGAACGCGGCCGGCCGGTTGATTGCGTATGTACGATCGTCAAAGCCCTTGATACGCGCAACAAACGTCGTCGCCCCGTGGTCCATGACATACTTGCCGAGGACACCGCTGGAGTTGCCCAGGCCATTTGGGAACGATTCACAGGCAGAACGCAGCAGAATCCCGACGGAATTGAACGCTGATGCGTTGAGAAACACCGCGCGCGCCGTGAGCTTTTTTCGCGAGCCATCTAGCGCGCTTAAAAGACTGACGCCCGTGACGCGTTTCGACGTGGAATCGTAATCGACGCGCTCGACGATCTGGTCCGTCAATAGCGTGAGATTGCCGGTGGCCCGTGCGGCCGGGAGTGTCGAACTCTGGGTGCTGAAATACGCTCCGTACGAGCAGCCGCGCGAACAGATGAGGCGCGCCTGGCACGGGGCACGCCCTTCCTTTGCCTCGCGAAGATGGGCGATACGTCCGATGATCAGCTGACGCCGGCCGTCGTACTGCTCGGCAAGACGCTTCTTGAGCGCCAGTTCCGGAGCCGTTAGACCAAAAGGTGCTTGAAACACGCCGTTCGGCAGGCCCTCGACCTTGTCGGTCGCGTCGCCTGAAACACCGATGAACGACTCCACGTACGAATACCAGCGTTCAATATCGCGGTAACGGATTGGCCAGTCGCTTCCGTTGCCATCCTTGAGATTCGCTTCGAAATCGTGGTCGTCACGACGAAACACGTGACGCCCCCAGGTGAGTGATCGGCCACCAAGCTGATATCCACGCCTCCACTGGAACGGCACGGGGCCGCTCGATTCATAGGGATTCTGCCGGTCATTGACCCAATGATCCTGGGTCCACTCGTTGAAGAAAAGCCCTTGCTGCTCCTTGTAATCGGCATTGAAAAGCTTTTGATCGCCGATGCCGCGGAACGGCATTTCCCAGGGGGCCTTCATCTCATTATGGTAGTCGGCCTGGTGCTCGATCATCTTGCCCCGTTCGATCAGCGCGACCTTGAGCCCCTTTTCGGTCAGCTCCTTGGCAGCCCAGCCGCCCGAGATACCCGAGCCCACCACAATCACATCGAAATCGTAATGCATGATCAAATCGTCCCAAACCAGTCGTTCAGATAGGCACGCTCGCCCGCCTTGTACGGAAGATCGGGCTGGAAGCCACCTGGATCGAGCTCATAACGCAGTTCATGCGATCCGCCCGCTTCAGAGGTGTAATAGCCGATCAGAATGAGGCGCTTCGCCGTTGGCCAGACATGCGCCCCACTCGGCCGGCCGCCTTCGAAGCACGACTGATCGTGTCGGGTGAGTACCCGAACCTTCTCCTCGGTGCTCAGGTCGCCGTAATGGCCGCCTGCGGCGCGATCGAGTTCCGACGCGAGCGCCTCGAGAAGATCCGGTTTCGCTCCGGCAAGTCCATGCTGAATCGCCAGACGCAAGAACTGGGGTACCTCCACGGCCAGGGCGCCTGGCGTATCCGTCTGCGGTATCGTCTGGTCGCAGAGAAAGTCGACAAGCGGCGGCGCTGCGTCTGCCGGCCGAAGCGTGCCGACCAATGTCCAGATGCCCGCTGCCGCTGCCGCTGCGCCGACACCTACAATGAGTCGTCGACGTTTGGGATTGATGCTGCGTGTCTCCATCACTTCCTTCGTTGTAGTAGTTGCCTGCATTGCGGGGCGATACACGAAGCGGCGTAGTGCTTCGATCTGGCTGTTAAGCACCGCTTGAGTCCATTAAGCCAACTGGCTCACTCGCCTGCGATATCGTGGGCGAGGAAGACTCACACTGAAGTCTAGGATTTGGTGCCTGGCCATATCAACGTTGCCGGCTATATCACTGTCATCAGGATGCGTGATGACGCAGGGACGAATCGGCTTCGAACCCGCAAGCCACTGCCCGGCCATGCGATCCG
This sequence comes from Paraburkholderia sp. J67, assembly GCF_905220265.1. Lineage (NCBI taxonomy): Bacteria > Pseudomonadati > Pseudomonadota > Betaproteobacteria > Burkholderiales > Burkholderiaceae > Paraburkholderia > Paraburkholderia sp. J67. The sequence continues at coordinate 43,962 of NZ_CAJMZK010000028.1, forward strand.
ACAGCCCCATTGCTCCGGCGCCTGCCCCGCGATCGTCAGACGTAGTCGACCTGATGACGGCTCACGCGCACGCCTGCGAGTTCATCACGCACGCGGAGGTGCTCCGGATGGATGGCATAGGCTTGCAGTGCCTCGCGACTATCGAACTTCGAATAAAGCACGACATCGCAGGCATAGTCGATTCCGCTGAAATCGATGCCGATTTCGAGCTTGAGCAGACCCGGAATTTTTCCGTTGAGCCCTTCAAATGCGTGTTTGACCGCGCCGGCCGCCGTGGCTTTCTCCTCGGCGGACTCACCGCGAAGGTCCCACATCACGATGTGCTTGATGACACTCATACCTTAAAGATGCCCATAGAGGATTGCTGCGCCAGTGACACTACTCCTCACGCGTCGAGTGGAGTGAACGCAAGAGCAGGCTTACACTTCCAGCCCAAGGATCCGGCGATTTCGTGCCCTGTCTGCGGCAGCCCCTGCGAAGTCATCGAACGCCCGTTCCGTGACACGGATGAGATGCTCGCGGACAAACGAAGCCCCTTCCGCGGCGCCAGACTCGGGATGTTTGAGACAACACTCCCACTCAACGACCGCCCAGCCGTCGTAGTCGTGCTGGGTCAAGCTGGAAAAGATCGCCTTGAAGTCGATTGCGCCATCGCCTGGCGAGCGAAAGCGGCCAGGCCTCGAAACCCATGGCTGATAGCCTCCATAGACGCCACTGCGCCCATCCGGCCTGTATTCGGCATCCTTTACATGGAAGGCTCGAATGCGGCTATGGTAGATATCGATGAACGCGAGATAGTCCATCTGCTGTAGAAGCAGGTGACTGGGGTCGAACAGGATATTCGCGCGGGGGTGCTCGCCCGTCGCTTCCAGAAACCGTTCGAACGTCACGCCATCGTGCAGATCCTCGCCCGGATGGATTTCAAAGCAGACGTCCACGCCAGCTTCGTCGAAGGCATTCAGAATCGGCAGCCAACGCTTGCCGAGTTCCGAGAAGGCTTCCTCGACAAGGCCTGCTGGCCGTTGCGGCCACGGATAAAACAGATGCCACGCAAGCGCGCCAGAAAACGTCGCGTGTGCCTTGAGTTGAAGCTTCTGGCTGGCAGACGCGGCGAGACCCAACTGTCGTTGGGCCCATGCGAGCCGTTCATGCGGGCGTCCACGCACCTCTGAGGGCGCGAAGTTATCGAAGAGCTCGTCATACGCAGGGTGGGTCGCGATAAGCTGTCCCTGCAGGTGGGTCGAAAGCTCACTGATCTGCAAGTTATGTTCTGCGAGCATCCCCCGGACTTCGTCGCAGTAGTCCTGACTCGTTCCGGCGAGTTCCAGATCGAAAAGCCGACGATCCCATGTGGGAATCTGTACGGCAACGTATCCCAGCCCGTTCGCCCAGCTGGCCATTGACGCCAGCGAGTTATAAGGCGGCGTATCGCCAGCAAACTGTGCCAGAAAAATGCCAGGGCCTTTGATCGTCTGCATGCTCGTTCCTTATTTAACTAATCGTGACCCAGCCATGCGCGTTACGGCTCGCCGCGACTGCAACTTCGACAAAGCGCATGCTGCGAACGCCAACCTCTATGTCATTGACGAGCGCTGACGATCCGCTCTCGCCGGTTGCTCGTGCGCGAATTGCCGCGGCGAAATCGCGGTAGAGATTGGCAAACGCCTCGAGATAGCCCTCGGGGTGCCCTGCTGGCAGGCGGCACGCACCCGCTGCGGATGCCGCCAGATACGATGATCCCGCGTGGAAAGTCTGCGCCGGCCGATCGGGCCAGGAAACGCGCAATTGATTTGGATTCTCCTGCTCCCAGAGCAGCGAACCCTTTTCGCCGAAAACACGGAGGGCCAGTCCGTTACGCTCGCCCGCGGCGATCTGCGTCGTGTGAATGACGCCGGGTGCACCGCCTGAGAGACGGACGAGTAGATTGCAGTCGTCGTCGAGACAGCGGCCGTGGACGATCGACGAGAGGTCCGCACAAAGTTTGACGACTTGCTCGCCTGTCACAAACTCGACGAGATTGAAGGCGTGCACCCCAATATCGCCAATACAACCGCCAATGCCTGCGCGTGCGGGATCAGTGCGCCAGGCCGCCTGTTTCTGCGCATCGGCCTCGATAGGCTCGCTGAGCCACCCTTGCACATATTCAACGACGACCTTCCGGATTCGGCCAAGTTCACCTGCCGCGCACATGGCGCGCGCCTGCCGGATCATCGGATAGCCGGTGTAGGTATACGTCAGCGCGTAAAGCCCAGCGCTACCTGCAACCAGCGCAGCCAGCGCTTCTGCCTCTTCGAGCGTTGCAGTAGCGGGCTTGTCGCTGATGACGTGAAACCCGCGCTTGAGCGCGGCCGCCGCAACAGGAAAATGGAGGTGGTTCGGCGTAACAATCGCGATGAGGTCTACCGGATCCGTCCGGGCTTGCTCTCGCTCGAACAGAGACTCGTAGTCCGCGTACGCGCGCGACCAATCAATACCATATTGCGCGGCGGCTTGCGCCGAGCGTTCAGCGCTGCTGCTGAACGCTCCGGCAACGAGCTCGATCTGCCCATCGAGTTCCGCCGCAATCCGGTGAACTGGACCAATGAACGAGCCAGGACCGCCACCGACCATGGCGAGGCGTAATTTGCGAGAGACTCCACCTGACGTTAGGCTCATTTTGCGGCGGTCAACGTCGAGAGATAGGCCACCAGATCGCGGCGTGTTTTCTCGTCCGAGACGGCGAAAGGCATCCGGTTGCCCGGATAGACCTTTGCCGGGTCGGCCAGCCATGCGGACAGCCGCTCCGGCGTCCATGTATCGCGGGAGGCAGCGAGAGCACTCGAATAGCGGAAACCCGCAACAGAACCCACCCGTCGACCCGCGATGCCCGAGAGAGATGGGCCCATGAGCGTCACGCCCGGCGAGATTGAGTGGCAGGCCGCACAACGTGCGAAATCCGACTTGCCGGCGGCAACATCACCCGACTCGGCCTTCGCGGCCCCAACCGCCAACGCAACAAAACAAAGTACAACTGCCTGCAAACGCATAGCGCCCCTCACTTCGGTATCCTAAGATAATGCCAACTATCGATCCGCTCGCTACCGGCTACTATTCAGCAATTAACCGACGTGTTCAACTTCGCTCAGATTGCCGAGTACGCGGCGTGCAAGCGCATGGTGGCGACGCAGCTTGTCGAATCCGTCCGAATCCGTCCACATATGACCTTCGTACTCGCTCGACATAAAGCCGTTGTAACCGGCGTTGACGAAGATCGGCAGAATGCGGTCGTAATCCACAGATACTTCCGAACCGTCATCGGCAAAATCGAAGAATTTTCCGTGAATGTGGACGACCTGCGGCATGATCTCGAGCCACGCCTCCGGGTTCTGGCGTGAGAACAGCCCGAAAATGATGCTGATTTCGGTGATAAAACGTTCATTTGCGCCGAGCGCCCGGGCTTCGGCCTGGAACTTGTCACGGCGGGGATAAGCCTCCCCCTCTCCGTTCCAGTGTTCGAGCGCGAGCTGGATCAACGACTCGGGGATCTCCAGCTCACGGAAGTACTCAATGAAACTGGGGGGCACTGCGCGTGCGGACGCGCCGAAGTCAGGGATAAAGCCAAGATACGGCGAACCTACGCGCGAATACATTTCGCGGAACGCCAGCACATCGGGGTGCTGTACATGATGCGGCGCGTGCAGTTCGAGACCCAGCTTGACACCGAGTCTTTCGGCGAGCGGGACAAGGCGCTCGATGACTTCCGGACCTGCTGGATACTGGTAACGTACCACCGGAAAGCCCAGTTTCGCAGCCGCGTGGAGCTGACGCTCGTGGTACGTCACCATCTCGCTAATGGAAAGATCGCGATCGCGCGAGATACGGAAATCGGCGTTGATGCCCAGGCACGACGGCTCAAGGCCCGTTTCTTCGATCAGTCCACGGAAGTGATCTGCGAATGCATCGCTCACTTCCGGAAAACCGCGGATGCTCTGAAATCCGACCACTTCGAGGCCCGGACCAAGGTTCTCCGCCGCGACCTTGCGCACGAGTTCGTCGAACGTGTATTCGCGTCCGTGAAACTGGGTGGTCAGACTGTAGAGCGTCGTACCCAGTCGCAGACCTGTTTTCTTGCTGTTCATTGTTTTCTCCGGCTGTCAGTTAGTTCGCGACCAGGCGCTTCTCGGTCTTCGTGAGGCGGACCAGACCCTTGATGTACGGAGGACGCACGGCAAGCGTAACCGCGACGTCGTGTTCACTGCCCTTTACGATCGGCGCATGCTTCACGTTCAGCCATGCCGAGTCGAGCACGTACCACCACTGGTCGGTCAAGGCGCGCAGTTCTTCGGGACGCAGCGTCTGGCCCTCGATCTCAAACGTCACGTCAGCCAGGTCAATTGGTTCGCCATCCAGAAGAATTTCCGCAACGTCGACCGTGGACAACGGCAACGAGCGATACCAGGGCAAACGCACATCGATCGCAAATCCGCTTTCTGTTGCACGCAGACCGTTGTCGCTCACTACTCGATTTTTCATCATGTTCGAAACTTTCCATTTACAGGTTGGGTTAGAGCGCCTTCGGTGCACCCTCGCCGCGGATCGCGTGACTTTCACGCGATGCCGATTTCTCGTCGTAGCGATAAAAGGACAGGCAAATGACCTGCAAGACCATCAGAACGACCGGGGTGGCGTAGAACAACCAGCCGACCACCGATGCGGCTTTCGCTGTGATATCCGCGGGGTTATATCCAGCCCATCCCAGTGCGAACGCGGTCAAAGCAGTTCCAACAGCCATCCCGACCTTGATACCAAAGCTGACACTGGAAACGATGAGGCCGTCTGCCCGATTACCGAACGCGCTCTCGTGAACCTCGACCGCATCGGCCATCATTACGAAAGTCGTCGCCGCCTGAATGCCCGTCACGATGTTCGAGAGCACGAATAGCGTGACAAAAATGGTGGTGTGCGACTGAAACAGCGGCATTGCCAGCGTCAGTGCAATGGAGACACAAATTGCAGCGATATTGCCGATCCGCTTGCTGAAGCGCCTGAAGTAAAGACCGGCAAAGAATCCGCCAATCAGGATGGCAACGGATAGCAGCGGAAGCAGTACCGAAATCATCCACGGTGCGCGCAGCACGTCTTTCGTGAAGTACGCAACACTCGAAACGAGCACGCCAAGCTTGATGAAGATAAGCAGGGCCATCACAAACACAATGCGCCAGACCGGGTTGCTGAGCATCTGTGCGAGACTCAGCCTGACCGCGACGTGTTGAACGGCGGCTGCGGCCTGCGTGCGCTCCTTGCATTTGAGGAACACCAGAAAATACAGTGCAACGCTCAGCACAGCCATGATCACGGCTGCGACCGTAAAACCGTGTTGGCGATCGGCGCCGCCGATATATCCAACAATCGGCATCGTCAGGCCATACACGAAGATCGAGGCGATCGACGTCCCCATCGAGCGGAAGCTGCCGAGCTGATTTTTTTCGGCGGGGTTACGCGTCATCAGCGGCAGCAACGCGCTATAGGGGATGTAAAGCAGTGAATACACCAAGCCGAGCAGAGTAAGCGTGACATACGCGTAGGCAAGTTTCCCGACCGGCGAAAAATTTGGCACCGTGAAAGTGGCAATGCAGAGAATGCCAAATGGAATGGTCGCGTAAAGGATGTACGGACGAGCCCTGCCAAAGCGGCTCGAAGTCCGGTCGACAGTGAGACCAACCAGCGGATCAAAAATGGCGTCGAGTACACGGGTCACGAGCATCAGACCGCCAAGCGCTGCTACGGGCAACATGGCGACATCGCTGTAATAGAAAAGCAGAAAACCCGTGACCATGTTCCAGGCGAGGTTGGACGCAATTTCGCCCGCGCCATAACTCAGCTTCTCCCCCATAGAGAGGGTCGGCCGTTCGGCCATCGTATTTGGAAGGGACAGATCCATGATCGAAGGGCGTGGGGGCGAAAGCTCCCGACCCGCCGTGTCTCCTGAGTGTTGTTGGATATGGCAGGAGTCTACGGGTCGCGCTTTTCGTTGATCAACGAAGCTGGCGATATGACCGTCATCACCCGTTGTGATAACGATGACACTCCACTTAGGCGCACGTATATTCAGCGTCGGCTAGGCCGTGAACGCCGGATAGTAGGGCTCACTGTGGGTATCTATGTGGCCGCCCGCGTGTTAATTCGTCCCGGCGATTGTGTCGTCGTTGAGGAGTTGACTTATCCGCCAGCCCGTGAGGCCTTCCGTGTGGCGGGAGCGGAGATCGTCACGGTTGGGCTCGACGCCAACGGCCTGAAAGTCGATGAGCTGTAAAAGCCCTTCTATCGCACGCGTGTACGAGCGGTCTATATCACGCCACATCATCAGTTCCCGACAACAGTCCTGTTACCGGCGGCACGGCGTATGCGTATGCTGGCGCTCGCCGAGCAGTTCGATTTCGCCATTATCAAAGACGACTACAGCCACGAATTTCACTTTGCGCATCGGCCGATGCTGCCGCTCGCGAGCTTTGACCGCAGAGGCAAGGTTGTCTATGTCGGGTCAATGTCGAAACTGCTAACCCCGTCCCTGCGCATCGGCTATCTCATCGCGCCTTCGCAGTTCATCGACCGGGCGTCGGCCGAGGTCACTATCATTAACCGGCAGGGCGACCCGGCGACAGAGGCGGCAGTCGCGGACCTGTTGGCAAGCGGTGTTATCCATAGCCACACCAGGAAGGTGATGAAGCTCTACACGGAGCGACGCGACCTTCTCGCCCGATTACTAACGATGCACCATGATGATTGGCTAGCGTTCGAGCTCCCTGTCGGAGGATTAGCGCTCTGGACAGTTCTCAAGCAGGATCTCAATATGGATGCGCTTCAGGAGGTTGCAGCACGGGAAGGCGTACGGTTCCTGCCGACTGGATTGTTTTCGACCAGGGACCGCTCGTATCCTGCTCTACGTCTGGGCTTCGGCAGCTTGAATACCGATGAGATAGAAGACGCCGTGTCACGATTGCGTCGAGCTTTTCTCGCCTTCTCGCCGTGATTCAATTAGGCCACTCCAAACAGCAGCGCCGAGTCAGCGTAGCGCATGGCATATCTAGCTGATCATCGCGTGCTCGGCACACCGGAAGCCATAGCTTGTTCGTTTGACTAATTGGTCGATGAACGTTGATGTGAGTATCGATTATCTATCGGTGATGCCACGCAGACTGGCCGATGCAGGCATGGACGAGCGCAATGGACCGTTGATACAGGCTTCCAGATTGTTCAACGCGCTCGTCCTCGTGTCGCCCTGGCCCAGAATCGGCGAGGCCCCTCTCACCACTGCCTAGAATCTGTGCATGACGCCAGTCTCAACGAGTGATTGACTTCTGCTGGATGATGGCGCAGCGGTGTATATCTGCGCATACGTGCCCGGCCCGCTCGCGCGCTGGTAGATGCCGGCGACATAAAGCTCGGTACGTTTTGACAAGAAATAGTGCGCCGCGATATCGATCTGGTTGTAGTGCGTCGAGCGCGACGACGAATAATTCCCCAGCGTGTAGACATACGACAGGCCCAGTTCCACCGTGGGCGTGACGTACTTATACGCCGACGCTTCGAAATTCTGCAAACGTAGCCCGGTCGAATCCGAATAGTTGAATAACACGTTCGTATAGTTGCCGAGCACGTGGAACCACCCGAAGTCGTAGCTGCCGCCAACGCCCATGATGCGCTGCTCGTTAGTGCCCGCGCCGCTGAGGCTCGTCACGAAGGGTGAGCTGAATCCCCAGCCGGTGCTGTCCACGGCGCCACTGGTCAGATTCGAAGGCACGGCATTGCTGCGGCGATTGAATTCTGTCAACGCGGCGGCCACTTTGAGTGGCCCGTGCTCATAGGAAACGGAGCCGCTAAAGCCGTTGTTATCCGAGAATTCCGTCGAATTCGAGAACGCGTAGCTGCCCGCGAATTTCAATCCATACACGCTCGGCGACGCATAGCGAATCGAGTTGTTGAACCGATTGGTGAAGAACATATTGTCGTTGTCGCCAATATGTGCGCCATAGCCCGCGAACACATTCGACGCCGTGGTGAACCACATCGTGCTCGTCATTTCTTCATACTGGCGCCCCATCGACACCGTGCCCGCCTGGTCGTTGCTCAGTCCCAGCCACGCTTGCCGCCCGAAGATACCGCCATTGAGCTGCGCGCCATTGGTGATGTTGAAGCCATTTTCCAGCGTGAAAATCGCTTTCGTGCCGCCGCCGAGATCCTCCACGCCTCGCAAGCCGAAACGCGGTGGCATCATGCCCGCGTTCGACAAGGAGAACTGGTGACTGCCCTTGGCGTTGCTCAAGTAGACTAGCGACTCCGAAATCGCGCCATAGAGCGTGATGCTGCTTTGCGCGTGCGCAGCCCCTGCTGCACCGAGTGCCGAGGCGATACACAGCGCCGCCACGTGCCAGCGCAGCGCAGGAAAATTGCGTTGATTCATTTTGTCTCCTTAGTCATCCTGATTGTTATATCGACTACTGTCTCTTATTGAACCCTCTCCGCGGCGGTGCTTTTCGCCCGCCTGTTCTGTCTGCGGAGAGGGGAATTATCCCGTCGTATCAGTTGCCTCCTGCTACCGAAGGCGTTTGCGCGCCCGCTTCACTGGCACGCTTCGCCGGGCGGCCCCAGATCGGCAGCGGAGCAAGCTGCAACAGCGTGGCGAGCAGAACTAGCGCGATGCGCACGGTCCAGCCGCTTTCATAGAAACTTGCGAAGATCGCCGGTGGCCCGAGCAGCACGCCCAGATAAGTCGCCTGCGCCACGAGGCCGCTGGTGGCGCCCATCGTCGCGGCGCTCGGCGCCGCGGCCGGCACCATCGTCCAGATCAAGCCGTTCAAGAGACCGATGCCGAGCGAAAACGCACAGACCGCCACCACTGCACCGGCAAAGCCCGTCATCGGCAGATAGAGTGCGACCCCACCGAGCAGCGAGACCACACCGCCCGCCGTCGCCAGCAGACGCGCGCCGACGCCGCCCTTGAGCAGATGACCGACCGACAGCGCGCCGATGCATACGAACACCTCGGCACCCGTCCCCACTCCGGCCGCCGTGCGGATAGGCACGCCATAGCGGCGCGCGAGATAGACCGTGAGCGCGGCCATGATACCGGTCTGGATAAACGCCGATGCACCTGAAGCGAGCGCCACACGATAAGGACGCGGGCTTTTGAGCACTGTCAGGATGTCCGCGAGACGGCGCGGCGTGACGTCCCTGGCCTTGGCCGGCAGCAAAAAGCCCGCGAGCGTGAGCGCCACCATCAGGATCGCGTGTCCGCCGAACGCCCAGCGCCACATTTCGCCGCGCTGGGCCAGCGGCGCAACGAGACTCAACGTGAGGCCGATGCCCACCGCCGTGTGCGACGTCCACAAACCGAGCGCAATGCCGCGGCGAGCGCCTGACGTCGTGCGCATGATGAGCGTCACCGCACCGACAGTCAGCGCGAGATAGCCCACGCCTTCGAGCAATCGCCACGCGAACAAGGCGTTCACGTCGTGCGCGAACACCACGCCGAGATTACCCGCGAGCCCGAACAGCGAACCGCCGATGATCACACGCCGGTCGCCGATACGATCGACGATCCATCCGCCGAACAGCGCGAACACCGCCGTGATAAGCGAAGGGATGGAAATGACCCAGCCCGCCGCCGCATGGGACAACGCGAATTGCCGCGCGATGTCGCCGATGACGGGCACCGATTGCGTCACGAGCGAGGTCGCAACGGTGCCGTAGAGATAAAGCAGAATGATGCAGGGCCAGCTACCTGGGGTGAGCATGACGTTGTCTCCGATATTGTGCTTTGTAGCGTTGCCGTGTGCCCGGCATGAACCCGGCAATTATGCGGCAAGCGTCGTGCCCCGGGCGGCGCCCGCTGGCCAGTCGAGCAGACGGCACAGGTTGCCGCCCATGACGTCCGCGCGCTCGGCGTCGGACAACCACGAAAGCGCCTCGCTGAAATGCGTCACGCACTGGCGATACGGATGATGCAGGCGGGAGAGATCGCTGGCCCACACGATGCGCTGCGGGCCGAACGCGTCGAAAATCTGGCGCAAGGTCGGCTCGATGGAGCGGAATGGCCACGGATCTAACGCGTAATCGCCAACGCCCGCGGCCTTCACGTGCACGTTCGGATAGCGTGCGAGCGCAAGCAGCGCAGGCAGATGATCAAACGCGGTGGGGCCGCTCGCGCCGCGCGGCACGCCGAGGTGATCGACGATCAGGCGCAGCTTCGGATAGCGCCGCACAATTTTCTCCGCTTCGCCCAGCGCGCCCGGTACGTGCAGCGCGATCACCAGTCCGTTTTCCTGCGCGAGCGGCCAGACGTCTTCGTAGCGCCCCGCGAGCAGTGGCGCGATACGGTCCGGCGTGTTGAACAGGAAGCGCACGCCGCGCATGCCCGGCGTCTCGTTCCAGCGCGCGAGCGCGGCAGCGGGGTTTTCGCAGTCGGCGGGCAGCAGACCCATCACCGCGAATCGATCAGGCTCGTTGCGGGCTAGCGCAAGCGAATAAGCGTTGGACTCGGGGTCCCACAGCGGCGGCACGAGCAGGACGCGATCCACGCCCGCGCGCGCCATTTCATCCACGAGGACATCGCGCGTGACGGGCGCGCGGCGATGATGTCCGGTTGAACTGCCGTTCTCCCACGCATGCACCTGGGCATCGACGATTTGCATACTGTTTTCCTTCAATTTCAGAGTTGACCTCGACGGTCCTGCTTCACGCCCCGGCGAACAGGCGCCCGGCACCTTCGATGCGCCCCTGCCAGCCCGCCAGGCGAAGCACTGACCAGAGCGTGGCCTGATTGCTCGTCACGACCGGCAGGCCAAGCGACGTTTCGAGTTCGTGCGCGGCCTCGAACGCGCGCACGTTCGCGCAGGAGAGCAACACAGCGCCAACCTGAGCATCGATCTGCTCGCGCACGATCCCGGCGATGCGCTGCGGTGTCATCTGCGCGGCTTCTTTGGCGTCGGTAAAACCGAGCGAGACTGTGCGCGCAACCGTATGCCCCGACGCTTCGAGCGACTCGCGTTCGATGCGCGAGAACACGTCGGCGAACGGGCAAACGTGCAGAATGCGTTCGCATCGCAGCGCCGCGAGCGCCTCCTTGATGGCGACCATGGTGTTGGTCGCGGGCAGACCCAGGCGCTCGCCCAGACGCTGCGCAAGCAGCGCATCGCCAAGGGCGCCGTTCGCGACACTCGCGCCCGTGCAATTGAAAACCACCGCGTCCGGCGTAAGATCCTGCAAATATTCGGCTTCTTCGGCTGCTTCGAACCAGGCGCGCTGCAAGCTTTCCATCGTCACGCGTCCGCCCTCTTTTCTCAGGCGAATGCGATGGACGTGATAGGCCACTTCGTCGGGACAAAACAGACGGAAGTCGTCCTCGGCGATGGTGTTCAGCGACGGCACCACCATGCCCACGCGTACTTTTTTCATTTCGTTCCTTGTCTGCTGATGCCGCGCTGCGCGCTCGTCAAGTCGGGGAAGCGCACGAGCCTCAGAACGGCACGTGCTGGATTCAGTGTATTTCTCTGCGCTTTGCGCCACCAATTGGAAAATGGCCGTGGCGATTTGTTTTTTCTGAATCGCTGCGCTGGCCGTGCACACGCGCTCACTGTCCGCCGTGATCGCTCATGCGCGCCATGGCGCGAGCAGGCTCGCGCTGCTCGAAGGTTTCGTCGAGCGCTTCAAGCGTCTTGCCGCGCGCCTCGATGCCCACGAACAGATATGTCACGCCGCACAGCAAGAGACATAGCGCGACGAACTGGAATGCAGGCACGATCACACCGAGCGTCGCCGAGGGCATCACCATGTTGCTCGAGCCGGCCACCCAGGCCAGTCCGATCGGGCCGATCATCTTGCCGACGGAGCCCGCGAGACCGGCATAGCCCGCGCCACTGCCGCGCACTCGCGTCGGCCAGATTTCCGTCGAATAGACCGCGCAGACCGCGAAGCTGCCATCGGCGAACACGAAGGCGAATAGCAAGGGCAGCCAGAACCATGTGGGAGCGAGCAGATCACCGTGCCCCACGTAGCCGGCGCAAAGCGCCGCGAGCGCCGCGCCGATCGCGAACCAGCCGCCCGTGCGGCGGCGTCCGATGCGGTCCGCAAGACAGGCAGCCGCGAGACGCGAAACGATGCCGCAGACACTGAAGCCGATCATCAGCCGCGATGCGCCCGCTGGCGTGACCGATTGCACCTGCGCAAGCAGCGTTGGCGCCCAGAGCACGATCCCGTAATAACCGGCGACGAGTCCGATATTGACGAGCGTGGCGGTGACAACGCTGCGCGGATGCGCAAAGATTTCGGACCAGCGCGCGGCTGGCACGCCGCGCGCGGGCGCTTCCCCCTCGCGCCATTGCACTTCGGAGCCCAGCGCCCACTGCACCGAGCGGCGCGCCTCTTCGCTACGTCCTTGCAGGTTCAGCCAGCGCGGCGATTCGGGCACGTAAAACGCGCCGATTAGCGCGACCAGCGCGGGCGCTGCGCCGAGCGCGAACGTCAGCCGCCAGCCGATCGCTGGAATCACGAAGGCACCGCTGAACGCGCCGAGCAGCAGCCCGCAGGTCGTGATCGCCGACACCACGCCAGTCAGCACGGCGCGCCGCCGCGGCGGGATGAATTCGTTGACGAGCGCGATCTGGATGAAGTAGCCGCCGGTGCAAAAGCCGATCACGGTACGTAGCACTGCCATGTAGATCCAGCCGCCGGCGGGGGTGAACGCGAGACCAAGGCTCATCGCCGCGAGCAGCAGCAGCGACGCCACGAATACGGGCTTGCGTCCGAAACGGTCGGCGATCATGCCCCACACGACGCCGCCCACGATCGCGCCCGCGCCCGAGGCGAGCAGCACTGCACCCATCATGCCGTACGTCATGCCCCAAGGCTTGACGAGGAACGCCATGATGAAACCAATCAGATAGGCGTCCCAAAACTCCAGCATGCTGCCCACGCCGATCAGCACGAGCAGCATGCGCTGGTTGCGGCTCAGGTGGCGCTGATCCTGAAAAGGGCTTTGCCCGCTTTGTATGAATTGCATGTCGATCTCCGTCTCCTGAGATGCGTGCCGCTTGTGTCGAGCGCGGCACTCTTGTCTTAGTCAGGATTCCGATTCTAGTGACGGGTCGACTTCGCGCGGCATAGGAAAGGAGCGCGTGGTCATCAGTTGTTGCTGTGCGGCCTGCGAGCCACGCAGCGGGGACACTCAGCTGTCCAGCGTATTGCGTGTGCGCAGTTGCGGGAAGCGCCACGCCCACGCGAGCGCGACGCAACAGGTGAGCGCGCCGCCCAGTACCACAGCGCCGACCGGCCCGACCACGCTGGCGAGCGAGCCCGACTCGAACTCGCCCAACTGGTTGCTCGCACCCACGAAAATCGCGTTGACGGCGCTCACGCGCCCGCGCATATCGTCGGGCGTTTCGAGCTGCACGAGGGTCTGGCGGATCACCACGCTCACCATGTCCGCCGCGCCAGTCACGACGAGCGCGAACATCGAGAGCCAGACATTCGTCGACACCCCGAACGCGATGGTGGCCGCGCCGAATACACCAATCGCCGCGAGCAACGTCACGCCCACTCGCCGTCGCGGCGGACGACGCACCAGCCACAGCGACATGACGAAGGCACCGACGGCGGGCGCGGCACGCAGCCAGCCCAGCATCGTGGGGCCGCCATGCAGAATCGTGTCGGCGTAGATCGGCAGGAGCGCCACGGCGCCGCCAAACAGCACCGCGAAAAGATCAAGACTGATGGCCCCAAGCACGACCGGTTTGCGCCAGACGAATACGAGGCCGCCTGCGATCGCGCCCAGGGACGCGCCGCGAGGCGGGCCATCTGCGCCTCGCAACCGCAGCCGCGTCGCCAGTGCGAGGCCCGCGAAGAACAGCAGCGCGGCGACGGCGTACACGGTGCCGATGCCGAGACTCATGAGCAGCCCGCCAAGCGCGGGCCCGAGGATCACGCTCGTCTGCGAGCCCGTCGAGACGGCCGCCATGGCCCGGCTCAACGCGCGTGGAGGCACTGTTGCGGGCACGAGCGCCTGTAACGCGGGCATCTGGAACGCGCGCGCGGCGCCGAGCAACAGCGATGCGTACAGCAGGCCGTCGCGCGTGAGGCCGTTGCGACAGGTGGTCCACGTCATTGCCGCGGCGATCAGTCCTTGCACAAACAGGCAAACGACCACGATGCGCGAGCGCGGCCAGCAGTCGGCGGCGTGCCCCGCTGGCAAGGTCAGCACCAGCACTGGAATGAACTGATAGAGCCCGACGAGCGCGAGTGACCACGCGTCATGGGTGAGCGCGTACATCTGCCAGCCAATCGCGACGAACAGCATCTGGATGCTCACGGTCCACGCGACACGCACGGCCAGCAGGCAGCGAAACGGCACGCAGGAAAATAGCGGGAGATCCGCGCACGCGGGCGTAGGCGCGACAGAAGTTTCGGTAGACATGGCGGGAAAATACGAAGGTGTTGTGTGGGGCACACAGCCGCTTCGCGAGCGCGCGCGGCGAGGCACGCGTCGACATATCGACGCGTTAATGAATGTGCGGGATGCTGCGGATCGTCAGCCGGGTGGTTCGGCAGCGCCGCCGTTGATCGCCTGCGCGTGGCGGCGCACGCTGCGCAGGAACGTCTGCTGGACGTCGTTGGGCCGCCAGTCGCGGCGCGCCGTGATGCCGACCACGGGACCATCCCACGGCACGTCGATCATCAACGGCGCGAGCAAGCCAAAACGCCGCTCGCTCAACACCTCGGTCCAGCTCAGCACGGTCAACATGTCACTGTCGAACAGCGTGATGCGGATCGTCGAAAGCGAATACGTTTCAATGCTCGCGAAAGGCGGCGCACCATCGGAGAACACGTATTCGTAGGCTTCACGGCGCGGCGAACTACGCGGCGGCACGATCCACTGAAATTGCCGCAGCGCGTCCGACGTCACGACCGGCTCACGCGAGAGCGGATGATCGCGGCGCGCGACCACACAATAGCGCTCGTGATAGAGCGGCGACTCGACGAAATCGAACGACGCGTCGGGATGCTTGAGCACGCCAAGCATGAAGTCGACTTCTCCTCGCAGCAGCTTGGTCAGCAACTGGTCATACGTCCCGTTGATAATCACGACGCGCGCGTCGGGAAACTGCGCGCTCACCTCCCGGATGGCGCTCACGATCAGAATCGACGGATCGAGCAACAGCACGCCCACCGTCACGCTGCGCTCGCGCGGGAATTGGTAGGCGTTCAGCGCATCGGTCATCGCCGCGATCAGGTTCGCGATCGTCTTGAGCTGGCGCGCGAAGTTCTTGCCAGCCTCGGTGGTCGTAACGCCCGAGGCTGAATGACGGTAGAGCGGCGCGCCCAGGTTCTGCTCCAGCGTGCGCGCCGCGCGCTGCAACGAGGCCTCGGTAATGCCGAGCAGACGCGCCGCCGCGCGGAACGAGCCGCACTCAGCAATGGCAATCAGACAGCGCATCTGCGTGCGCGTGATGCCGCCCACTAGCACAGCCGCCGCCACGTTGCGCGTGCTGCCCACCTCGCTCACGGCATCCTGCGCCGCCTGCAAGATCTTGCGCGTACGCACCAGCGCGGCGACGCCGGCCGGGGCCAACCAGGTGCCGGTGGTCGAGCGCTCGAACAGGCTCACGCCCATGAGTGACTCGAAGGCCGCGAGACACGACGTGGTCGCCGGCTGCGAGCGCAACAGCTCCTGCGAAGCCTGGGTTACGTTCTCGTGGCGCGCCACCGCCTCGAACACACGCAATTGCCAGAGGCTCGGCTGTTCGACCGACACTGCATTCTGCTCGATGGGTGACGCCACGACCGATGCCATGATGCCGGTTTCCGAAGGTGAGAAGGTTTCCATATAGCACAGCGCCCCGGCGCTGCGCGACCAGGTTTCCTACCCGGCCACGCGATTACGCAGCGTGCCGATGCGCTCGATGGTGATCGCACATTCATCGCCGGGCTTCATGAAAACCGGCGGCGTGCGCGAGAAGCCAACGCCGCTGGGCGTGCCAGTCGCGAGAATGTCGCCCGGGTGCAACGGCGCAATCGACGAGACATACTCGATGAAACGCGGAATCTTGTGCACCATGCTCGCCGCGGTGTCGTCCTGCATGACCTGGCCATTGAGCGTCGTCTGGATGCGCAGCGCGCCGGCGTCGCCCACTTCGTCGCGCGGAACGATCCAGGGACCGATTGCGCCGCTCTGGTAGAAGTTCTTCCCCGGCGTAATCTGGCGCGTATGGAACTGCCAGTCGCGCACGCTGCCCTCGTTCATGATCGTGTAGCCGGCCACGTGTTCGAACGCGTTCTCCGCCTTCACGCGATAACCCGGTTTGCCGATGACCACCACGAGCTCGCCCTCGTAGTCGAACTGCTCGCTCACGCCCGGATGGCGCAGCGCCTGGCCGTGGCCCACGAGCGAGTCGCTGGCGCGCGCGAAAAGCGCGGGCTGCTTCGGCAATTCCTGCACGCGCCCCGCGCCCTGCACTTCGTTGTGGTGCTCGACGTAATTGAGCGCGAGACACCAGATATGGACCGGCTGGGCGATCGGCGGCAGAAAGCTGATATCGGCGAGCGCGTAGTCGGTTTGACCTTCAGCGCGCGAGAGCGCGTCGCGCGGCATATCCGCTTCGCAGAACGCCTTGAGTGTGGGATAGCGATCGCCGATACGCTTGCCGAGATCGATCACGCGCTCGCCATCGACTGCGCCCCAGGTCTCACTGCCGTCCACCACAAAGCTTGCGTATTTCATGATGTTCTCCTAAATATTGTGAATAACAATCTTGATCAGACGAGACCGGCATACGAGCCGCCATCGAGTTGCAGATTCTGTCCCGAGATGAAACCCGCCTGCGCGCTGCACAGAAACGCACAGGCGTCGCCGAATTCCATCGGATCGCCCAGACGCTTCGCGGCGATGGTCGCGGCGATGCGCTGCTTCGCCTCCGCCACCGTGATGCCGTCCTTCTTCGACATGCGATCAGCCATATAGCGCTGGCGATCGGTGTCGAAGCGTTCGGGCAGCATGTTGTTGATCGTGACGTTGTCGACCACCGAATCGCGCTGCACCGATTTGCTGAGTGCAGTGAGGCCGGCTCGCACCGCTGCGGACAAGCCCATCGTGGCGCTGGGCGACTTCACCATCGCTGACGTGATGTTGACGATGCGTCCGAACTTGCGGTTGCGCATGCCAGGCACGAAGTGCTTGATCAGAAAGATCGGCGCGAGCATGTTGCCTTCCACCGCGTCGAGCCAGTCCTCGCGGCTCCAGTCGGCGATCTTGCCCGGCTCCGGGCCCGCGTTGTTGTTGACGAGAATATCGGGCTCCGGGCACGCGGCGATAAGCGCCGTCCGCCCCGCTTCGGTGTTCAGATCCGCAACGATAATCTGCGGTCGCTGACCGGTTGCCGCCTCGATCTGATGCGCGGCTGTTTCGAGTGCATCGGCATGGCGGCCGTTGATGAAGACACGGCACCCTTCTCGCGCCAGCGCGGTCGCGCAAGCGAGTCCGAGTCCGCGCGACGAGGCGCACACCAGCGCCGTTTTTTCAGCGATTCCAAGATTCATGGTTTGTCTCTTACGTTCGTTGCGATCAATCCTGGCAGCGATATTTCAAGCCGGGATAGACGTGCATAGCGTTGTTGCAGAACACGTCGTGACGGTGCGCATCGCACAGATGCGGCGTCGCGCTCACGTAACGGCGCGTGTCGTCATAGTTATGGCCGGTGCGCGGATCGATGCCCTTGACCGCGCCGATCATCTCCGAGCCGAACAGAATGTTCCGGTGCGGCACGACTTCGGTGAGCAGGTTCACACCCGCCTGGTGATACACGCAGGTGTCGAAGAAAAGGTTCTTCATCAGACCGTCTTCAAGCGTTTTGAAGCCCATGTCCTGCGCAAGACCGCGATAGCGGCCCCAGTGATACGGTACCGCGCCGCCGCCATGCGGAATCACGAAGCGCAGCGTCGGGAAGTCGTCGAATAGTTGCGGCGCGAGCAGAAACTGCATGAACGCGGTGGTGTCGCCATTCAGATAATGCGCGCCCACATGATGGAAGCACGGATTGCACGAACTGCTCACGTGGATCATCGCGGGCACGTCGAGCTCGACCATCTTCTCGTAGAGCGGGTAGTAGCGGCGATCGGTCAGCGGCGGATCGGTCCAGTAGCCCCCCGAGGGATCGGGATTGAGATTGCAGCCCACGAAACCCAGTTCGTTGACGCAACGCTCCAGTTCCGCGACGCAGGCGCTCACGTCCTTGCCCGGGGATTGCGGCAACTGGCACACGCCCGCGAAATTGCGCGGATAAAGTTGCACGACGCGATGAATGAGGTCGTTGCACACGCGCGCCCATTCGATGCCCTGTTCGAGCGTACCGAGGTGATGACCCATCTGCCCGGCGATCGGCGAGAACAGCGTGAGGTCGAGACCGCGCTCGCGCTGCACCTTGAGCTGGCCGGATTCGAGCGCTTCGCGCAGTTCGTCGTCGCTGATGTCGAGCGGCGCGCCGTACACAGGGCCCGCGTGTTCGAGCTGGCGTCGGCGCCATTCGTGCAGCGCCTTGGGAACGGTCGTAAAGTGACCGTGACAATCGATGATCATAGTCTGATGACCTGAGAAAGAGTGGAAATGAGGCGCGCTCAGTCCTGCCAGGCGACCATCGGCGTAGCCTGCTTGACGAAGCGCTCTGGCGGCTTTTCGCCGGTGTCGTAGCTCATGCCGTCACCGATGCGGATGTGGTTGAAGCGGCTCGTCGCCGTCATGCGCTCCTGCGAGATCCAGTGCTCGTGCATCTGCCCGAACGGGCTCATCCAGTAGTCGAAGATCTGGCTACCCAGCGCATGGCGGCCGATGCCGCGCACATGGTCGTAGTCGCGCTGCGCGAGATGGTCGTAGCCGAAGAAGATGTCGTCGACGCCTTCCACCTGATACGAAACGTGATGCAATCCTGCGCGCTGGCCACGCAACAGAAAGACGACGTGGTGATCGACGGGCGTGTCGCCAAGATCTACGCGGCTGAAACGGCCAATCACGTTCTCCGGCTCGCCGACGTAAAGCTCATCGGTGGGCAGCAGCCCGAGCGTGCGCTGATACCACGCAATGGATTGCTGCAATTGGGGCGTAGCGAACGCCGTGTGCGCGATGCGCTCCACGCGCGCCGCGCCCAGCGCGCGGCTTTCGCCCGCCTCGCCGCGCACAAGCGCACGTGGCGAGAGGCGCGCCGCCTGCTCGCGGCCGGTGACGAATTCGAGCCAGAAACCGTCCGGGTCTTGCACCCGCACGCGCTTGCCGCCGCCGGGACCGTCGATCTGCTCGACGCCGCGCGCGCCCGGCAGTTTCGCTATTTCGTCGAGCAGCGCCGGGTCGCGCAACTCATAGGCACAGCTGACGACGCCAGGCTCGCCCAGCTCCGTCACGTGCAGGAAGGGGGCTTCGCCCACGCCGCGCATGTAGAGGCGCCGCGCGTCACGATGGACTTTCACCATGCCAAAGTCTTCGAGGAAGGCTTCCATGCGCCCGAGGTCTGGGGCGCTGAGCCGAACGTAGGCGATGCCTGAAATGGTCGAGGCCAAGTGTGTCTCCATGTTCCGGTTTTGGGTCATGCAATGTCGCGGCATGCGATCTGCGGTAGCGCTGGTGCGTCAGGCCAGTATCGCCTGCACCGGACCATATAGCTCCTCCAGCGTATAACGGCGCGTGATGAGCCGCTGTTCCAGCGCGTACCGAACGGCGATCTCGACCGCCGATGCGAGTTTCTCGAAACCCACGGGTTGCAGGTCGGGGCTGCCCGGCGGATTGCCGGCTGGTGCGCGCTCACGCGCCTCGCAAAGGAGCCGATACACCTCCCGGATCGCATCGGGATGCGTTTCGGCCAACGAACGCTTGACGGTCACGACGTGATTGATCGGCACGGCTTGCGTGCGCTCGTGCCAGGCCGCCGCCGCTTCGGCAGGCGTGGGAATCAGCGGACGAATGCCAGCCTCTCCCGACAGACCGCCGCCCGCGATGATGGCGTCCACTTCGCCCGCGCGCAGCATCGCCTCGAGGCTCGCCGTCGAGTCGAGACGCGTAACCCAGCTGGGTTCAGCGTAATCGGCGACATGCGCGTCTTCCTGGCTCAGCCATTGCACGTCGGCGAGTTGCACGCCGTAATCATCGGTAAGGAGGCCGCGCACCCATGTGGGCGTCGTCTGCGTGTACGCACGCATCGCCACGCGTCTGCCGCCCAGTTCGCGCGCCGAGAACGTCGCGTTGTCGCGCACGAGGATGCTCTTGTGATGGAATCCGCCGTTCATCACGAACGGCAGCATCACGTAGGGTTTGCCTGCCTCGAAGGCTTGCAGGAAGGTGATGATCGCAAGTTCCGCGACGTCGTATTTCTCATGGCGCACCACGTCCTTGAACGCTTTCTGCGCGGTGTCCACGTTGGCGAAGTCCAGTTGCACGAGCGACGAGGCGAGCGTGCCATCCTTGAGCGGCTGCGTCTTCGGATACGTGCCCAACATCGTGGGGATGGTGAGGATTGAAGCCGTATTCATCGTTTTCCTCAATAGGAATGCTGGCGCTGACGATTGGAAGACTATTGGATCGACGGGTCGATAAACGCGTCGGCGATCGGTGGACGCGTTGCGATCAGACGTTGCGCATGGGCGTATTGCACGAGCGCTTCGAACGATTTTTCGTTCTGCACGAGCCCATAGGGCAGCGGGTCGCCAACCTGTTCCGCGAGCTGCCGATAGCGACGGTCCTCGGGGCTGTCCGCCTCCCCCCTCTTGACGCGCGCGAGATAGTTTTCCTTGGCCGCCGTGAACGCTACGAACAAACGCCGGGGCAGATCGGGGTCACGCGCGAGCAACTCGTTGCGCACCACGATCACGCCATGCAGCGGGTAGATGCCCGTGCGGCGATACCAGTCGGCTTCACGGGAGGCCGCGTTGTCGACCAGATCGACGAGCCGGTCGTCGAGATCGGCGCCCACACCCGCCAGACCGCCAAAACCGGCTTCCAGCTCGCCTGCGTTCATCATCTGTGCGAGCGAAGTACCGCTCGCCACACGCCGCACGTTCGACGGGAGCACGAAGGACTCGACGTTTTCGTCCTCCTCCGTCAGCCATGTCACCTTGTCGAAATCCACGCCGTATTCGTCAGCGAGAATGCCGCGTGTCCAGACGGCCGCCGTCACCGAATAGGCGCGCACGCCAATCGACCGACCTTCCAGATCCTTCGGATGCCGAATTGTCGAATCCTTCAGTCGTTGCAAGCCCGCATGCCGAAAGCGCCGTGTCATGGGTAACGCCAGTGCCGTGACCGGCGCACCCGCTGCGAGCGCCATCAGGTACGAGGTGGGCGCCATTTCACAGATGTCGTAAGGCTGGCTGCGTGCCATGCTGCGATAGGCGTCGGGCATACGCTTGATGTCGATGAAATCGAGATCGACGCCCTCCAGCCGCACCGCGCCGCTACGCAGGTCTTCGACCTGGCCATGGCGACCGAGGACGATGGAGTATTTTTCAGTCATTTTGAGTTCCCCTGTTTGCGTCGACGCTATGCGCTCAAACACGAGCGGCCAGTTGACGGCCTTTGTCGAGCGCGCCGAAATCGCGCTTCGGAAACGTCATCAGAAAGCGATAGCCCTCGTCGATCACACGCGCCACGTTGCTCTCATTGACGTGCGGATGACCGACCGGAATACCGTATGCTTTGCCGATCTCGCGCACATGCGCCATCAGGCGTAGGAGTTCCGGGTTCTCGTATTCACGCGGACAGCCGAGTTCCTGCGTAAGATCACCCTCGCCGATCAGCAGCACGCCGATACCCGGCACGCGCTTGACCATCTCCTCGAGGTTATCGATCGCTGCGGTGTCCTCGATCATCAAGGTCACGAGAATCTCGCCTTCCGGCGCGAGCGGCCAGACGTCGGCCTTACGGTAGTACTCCTGCTGCGACAGGCCCCAATAGCGCGCAGCGGGCATGGGCGCGTCGCCGCGCAGGCCGGCCGGTTCGTAGTGCGGCTTGCCGGGCAGACGCGGATAGCGGCACGCCGCCACCGCGTTATAGGCCTGTTCGGCCGTGCTGATGCGCGGCCATACGATGCCGTACGCGCCGAGATCGAGCGCTTGCTTGGCGAACCACTGGTTCATCTCGCTGCCGCTCGGCGGAATGCGTACGAGCGGTGTCATCTGGCAGGCGACGGACACGCTCTGCGCGATGCGCTGGCGCAGCAGCAGAAACTGCATGGCATTACGCAGCGCACCGATGTCCCATGGCGTGTGTTCGAGCTCGAAGACCACGCCGTCGTTCGACGATTGCGCAAAGCTGACTGCGTTTTCGATTTCGGCCTGGATGAAGGAGGTGAAGGCGATGCCGCGGCCGGTTTCCAACGCGCGGATGATCCCATTGAGTCGTTCCGACATGTCGTCTGTCTCCGCTCTTAAAGAATGGCGCCGCAGAATGCGTCGCCCGCCTGTGCCGGCAACTGCTTTTCCGTCCAGCTCTGACTTCCGTCGGTGGTGAAGAAGACCTGACCACCGCGCGTGACCGTAATCACGCCATCAGGGTCGCTCACATGGGTGCCGAAGCCCATCATGGTGCTGCGCGGTTCGACCGCGGCGTCCGCGCGCGACCATGTTTCGCCGAGGTCGTCGCTGACATAGAGCGCGCCCGCCGCGCTACGTGACGAGATACTGAAGCAGGCATACATTTTTTTAGGATTGCCAAATACAAAGCGACATTCGCGGGTGTATTGAAACGGGGCAAACTTCCCCACTTCGAGATCGCGAAAGGTCTTGCCCTTGTCCTTGCTTTCAAAAATACCGAGACGGCAGATATAGAACAGCGAATCGGGCGTAGTGTGTGACGTGCAGACCGAATGAGCGTCGAACATGCCTTCGCTGTCATCGTCGGTTTCAATCTTGCTCTTGAGATTCGGCGCCTCAGCCATCTTCACCAGCCCCGCCGGCTCGCCGCGCCAGTTCTCGCCGCCGTCTTCGCTCACCAGAAAGCCGTTGATCTCGGCGACGGCGTACATGATCGCGGGATTCGTCGGATGAAACGCGATGCGCATCACGCGCGAGTGGCCAAAGCGAATCTGGAAGCGTTCGGGATGGTGTGCATTGCATTTGCGCCAGGTGTCGCCGCCGTCGTCGCTGCGATAGACGCCTACCGGGCCGGTTCCCGCGAACAGCACGTCGGGTTCTTGCGGATGGACGACGATGGTCCAGAACTGCACATCTTCGTCGGTCACGTTCAGCTTCTGCCACGACTCGCCGCCGTCCGTCGAGCGGAACACACCCTTTCGCGCCGCCACGTAGATCACATCCTCACGCGTGGGATGCGGCGTGATCGCCTGAACCGACGCATCGGCCGGTATATCGCTAACCCGCTCCCATTCGCCCCCGGGTTGGAGTCTGAACAGCGAGCCGATCGCCTCGGGCCGGGTCACCGCGGTTCCGACCAACATCAAATTGCGCATAACGCCTCCATCGTTTTGTGCCACGCGCCAGCAGCGCAGGCCATGTGTCGATTCGTCCGGGCTCTCGTCCCGGTTGTCTTCAAATGACGGAAAGCAGTGTATGGCGGGGCGGCTACGCTTGGTCATTCGAAATGTGCCATCGCTATAGATTCTTGCTTAGTAGATGCGCTGTCTGGGCACGTCGGGGGGCGACGTCCGCACAGACGAACACAGCGACGACTGGCTGCTGGCACACAACCTTGACGACAGGACTGCTCGGGTTGGATTGCGGTGGCAAACACCGTGGGCGATTATGACGCGGCAAGACCTGACTTATCTGGTGTGCTGTAAGGAGATGAATCCGCTATCCGCTGCGATGAACAGCACGGCGCGTGCGTATCGCACACAAGGCGCGAAGCAAGCCACGACGTTGCGATCTTCGGACGTAAGGGAAAAAGGTGTGGCGATGTAACCCCGCTTACGCAGAACTGTATTTTTCACTCGAGAAAATCTGCTAGGCCGGGTGCCCCGATTGCTCATTCTGATCGTCGTCCGCATAAGTTTCGGAGACCGGGATGTATGCAAAACACAGCGCACCGTGATTCTCAAAAGCCGTCGAAATCGCTCTTGAGAAATTCTCTTCCGTCGCGTCCTTCGAAGATGAGCAGGCCGTCACGAGGGTTGCGCCCACCAAGATGCTGATGAAGGTTTTAGTAAGAGTGTTCATCGCGTAATCATATGATGAATAATCGAAATCTTACAGCGTAGCTGTGATTGTCGGGCAGTCGGCGCTAGAGAAGCTCCGTCATAAGGCGCTGGATTCTGCCCTGCTGGCCAACTACGGCGTATGGCGACGCGAAGACGCGGTACGTCATCTCGGCGCAAACCGGGTCGAAGATTTCATTTTCTGGTTGGGAAAATGATCGACCGTTAGTCGCAATTTCCGCTTATCTGCGGAGGCTGATGACATATCGCTTTCTCAGAAAAAGAAAGCCCGCGACACCCTTTCGGGGGCGCGGACATTGTTGCAGCAGAAACTCGATCAACACATTGCAGAGACCATCGACCCGCGACGAGTGCGGCTCTCAATTAGGCCGCGACGCTCGGCCCCCCGGAAAGCGGCATTAATCGTGTTGAGATGAAGCGCCTCGGCGAGATCCCGTTGCGTGGGCAGCTTGTCGCCCGCACGCAGAATCCCTGCTAGAACAGCTTCCTCGATCTGGTCTGCAAAATGGCGGATGGGATGCGCCCCTACGTATGCGGGCGAAATCCGGAAGCCAGTCAGAGGAAAGTGCCGCGTGGGCAGGTCGCGTGCCGCGTGACCAGGTTGAAACGGTAGCATCGTGCATCATGGCGCGCATCCTACACCGGGCGCACACGAAGATGGCTTGTCCATTCCCTTCCACGAGGTAGACGTTCGAAGAATCCCACAAAGCTCGCATGCTCAGGTGGTATCTCAAGCGTGCAGCCGGTCGCAATCGCATCGGCGAGGTACAGGGTGTCGGCGAACACCTGGGCACCGCGGGTTTTGGCCAATGCGTCGAGCGAACGTTGGCTCTCAATCACGGTGGCGATAAATCGCGCAATCCGCGCCGCGGCTGCGGCCGCAGTGATGGCGGCAATAGCCGCATCTGCCTGGAGGCCGATATCGGGATTGTGAATGTTTGCGTCATTCACGCCGTGCGTGTCGACGAGACAGCGAACGATATCTTCAGAAAAGTCGTTACTGGAATAGGTCATATAGAGCCTTTGTTCAGCGGTGCAGCGCTGTAAGGGTGAACGCAGTCACGTTTCGAGGTATCGATGTAGCGCTCGCGCGCGCGGGGCACGCCAGCAAACAACCGACTGCCGCGAGTGATGCCACCAGCGTTGCAAGAAAGATCTTTCGGTTCATGGTGTGGATCCAGTCGATGAAAAGGCGAAGGCCCCGCTCCATGAGGAGACAGGGCCTTCAAGCCAGAGCACAGTTGCGCGCCGATCAGGTGCAGGACTTCGGATGACGAGACGGATACACCAGTACCCGTCCGTCGTCGCAGATACGGAAGTCGCCTTCCTCGCGCTTCGGCGAGTGGTCGATGATCACCAGGCGCTTTGCCTGCGGTTGCATTTCGGCATGGGTGCATGCGCCGAGTCCCGCCACTGCTTGAGCGTGCGGTCGGCCGGCACGGTCGAACCCGTCAGCGGATTCGCGAGACGGGCGGCAGCCTCAAGCACGGCATACTTCTCTTCGATCGGCACCACCCGATCGCGTCCGCCCTTCGTGCCGCGCGTCACTTCCAGCAGCATGTCATGTCATTGACCGCGCGCACCGGCTGAAGCATGAAGCTCTCCTCGATGCGCAGGCCAAACGCCACCTGCAATCGCAACTGCACCGCTGTGCGCGGGCACGTCGAGGCGATTTCCGCAATCTTCTCGTGCGCATTCACCCCGTTCGCTTCCCATGAGCGATCGACCTCTGCCACATACGAGCGCACAAGGCCGTTTTCCTTGCGGTTCACGTAGTCGTCGAGTGTGCCCACAAGATTGGCCTTGTTCATCCAAGCGGCCAGCGCCCGCAGGTAAGTAAGCTTGTTCTCGATCGTCCCGCCGCTCTGTCGCGCGCCAACCCAGTGCTGCACCAGCCATTCGATGTGCTTGCGTTTCAGGCTCCACGGCGTGGCGAGCGCAAATCCACCTTCGCGCAATTCGACCAGCGCTGCGCAGATACCCCGCACGCGGTACTCCTGCGTCTTGATCGACAGCGCTCGTGCGCTGATCCGCGTTTTGCTGTGCACATCCGATACGTGATCATCGAGCAAGCGGAGCAGCGCCTCCGATATCGAGGGCGTGAGCCGATATCCGCGCACAACCGCGCGCACGTTCAATATTGCTGCCATGTTTTCTCCCGCATGCGGCCCTTATGGCTGTCGTGAGAACGCTAACCCTTGTGCCCATATCCAGCGCCTGCGGCGCGACGTCCCTGCCAGACATCGCACATGCCGCCTGCGCCAGCCTGTACTGTTCACCGCCCAGCTTTCGCTACGCGGCTTCGCCGATGTCCCCGGCGCGGGTTTACCGCTCCTGTCCTGCCTTCCTGTCCTTTAGCGATTCCATCCGATCAGCCCGACGCACGGAAGAGATGCGTTCCGACTGTCCACCTTTCTGCAGCACGGGGCCGATCAGCGCTTCGCGCAGACCCGCTCCCGCGTTTTCTGCCTGGCTGGTCATCCGTGGCAACTGCCAACCGACGCCAACACCACCGCAACCTGCCGAAGCCGTCGGGCGAGATGCCCACTTGCTCCTGCTATCGCGTTACCTGGTGCTGCCTGGCATTACCGCCTGCCGTGGCTACCCGACCGGCCCCGGACGCCCTGAAGCGTCTGGATGGCGTGTACGACACATGGCCGTTCACGCACCCGGGCCAGCTGCCGGGTAATTCCTGTTGCGCACTTCTGGTGACGGCTGCGCGGACCGTTTCTGTCTTCCGTACGAGGAGGCGCGAATCACTAGCGTGGCCAGCGCGCAGGCTCTCCCCCATTCCGAAGCACGTTCATCTCCGCCGCGGTGTATCGGGCTTCGTGAACGCACCCAGCGCTGAGGCTGAAGGAACGTGTGCAGGCGCATCGGAAACGTGAGCCGCGAACTGTCCAACTGTCCAACTGTCCGCGTCCACATTTCCTCAATACGCCACATTGCGGCGGACACCCGCCAATCGCATGGATATCGCACTGTCCAGTGATCCTCAAGATGGATCACTGTGGACTTGATCTGACTGAAAAAAAATCCGCGTCACGGTGGAGCGCGGACATTCGGGGATGTCTGGCCTTGGCGGGCCGAGGATTTGGGCCCATCGGGCCCGAGAGAAGACGCACGAAGTGCCTTGCACTTCTGGTCGATGCGTCAAAGACGCGGCAGGTATGGCAAGGATACGGCCTCCCCGCAATCGCAACCGGTCAAAAGATGCCCTGATCCGGCGCGCTTTCGCTGACTTGACTTCGCAAACGGCTCGATAGACTGGATTCAGCAATGTCCGGGATTTTCCCGGAGTTTGCCTGGCAGGCCCAGGTAACTCCGGGATAAACCCGGAGTTTGAAGGTATGCGATTCACAAAGTCCGGGTATATCCCGGAGATTGGTCGACCGCACGCCACAAACTCCGGGATATACCCGGAGTTGGCATTTATCACGCAGACGGACGCGGAGGGTATCCGGCAGTTCGTCAGCATTCGAACCGATCATTTTTCTGGAGAGAAAAACACATGAAAACTTCTGTCTTCGCTATCGACGTCGGTTACGGCAACACCAAATACGCTTACCGTGCAGCCGGCGGCTCGATCGTCACCGATATGTTCCCTTCGCTTGCGCCACTGGCCGCCACACGCTCGCTCTCGGCTTACGGTGAAGGCGTGCTGGCCACGCGCAAGGTAGCCACCGTGACCATCGACAAGATCGAATATGAAGTCGGCCCCGAAGTCTCGCTCACGGCGGCCTACGGCAAAACCGGCCGCGCGCTTGCGGACGATTACGTGCTTAGCAACAACCATGCAGCACTCCTCTTCGGCGCGATCCACTTCTCCGGCGTGACGCATATCGAGTGCCTCGTGCTTGGCCTGCCCGTTCATAACATGGAGAAGTACTCCGAGACGCTCAAGGAGCGCTTCGCGGGCGAACAGGATTTTGGCTGCGGCCGTGTCAAGGTCGACAAGGTCAAGGTCATCCCTCAACCGCTGGGTTCGCTCATTCTGGCGTCCAGCACGCGTGGGACGAAATTCAACCCGAATGACGAGCATCTGGTCATCGACGTTGGCTATTTCACGACCGACTGGGTCTACGCGAAGGGCTTCGCAATGGACAACACCCGCAGTGGAGGCATGCCCGGAGGCGCCTCCCACATCTACCAGCGCATTGCGAACCTGATTTCGCGCGACGAAGGTGAAGTGGTCGAAGATCTCGAAATGATCGACAAGGCATTGCGAGAGCGCACAACGTTCCTCTTTTACGGGAAGGACATCGACCTCACGCCATACATCGAGCTCGCCGAGCCGATCATCGCGGGCGTCGTACAGGCGATCCAGAACAATGTCGGCAAGATGCCAAGCCTGCGCTCCATCATTCTTTCTGGCGGCGGTGCTGCGCTTTATGCGGCAGTCCTGCGGCGCGCGTTCCCGCGTCTCGTGATCGAAATGATCGACTCGCCATGCATTGCTAATGCACGGGGCTACCTGCTTGTCGGCGAAGCGGGCCTCGCACGCGAGCGCCGTGCAGCATGAACGGCAAATTCGTGATGGAGGTCACGGTTCCACAGTTGCAGCATCCGCTACTGTACGAACGCCTGAGCGCCTGCGCGAGCGCGCAGCCGTGTTTCGCGCACTTGCTGAGGCTCAGCTGCGGGGCGATCACAGCACGGCAGGCAACGCACGTAACCAGCGCGATGCCTCACCGGTTGAGACCTCGTTGCACTCTGCGTCTCGCGACGCTCCTGCGCGGCCGCCGTTGACGAGCACAACGGCATCGTCCACGCCAACTGCAACGGTGGCAACGACCTCAACGAATGCCACGCAGGCAATAGCCGCAGCAGGCTTCGAACCTGTACGGGTTGACGACTCCGATTCGTCGGGCGACGTGTTCGGTAGCTACCTCGAAAGCGCCGCATTCCTTTGAGGTCTCAGCGCGCCGCGCTTGGCGCGCGAACTTGAACAAGGTTCGCCGCGGGCCCTTATGCACCGGTGCATTCACAACATCCCTGCCTGCACTTCCCTATATGCACCGGTACATACGCGCGGCCCGTCCGACGTCGGCAGTTTGACTTCACGTTCGATGTGTCAACATGAATCAACAGCCCGGTAACGCGCGATCCAGCGCCGCTTGCACCGGTGCATACATCGGGTAGCTCGAAGCGCGCGAGAATGCCCGGCCACTCGCCGAGCACCTTGCCTTCGTGCCGGTACTCCAGCATGCCGAGCCGAAGTGAGCTGGATGGCCCAGCCGTCAGGCCCGGCACGCGCTCCTGCAGATAACGCATCGAGAGGTCGCCGACCGCCTGTGGCCGTGCGGTACTCCACATGCCCGCAAGGCGCTTCTCAACGAAAGCCGGGCTGGCCTTTCGCTTCGGCCTGGGAGCCTTAAAGTCGGCAAGCCTGCGCGTTGAAGAAGGCGCGCCGCCCGTGAGTTCCGCATCCGCTTGAAGAGGCCGATCCGGTTCACACGCGCGATCAGTTGCAGGCCATCGCCGGCCATGGGATCGCCGTCGTTGCACTTGCGGCACACCCAGTCGCCGCGACCATTCCTGTTGTCATAGGTAAAGCGGTCATCGCCACGGCAGACCGGGCAGGATGTCGCCTTCAGTCAGATAACTGCCTGCGATGCCATATCATCAAGGTTGAGATCCACGCCTCAGGCGAGAGCGCAAATCCCTTCAGCGTGCGTTGCAGCCAGTCGCGCTGCTCGGGCGAAAGCCCGCGTCCAGGCGTACTCATATGTCGCTCTCCCGGATGGAAGTGGGTTGGGTCAGTGCCTGAGACAGGCGTGAAAACGGGTGCTCAAAAGAGCGGCCTGCGCGCGGCGCGGGCGGCTCTTTTGAGCAGGTTTCCTGTGTCGGATTCAAGACGACCGGCGCGCGGCGGGGATGCCGAAGCGCGGCGCAGGGGATGCGTCACACGACGCACCCGAAGGTGCGCCCCGAAACGTCGGTGAGGATTTGCGGGATCAGCAAATCCGAAGGGTGAGAACTTCCGGGATCAGATGGCCGCCAATTCCGCCCGCGGATACTGTGGGCGGAACGGGATATCGTCATCCCTCTCGTCGAAGCTGCCGCCTGATGGAACGCGAGTGCCCGCGCCGCCACCATCAGACGACTGCGGCGGCCGTGCACGTGACACGACGCCCGAAGCCTGATTGCGCGTGGTACCGCGTGCGCACTCCGAAGCACGCGCCGGCGGTGCCGACTCGAAGCCACCGTCGTCGCCGTGATCGCCGTGCTGACCGTCATCGCGGCGCTGGCCACCACCGTTGCGGCCGCCAAGCATCTGCATCTGGTCGGCGACGATCTCCGTCGAGTAGCGATCGATGCCATCCTGCGCCTGCCACTTGCGCGTGCGTAGGCGGCCTTCGATATAGACCGACGAGCCCTTTTTCAGGTACTCGCTGACGATCTCGGCGAGGCGCCCGAAAAAGCTCATGCGATGCCATTCGGTCAATTCCTTGAACCCGCCCGATGCCTTGTCCTTGTAGCGATCGGTAGTAGCAAGACGGATATTGGCCACAGCGTCGCCGCTGGGCAGATAACGCACTTCCGGCTCCGCGCCGAGATTGCCGACGAGGATGGGCGAAGACACGAGCGTCATGTCGTACTCGCGCAGGTTCGTGGTCAGGTGAAGCGTGTTCACCATGCCCGGCTTCATCGGCTTGATGTAGACGTGGTTCGCGCCATCGGTATCGATCGCCCACGAAACTGAATCGCCCATGGCCGGATCGACGGTCAGCTTCTTGCCAGGCGCGAGCTCGATCGTCGTGAGCTTCGCCGGCGCCGTGAGAATCCTGAAAATCTGGTCGCGGCTGTACGGGAAGATCGCAATGCGCGCATCGTTAGGCTGCGTCACCGGATCGGTGCCCGCGTTATACGGATTCACCGGGCTCATCGGATCGCCCATGATCGCGCCAACATCCAGCGAACCGCCCGCAAGCGAGGGCTTCGGCGTTGCCAGGGCCGTATGGGAAAACACCAGCGCGCAGGTGAGCGCGGCAGGAGGCAGCAGGAAGCGGGCCGGAGTCGTCATGCGATTTTCTGGAGCGTGAAGAACGGGAAGAAAATCCCGAACGGGTTGGTGCCCACCGCGTCGTCTGAGCTCGCCGGCACGATCTGGTAGCGCAGCGTCAGCGCGAAACGTTGTTCAACGGGGCGGTCCGAAGGGAACTGGGTCGTGGTGGTCGTGAACTCCGCCACCACGGTGGAATCGTCAAGCACCGACACGTTCTTGACCGACACCTCGCGCACGTACTTGGGATTGGCCGTAATGGTCTGGAACGGCGCGTCCTTCTTGAGCCAGTCGGCAAACTGGTTCTTCGCGTTGTCGAGCATCTGCGCCTTGACGGCGTTGATGTTGCGCCCAAGGCGCGACGTCTCGATGGTGGGCGTGAGAACCGGTTCAATCGTGAACCAGTAGCCCACCGAGTCGGCGATGGATTTGCGCAGCGCCTGGTCGTCAGGCTTGTACGCCGCGAGCTCCTTGATGAGGGGGTGCCCCCCCGCGTCGGCCGAAACGCCGTATGCCTTCACCACGGATGGCGGCGGCTGCCGGGTCCACACTGCGCCACCCGCGATGACCGCGAGGGCGAAGGCCGCAAGCTTCCAGTGGTTGGCCTCAACCCGCAGGCGCGTGCCGCCGTCGAAGATGCCCCCTCGGGATCTTCTTCGGAATAGCCGCCCGGAGCTGTTGAGAGAGCAACCTGTTTCTTGGACCTGAGGAATAAAGACATGGCGCGCACGAGTGGGTTCGCGTCAATTGAAACAGTGGCGGCCCAAGTGCTCAGCGTCAAAAGCAGGACGATTTTGCACACCATTCGGAGCATCGCTTTTATGCAGCACGCTTTCCAGGCGCCTGCAACGGTTTCAGCGAAATGGTGCAGTTTTTAGTGAGCTTTTGAGTATTTGCGGCGGGGGAAATCGGTGTTAGCCTGAAATTTCAAAAATTTAACACGCTCAGGCCACACGAGTTCTACATTAAATCAGCCACTTAAGGCGCAAGAGCATCGCAAAGTTCTAAAGCGCTTAGAAACTCTCTCTTCATGATCTGTCCGCTCTGCGTGGACCCTGGCATGACCGAAACGAGAGGCTGTGCTTGACACACCTATGAGGCGGGTAAGTTAAGACTCACGCGCTCGCATACTCCAAAATGAACCGACCTTTTAGTTTTACTTCCAAACTCGACCAAATTACGGCTCGCGCGATGCATGACCAAATCCGTGCGATTCAATGCTCGAACTATCAACTCGGCGTTTTCTATCAATCTTTGCTTACCGCAGAAGTTTGGACTACGCAACGGGATCTCGCGGCAGCTGTCGGTGTCTCAGCTCCTGCCATGTCTCGCCTGTTATCGCTGGCGCGAATCTCACCGGAAATAGTTGGCGCATTAGACGGCGCTAGCGCCCTCACCTATCGTACGGGGCAGCTAATCCTTGATGCAATCGAGAGGCTCGGAGAAAAGGTGATCGTTACACGTATCCGCGATGCGAAGGAGGCAGGCTATTGGGAGATAGATGACCTCCTTGAATACGTTGTAGCAGATCGTCTGCCCGAAGCAGACCTAACGCCAGTTCGCGTTCGTATCGGGCGTGATAAGCAAAGCTTGCGCGTCGAGATGGGCGATCTATCCCGATTTACGGGTAGTTTTGCTAAGCTCGAAAGTTGGCTATCTTCAGCCCTTACTCTGTTCGAAGCCACGCTGATAGCCGAGCGACG
Organism: Paraburkholderia sp. J67; assembly: GCF_905220265.1. NCBI lineage: Bacteria > Pseudomonadati > Pseudomonadota > Betaproteobacteria > Burkholderiales > Burkholderiaceae > Paraburkholderia > Paraburkholderia sp. J67. The sequence continues at coordinate 76,847 of NZ_CAJMZK010000028.1, forward strand.
CAGTGCCGCCCACGACGCGCGGACCGCTCGGATTCACCGCTCCCGAACCCGACGCCGGAATTGACTAGGGTGTGACCGTCTTCACCCGCTTGATTTTGCGAAGCTCACCAGCCACAAAAATGCAGAACGTTTCGGCAATTGTGGGCCATTGCAATACATTTACCTCGTTGATCTGGGCGGGCTTCATCCCTTGGCGTTCGATGCGACGGATACCGAGACTATTGTTGTGCGCCGTGAATTTTTTCACGGGGCTCTCGCGTTCCTTCGTGTTTAGCCCGAGGAGCGCTTCACGAGCGTCTCAAATTTCGTCTAAACGACGCTCGTCGGCGGCCCTCTCCCTACGTGCAACACTAGCCACTGCGACGCTACACGCGGCTATTTTTGCACCTGAGGAAATTGCCGTGCCAAATCACCCCGCCCTACTTTTGCCGGTGCGCGTTTTTGTGAACACGTACCCTGCGAAAGCATCTCTCAGATCGGGGTATCGCTGAATAACTTGTTCAAGCAGTTCAATCGACGGCTCGATTCCCAATCGACGCAGCGTCAGCTTGCCAGCGGCGCTCGATTTATACGTTCGCCTCCACTCTTCACGCTGCCTCGGCGTCGCTGCGTCATAGGCTTCCCACCCACGCCGCACCTCATCAACGACACGATTTTGTGCGTGTACGTCCTGCGCGGCAATTCGCAGAGCTATACGAGTCTCCACATGTTCTCGTTCGTCCGCTTCGCGTTGTTCAGCAAGAGCGAGCGTGTTCTGCTGCTCGACCATCTGACGTTCTGCATCGGAGACGATCCATCGCTCTTTTAGCGCTTTCATGAAAAAACCAGCAGGACTCTTCGACACCTTGCCGAGCTTAAGACTGAAGCGAGTACGCTCAATCGCCTGTTCCAAGCGCTCGTCGGTGTAAGTATCGCGGTCTGAAGCTATCTGGCCGAATTGCGCACTGGAGAGACCGAATTCTTGTTTGAGCGTCTCGTACAGCGCTTTCGCTTGCTCATGCGTATGCAACAAGCGTTCTTCGACGGCTTTTCGTTCGATACGAAAGCGCAGACGACCGATCTTACGCGAGCCCTGCTCATTGCGGGTCTCGAAGGACAGGTGCAAGTCGGAGACCGCATTGATCTGCTCCACGGCCGGCCCAAGCCAGTCGCGTTTGAAATACTTGAACTCCTTCGCCTTCGCTCCAATCGCTCCTTGCCACGATCGCAATTCGTCCAGCGTGAACCATTCGGTTACACCCTCGTCGGCGTATGGCAGAAGATGGTCGTACATCACTCGCGCGTAGCTCAGCGTAAACAGCGACGTGATGCGAAGGCTCAACCAGTGTGACTTTCCTGGGCCGCGGATAATGCCGATGAGATCAGGAGGAACCCGAAACTGGAAGCGGCCGCCAGCGTAGGAGATTCGGCCGATTAATTGAACGGAACCAAACGGCTTCGTTCCGTCAGCCTCAGCTTCCGCCGTCGCCTGGATCAAAGCTCTCTGCGCTTCTGTGATGACCTGTTCAAGGTGAGCGTTGTTGCGGCTTGAATACCGCATGAGCCATTTGAAGTAGTCAAGTTCGACGTCGTAAAGATCGTGGACCACAGTCTCCTGAGCAACGACGAAATACGCGGCGTCGATCAATCGGCGAGCGGCAACGCCAAGATCTACGATCCTGATGAGAACATTCTTTCGGGCAAAGCCGATATCTTTTCGTGCGGCTTCGACCGGTAGGTCTTCACCCCGCGCATCGTCAAAGAGTGCCAACGCCAACTGCCTTGACGTGGCCACTTGCCCTCCTGTCGTCATCCGACTCCCCTCGCCTTCGTGGCCGTATGTTTGTGCCGTACGGTACCGAGGGCAAAGTGCGCTGTCAACACAGATCACCTCACCTTGGAACCCCGATCAGCCCAAAACACCTCACCTTTCGGCAATAGCCATCACAACTTACCTCACCTCCGCCGCGTAAACACCTCACCTCCAGACCCCAAATACCTCACCTCAGCGGGGTAAACGTTTCACCATAGCGCTCAATCCACAGCACCGTGAACACAAACTACCTCACCTTTTCGAGTTAACCAATTGATTCTATTGAGTTGTCGATCTGATGTTAGTGGTTGGTTGGTTTTATGTTTACGAAAACAAACCAACCGACCCAGCTGATCATCAGAAAAAAATTCATCGGCAGTCGTAGCTGGCCCAAGACTCATAGATCCCAAAAGCTTAGTGTTCGGTAAAGAAACGGGCGTCTCGAAGGTGAGGCGAATTGTGCTACCGAGTGAAAGCTGATCCAAATCGAACAGCTTTTCAATCGCAAAGGTGAGGTGTTTTGTGTTGACGGGGAGGAGGCAAGGAACGTCAATTGGACTCGAGCGCGCTAACGTACGGCGTCGAAACCCGTTGAGCAGCGAAAAGCTACGGGCTAAGCGATTGAAATTCAAACCTTTTCACTTAAAGCGGAGCAAAAAGTGTCGAAAGGGTCGAATGTAATGGCAATTCTCCGGCACCACGAGTATTCTACGCTTCGACGGGCGAATGCTGCCAAACCGTAGAAATGAAGGGTGGGCGTCCGGAAATCGCCTCACCTTTGACAAAAAGGAATTTCCAACATGAATTTGAGTGAGCTTCCAAGCATTGATCGTCGCGTGAAACTCACGGATTTCAGTGAGTTCGCGGACCGTTTGAAAGTCATGACCGACGAGCTTCGCGACCAGATCTTAGCGCCGCGTCCCCGCAAAAACGCGCCGGTTTTCACGATTGGCGAACTGTCAGATCTTTGCGGCCTTGATCGGCAGAAGATCAATTACCTCGCGACCAAGGACGGCAGCGAGCTTCCTAGTGGTGAGACGCACGGCACGGGCCGCGCACGCATCTTTTCGTTGAAAGATGCTAGGCACTGGGTGCAAAAGGTCTCGACGATCTATCAGACGCCGCTCGTGACCGGCACCCGAGAGCAACGTGGCCGCGTGCTGACAACGGCGAACTTCAAGGGAGGGTCGTGCAAGACGACAACCTCGATGTGCCTTGGGCAAGGGCTGAGCCTGCGCGGGCGCAAAGTCCTCATGATCGACCTGGATCCTCAGGCATCGCTCTCGGAACTGTGTGGCCTTTACGCAGAGAAAGATATCAATTGGGACGACACTGTCCTCCCCTACATCTACGACCCCAACATTGAGGGCGGCCTTCGTTCAAAAGTCCAGACTACTTACTGGGATGGGTTGGACATCATTCCGGCACACAACTATCTGCATGATGCGGAGTTTCATCTTCCTGCTGAGCAGAAAACGAACCCTGGGTTCAAGTTCTGGTCGATTTTGCGCAATGGGATAGAGCCGCTGCGCGCGCAGTATGACTACATCATTATCGACACCGCGCCGTCGCTTTCCTACATGACGCTAAATGGACTGATGGCCGCTGATTCGATGGTGATGCCGTTGGTGCCGGAGAGTCTCGATTTCATTTCGTCCTCGTCGTTTTGGTCGTTGTTCGCTGAGGTAGCTAACGGCTTTGCTGAACACGACGTCGATAAAACCTATGACTTTGTTTCCGTGCTGCTCTCGAAGGTTGACTATGGGACGACATCATCCGCGCCAGTCGTCCGTTCATGGACGCAACGTGCATACGGAGACTGGCTCCACGCGATCGAAATTCCAGCCAGTTCCGTGATGAGCAATGGCGCACTGGCATTCTCGACCGTTTTTGATTTGTCCCGAGCCGATACGGTGGCAAAGACGCTCGCGCGGGTGAAGCAACCGCTAATGGATTATTGCAAGTGGATTGATGACCAGTACGTTGCACAGTGGAGGGCCGGCCAATGAGCAGCCTGCGTGACCGTATGATGGCCAAAACGGCCGATGTTCGAGCGACGAAAGATATCAAGCTCGATGAGCAGTCGGAAAAGAATAAGACCCCGCTTACTGCACCGGGTATGGCAGGAGCGTTGGCTCAAGCACAACTGCGGATATCGGAGTTGGAAAAATCGGGTCCGTCGTCGGAGGTTAGAGTAACCGACATCGTTCCCAATCCGTGGCAGCCACGTCAGGTTTTTGCGGAAGGAAAGCTTACGCAACTCGCGGAGTCAATTCGCGAATCAGGTCTGGTTCAACCTATTGTCGTTCGTCGCAAGGACACGGGTTATCAGCTTGTAGCCGGTGAGCGTCGCTGGCGAGCTCACAAGATGATCGAGAAGGAGTTCATCAAGGCTTTTGTGGTGGATCTTTCGGACGAAGAGATGGCGACGCTCGCTCTCGTCGAAAATGTTGTGCGGGACGACTTATCTGATTACGAGATTTCGCGCTCAATCCGCCGGTCAGAGAAAGAGTTTCCAAACCGGAAGCGAGTTGCCGAGGCATTGGGCATATCGCGTTCGGAACTTTATCGATTCCTTTCGTTTGGCGATTTGCCAGACTTCGTCATCCGGGATCTGGACGTGCAGCCGCGATTGCTTGGTGCGAACGCTGCCCAGAGTATGGTTTCGGTGCTGCGTGATCAAGACGCGAGGGCTGTCGATCTTGCGAAGGAAGTGTGGGCGAAGGTTGTCGCAGGGGATCTGGATCAAACGAAACTCGCCAGGACGATAAAGCAGGCGATTGATGCTGACGGAAAGATCGATAACAACGTCAGCGATCGTAAGATCGACAAAATTTTTGCAGGGGGGAATCAGGCCGGATCGATTACGAGAGACTCTGACGGACTGACGGTCAAGATTCGAGCAGGAATGCTCACAGCGGAGAAGGAAAAGCAGGTTCGTGAGCTAATTGTTCAACTGTTTGCCGGCGCGGCTTAAGCGTCCTATCCTCAAAAAAGGCCCGACTCGTCGGGCTTTTTTTACGCCTGTCGGCAGAGCGATGATGTTGAGGAGTTTCGACTTTTGGCTTATCGGCGCAATAGTTACGTTTGCGTGTCTTAACGCGCGCCCGACGGGCAGGTGTTGCAGTGTCTCTATTAGAGACACTTTGGGATTCGGAGTTCGTCTGACCCGGCTAGGAATTGCGTCAGACCTTGCCGATGCGGCGCCCTAGCGGCTCTTTGCTACGGTCTAATCGCGGCAGTTCTGAAACTTTCCGAGTCGGTGGCGCGAGTGCGTGACTTCGCCGTCGATCAACTGGGCGCACGGCAGAGCGAGACGGACAATATTTTCCGGGACGGAGACTACCGTCGTTGTGCGTGGGGAATTTGCGTTGAAAGGGAAAGTCGGGGTCGGTCGATACGCAGCGAGGACCAGGCGACTCAGCGGGTGTTCATTTACCTGCTGTCATGCACTCAAGAAGTTCGGGCTTTTGGCGTTCGAGATCGCCACCGGAGCCTACCGAGGCTGTCACCACCTTTGTCCAGCGGCGCCAAATTCCGACTGCGGGTGAGCCATCAGGGAACGCCTTCACGGTCCATGAAATGGTGCCGGTGCGCTGAAAAAGACGAAGCAATCTGAGAGCTGGGTTGTGCTTGGTTGACAGCGAAGGTATCTGCCGAGGTCTACGGATCGTACATTATTCTCTGTTTGAAAAAACAGCACAATTCAAGCTCCAGGGCCGACACTGTGCGCGAGTCGGTTAGTGCCGGTGCCCGTGATTTCTGAGTGGCGGCACTTGAGTCGTCGGCTGTCCATTGAGATCCACGGCGGTGATCCATTTAGGAACTCATCTAACAACGGCGTCGTGAAAGCAATGCGGTCAAAGTGTCTCTAATAGAGACACTGATTCTCGAGTGCAGCGTCCTCCTTTCAATACTGGGATAAAGGACGCCTGGCGCCACCGGTGAGCATGCTCGTGCGTGGTAAAGGCATGCCGCTGTCGCACTTCGGCTTTCAACGTCGGGTGGAAACGCTCATCCTTGCAATTGGTTGGCGTATCGTGAGGCCGGCTATAGCTCACCCTAGCGCCCGGCCTGATCAGCCACACAGCAAGCTCGGTGAGTTTTCCAGGCGCACTGGGCGAGCCCAACGGTGCGCCGTTGTCAGTAGTGAGACGTGAAGGTAGCCCATAGCTGTGGAACACCTGCTCCAGTTCAGCCTGCACCACTGAGATCGTGGCGCGCGAGCTGGCCTTGAGCACGATCTTAAAGCGCGAGTGATCATCGATGACCGTCAACGGCTAGCAGCGCCCACTCGCCAGAATCAGGAAATCACCCTTGAGATCCATCTGCCACAGCGAGTTCGGATGTGCTCGAAGCGCTGCCAGTGCGGCGCTGGGCACTCTCGTGCGCGGCAATCATCGCGTGACGGCGCAGGATCTCGGTGAACGTGGCCGGCGAGGGAACCTACGGATGACTGAGGTTACGCAGGCGCCTCTCGATCTTGCGACTACCGTGCACCTGACGCAGCGCCAGCACGCGCGCAACGATGCCCTTAGGCGAACGCGTGCGGTGTAATTCGAGCGACGCGAGCGCTCAGCCAGCCCCTGCTGGCCTTCATTGCGATGGCGTTCAACCCACTCGTAACCGGTCTGACGGCTGATGCTGCAACGTCTGCATAACTCGCTGAAAGGCTCCGTCCGACTGGCCGCAAGGCTGACAAATTTTTCTCGGAGACTCATCGCGTCTTTTACGTTCCAAGGCATGGTGAGGATTCGGGCGTAGGACTGCCCGAAAGTGTCGACCATGTGCCAATACACCTGTCAGGTATGTCTCCATTCTGTACACAAAGATCAAACGAAACGAGCAATTGATGCTGAGAGCTTGCTATCAAGTGTCTCTATTAGAGACACTTCGCTACGATGTCGATTGTCCCGTGAGCCGGCGGGAAATGCGCTCGAATCAAATCAGACGACAAAAGAACCGTGGCGCTAATTCTTTGGAAAGTCGGACATTAACCCGGAGATAGTAAAAGCGCGATCTGAGAACTCCGGGTAAATTCCGGAGTTCCTGGACAAAGTCCGGGATTTGCCCGGAGTTTCGAAGCGGGGTGTCCGGCGGTGCGCTAGGGCGGAAGCTCTTAAGATTGTTGGCCTGTAGCGCACGCGTCGTCGGCAGTGCACACGGTGCGAGACCATAATGGGCGTAATGGTTGGAGATTTACATATCCGTATGCCCCATGTTGGTAAGCACGTCGAGAGTGGAGCAGCCAGTCTGTCGGGGCCTCGCGCAGGCGCTGTGTGTCGACCGTGCGCTCCTCTCCAGCGCGCATTCCCGCGACCAGCTTTCAGACTGATGTCCGGGCATGCATACCTTTCCACTGGCTGAACTTCGTGCGGTGCACTGACCGAAGCAAGGGAGTTGGTCATTCGGTGTCGGCAAGGGGGAATCCCAACGCAGTCCAGCACGCCTTGAGAGACAGTGCGATCTCGTCACCGGGCATTTAGCGCTGCCTCGCTGCCTTTGCGGGGCGCCACGCATAGTTGCTAGCCGAACGGTGCACCCGGGGAGTTCTTGCGTAGTGCGTGGGCATTGGCTCTATTAAGACGTGGCCAATTTGGCTTGAGGTGGCTTCGCTGGCGCGTAAGCCTGTGCGCTTGACCAGATCCACATCGAAGAGGTCGCGTCTTTTACTGGCGGCCCTCGCGGGTGGCATCCGGGCGGACAGCGATGGACCCGCGCAGCAGGGCCATTTCGGTGGATGGGGGAAAGCGCGCCCGCCGTCCCGCAATGATGCGCCCGAACCTAGGCAGGCCGGCGGCTAGGCTCAATTGAAGGTGGCCCATCTCGTAGACTAGCCGAACGGTGATGTAACGATGCTTGGGGACCGGCCGTCCGCTGAGCCGCGCCGCACGCCCCGCTCGCTGTTCGCCCCAAGCGCGAGGGCGTGGAAGGTAGCGGCTGAAGTCATCGAGCGTACAGGCAGAATGGGGGTGCCTGACTGCTGTGCGCACCAGAAAAGCCGTTGCGCCTCGGTGCGGTATTGAGCGAGCGTGGTGGCCGCGAGCCAGCGCGACGACATCGCCATCTGATAGATCGGGCGGCACGATCAGGCCGATCGCTCGGCTTGCCCAAGCCTCTAGGTCGAGGCGGGAGCAAGGGGGAGCTGTCGTCGGTAACCGACCGAAATAACAGCCGATATTCAACAGACGGCGGCATTTAGGCGGCACAAGAGGTAGGGCAGAGCGACGTCGAGCACGGTTGTTCACCAGAAAACGGTCGCGACGGGGCGCACGAGGTCATTCGGGAGCAGGGTGACTGCAGTGTCGTTGCTTCCGTGCCGGGCTTATGAGCCATGCGGCCACATAGCTTGGACCGACACACCAACGCGACCTTTCCATCATGGGCATTTCGGGCGAAGCTCCGCCGTGCCAACCTGCAGATTGCAGACTTCGTTCGCGCGGCAATCTTGATGTATGTACCGCTGCATCTCTGCATCGACGAACTGCGCTGCATCATCACACCGGCGTATGGCATCACACCGGCGAAAGAAGCGGCACATTGTTGATTCGGTGCATCGGATGAGGGCTGCGCGTCGGTAATCGCGGAACGCGTGGCATGCGAAGTTTCGTTCTTCGCGGGTGTCATCGGCATGGCGGTAGCGACACCGAACTTACGGTAGCTCCGAGGACTGCGCAAGCCAACCGTTGAATGGGCTGACGTTGCCTACTCAGACGAAGTCCAGCAGACTGCCTGTGGACTTGAATTTGAGTCGGAGGACGGCGATCGCGAGGATGGAGGCCGAGAAGGCGATGACGTTGCGTCGCAGGTTGTCTAGATCGCCGAATGATTCGTGGCGTTCTGGGTAAAGAGAGAAGGGACAGCGGTGGTGAAGCATAGTGCAAGCTAGGTCGCATTAGGGGGTAATGTGGCTTACGTCTCGCCTCTTCACCGCTCGTGTTCGTGAAACAATCGGGGACGGTTTGTGGATAGCGCTAAGCTCATGATTTTTAGCGTTAACTGATCAATTGTCCGACATTGTTTCACGGCAATCCGGCTGGTCCTCGCCGCTGGAGCCGCCCTAGTTACCGTTCGGGCACCCTGTTAGCGCCGCCTGCGGGATGAATGTACCGTTTGATACGTATTTTGTAATGGCCCGCGTCGAGCCATGTCAGCGACGCACGACTGGTCCGACTGCCCGCTCGACTGGCGACGCGATACTGACTGCGCCACAGGTATGCCGCTGGGTGGTGCACGCTAGAATCGGAACATCGCAGCTGCGCCGGCTTCTGCCACGAAGGGCCATGTCCGACCTGAAAACCCTGAGCGCGAAGTCGCGGCGGTGCTCGACCGACTGCGGGAGGACGTCGCGCTGGTGGGGATCACCGAACAGGAAATCCGGCGCACGCTGGGCTATGACCGAGCGGTACCCGCCCGCGAAATACTGCGATCCCGCGACCGGGAAAAAGTGGTCGGGCAGCGCGCCACGTCCGAAGTGGTTGGCGAGCAAACGATTCGAGGACTACGTGATCGATGCGCCGCAGCCGCAACCCTGGCGGCCAAGCGACGAAGGTAGTGTAGGGCCGTCATCCAAAGGTGAGGGAAATTGTGCGCGCCCGTTTCCCTGACGTGCCGAGTTCCCCGGGCACATGTTCATTCAGGTGGCCCTGTTCCCACCGTTCTCCCGCATCGCCCCCTTGTTTGTGTAGAGAGAGTCATGCGCACAATGGTGGACCGCTTCGAACTCGTGCACTAGCGTTGTCGCACAGACTGTGCGCCGGAATCCCTGCCCGCGTGCATCTCGGCGTTTATCGCGGCTTGCTGGAATGGCATGAGGCGCGCCAACCTGCTGGACTGTGCACGGTGGCTGGCCCTGCGAGCCTCGCAGCGTGTCATAAAAGCTCCCGCGGCTGCTGCTCTCGAGGGCGCGCGTTGTTACTTGCTCGTGTGGTGGCGCAGGCGGTTTGCGCCGAGCTCATCGCGCACATGCGGTTCGTGCGGCGGCGTGGGGCGCGACGGGCGAAGGTGTCGCTGCCGCCTCCGCGCGATGCACGGCAGGGGGGACTTTTCTAGTCGCTGTTGTTCATAGGTCGAGCAAGTAGGTCGCGCAGTGATGTCCTGCAAGCCTGTGATGGTGAATTGTCTCCGCAGTGCGGAGACAATTCACCGGTGGCGCGGCTGTTAGGGTAACGTGCCCCTTTCCGAGTAAAAATCACGTTTCGGGCAGACGCATGAATCAGCTTTTACCCAAAGCCCTGTTTGAAGAAGTTAGCACCCTGATCGCCCGCGCCCGCGCGCGTGCCGCCGCCGCTGTCAACGCTGAACTGAGCCTGTTGTACTGGCAGATTGGCCGGATCGTTGGGAAGGAAGTACTGGGCGGTGAGCGGGCCGGATACGGTCAGCAGATGATTGCGGCGCTCGCCAGCCAGCTGACCGTCGAATACGGACGGGGGTGGAGTGTCCAGCAACTGCGCCATTGCATCCGCGCCGCTGAAATCTTCCCGGACGAGCCGATTTCTCCGCAGTGCGGAGAGAATTGAGCTGGACACACCTGAAGACGCTGATCTATATCGATGATCCGCTTAAGCGCGACTTTTACATTGAGCTGTGCAAGCTTGAGCGCTGGTCGTCCCGACAACTGCAAGAACGCATCCACTCGATGTTGTTCGAGCGAAGTGCGCTGTCACGCAAGTCGACTGAGCTGATCCAGCAGGAGCTTTCGCAACTACGGACTGAGCAGCAGGTCACGCCGGAGCTGGTACTGAAGGATCCCTACCTGCTTGATTTCCTGGGGTTGAATGACCGGTATCTGGAAAAGGATCTTGAAGACGCCATCCTCAGGGAGATGGAGCAATTTCTGCTCGAACTGGGGGCGGGCTTCTCGTTCGTCGCGCGGCAAAAGCGCCTGCTGATTGACGACGATGACTTCTATCTCGACCTGCTCTTCTATAACCGCAAGCTCCGGCGGCTGGTGGCGATCGAACTGAAGCTCGGCGCATTCAAGGCGGAATACAAAAGCCAGATGGAACTCTATTTACGCTGGCTGGCCAGGCACGAGCAGGAGCCAGGGGAAGAGTCGCCCATCGGTATCATCCTGTGTGCGGGAAAGAAGCAGGAGCAGATCGAGTTGCTGGAACTGGGCAAGAGCGGTATTCATGTTGCAGAGTACCTGACGGTGCTCCCACCGCGCGAAACGCTTGAAGCCAAACTCCATCAGTCGATTGAAGCCGCGCGCTCAAGGTTGCGCGTGGGGAACGAAAGTAGTTAGCCCGCCTTCCGAAACCGGGGGACTCGCGAGGACGGAGGGCAATGGCAGGTCCGAACGGGATAGCTGGCTACCATCGTACTGACAGCGCCGTTGCGCTACCAAGCGCTGGAAGGGCCGCTCACTCTGCTGGATGCACAGATCCCGGTTCGCCCGGTGCTGTAGATCAACCGCCCGATCTCTGCCCCATGCTGTGAAACGTCCCGCCATTGTTACTACCGGATGCCCAAGCCTGTCAGTGTCGACGGTTCCATGCAGTGGCTACCATAGTTACTTAACGCTCGTGTCTTGACGACGCGCTTATCGGCGAACTGGCGCGTCGTGGTCGGCATCACCTGGTGCTGTGCGCGATTGAGGCGACTGCAGACCCTCGCCGGCGATGACCAGCTGTGCTGTCAGCAATTCCTGCCGGTTTGCCTGGCACGGCACCATAGCCGAAGAGTGATCTACGATCCGACGCGGGAAATGCCGGTGCGCGAGCAGCGCTTCGTAGTTGAGCCCGTTCATGAACGTTTCTGCGTCCCCCGTCGCATCATGTCCTGTGGTGGCCTGCCTGTCGCACATTTTGTCCGACGCCTGCGATAGGCTACCGCGTATCGAGCGCTACGGACGGACAACTTGCTCCGGCGCGGTTGATTGTCGGGGCGCAAGGTGGCCACGGAACTGGATTTCAAATCAAAATCATTCGGACTCCGATTGATCTGCGATGGTTGGAAAGAGCCTGCGGAATCTGATTCACTTTCAATATGCCTTTGCCTGCATTCCGGTCGGTCTCATCCGAAGTCGATCCTGCTACCAATCGTGTCGCACTGGTGTGCATCCGAGCACGAAACCAGCTGTTCCGAGGCAGGTTCGCGATCGCTTAACGGATGTTGACGGTCGAAGGGTACGGAGGTCGACTGAAACTTCCTAATCTGGACAAGGTATTGTCGTTTCCGCCCGCAGTCTTGCCCAGACGGAATGGCAACGTTTAGACGTTGATCCGCGCCGCGGAGGCCCGCGCGCCCCTCCAGCATGCTCACCCTGCACCCTGAGGGTCGCGATTTATTGCACTGCCATGCACTTCGGAAGCATGAGAGTGGACTGACCCCACAGCAAACCAACTGGTGTCGAGCGTCACGTGCTCGACGCGAACATGATCGTCGTTACGGACATAATTACCGGCGCTAAGGCTCGTGGCGTCCGAAGGGATTGTGATAGCGCGTTGGAATACGGATTGAATATGTTAAATGCATATGCAGTGGTATTTTGTACTTGAACTTATTTTCGTGTGTAATAAGTTCCTGTTTTATCTTGTTTAACTATTCTCTAATTGTTTTGTTTTTCAACTTGATGATTGCGATGTAGAATCTGGTCGATATTATTAAAAATAAAAATCAGGGGCTCTATGGATACCCGCTATCTAGCCGGGGAAATCGGCAATGGTCTTTCGCAAAATGAACGTCTTCTCAGGCTCGATACGCCTCTGGGAAGCAATATCCTGCTTCCCCAACGAGCTGTTGGGCGCTCCAGGATAGGTCGCGATTTCGCCTGGACGATTGATGTCATTTCCACATCTAATGACATCCAGCTTAAAACGCTGATTGCGCAGCCGGTGGCACTCTGGATCCAGCAGCCCGACCGCACCTATCTGCCGCATCACGGATACGTACATACGGCTCGTCGGCTTGGTACAGACGGCGGACTGACATCTTATCAACTTGCCTATGCATCCTGGATGCATTTTCTGCGCTACCGACGCGACCAGAAATACTGGCAGGATATGTCTGCCGATCAGATTATCTCGGATATCTTCGCCCAGCACCCGCAGGCACAGGGGATGTACCGCTTCGTGCTCTCGCGCTCGCTGCCTTCCCGTTCATACTGCCGGCAAGACGAGACGGACTGGAATTTTGTCCATCGGTTGATGGAATCGGAAGGCCTCTTCAGTTTCTGGCAGCAGGGCGCCGATGGTAAATCGCATACGCTTGTCGTCACCGACCAGTTGCAGAGCCTCCCCGCGATATCACCAGAACAGGTTGACTTCTATCGTGCTGGAACGGGCAGTGAGACAAATGCGCTGACGCAATGGTCGGGAACGCGGACCTTGCAATCTGCATTGTTGTCCACGCGCACATTTGATTACAAAAACCCTTCGACGTCATTCAATCCGAAGGCTACAAATGTGCCGACCATGGCCAATCAAGGTTCATTGCCGTCCCAGGCGGAAGTCTACGAATACACGGGCGGCTATACCTATGCGGAACAGTCGCGCGGCGACGAACTCTCGAAGATCCGCATGGAAGAATGGGAGTCGGAGGCAAAACGCTTCTTCGGTGAAGGAGGGCTTCGCGCAATCGATGCGGGGTTGCGATTTGCGGTTGCCGGGCATCCTGAGCATGACCTTGACGCCGCGGACCAGCGCGAATTCGCGGCTATCGAGGTGAGCTGGACGATCGGGAACAACCTGCCCGCATCTGGGCATGAGACATCGTTCCCCTACAGCCTGGCCCAGGATCTTGAGCTGGCGCAAAAAGCCGATACAGGACGGCGCTTTGTCGTTTCTTCCGCGGATGGATCAACCGGGTTTTACCGCGTTGGGATAGAGGCGCAGCGCACAACTGTGCCTTATCGCAGCCCTTTTGAACACGACAAACCGGAAGCCAAGCTGGAGACCGCGATCGTGGTCGGGCCGAAGGGAGCTGAGGCGTACACCGATGAGCTAAACCGGATCAGGGTCATGTTCGTCTGGGACCGGCTTAACGACGGCGACGAACGCGCATCCTGCTGGGTGCGGGTTGCTCAGTCGGATACGGGTGACGGATACGGTGCAGTGCATATGCCGCGCGCAGGTGAGGAGCTGCTGATCGGCTACATCGGAAATGACATCGACAGGCCGATTGCATTGCATCGCGTATATAACGGAGCGGCGAAACCGCAATGGCACTCAAATGGATTGCTCTCGGGCTTCCGCTCGAATGAATTCTCAGGTAGTGGTTTCAACCAGATGGTGATGGACGATGCAACCGGCCAGAATCGCGTTCAACTATATAGCAGCAGCACGAATGCTCAACTGCATCTGGGCTATCTGATTGATCACGCCGGTAATACGCGCGGCAACTTCCTCGGCAGCGGATTTGATTTGAGCTCCGATGCCTACGGCGCGCTGCGTGCGGGACAAGGATTATACGTGTCGTCGCATCCTGTCGCTGGGCAGCCGCTCGACACGCAAATCGCCAGCAACCAGCTTGTGGGCTCGCAGGGCGTGCTCGAAGCTGCATCGCAGGCAAGCGAAGCATCGAATGCAGAAAGCCTGAAGGACGGACAGGACGCCCTGAAGTCTTTCACGGATGCGACGCAGCACAGTGTAGCGGGCCCGGCAGGAGGTGGTGGTAACACGGCAGGAGGCGGGACCGGTAACGCGAATACCTTTAAGCAACCCGTCATGCTATTCGCTACGCCTGCAGGCATCGCGTTATCGACCCAGAAGTCCGCCCATGTCGCGACGGACCAGCATATCAATCTGGTAAGCGGTCAGAGCACGCACATCGCAACGGGCAAATCGCTGGTGGCCAGCGTCACACAGAAGCTGAGCCTGTTCGTACAGAACGCAGGCATGAAGCTATTTGCCGCGAAAGGAAAGATTGAAGTTCAGGCGCATGCAGACAATGTCGAATTGACTGCCCAGAGATCGCTGTTGCTCGCATCAGCCACGGAAAAGATTCAAGGCGCCGCGCAACAGGAAATACTCTGGACGTCCGGTGGTGCCTATATCCGCATCAAGGACGGCAACATCGAGATCCACGCGCCGGGCACGATCGACTTCAAGGGCGCGAGCTTCCCGTTCAGCGGGCCGACGAGAATGGACGTGACCAATCCGGCCTTCAAGGACATGCCAACGCGGCGCCTGGCACTAAATACGATGGCGTCGCCTTCCGCCACGAACGTCGTGCCCATCGGCATGCCATACAAGCTCTATGCGGACGGGGCATTGGTGAAGCAGGGTGTTTTTGACCGTACCGGGCAATTACCCATTGATCATCAGGTCACGACGCAGAAGTACACCCTTGAGCTGGCGAACGGCGACAAGCATGAAATCCCGGTTCCGGGTGATTATCGCGATGCCGCTAACGGGACGCTTGCGAATCAGGGATTCCAGTTTCACCAGGGGCAGCCGGAAGGCGATACCGCAACCGTTGACCGCTCTGAACACCGGCAGCTTTATAGCAATCTGCTTAATCCTTCTTCGGAAGAATAGGTGATGGCAACAACGACTGATGTTTTTATCGCGACGACTCCGATTGCGCTAAACCAGACGAACAGCGGGAATATTTCCATGCGCTGGTTTGTGCAGCATACGGAGTACTCTCCAATCAATGCCACATTCCGTCCGCTTGTCAACGGAGAGGAAGCGTTTGGTCATGTATACGACGCTATCTCAAAGGCGAAATATTCCGTTGACATTATCTGTTGGGGCTTTCAGCCGTCGATGTATTTTTTGCGAAACGGACAGGGCGTTCCGATTGGTACCTTGCTCGAACAAAAAGGTGCAGCGGGGGTTAAGGTACGACTACTCTGCTGGAGTGATCCCCTTGGGGTCTCGTCGCTCAGTGAGAACAATATGCCAGGGAATGGCTCAGTCACTGAGCTGAAGCAGAAATTGCCCAACTCTGCCTATGCGCGCTTTTCACTGCTTTCGCGCGATTATCAGACGGATGATGAGCGGAAGTTCGATGAGGCCTGGTACTGGCACGCGAATCTGAACAACGTGACGAGCCACTCGATCCTCACCCCGCTTACTGCGAGGGCGATCGAGGCAGCGCACTCCCTCTACTACCGGAAACAGGCTTTCAAGAATATTGACTTCGCCACGCGCGGTTTCAGCGCAGGGAATCGCGCTGAGATTGCATGGCATACCTTCTGGCATGGCAAGGACGAGCAGCGCGATACGCGGTTAGCGGCACAGAACAGCGTCATAATGGGATGGGCCGAGCCGACTCATCATCAGAAAATGGTTCTGGTCGATTATGAAGACCCGGAGAATGCCAAAGGTTTCGTGATGGGGCACAACATGCTCGATCAATATTGGGATACGAGCGCGCATAGCTGCGTACGCAAGACGCCGTCGACGGGACGCAACGGCCTGTATCCGTGGCAGGACATGTCCAGTTGGGTCACAGGACCCGTGCTTCAGTATCTGAACGCGAATTTTTGCGAGGCCTGGGACGACGCCACTGGCCAGAATCTGACCGAGGCGCGTAAGGGCCTCTACAAGCGGCTCACCGTAAAGTACGAACCGGGCGGTGACACGCCCGTCATGGCGCAGGTGTTGCGCACGCAATCGCAGAAAGGCAAGCGGGATATCGAGAAGCTGTATCTTCAGGCCGTTAATAACGCCACGCAGCACATCTTCATCCAGAACCAGTATTTTCGCTGGGTGCCGCTTGCAGAGAAAATCAAGGACACAGCGAAAAATCATGTTCGGGAAGGACGCGATGCGCGCACACATGGTCTGATCTACCTGTTCGTCATTACCAATTCCAGTGACGACGCGGTCGGCTCGGGGACTGTCAATACCTATCGCATGCTCGACGCGTTAGGGCAGGCAAAGAGCATTCCAGGTGTCGCAACCCTCGAACAAGAAGATGCGCGGCAGGCAGAACTGAAGAAGCAGTTAGTGGATGTCGCGTACCACCAGCAGGATGCCAATAACAATCTGCTCGGCGCGCTACAGATGCAAGGTATGGTTGATTCGGCTGCGACCCAACAGCGTGTTGCGGATGCGCAGCAGAAGGTTGCGCAACTGAAGCAGCAAAGGTCTCAGATAGAATCGCAGATGAAAAGTGCACCGCAAGAGCCCATGAATCGGGACTACCCTGGATTGAAAGTACAGATCTGTACGCTCGTCGCACCGGACTCTCCTGCGGGCAAGTGGGTCCCAGTCTACGTGCACGCGAAGTTGATGACAATCGATGACGCATTTATGACCTTGGGTTCTGCGAATATCAACACGCGAAGCATGGAAGCAGATAGCGAACTGAATATCTGTCACGAGAACAGTCAGGTGACGAAGACGCTGCGTCATCAGTTGTGGAGTCTCCATACGAACAATATAGGCACCCAGGATAAGCCAGGGGATGCATTTGATTCGTGGACAGACATCGTCAAGCAGAACACGGTCCGGCAGCAGGGGGGCACGCAACAGCCCTATGCCTCGCTCGTCGGCTTTACGCGCACGTCCAATGTCCGTAGTTACTCGGACTGACTAATGAAAAAAACATATTCGCTCGTTGCTCTCGCCCTGCTCGTATGTGCCTGCACGTCCAAGGAAAACACCGTGGCATCCTCGCTACCCGACATGAGCGCTGTTCGCGCCAATCTCGCGTTCACCTGCATCCATGAGTCTGATCATCTGCCCGCTCTTGATCCGAAGGCGGATGCTTTGTTCCAGTATGGACGATATCTGCAAAAGAAGGATGGCCCGAAGGACTTCAATGACATTGCACGTTACTACCGTATAGCAGCGGCTTATGGGCACTACAAGGCCAATCACAATGCGCAGGTGCTGATTTCTCAGGGGCTTGCGAACTCTCCCGACGGGCCGAAAGAAGCGATTGCGCTTGCTGCACAACTGGTCAGGGAGGAGATTCCAGGTGGGTACTATGACATCGGCCACTACCTCGAAACAGGCTATGGCCTGAAGCAGGACGAGGAAATGGCGTTACGTTATTTCCGCAAGGCGGCTGATCTAGGAAGTCCCGAAGCACAGGCCTATGTCGCTGAACAGCTTGCACCACACGATAAGGCTCCCGATATCGCTCGACAGATGCGTCAGTGCGCCGCTGATCAGGGTTATGGCGATGCCGCAAATATGTTGGGGATTTTTTTGCAGAATCAGTCGGATTACTCCGATGCTCTTAAGGTGTTTCAAAAAGGCGTAGAGGCGGGCGATATTACCTCTGCCTCATATTTGAGTAATGGGTTTAAGGCTCCACCTCCATCTGACAGTTTGTACTATCTTAGATTGAACGACGACCCCGAGCGTTCGGCACGATACCGCGCGATTCAGGAGTTCCTCCGCGCGAACGATGGGCTAAATCCAAAGGTTCCTGACATCGACGAGATCGTGCCGCTACCGCCTGCAAAGCTACCGGCGTGGGATGGCACGTTCGAATGGCAGAAACATCAGGATGCTGCGATACCGCCGCAAAAACCGTCCGACGAACTCATTGATGGATTGGCAAAAGCGAAGCAGCTCGATCCGGCTACGGGCCTGCCCCTATCTGGATTTACGGACAAGACATCGCAGGCTGACGAATCCTCAAACATCGGGGCACGTGTTCCGCTTGGTACCCTCGCGAAGACTGGCGAAGCCTGTCCAGAAGATGGCGTCTGGCAAGCGAAGCTTGAGGTTGGACAGACGGGAGATTCGAAGCAACGATTCCTCAAGGGCAACACTCTGCCTTCCCTCAACGTCCGCGAGGCGCGCCAGCTTGCGTTTCTGGATCGCATAGTGGGGAGGCGCCAGAGGACTGCTAAGGTTGCGTGGGAGCTGGTAGCGTACATTGAGCGAGCATGAGACTTTGCGATCCTCTCGAAAGAGGGTGAAGCGATATTTGATTCAGGGTGGCGACCTTTTGACGAAAGTATCCTTGCTTGCCTCACTCGCTTTGCTTGCCTGTGCCTGCACGTCCAAAGAAAATACAGTGGCACCCTCGCTACCCGACATGAGCGCTGTTCGCGCCAATCTCGCGTTCACGTGTACGCACGAGTCGGATCATCTGCCCGCTCTCGATCCGAAGGTCGATGCCTTGTTCCAGTATGGAAGGTTTCTGCAAACGAAGGATGGACCGAAAGACTTTAACGATTTTGCACGCTTCTATCGCATCGCAGCGGCTTACGGGCGCTACAAAGGCAACCGTCCGACGAACTCATCGATCAGCTCGCAAAGGCGAAGCAACTCGATCCGGCCACTGGTCTGCCGCTATCGACGTTCTCGAGGAGGAAATCGTAGGCCGAGCAGCATTCGTATGGCACACGTGGCGTACATCGATGAAGCGAGACGTTTCGATTATAGGGGGCAGACTGTGAAGCGATATCTAATCCTTGACGGCGATCACACGACAGTATCAGGAAAGGTTCGGGCACAGCCGACGACCCTGTCATTTAGCGGTCGGCAAGTCGCACATGAAGGCGACGACGTGGTGTGTCCGGTGTGCAATTCTACAGGCAAGATTCAGTGCGATGGCCCGCGCCTCTCAATGCCAGGACCCGACGGACGCCGGACAGCACTAAGCGATGATTTGTGTATCTGTAATTGTGCCCCGCCTCCGAAGCTTGTCGCCACACAACAGGGAATGTCTATCGACGTGTAACTACGGCGCTAGTCAATAGCGATGGTCTCTTCCGTTGCGAACGTGATGGCGCGCGATCACATATTCAAGACGTTGTGAATGGCGCAGCGAAACGTCGCAATAGAGTGGTCGGGAAACTGGCCGAGCTGCGACTCTCGCTGCTGAGGTTCGCCGAGTCCGGATGAAAATCTCGAGCGCGGTCGACCCAAGCGAGGCGGCTCTACCATTTCCAGAAACACGCCGCGAAGCCTACGTGGTTCATCGGTCAGGAGTTCAGGGCACGCTGTGTGTACCCGGGAATCGATGTATTTGAAAAGCACTGCGATCAGAAGAAGCGGTTGCATTGACACCCATCCGTATTGTGAATTGCGCCGCTGCGGCTGGCAGCGGGTGCTTCGCGTAACTGTGGCACGCTGGGATGCAATGCGCGACGCGGGAGACTTGGAAGTCGTCGGCTTCGTCCGAGGAACCTTGGCGCGGGAAATCAAACGAGTGGAATTTTGATCCCGAAGACGCTGTCCTTCTTGTCCATCGGATCACAGGCGAACTCAAGCAGCTATGTCGTCGTGAATGGGCTGCCTAATTCGCACTCGAAGTTGTGATTTTCTGAAGATCAGTCAGCTGCCCAGATGTGCTGCGAAAGGGGGAGTGAAGTTGAACGCGAGTCCAAGATATCTGGCGACTCTCGGGCTTTATTGTGGCAAGTCGATTATCCGCGAACGGACTCTCCCGCCAATCTACCGCCCGCTTGCAGGCAGGGCCGTCTACTATTCGGACACCGAAAAATTCTCAAGTCATTGTCCAGCGCTGGTCGCGTTGACGACCCATTGTGGAGTAGCGCCATGACCATCTCAACCGTTGGCAAAAGCATCGCAATACTTCATGGCGTTAAGTCGACGTTGGCCCTTGAGTACCGTAGCCAATTCCTTGAGAGTGAGTCCGTCGGCCGCGCACAGCATGGCGATCAGCTTCTGCATGCTTTCCGTTCGCAGCTTGCCAGGCAGGCCGCTCGGGAATTCGCGCGCCAAAACTTTTTCGGCCATCGCGAGCGGATCGCTATCATCCGGACTTCCAGTCTCCAAACCACCGGAGTTCCCGTCCAAACCACCGGAGCTTGTCTTCAAACCACCGGAGTTTGCACGGCTGGCGAGGGTGACCGAGTCCGGCGCGTTGACGGGCGGCACGTTGAGCCCTGTCACAGCGGGCTCGATGCGCTGGAATTCGGCCAGGTCGGGGGAGGAAAGACGTTGAACGTAGTGGCGCTCGAAATAAATGGTGCCCCGTCCGTGGCCCGACGGCACGAGCAGGCCTTCGCGGGAAAGCTTGCTCAGGGTTTTGGTGATATCGGCGGGGTGCTCGTCAGTGATCTCACGAACCCGCTTGTGATCGACAAAGCCTTCGACCGCAGCCGTGACCACAATCATTTTTTCTAGTGCGCTCAAGCCGGTGAACTGGGCGCCGTGAGCGGCCTCTAGCTCGGCAACAACGTCCGAGGGCAGGAGACTGGCCATCCGTAATTCAAACAGCGTTTGCTCGGGCTCACGTTTCTCGTGAACCACAGGCGAGCGCCATGATTGCTCTTTCCATACGCCAAAGATGCGGGGAACACCGGAACCCGCCTGATCACCGGCGCCAACGAGCTGGAACATTTTCTGTATGAGGCGGTTTCGGCAATCGCTGTCGCCCCCACGGATCGCCTGCTCAATGGGTACGCGCATGAGTCCCGGGTTCCTGAACCCATACATGTCAGGACGCTTGACGACCAGCACCGACACACGGCCTGAAAAGTCCGAGTGAACGATCGCGTTCACGAGTGCCTCCTGGATGGCTTCGTGAACGGGCGTGACGTTCTTGCGCACCATGCCGTCGAGCACAAATGGAATCTTGAGGTCCGCGGTCAATTTACCGAGAACCTTGCGATAGAAATCGAAAAGATTCCCGGACCACGACCCGTCGGTCGTAAGGCGGTCAACCCACCGAGCTTCAGTTCGCGCCTCCGCCCGCTCCTGGTAATCGACGATGTAGTTTGGGACAGCGTCGAGGATGGAGTTGAGTTTGCCGAACATGAGCAAACCCGCGATGGTCAGACCTTCATTCCCACTTTCCCGGTCTTTCTTCCACGCCTGAACCGAGCGCAGGAACTCAGGAAGCGACTGTGAGATAAAGGGGTGAGTTGGTGCACGACTCGCGAAAATCTGGCGGTATGCCGTGATCGTCTCGAGATCCAGGTCATCCGTGTCGTAGCGCGGCAGGATCGTGGCATCCCGCGGTGTTTCGCTCTGTTCGCCGAGGAGTTGTCGCACGCGGTCTTCCGGCAAAAGATAATCGCCTTCGTTCCGTCGCTCGTAGGTGCCGCGAAGGGGATTCTCGCCAACGAAGATTGGTCGCTGGCGACGCGCTGCACGCGGGATGCGAACCCGGACGAGATCACACTCACCGACGTGGACAATCTGCACGTCGTCGTCGCGAATCAGATTCGCGCTAATCTTCTGCCGGTTGTTTGCGAGATTGAAGATTTCCTGCCGCATCGCTGACGCGTGCGCAAGATGATGAAGCCGGACTGCTCCGTCGGGAAGCTCTTCGACGCCAAGAACAATCTCGCCACCTTCTGTGTTCGCGAGAGCGCTATACGACGGCCAGAACTCCTTCGGAAGCTCACCCTTGCCGTCCCGGCCGACAGCCTTTTTTGAACTCAACGTCCACACTTTCGCCGAGAGCGATAAGGTCTTCCAGGGTGTATTCAGTCACGATGACGTGTGCGCTATCCTGTCAATAGACCTCTTATTTTACCCCCATGATCAGTTGGTTCCGGAGGGCGCTTCGCGACGCGTCTGGGACTTCTAGCGCATCACGAACCGGTGAGCGCCAGCGACGGTATAGCTTAATTTCCACTTTTGCTGTTCATGCGCCGTTCAGCCTGGGCGGTCGCGATCGGCACTTGCAGCGTTCGTCTGATGTTCACACGAGCCAATGGTAAATCGGTCGCATAGTCGACCACGGACCTTCAGTTCTTGCGCGGATCGCTCCCGGAACAACGCGCCGGATCATCGCGAAGCACGATCCGCTGGATCGCGCCATGGGCAAAGAATGGCACCTCCGGGCAGAAGCGTGGCCCAATCGAAGTGGATACACGTGCCCACGTGCTCGTTTCCCGTTTCAATAGTTGAGGCGAACCGCCGGGATTGGTATGCCAGATGTCGACCCCGGCTTCATCGGGCATCCCCAGTTCGGTATCGCACGATTCAATATCCTTAAACGTCAGGGTCAGTCTATGACCCGATTGCTCGACGCGACGTGGAAAATAGATGTGACCATCGGCGTAATCCGGCGCCGCCAGGCAATAGCGTCGCGTCGTGCCGTCGAGTACGGGTAGCGTGTAACTGGACTGCGCTTCGATTTCCTTCAGTTCACCTTTCTGCCAGCGATACGTCGTCAGTCCATATTCGCAACAACTCGCGCGAACTTCAGACCACACCATACGGTGTGCCGGATCGAATACGGGCGATAGCACGTCCTGCAAGGACCGCGGTGCATCAACAAGCCGTTGCGCGTTAGGGTCGAACAGCCAGGTCTGGTAGGCTTCGTTAGGTCCCGCACCTTGACCGAGTTGAATGCGCAGATCAGGCCAGCCGTCGAAGTTCGCGTCGATGACCTCCGGGATGAATAGGCTGCAGGTGCCTCGTGAGTCCGTCGGCAACTCCTGCACGAGGTGGTTTTGCCTGTAGAGCAGAATTGCGCTGACGTGAGATGAAGTACAACGGGCAACGGCTTTCGGCAATGCGTCGGCGAGGAGACGGATATCGTAGGGGAATGGTCGTCCCGAAGTGGATTGCGAGAGGACGACCGGCAACGTACGTTTGCCATCGGGGGAACTCCATGTGCCCTTCGCAACGGCATCGAGAGATTTCAGCATCCAGACCCCTGTCGACTGATCGGGTGTCTTCGCACCCATGTCGCGCTCTGTTAAAAGGGCTTCCTGCGTATCAATCGTTCCAGTCAACTGCAGGCGCAGTCGGACGGCATCTGCGCATGGCTGGTAGCAGTAATCGCCAGACAGCGCGTCTGCCGTGCGTGTCAGTTCCACGATAACGGACTTGCCGCCAAGCGTGCCTGTCCAGGTGCGGGACCAGACAGGAAGCTCAACGGTAGCGTCGACCGACGTCGCGCCCCATGTGTTGTGAGTTGCTATGCCCAACGCGATGGTGAGGTATGCCGCTGATCGCGCGGCGAACCACCGCGCGTCACGCGCACACATTTGGCGCTGCCATCCACTCTCCACGTCCATGGATCCGGTGGTTATATTCAACGGGGCTCTCCAGAAACTGACGCTTGCCATTGGGCGAGCCAGTGAAATGTCAGCAAAATTCAGGAATCTTATCCCGGGAAACTCGCTTCAGAGTTACGAGGTTTATTGCTCCAGTATCATCCAGGACGTAGCCACACTTCGCACTTCTTAGTGATCCGTGAATTGGCACTCCGTCGCTGAGGTCCTTGCTGGCGAGCGCCAGCAGATTGTACAGCTTGCTGTTAAATAGCATGAATGGTGCAGTACGATAAACGGCTCCCGGATAGTTTGAAACGATAAAGTAGTTGATGTTTTCACCGTTTGCTCCGTTTATAACGACTCTGCTGGGAGAGTCGTTTACCGGGAGTATGATCGATCCACTTTGCACTCCAATCCCACCGCCTGTGACTTCTATGGTTGCATCCGTTTCGTGTCTTGAGTACGTCTCGCAAGCGAGCTCCGGGTTGCCGGGAACTGGGCAAACAGGCATCACCACGCGAAATTTATCCCCGCTGACGCCAGCTATTTTTCGAAAGTTTCGATCAAAGACGGCTTTCCCATCGGTGAAGAACGCCTTCGACAGGATGCGGATGTTCGGACCGATTCCAGGCATCAATTGCGCGCGATCAAAACCAATTCTAAAGACTTGCTGTCCATTGATCGCCGGGCTGTCGACCGACGCGAGTTGATCGATGAACAGATGGACCGGGAATGCCGGAGACATCTGCTTGATGGCGCGTCCGAAGAGGAAGATGTGGTCCTTGTCGAGAGACCATTCGTATGCAACGCTGTCTTTAGCGCCGTCGGGGACGAAGCATCTGAATGTCGCGATGTCAGCATTGTCGATCCGGACGGGCGTATAGGGGAAGTTGCCCGATTCGTCATCAAACGCGTGCGATATCAGGTAAACGTTTTGGCCGTCTGTTGCATACCAGCCTCCGCACAAATCCGGCTTTTCCTTGTCCATCAGACTCAGTTCGCGATCTGGCGTGATCTGGTAGTAATCGCGCTCCCGGTGTATTTCATAATGCCTCAACCACTGCGGCAGAAGGCATTCCGGATCCAGCCCGGGAACATCGCCCCCGCCGCAATACGGACCCTGGCTCACACTGAGGAAATGCACGAGGTATCCGCCGCCATTCACTGTCGCGAATCCTTCTGCATCTGTCGCGCCGGATACGTCGCTATAGTCGTCTTGAGTCTGGCCTGCAAGCTTCAAAACTTTCACGGACTGTGACCTGCAAGGCTGCTCTTTCACCTTCGTCCATGAATGGATCGAGCCCGTAAACTCCTCGCCTTTGGCTGGTGCATACCATGTCTCCTGACAGGTCGACGTCGTGTACGCGTGCGCGGGACAAACGATTGCGAAACCGACAAGAAAAAGCAGACCGCATTCAAACACCTTCGACTTGTAAGCGAATATCCGGAGAAATTGGTCCATTGATGCGCCTTTCATCATTTTCTTCTAATTTGTGTTGGGGGCGATGCTGGTGCCGCTTTTAGGTGTATCGACGAAGCCTTCTTCCAGCGAGAAGTCGAGGTCATCGGCGATCACGGCATGGCCGGAGGTGTTTCTTATCAACAACTCGATATCCCGTTTGTAGCCCGTCAGTCGATTCGAATTCCTGCGGAGAGCGGTAAGCGCCGAATTCTCTGGCCATTTCAGGCCGAATGCAAATAGTGTTTTGCATTGCGATTGACGTCGCTTCAGGTAGTTCTCACATTTGGTACTACTTCAAACTGATTGAACAGACCGTCGGGACTGTCTCGCAGGATGTCGGTCACGGGAAAATTTTCCGATGCTTCGCGGACGATCACCCGGTTTGAGGATGTTTTGCCGACTATGTTTTTTGAGTCGAATTTCTATGGAATATAGTATCTTGAGTAGAAAATCAGAATATATTAATCTATCTCAATCTTTTTAAGATAAAAGTTAAAAATTCAAAAACTCATATCGCATAATTCGGAAAGGGGATGGGGATGAGTGCGCTGGACATCGTGAGCGCGATGCAAGGTGGATTGCTCCAGCAGGATCGACTCCTCAAGCTGGATACCCCGATCGGGGACAACATGTTGCTACCGCAACGGATGGTAGGCTGGTCGCGGATTGGTCGGGATTTCGATTTCGCTCTGGATGTCCTGTCCACGCGCGGCGATCTTAAGCTGAAGGAACTGATAGGAAAATCTGTCACGCTCTGGATTCAACAAACCGACCGGACCTATCTTCCTCGAAACGGATACGTGTACGCCGTGCGCAGACTGGGCGCAGAAGGCGGGCTTAGCAGCTACCAGATTCATTTCGCTTCATGGATGCATTTCCTGAAATTCCGTCGCGACCAGCGGATCTGGCAGGACAAGGCCGTCGACCAGATTCTCGGGGATGTATTCGCTGCACATTCGCAGACGCACGGACGGTTTGATTTCGCGCTCTCCAGACCACTGCCGTCCCGTTCGTACTGTGTGCAATACGAAGACGACTGGAACTTCGTCCATCGATTGATGGAGGAGGAAGGTCTGTTCGGCATCTGGAAGCAGGCCGACGATGGCAAGTCTCATACGCTGACGGTTACGGACCGCCTCGACGCGTGCGAGCCGCTTGCTCCGCGAACAGTCCAGTTCTCCCGTAACGGCACAAGTAGCGAGGTCGATGGGCTGACTCATTGGTCCGGCCTGCGATCGATTCACAGTGCGTCCCTGACGACCCGCACATTCGACTATAAAAATCCCTCGCTTCTAGCCAATCCCAAGGGCACCAGCATTCCGACGCTGTCGCACGAATTGCCCGAAGAGCTGGAAATGTACGAATACACCGGCCCGTACACCTACCTGGACCAGGACCGCGGAGATCACCTCACGAAAGTGCGGATGGAAGAATGGGAGTCGCGGGGAAAGCGGTTCTATGGAACTGGCAGCTTGCGTGCGATCGACGCCGGCCGCTGGTTTGAGCTTGTGGGACATCCGGAGCATGATCGTGACTCGAGCGTGCGGCGCGAATTTGCCGTCATCGAAGTCGTGTGGCTGATCGAGAATAATCTGCCCGGGTCGGCCCATCATGGGGACTTTCCGCATAGTCTGAAGGCACGGCTGGCCGAGGCGAATGCGGCTCGTGCGAGACAACCTGATGCTACCACCACGCATTTCGACGGTTCCGAAGGTCTGCTTATCGTTGAGATCGAAGCGCAGCGCAAATCCGCTCCGTTTCACAGCCCTTTCGAACACCCGAAGCCAGTTATGCAGATGCAGACAGCGACTGTGGTGGGACCGCAGGGTCAGCCCGTCTATACAGACGCGTTGGGGCGCGTAAAGGTACAGTTCCACTGGGATCGGATCGGACAGCGCACCGAGAATAGCTCGTGCTGGGTCCGGGTGAGCCATCCTTGGGCAGGCCAGGGATTCGGGGTGATCCAGGTTCCCCGGATAGGCGACGAGGTCGTCGTGTCGTTTCTCGATGGATCAGCCGACAGGCCCTTGATCACGGGCCGCGTGGCAAACGGCACCAACTTCGTCCAGTGGAAGTTGCCGGACAACCGCGCGCTCTCCGGAATGCGCTCTCGTGACCTTGATGGTTCGCAGGCAAATCATATTCTCGCCGACGACACCCCAGGAAAACTTCAGGCGCAAATATCGAGCGACCATAAGGAGTCACGCCTTGTTGTCGGGTACAACACGCGCATTGACGGGAACGCAGGTCGAGGGCAGGCGCGTGGCACCGGGTGGGAACTCGCGACCAACTCATGGGGCGTGCTGCGTGCAAACCGCGGCATGCTGGTGACCACCGAGTCACGATCCGGTGCGATGGCTGCGGCGAAAGACATGGGGGAGACGATCCAGCGTCTCGCGCAAGCGAC
The DNA here is from genome assembly GCF_905220265.1 of Paraburkholderia sp. J67. Taxonomy (NCBI): domain Bacteria; kingdom Pseudomonadati; phylum Pseudomonadota; class Betaproteobacteria; order Burkholderiales; family Burkholderiaceae; genus Paraburkholderia; species Paraburkholderia sp. J67. The sequence goes on from NZ_CAJMZK010000028.1 coordinate 104,349, forward strand.
GAATCTACACGATACGCTGGGCAACGCCGCTGTTCAGGCACAGGCACACGACGAGCAGGACAGATCTGACGTTACCAGCGCAATCGGGAAGCAAAACGACGAAATCAGAGGACAGGGGGCGGCGCAAGGCGACGCAACATTTCCAGAGTTATCAAAGCCGCACCTGGTTTTTGCGTCGCCTGCTGGAATCGAGGCGACCGCTCAAGGCAGTACTCATCTTGCGAGTGGCGAGCACACAGCGCTGACGAGCGGTGGTCATGTCAGCGTGAGCAGCGGCGACAATCTGCTCGCTACGGCCAGAAACGCCATACGCTTGTTTGCCTACAAGCTGGGCATCAGGATGGTCTCATACGCGGGCGACATTGACATCAAGGCGCTTCAGAAAAACCTGAACCTGCTGGCAAAACTCGAAATCACCCAGACGGCGGAAGCATATCCATCAAGGCAACTAAGCAGGTCTTACTCAACGGCGGCGACAGCTACATCCAGCTTGCACAGGGAAAGATCACTGTGGGCGCCGGGCAGTATCAGGTGAATGCGCAGGTCAGCAATATGCCACCCAAGCCGATGGGGGTCTCGCCCGCCGGCACGCCAACGGTCGAGGCCAATGATCAGATATTCAGAATGCTCGCGCCATCCGGGCGCCCGTTGCCTGGTGTCGCTTACCGGATGACAGCAGATTCAGGCGAGCATGTATTCCAGACCAACCAGCTTGGACGCTCGGCTACGCTAAACACCCAACAGGAAGAGAACGTGAAATTCGCTCCACACTGGGACGAGCTCTTTACCGATACAGACGAATAAAAGGCCGCACAGCTATGGATACCCTGGCGCAAAGTAAGACCGATCCAGAAAGCAACACCTGCGTTGACGCGCATTGCAACTGCAAGTTCGTCTGGTCGCTCGCCCAGCAATACGCGATGGCTCAGCTCGATACCCGGACACCGATATTGAAGAACGGCACGCCAGACTACCGGTTCAGCTCGCACAGCATCAAGGAAACACCGATTGAATCGGGTGATGCGTCATTCGTAGGCACGAAGTATTTTCATTATGCTGCAAGAGCCCAGCGGGTCGCTTCCAGCTATGCACGGATGTTTCTCGAAAAATTTCACCTCGGTGACGAGAGCAAGCTAGGACGATTCGACTGGACGGGATTGGGCGCGTTCGCAGCCAAGCAGGTTGCCTGCAATATCAAGTCCTGGCAGGTTGAGGACAATCCCCTCATGGGAGTGGTGCACGATGCACTGGGGAAAGGAAACCTGTGGATCTATAACGATCTTCTACCGTGGTGCTACGGCTACGCAGCCGACCCGGAATCCTTCGAAAAATGCGCGATAGAACGCGATAGTCGGGAGTTCCATGAGACCGTCAAGTCAAATCTGATGCGCCAGAAGTGGGCGGCAGAAGTCGTGCCGAAATGTCCGGTTGTGAATGAGTCATCGAAAAGCTACGGTGACGATAATGGACCTGGTGACGCTGGATCGGGCGCGCCCATAGGAAAAGATACGGAAAATCCAGGATATTTCAAGTGGACGCCCCGAGTATCCATTGGCTTTGATTTTGTCAAAAACTGGGAAACAACAGCAGATAAAAAAAAGAAATCATCGCTTGCATTCAATCACCTCTGGGTCATGGCCCAGCACGAACAGGGTGAGGTGCTGCAATGCCTGATCTACAATGACAAGGCGTTTATGGATAAGCTCGCATTCCAGCGAAAAATGGATAAGGCGACTAGCTCCGATAAGTGGTGGCTTTCGCCATTACGTCCACTTAACGCCATGATTCCACCCCTGCAGTTGAGTTTCACGGCAGATGAGTATGCTGATGACAATCAATACCGCTCAGACGCGAAGAAGGACGGGCCGCCTGATATGAAACTGGAGGACTATGTTGAGCGGATGGCGTGGATCAAGAAAACAAGAGAGCTTTTCCACTACTTGATGAACAAGAAAAAAGCGTACATGGTAGCTGAACTCAATAAAATCGCCGCGACGGGTGGGATGACGTGACGAAATGATAAAAAATCTGCAAAAAAAGAGAGCGGTAGTTCTTCTGGTACTTGTAGTGGTTGGCGCTGCGTTCATCTTGCTTGGAAAGGTGGGGGCAAAAACTGGGCAGGCGGAGATGGCGATGAATCAAGCGATAACTGAGATCCAGTCGGGTCCTGATCGTAGTGTCAAAAATCAGGGCTTCCATGTCATGAATCATCCATCGGGTGTGTACTCCTACACCAAGAACTGGGATGACGCGAAAGAGCGAGGCGTTGTAAGGTTTTCACACGGTAAGAACTCGTTCGAAGTCTCCAACGTTACGATCTTGACGGGATTGGGCGATCGCAACTTCCCAGAAAATGGCGTTGACAACTGGAGTCTCATGCTCGGACTAGGCCCCGAGAAAATGGATTCTTACGAAGACGCACGCAAGAAGATCACGTCCTTGCTGGCCCAATTACGCGCTGCTGGATGGCAGAGGTATATCGAAGGATCCGATCCTCGGCTGTCGGGAAAACAGGCAATGTTGTATGCCTTGTCGCACTCCGGACAGACGTATTCACTTGATTCGACCTATACCGTCACGCCCGAAGAGTGGAAGCGGCTCGTTGTTGCTGAACCGGTGTGGGAATTTTATGCGGACGGAATTTTTCTGAATCTGACGTTATCGTACTGGTCGTCCAATGCCCCTGACGTGGGGCGTTATCTGGTGAGTATCAAGATCAGCACCGCGGCTGACAATTACTCGCCGTATTTTTCAGACGACGACGATGACAAGAAGCGGCACTGGAAGAAGTATTTATCCGACAGGCTGGCACCGGTTCGCAATGAACGGAATGTTGTCGAGGCCAGGCTTGATCCGCATGAGTTCAAGATTGATACCTCGTACATGCCGCCGCCATTTGAAGCACCGGACTTCTCGGCTCAGAGCGGTGGGGCTCAGTGATCAGCGAGGGACGATTGGATGCAACGAGCCAGCTTGCAGGGAAAAGCGCAGATCGTAGTGGGCGATATGACCAGTCACGGTGGCAAGGTCATTTCAGGCAGTCCGTCATCGACCTGGAGTGCGGCCAGGATTCCCATCGCCCGGAAGGGCGACCAGGTCACCTGTCCGCGTTGTGCTCCCCATCTGTTTGAAATAGCGGAGGGCCTGGAGGGTTGTGAGGATTTCGGACAACTGATGGCGATCGAGGGGCATAAGACTACGTGTGGTGCCATCCTGATTGCCCAGCCCGCGCCGGGAGATGAATGATGTCGTTTCGACTGCGAAAGAGGTGAGGCTGACCTACGGGGGAATATGCGCTACGGTACGCGTCGATGGAAGCTGGCGAGACTGCGTAAATGCTTAGAGATGAGAAGTTCGCGCGCATCGAGCAACTGCTCAAACATTGAATGAGTGAAGACGCGCGCGTGCGGGCAATCGGTGCCATTCCTGGCGTCGGGCGTATGACAGCGACAGCAGCCGTCGTGACAATCGGTGACGCGGAGACCTTCAAGTCTGGCGTGAATTCGCTGCGTCATTGGGTCTTGTGCCGCGCCAGGTCGGTTCAGGTGGAAGAACGACCCAGCCCGGGATCAGCAATTCGTAGCCGGCGGCGGCGGTGCTTGCCGCACCTGCTCCTCAGCGCGATCCGGTTGGCACCGTTTCGATTGCGCCGTGAGTGGTGACACAATTATCGTCGCAACGGTGTTACTTTTATTACGGCTACGGCAACAAGTTCTTCGCAAGCCGGAGGCATCCATATGAAGACCATGGAGAGTGAGATTCTGCGTGAAACAGTCGAGCATGGTCGGGAAAAAATGGATAGCGCACTCGCCGTTGCTGCCCGAGGGCGATCAGTGAAGCTGGTCTAAAAGGTTCTTGGAGTGTCATGCTACGAAACGTAGGGGCACGACTGTCACGTCCGGCTAGATGGCAGGATGGCTGTCAATCGAGGCATACAGACGATGCGAGCGTGGCTGAGTAAATCCGGTGCGTCGCCGGCGATTTGCCCAGCTATGGCGATCGTCGGGTCTAAGGCGCTACTTTCGTTGCATCCAATCGCTAATTGAGTATTATTTTCCAATATCCAAGCCCGGGAAATCTTGTGCAAGCGATTGCTCTAACGTTCTTTGCTTCGTTGCTTTACAGTATGGGTTTATTCGTCTATCTCCCCTGCAAGCTGTACTGGATTAACCGAACGTCCCGAGATATATGGGCCTATCTTTCAAGAACCCGGCTATTTTTAACCGGGCTTGTGTTTCTGATTGCATCGCCAGGGCCGGGTTTCATCGCAGTTCTGATAAGTGCAGCCGGCGTGAGTGGTAGCCACAGTGCATCGGTGCCCGACTGGCTAGAGTCATTCGGCTGGACTTTCTTCGGCACTTGGCTCGTTATAGCTGTCACCATGTTTGGCTTGATTGTTTTTCGGCCGGCCAAGACCGCTGCGACTGATGCGAACGACTGAGGATAATTCGGGCCGCGGTGTTAAAGATGCCCCGTTTCGCCTATCGTTTTCTGAGAGTTCCATGGCGAAGGTGCTTTGACGCTACACGCTTAGAGGAGCAACTCCTAAATTCGGGGAAAACGCTGGAACAACGTTTTGTCATCAAGGATGTACTTCCGTATTCCGCTGCAGTTCCGGGGACTGACATGGGTGGTGATATTTTCTGGAAGCACGCAGACTGCTGGACGTATCGGAGCGATGAAGCCACACGTTACACGTTAGAGCAGGAGCAAGCCGAACTGGCGCGGCTGTGAAGGCCCATTGCCCGAAGGCGGAGACCAATCCGGAGCATTGAGTAGGGCGTCTTTCGGCAGCGCTCCGGGATTGGCTGTTACGGAGTTCGAGAACACTGCGTCTTGCGCTTGAGCGCAGTTCACAACGTCGGGGTTGTGGTTTCCGATTTGAGAATTACTCGCGTATGCCCAGAGTGACGAGTAGATGCGAACCGATCATCTGATCGAATCTTGTCAGATCTGGCTATCGTCCAATGGGGCATATTGCGACTGGCTCGAGCGGGCGAAGTTGATTGAAGCTCGCCGCTGGATGGCGCAAGAGGTGCACACGTTGCCTTTACCTCGTGACGAAGCCGACCTGCTAAAGCTTTTCAATCTTGACGGCGCCTGGTTCCTCGATTACCGCTCGGCACTCGTCCGAGATGTTCACGCACTGAGCTTGGCATATCTCAGAGCCGTCGACCGTCAGTGACGGTGTGCGACCCGTTTCTGCCGTTCGTTCCGTCGACGTCCAGAGGCAGGTTTCAGTGAATACCGGTCGACCGAGTCACCTGAAATTTCGGGCTGGCGCTTAGCCACGGCAGTTGCCGACCGACGCGTAATGCACGCTCAGGCTTTTGTTAGCTGATAGTGCTTGGACGCACGGGTCCGATTTCCGCAGGTCTCAGCCTTGCACCACCGCCTGCGCTTATTCTTTGAGCGATCGACGAACAGCCAGGAGCAGCGTTCGCACTCCTTCACGTTGGGCGTTTCACTGCCTAAAATAAGCTTCTGAGCATCTAGAGCGATACGGTTCAGCATCGTGTTCAGGCCAGCCTTTTCCTGATCGATCTTCCAATCGTACCCACCGGGGTAACTCTTCAAACGGGCGGTGTCGAGTGCTGCGGCAATGGCAGCACGCAAGCAATCCTCATCCTCAGATTTCGCCTCGTGGCCAGCTGCTAGCGCGGAAAAGAGCCGATACAGACATTCCCGAAAAAATCGCAGCTTCTTGGCGTTGCATTCGGCTTCCGTGGGTACTCGCTGGGCCATGGCCCGCAGACGCAGGCTCTCACTTTCAGAAACCGCGCCAGCGGCGCAGGCCCATTCGATGGCTGCCGAATAGTCAGGTAAGCGCTCGTGGTCCCGCGTCTTGTCCCAGCCTCCCTGGGTGTTCGCAAAATCCAGGCACAAAGCCCCTCCAGCAAAACTGCCGGCGTTCCATTCCTGATCGTCCATTGTCGCTTTCCAGTCACCGAAACATAACGCTTAAAACTAATTTTACACGTTAGATGAAAACAAGGTAGAGTAATGCGTGAATACCATTTAGACCGTTAGACGAGGGCGCCATGGGCTGGGGTCTCGATCGTTGTTACGAATTTCGTGGTCAGGCAGTTCGCTACTCGATACGAGGCGAAGGCTCACCCTTGATCTTTGTGCATGGCACGCCTTTCTCCTCTTACGTGTGGCGTCGCATTGCTCCGCACTTTTACGCGATCCATCGAGTGCATTGCTACGATTTGCTCGGCTATGGACAGTCCGAGCAACGGCAAGGACAAGACGTATCGCTAGGCCTGCAAAATCTGCTACTCGCGGAATTGCTTGATCACTGGGCGGTGGAGCGGCCGGACGTCGTAGCACACGATTTTGGTGGTGCTACGGCCTTAAGGGCGCATTTGTTGGGGGGCAAGGAATACCGCAGTCTGACGCTTATTGATCCGGTGGCGCTATCGCCCTGGGGCTCCCCATTCGTGCAACATGTCCGGCAGCACGAAGCTGCGTTTGGCGGTCTTCCGGAATATATTCACCGCGCCATCGTGCCTGCCTACGTACGTGGTGCCATACAGCGTCCCATGACTGACGAGGAGATTCACCCCTATGTGCAACCCTGGCTAGGCGCCGTGGGGCAAGCCGCGTTTTACCGCCAGATTGCACAGATGGATCAGCGCTACACCGAGGAAGTTTCCGCGCTCTACTCAAAGGTGCGCTGCCAAACGTTAGTGCTTTGGGGGGAAGACGATCAATGGATCCCTGCGGAGCGCGGTCGGCAGTTGCAGCTCGCTATCCCTGGCGCACAACTGCAAGTGATTGCCAACGCCGGGCATCTCGTACAAGAGGACGCTCCGGAAGCCATTGTGGCTGCGTTGTTGCGTTTCCTGTCTGAAAAGAGATGACCGTCAGTTGCACCGACACAAGGAGCTTCGCTCACATTGCGTGAAGAGGTGTCCTGCGCCTTTGACAGACAACTCGGCGACAATGTTCGGTCAGTAAGCGGCGGCGACCGAACGGATTGCCATCATTCAAAGGTCGGCTTCTGCCTTATTCAGTTGCCTGTAGTCGACCCGTTGCAGCCGTTCCCCCGTTCTTTGCCGAACGGCTGGTTCTGAACTCTAACAGCCGGTCGGTACGAAGCTCGACAGCATATCGTTCGGCATCGTACATACACCTCGTCAAGTCAGACGCGATTCTGCAATTCGTTTGGGTGAAGAAATGGGCATCTACCAGTAGTGGGGACGAACATGTCTGAGGACTCAAGCAAATGCGATGCTTGATCCCAGTGGCTTTTCGAAAAAACTACAGCTGGGAGGCAACATGAATGCACGACGTCTCGTCATTTGTGCGGTCGTACTTACAGCACTGTCACAAGCCGCACCGGCGAGGGTGATGAACTTCGAGAGCCACCGCCGGGAGCCACAGAATTCGTTCAGCGATAGTCCGGAACTGAATCCGAGTCCGCACGCGGACGTTGTCATCCAAGGAAAAAAGGATCCCCGTATCGAGCTTTGGTTTATTGCAACTTACAGTACGACCAACGACGCATGCCGTGCGCGTTCGCTTGCTATGGTATTGACTGGCGCTCCGAAGGTAGCGCAGACGATCTACGACACCGTACGCGTGCCTGCCGGGGAATCGAAATTCTCAGTTCACATTTACCTCGATCGCTACAGCCCTGGTCGATGCGGGTGGACTCCGATTATTATTGACCGCGCGGAATTTGTACCTGACGAGGCCCGCGGTCCTGGCGCAATGACGGGTTTCGTGCTTGTCGGAGACAAAGGCATCGGCCGTATGAGTTTCATATTTCGCTGCCAACGGTACAGTAATCTACCAGGCGCAGAGCCGAGCCTCGTCCTGCGATGCATGGGAATACGGCGCCGGGAGAGCGATGGGCATGAAGTGTCGATAGACGGAGGAATAATCGACATCGATGCGCAGCTAGTACCGGGAGCAGCAGTACCCGCAGTACCGCCTAAACCGGGGGCAAATTGGGGCAAAGTGCACGGCGCATAACGAGGTAAGCGAACCACCGAGGGTGATCGTGGTGAGGGTGACAGTTTTTCTGCGGCCGAATTCGCCCCGGACCAGGACTTCGCCCAGATTTTCCTGACGTGGGAACTGCCCATAGAAGACGCCAATATTGGAAGCGCGCTGAAGATCGTTTTCGATATTGCTTCCTCGACGTCGCTGCAACTCGAGAAAGAGCAAGTCTGGTTCAACGGCTCACCAGCCGCCGTGTGTCCGCAATCGGGCCGCTTGTTCCGCGTTGATTAGCATTCGAGTCACGGCCCAGTACCGTGCACAGAAACGCCGGCTGAACGGGAAAACAATTGCGTCGACCGGTTGAATCCGCAGGGTCGAGCCGACGTTTGAATGTCTGCGCGAGCATCAAGGCGATTGACCGGCAAGCGTTCGCTCGCCGGCCATGCTGCTGTCAGACCTCGGTCTGCTCCACCGTCTGGAGGGCGTCGTCGACTTAAATGCCGAGGTAGCGCATTGTACTTTCCAACTTGGTGTGCCCACGCAATAGCTGCAGCGCCGGAAGGTTCTTCGTTCGTCGGTAGATCAACGAAGCCTTGGTGCGGGGCATCGTATGGGAAAGCGCCGCCAACGATCCGAGGGACTAGAAAGCGCGAACATCGATACAAGAGTTTGAAGGCAATTGACGACTTCGATGCCGCGCTGTGCGCGCTAACTGCGATATTTGTACTGGAAGGGCGGACGCATGCTTTTGGCGATGCGGCTGGCGGATATATTCACGTCCCGGCTCTGGCATTGACTGACAATAGGGCCCTCTCGGTGTGAAGTTTCCCGCTCAAATGATCGACATGCTGCCTATTGACATGCAGAGGCTCTCCAGCCTGCAGTTGAACAAACTAGCCCAACTTTATCGGTCGGCGGTTCAAGAGTAAGCTGGTCAATCAAATTCCGCGTTAGCAAAAGCGGCGAGGAAATTAGGTAGATCACCGAGCGCATCGAGATTTACCAGCCATCCGTACGCGGTCGCAGTCTTCCCACGATTCAATCGTTTCGGAAACCGGGTCATGTTCGAGTGGAAGCGATGCTCTTCGCTGACCGATGCGACTCCTGGTAATGCCCTTACCGAGGCAGGTATCAGGCTGGGATGCACCATTAGATTGATGCGATTCGTCGTCGATGTAGTCTTGACTAGATAAATGGTCTGGCCGCGTGGGGCGACGAATTCCGCGAGTTTCAAAGTCTGGTTTGTCAGTGTGTAGCCAGCCCTCTGAACTTCGACAAGGATGACCGCAACTTCATCGTTAGTGTCTTTGCTAACCATGGCGTCTTTGGCGTTGGCCAAAGGCAGGTTGGTCTGTCGAGATAACGGCATACTGGATGTCGGCATTTCAGGGTCTTCGTCGCGCTTTGCTGGCAGTTCCTGAGTAGCTTGACCGAGAAGCGAAGAGATTGCCGCACGCATCTGTTCGTAGGCGCTGTCAAGCCAGTCGGCCCGACTGCGAACCGGATTCTTGGCATCAAGCTCTTCCCTGACGACTTCCCTCAGGTAGTAGCGGGTTGTACTGCCGCCCGCGCCGGAGGGGTGGCAGAACGCTCCTAGGACTTGCTTGGGGTGGAGGTTGCCGTTTCGGATACACCAGTCTAACGCGGCTTGAGGACAGGGGCCGAGACCGACAAACAGCGTGTCTGAACTCATTTCCTTTACCGAGGGCACGAAGCAGTCGCGAAAGCATTCGCTGAGGAGCGATGATGCCAGAACTTCGTCGAAGCTTCCGGCGAACATTTTTCCTCTTTTGAAGGCAGCGTGAGGCACCACCGATGTTGACTGCAGACGGTCAGCGTGCTCCCCCCATAGCAATTCAACATCGCTGATTCCAAGCAGTCGCTCGAACTCAAAATGCCGTAGCATCTTCAACAAATTCGGGCGCATCGATGATCCACCGAAGGCACCGAACTTCTTGATTTCGCGCAGGGTCTGATCAAACGGAAGCCCCTGTCGGAGAAGTTCCTGCGCTTTGCCATACGACAGTTCAAGCTGGGTATTGCCGGGAGTGATTCCCACGATGACCAGCTTTGCATCTCGGTTGACGTACTCGAAAGGCGTGTACCGGAGTTCGTAGCCCCCTGATTGTCCAAGACTGAATTGGGGCGCTGTGATCCCTTCTGCGCCGAGGCGCATCAGATCGTTCGAGAAACGGTGGAATTGTTGGCGCTCCATCGTGTTGCCTTTGTGTTGGTCATCCGAGACACAGGTTAGCAACGCAACGTGGGAGACGGAAGTGTTATTTCCGGTACAAGCTTTGAACTTTTGCCTTTCGCTGTAATTTATTTCTACTTGCCCACGTCTCGTCTGGCGAGACAGCCTGCTGCAGACTGTAAGTTGCTCTTTGATCAAACGAGCGTCCGCCCTGCGGGCTGTTCCAAATGGAGCGACGTATCTTCAGTTGGGGGGAAGTGCGTGCGGCTATCGAAGGATTAAGCGCTAGTGTCGCGATGGGGTGCGTCCGAATGCAGCGCCTGCCGGATGTGCGCGCCGCCGGTCGTTTCCGTGCAGGCAGGTCGAGGTTGTCGCTATTGATGAATGTCGCAGGTTATCGCATACGGCCACAAGCTCAACACCTGCATTGAGCGCATGTGTTGCGTCCGTATGTCGCGGCCAATGGGGATTTGCATGCTGCAGCCTGGCGGCGAGTGCTGGATTGCGGGTCTTCACACGCTCTGCCGTCTCCTGAAAAAGCTCACCCATCATCTTTCGCGCGTGCAGAAAACCAGCGAGGGGTGGGTGGGGGAAAATGCCCACGTTGTTGGTGCCGATGCGGCCACGCACCAATCGTGGTTTCCGCTCAAGGATGTCGACGGACATCCTGTGCTGCGCATCATGGCGCCGCGTTGAGCGCATGGGCCAGGGGCGGGATTGCCTCAGTCCTCGCGTGTGGCACGCGGCGCGTCGCGCTCAAGCTTCGCCTGTCGCCGGGATCTTTCGTTGAGAATCTGGTGACGACGGTGATCAGTCATCTTTCTCCAGCCACGCGCTTCCTCACGCGTGCGCAGGCAGGCGGTGCAGAAACCGGTCTTGCCATCGAAAGCGCAGAGATCGATACAGGGGGATTTGACTGCCATGGTCTTACTTGAAATAGCTGTGAACGACTTCGATGAGCTGTTCGGTACCGCTGCCGTGCTCGTCGTCGTGCGGTTCGGCATCAACGAGGTGCGTTCGGATATGGTCCTCAAGCACAACGGCAAGCAGCCCGTTCATGGCGCCGCGGCTGCTCGTGATGAGCTGAAGGACGTCCATGCAGCCGCGTTCGTCCTCAAGCGCGCGTTCGATGGCTTCAACCTGCCCCTTGATACGACGCACACGGTTGAGCAGTTTCTGTTTTTCGCGAATCGTATGGCTCATGCCTGACCTCGACGGAATGAAAGGCCGGTGCTGACGTCCGGCGTGGCAAAGGGGAGGATGGTAACCGTTTTCAGTGTGTCATCGCATCGCGTGCGGGCGATGCGATGACACGGTCCCCGTCCCTGGGGACTACGCCCCAAGTGCGGTAATCCCCTGATAGCCGACGAAAATCCCAACCAGCATGATCAGCGCGCCCGAAAAATACGGGGCTTTCCGGGCGAAATCGCCGAATCCCCCCCACTTCTTCGAGACGTGTTTCACGCTCAGCGCGGCCAGTGTGCCGGAGGCCACCATCGTGAGTGCGAGACCGACGCTGAAGCACAGCACGAGCGACGCGCCCAGCGCAAAGCGCTTGAGTTGCAGGCACAGCAACAGCACCGTGATCGAGGCGGGGCACGGGACCAGACCGCCCGTGAGGCCGAACATGACGATCTGGCCCGTGGTCACATCGCGGTTGGCGAAGCGGCGGCGGATGTCGTTCGCGTGAGCGCGCTCGTGGGCGTCCTGATACTCGCCGGAAGCGATGTCCAGACCGGCGTGATCATGGTCGTGTTCGACGAATTCGACGTCGTAGTCGTGGCTATGGCGGTCGTGTCCCAGCGTCAGGCGCGCGGTGAACGCGTGCGGCTCGGGAATGACCTCAAGCGATTCCAGATAGCCGCGGCGCTGGACGAACGTGAAAGTCTGGATGCTGCCGCCCGGGCGCTCGGTCTGGATGCGCGCCTCCGCTGCATTCCACACGTGACCACGCTCGCTTTCGGTGCTCAGACGGAATCGCGGGGGCACGCCGTTCTCGAAGACCTCAAGCCGCACGATGCCGTGTCCGGTGTCGATGAGCTTGGCCTCGTCGCCATGATCATGATGGTGATGGGCGTGCGCGTGATGCTGCTCGCGCCAGGTACGCCAGATCATCCACGCCGCGACGCCGACGATCAATATCGCCGAGGCGACCTGAAAGTACGGTTCGCTGGTCGCGGCGTTCCAGTTGCGTCCGAAATACATACCGGCCAGCGCGATCGCCCAGACCACGGCCGTATGCGAGAGCGTCGCGGAAAGACCGAGCAGGATGGCCTGCCCGACCGTGCCGCGGATCGCCACGATGAACGCGGCCATCATCGTCTTCGAATGGCCCGGTTCCAGACCATGCAGCGCGCCCAGCAGGATTGCGCTGGGGATGAACAGCCACGCACTGGATGCGCCCTGTGAGAGAAGGGTGGAAAAGTCCGTCATTCTGTTATTCCTTGCCTGAAGTCCCTGTGGACTACGTCGGTGAGAGCTTCCCGCTCGCGGCCGTGCCCACCAGGGCGTGCCTGTGTGGGGTCATATCGATGGATTTGTGGGAAGCGAACCGTTAATGCCGGCTGGGCCTGTGCCTCGCCCCATGCCTTGATGCAGCCAGTTGGTCGCACAACGCATGGCATCGCGGTCCGAATCTGGTTTCACATATACGGTAGGGGGGTATATTACATCATATGGGGTAGGGGGGTATACCAAATTCCCTGCACGACCGAGCGCGCGGCGAGGCGGCGTGCTCGTGCGAATTTCTGGGTGGAGGCGATCGCGAGGAACGAGGGCGCGCTGAGGGTCAATGCGCGAGATCGGGTTGAGCGTAACGAAAACGCTTCGAGACATAGGAGGGTGCCTCGTATCTGCTCACTCAAACGTTCACATTTTCAGATCAAGGCGTCCATATCGTGACTGGCTGACCGCGCGCTCACCTTCACACCGGCCTGACAGGCCGACTATCTCTCAAGATTGAATTTGATTCAGCTTTTGTGGCGTCAGTGACAGAAGCAGGGGATCATCTCCACTGGTTCAGGGAGAGAGTGGCCATGAGCGCCAACGACAAACCAGGTGGTCGCCGCTGGTCAGGGCGGCGTGCGTACGCAGCGCGGATGCTGGCTGCCGGAACGAGCATCGCGCAAGTCGCTTCTGTGCTGGGGTTGAGTCCAGCGACAGCACGGCGCTATCAGAGCGCTTTCGCAGTCGGCGGCGCGCAAGCGTTGATGGGAATGGGCGACGTCGGACGCAGGCCGCGTCTCACCACCGAGGATCTCGCGCGGCTAATTCAATCCATCAGGCAGCCTCCGAGCGGGAATTCCAGATCTGCTATTCCTACTCCCACATCAATCGCCTGATTCGGGACCATGGGCTTCAACATTGGATACGCCATGGAGTGCGGTGATACTCGTACCAACTGCGCTGATTTCGGCACATCGTGCATAGGCTGTTCCCAATGGCAGTTTTCGCATCTGCATCGGCCGTTCGAATCTCTGAGAACCCACTCCAGCGAGCGGCTGGAACTGGCCGTTCAGCGCCCGCCGACGGAACGCGACGTTCGTGTCGGGCGTGGGCGTGATGCAAATGGCATAACACGCCCGAAGCGGTCTCTCGCTGCACTCTAAAGCGGTCGCAGGTCGGCCATGTGCAAATCGGTACCACTGTCGAAACTCAGCCGATCTCTTTCTGGTAAAGCGACTCGATGTAGTCTCCATGCTCGGGTATCGGCTGGGTTCGCAACCGGACGAAACCAAGAGACTCATAGTAGTCACATAGCTTGGTGTTTCTCACGTCGCAGCCAAGCCGAACAAAACGTCGACTCCGGATGCTTATCTGGGCAGCACACCAATCGACCATGAATCTGCCAAGTCCGTTGCCGTTAAAGCCCTTTCTCACACAAAGCCCATGCACATAACCCGCGATAGGTTCTTGCTCCCCCCAGTAAGGTTCATCGTCCCAATCCAGAGAGAACGTTCCAATAGGTACGCCATCTTGCTCGACGACATAGACCTCCCGTCGCGAAAGACTTCTTAGCACCCATCCTTCGGAAAATCCGTCTCCTTCCTTGCCCCAAGCATAGTCACCATGCGCAACCTTCTTTGCGTGTGCATCGTTCCGGATCTTTGTGAGCACCGGCACGTCAACTACCGCTGCTCGGCGGACGCTGTGGGAAGTCATCGTGTATTTCTCTGTGGATTCGTTTTGGTGCTGCTAAGGAAAGCGGTCACTCCACCTGCGTGTTGGTAAGCGACCGGATACGGCGTACGCCCTCTTCGGGAGTGCAGGTCGATGTATCCAAGCTCATAGAGTAGGATCTCGAATAAGCGGGAGTCCCGAATTGCTCAGGTCACACTATCGAATCAGACCGCGGGTTGACCGCGCCAGGAAATCGTAAAACGGCTGGACTTCGCGATGCGACGCCGCGATCCGCGCGATTTCGGGCTTGGCTTCCTCCAAGGTTTTCCCACTCCGATATAGCACCCTGTAAGCCTCGCGGATAGCCTGAATGGCATTCTTGCTAAAGCCGCGTCGCTCTAGACCGATCGTGTTGACGCCTTTCGGTGAAGCATGATTTCCTTGGGCGATCACGTAAGGCGGCACATCCTGTGCAATGCCCGAACATCCGCCGACCATGACGTGTGCGCCAACCGAGCAAAATTGGTGGATTGCACACAAGCCGCCCACGATGACGTATTCGTCGAGAGTGACATGCCCAGCAAGCGTCGCGTTATTCGCAAGGACGCAATGGTCAGCTACGACGCAATCGTGTGCAATATGGGCGTTGACCATCAGCATGTTGCCGCTTCCGATCTTTGTGGTCCCACCGCCTTGAACGGTTCCCCTGTGGATCGTCACGCTTTCATGTATTTTATTTCGGTCGCCTATCTCGACGAACGTCGTCTCACCGGCATATTTGAGATCCTGATTTTCCTCGCCGATGGTGGCAAAGGGAAATATTTGGTTGTCGCGGCCAATGCGGGTGTGCCCGCTCACGACAACATGTGACTTAAGCACCGAGCCTTCGCCAATCTCAACGTTGCCCTCTACGTGACAAAATGGGCCGATCCGAACTCGGGCGCCAATCTTTGCACCTTCCTCGATCACAGCGCCTGGATGAATGATTGCAGTTTCGTGAATCACAGATCGAATCCCTGTTTGAGCTAATATGGGCAACGATGATCGACAACACATCGCATCGGATTCGATATATTACCCAGTTGCTCCAAGTTGCTGCATTTCGGTCAATTCACTCCAGAATCGAGTCAACATAGCGCACGTGAGAGTAGTCGTTGACCCGATTCCACTGACGATGCGTAAAGCATATTCTCGGGCGCGCATCACGATGCCTTGTGCGAAGAGGGTGATCCAACGATAAGGCGGTAAATCGTGCACCATGCTGTAAGCCATGAGCGAAAGTGAGCCTTGAACATGCACGCAAAGAAACTTCCCATGGTCGATGATCTGGACCGCAAAGTGGCTCAATTCCTCGCTGACTCGGAGGATGCTTTCAGCGGTGCATATCTGGTTCGAATCAACGGGATGTTGCGACTGAGAGGCGCGGCAGGGCTCGCCAATCGAGAGTTTAAAGTCCCCAATCAGCCGTCGACGCGGTTTCGCATTGGCTCGGTCACGAAGCAGTTCACGGCTGCAACCATTCTTCTTCTTGCCGAAGAGCAGTCGCTTGCGCTCGACGATTCCATCGCTCGATTCATTCCCGAAACCAACCGCGCATGGCGCGACATTACGATCCGGATGCTCCTGTGCCACCGCTCCGGTATCCCGAACTACACGTCGCTTGAAAGCTTTCCCAAGGAGTTCTCGAAGATTGACCGCACGCCCGCAGAAGTCATTGCACTGGTGGGAAAGCTAGAGCTGGATTTCGCACCGGGAACAAGCGCGAGGTACAGCAACTCAGGGTACACCGCACTGGGCTGTGTAATTGAGGCAGTGTGTTCACAACCTTACGCTGAGGCCTTGAAAGCCCGGCTATTCGAACCGCTGGGAATGACCAGCACTGGCTACGATGACGGCTCCTCGCTCATTCCGTCGCTTGCGAGCGGTTACTTCTTCGACGGTCAGGAATGGACCCGCGCGCCACATATCGCTATGAGCTTGCCTTTCGCAGCCGGCGGGCTCTACTCGACAGTCGACGACCTCGCGGTCTGGCAAGACGTGTTACATGGGGGTGCGTTGCTTCGGGACGAGTCCCGTAATGCCATGTTCGCTGATCACGGCGATGGTCTGGGATTCGGAATGATGGTCAACAAGGTCGATCCGCAAGTTCGATTTCATTGGGGTGGCATAAGCGGATTTCTTGCTGGAGCCTCGCGCGTCATTGGCGCCAACTGGACTGCCGATGTAATCGTGCTGTCGAACAACGGAAACGGTGACTCAAAACTGAAATCAGATCCGATTTACATCTCTAAAGGCTTGCTTGCACTCGCTTTGGGCAAGCCGTTCGATGCACCTGGTGTAATTCCTTTCTGATAGTGGACCGGCTCTATCGTCGACGATGATTCTCATCGATCGTCGATCAGCCATCCTTCCGAACTCATGCGATCGCGCGCCTGGTCCGGAGTCCAGTTCGTCAGGGTTCTGCGAGCCGTGACATAGGCGCTGTCGGAAAGCCGATTTCGTACGGACTCGAATCTCGCAAACCAGAACGATCCTGCAGCAGGAGGCGTGTTCGGCTGATGTAGCGCGCTGTCGATGATGTTCGCTGCCTCCATCTCCAGAAGTGCTCTGAACGTTACCTCATCCAGATCGACGCTAGCATTCATCGACGGCAGCGGGACAGAATATGGCGCTGCCGCTTGACCGGAAAATAGTGCGCTGCGGTCCGCCATGCAAAAGAGATAGACCAAGTTTTCAGCCTCTTCACCAATAATCTCTCGTATCTCGGAGCGACGATCCACGGAGACGGCTTTTTCACGAAACTCCTCCGTCCCGTAAATGCTGTGAAAGGCTCCAGCAGCAACAAGCGTGGGCGGACTACCCCACCTCTCAAGCCACCGTCCTGTCTCGATAAGGTGTGCCGTCAACGGTCTTCCGAAATGCAATATCTCATCAGTCCCGAACCCGCGCATCTCTGTTTGCAATTGCTCCAGCATGGATACCCCTCATGGTCGACGGTGAGCGATTGTCAGCAATCTAGCTTGAATCGCCGAACGTCTCAATGTGGCCGCCCACGGACTCATGCGCGTTGCATCGTCACCCGAGCGGTTGCACACGACCGGCTCGGTGCGATCCTCACCGGATACCGAGGCGTTGAGAAGGAATTGCTTTCTGTTCACAGCGGCAATCAACGGTAAGAATGTGCTTGCTCATGCTGAGCGCTTTACCGCAACAGTCGACGCTTTAAAGGTCTTAAATTGAGAAACAATAAATGGTTTGCCACTGCGCTGGCCGCCGTCACTTTCCAGGTCCATGCCCAGACCCCGGACTCCGTGCGGTATGTCCCAGCGACAGGAATGCTCGTCGTCACCGATGCAGATCACACTGAAAAGCAATGTCGGATCAATACGGAGCTTGAGAAAGCGACGCCCGTTTTCAATTGGAATAAAACGATTGTCACTCTTGGCAACGTCGAATACGTGAGCGTCACGTCGGTTACCAACTGCGCCAGTGGCGCTGCTTCGATCGAACGTATTCCCGACAAGGCCGGCACCGTGACCGACGTAAACATCGCGGCTGGCCTGTATCTCTCGGTTGCCGTCGTGAGCTCTAGCCCCCTCATGTACACCGCATTGGTTGCGAAGCTCGGAAGCAGACAGCCTGTTGCCAACTTTTTTGGGATGTATAGCCCGGCGAAGAGCACGTCGCGCGTGCTCAAGGAATCGTTCACCTACAGCGACTCAAGGCCTGGCCGGATTTCTCCCGACGGGCGCTACGTGAGCGCTGATGGCAGCATGCGATGCACGCCGGAGTCTTATCCGGGCGTATGGGATCTAAAGCGTAAGCAAAAGGTCGTACGCGAAGCCGGTTGCGAATCGCTTTTCACATCCTCTTGATTTAGTGGGTATCTTGGCGTTCTTCAAACAAAGCTTGGAAGCCTGACGACCTTAAGCGCATTGCGCAATAGAGCAGCAGGGGTTGTAACCAGTCGCTTACAAAAGGAGGGTCTTCAAACGACCGGCGAGCGGCACATCCGAAGGACCGCTTTTGGCCGCGCACGGACTCATGCATTTTGCATCGCGTCGTCCGCGGATGATCGCGGACGACCATCCCGAGG